>JBAVYM010000018.1:0-37419 GCA_049698775.1 Gammaproteobacteria bacterium
TAAGACTTTGCACCGCACTCGACTGGCCGATGCCGGTGCTAATGCCGACGGGTGCACCGGTGGCCTGGTCATAGCCCATCACCGTGCTCACGTTGTTGCCATCGGTCCAGGCCAGCAAATGTCCGAACGCATCCACCGGCGCCGTACCGCTGCCAGTCGCCGCCTCAATCGGCAGTCCCACGAA
Source organism: Gammaproteobacteria bacterium (assembly GCA_049698775.1). Classification (GTDB taxonomy): domain Bacteria; phylum Pseudomonadota; class Gammaproteobacteria; order Natronospirales; family REEB76; genus REEB76. The sequence goes on from JBAVYM010000018.1 coordinate 185, forward strand.
CCAGCGAAACAACAGATTGTACTGCAGCTGCTCGCACAACTGCCGTTCGCTACGGATGGAATACAACACCTGCAACAGCTGCGCTCGTAGCAGACGCTCGGGCGGGATCGATTCCCGGCCACCGTCCGCATAGATCGCATCAAACAGCTCGTTCAACTCGTTCAGCGCTTCATCCATGAGCACCCGCAATGCCCGTACCGGATGATCCTTCGGTACGAACGTCTCCAACTGCACCGTCGTGAACAACGGCTCCTGCATCACATCGGTTCCGCGCATCGCACACTCCTCTACACTGTTATCGTCCCAGCAAATATAGTTGAGCCTGAAAATACCGCAGAAAAAATCAACAGCCTGCTAGAACGCCGAACCTCAATCGGTTCACATAGCAATCATAAAACCCAAATACCCATTTTTATTGCCAATCCCGAGGCTTACCGCCGCCGCTCAGAAATTGATAATGTTGCCGACTACAATCTCGTAGCCGTGTACACCGGGCGCACTTCGGAGCGGCCAAGCAACGGTGAAGTAAAGAGTATTGCTGAAGGCGCTGCGGATATCGCCTATGCGCAAGCCCAGACCCGCATCGCTGTAGGTGGGACTCCAGACTGACGGCGACAACTGATGAATCTGCGCCATATCCACATAACCCACGAAACCCAACTGGAATAAGCTCAGGATTTGCACGGGGGTGATGATGCGATCCTCGAAGGTTACCTGCCAGCGGCGGTCGCCGATGGCGAAGTAATTGGGATAACCGCGCAGCCCCTGCAAGCCGCCTATATATAGGTAGCTTTCCGGATCCGGCCGCAGCGCTGCATCCCATTGTGCATGTGCTACCAGCGTCTGCCAGGGCAGATACTGGTTGTAAGCAGTGAAGGTCAGATTGCTGAGCAGGTTGCGGCTCACACCTTCCTGCTGGCGGTCGTTCACGAAACCGGATGCCAATAACAAGGTATTCGCCGGCAATTCCGCGCCCCAGGAAGCAGACAGACCGTAAAACGGCGCGGACACGTCGCCGTCCAGATTCTTGCCGTAGTGTCCCGCCTGCAGGTCCACAGTCCAGCCCAGGTTGTAATCCTCGGGCCGATCTATGTATTGCAGGTTGGTGAAGCTCGCATAGCGGTCCTGGAAAAACTCCCAGCTCACGCCCGCACCGGCAAGCTGGCGCTCCGTCAATACCGGCTCCGGCAACACGCCGGGGTTTTGCGGCTCGGGCGTGCCGTAGGCGTAATCGCTGTCCGAGTAGAACAGGCCCGCGCGCATGCCGCTGTCACCGGACCAGTCAAGGAGATGCGCCCAGGACAATGCGTGCTGCTGCAAGGTGCTGGGCGCTTGCCAGCCCAGCGCGCCCTGATTGTAGAAATAGATGTTCTGTTTCTGATCGTAAAAACTGGCTTGCAGTGACCACGGCGTCTGGTCTTCGTAGAAGGGTTGCCCGAGACTCAAGTACTTGATGTGACCGTCGGACAGATCCTCATACGCGCTTGCCAGTTGCCAATAACTGCCGAACAAAGACGGATCCTGATAGACAATCTGGTTAGCGCTGCGCTGCGGATTGGTGCTGTGGCCCACGGCCAGGGTCTTGCCGGTGCCGAGAAAATTCGCGTCCGTGACCGCGAACTGCGTGGTGTTCTGTCCGCCCACATGGGCAAACTCGAAATCCAGCTTCAGCGTCCAGGCATCCTTCACCTGTACCAGTACATTCACGCTGCGGCCGTTGCAACTTTCCGGTTGAATGCTGGAATAGCGCAGATATATGAGTCCATGCAAACGGCGTGCGCTTTCGTAGATGACACGCGGAACCACGGTATCACCGGACTTGAACAACAATTGCTCGCGGATGGCCTTGGGATGGGATTTGAAATGCAGGCTGTCGGCAAGCCGCGCATACCAACTATTCTCGGCCGGATTGTTTAGATCGAATACATTATCCACGACGATGCGCACCGTGCCGATGCGGTAGCCCTGCGCGGCCAGCACATCCCAGGCGGCCTGGTCGCGCCATTGTTGCGGCGCGCCATCCACTGGCGCCGGACAGACACCGGCCCAGGCCGGCTGGCAAAACGCGAGTGCAGTAAAGAGCAGCCCGCCGCTGATATACCGGCAAGGCAATCCGGAACGGCTTCGCACGTTCACGCTTGAAGAAGGTCCGAACCGCTCTCAAGCGGTGTCCAGCTTGTTTTGCGGCGCGCGCGCCGCTGTTCAGCAGTTTCGCCGTCATAGTTCACCGGCTGCGGCGGCTGATTCAGTTCTGCGCGGCCATCCAGCAGGTTGGCGTTGAGTGTGGCGTAGCGCTGGCCGTTCGCTTCGATTACCCCGGCCACATAGTTGCCGCAGCGCTTGCAGATGAGTACGTCGGTGATACCAAGTCCGAAACGGTAATGCTGGACCGTCTCGCGATCGCTTGCCGTAATGTGGAGTTTGCCGCGGGGATCAGCTGTGGTCACGGCGCCGTGAGAGCGGCAGAATGAACACTGGCAGGCGCGCAACGACAGTTTTCCCAAGATGAGTTCCGTATCGAAGAGGATTTTTATATTCCCGCAATGGCAATGGCCGGTGAGCGTGGGCATGGTAGCCTATCTTACATGCCCGAACCTACAAACCCTTAGGTAGTGATCATGCTCGCCGAACCCGCCGTGAATCGCCCCGGGCAACTGCCGCGCAAACTCGGTCTCACCACCGGCACGGCGGTAGTGGTGGGCGTAATCATCGGCAGCGGCATCTTCCGTGTGCCTTCGCCCATCGCCGCAGTCACCGGCAACATCACCGGCATCGCACTGGTGTGGGTGCTGGGCGGGCTGGTGGCGCTGTTCGGCGCGCTCTCGGTGGCGGAACTCGCAGCCATGTACCCGGAAGCCGGCGGTCCCTATGTGTATCTGCGCGAAGCCTATGGCCGGCCGCTGGCCTTCCTGTTCGGCTGGATGTGGCTTTTGACCACGCCGATTTCCTGGGCGGCGCAGAGCTTGATCTTCGCCGAATACCTGGGCTTCTTCGTGTCGCTTTCTACCACGCTCATTCACCTGATCGCCGCGGCGCTGATCGTGCTGGTGGCGGCCGCGAATTACCGCTCGGTGAAATTGGGCGCCATCATCCAGAATCTATCCACCGGCGCCAAAGTGCTGGCGATTCTCGGACTGAGCGCCGCGATTTTTTTCCTCGCGCCGGTCGGCGCACACAATCCGCTGCATGGCGCAACGCTGGGCGTGGCCAAGTGGTCGGGCATCGGCATCGGTCTGGTGGCCGCACTCTGGGCCTACGACGGCTGGGAAAACCTCACTACCTTGTCCGGCGAAGTGCGCAATCCGCAGCGTAATCTGCCGCTGGCGCTCATCGGCGGCGTGATCGTGGTGTTGGTGGTGTATCTCCTGATCAACGCTGCGTATCTGCGCGCCCTGCCGCTCGCCGAACTGGCCGCCTCCAAATCGGTGGCTGCGGATTCCGCCACCGTGGTGCTGGGGCACGCCGGCGCGTCTCTGGTGGCGGCCCTGGTAATGCTGTCCGTGTTCGGCACCCTGAACGGCAGCATTCTCTCCAGCCCGCGGGTGTTCTACGCTATGGCCGAGGACGGCCTGTTTTTCCGCACCGTCGGCCGCGTGCACGCGAAATACGAAACCCCCTACGTCGCCATCGCCTTCATCGTGGTGATCGCCGTCATCTACGTGCTGCTGCGCGACTTCATGCAGCTCGCCGAAGCCTACGTGCTCGGCATCTGGCCGTTCCTGGCGCTGGCGGTCATCGGCCTGTTCATCCTGCGCAAGCGCCAGCCGGACTTCCCGCGCGTGTACCGCGCGCTCGGTTATCCGGTGATTCCTGCGCTGTTCGTGCTGGGCACGTTCATTGTGGTGGCGAATTCGCTCTACGTACAACCCTGGTCCACCGGCGCGAGCATCCTCATTACGCTGGTCGGCGTACCGCTATATTTCATCTGGATATATTGGCAGCGGCGGACGTCCAAACCCGTGGATTCGTGATGCGTCAGTAGCACCAGGCGTCCCCGACTGATAGGCAGCCCGTGTACCTTGAAGCCGAGCACGAATTGCAGGATGACCAGCGCCGCCATAATCCAATAAAAACTGGGCGACCGCACCGTAGCAGTTGCGGGTGTTGCCCTGCGGATACAAAACTCCCGGCGACTGGTCCATAGGCTCCTGGGCTGCACACTTGCGTTACTCTATAAATAACCTGAAGCTCAAACCTGACTCCCGATTCCGTCAGGAGAACAACCGTATGCGTCTGCATTTCATTACCGCATCGCGATCGCCCATCAAACGGGCAGTGACATTCGGCCTGCTGAGCCTGATGTTCGTGCTACTGGCCGGCTGCCAAACCACCACCGGACTCAAACCGCAAACCGCACCCGCGTCTTTGCAGCCGCCGCCGCTGGTCACACAAGGTAAGGTGCATTACGCCGTTCGCCCGGACCTCTCCGAGGTGCACTTCCTGGTTTACCGCGCGGGTCCGCTGGCGAGTTTCGGCCACAACCACGTAATCCGCGCCACGCACATCCAGGGCGACATCTATCTCGGCACCGACCTGCAACATTCCGATTTCACGCTCACCCTGCCGGTCAAGGACTTTCAGGTTGACGAGCCACAGGCGCGTGCGGTCGAGGGGCCGGATTTCGCCACACAACCTTCCACACAGGCCGTACTGGGCACCTATCAGAACATGCTAGGCCCCGGTGAACTCAACGCTGCCGCGTACCCGAACATCAGCATCCGCTCAGTGCGCTTCGTGGGCCCCGATTGGGGACCGGACGTAATCGTCCGCATCGAACTTCACGGCGTGGCACGCGAGATGACGCTGCCGATTGCCCTCGAACACGCGGGCGACTGCCTGATTGCCACCGGGATCTTTCAAATCCGGCAAACCGATTTCGGCATCAGGCCGTTCAGCATTCTCGGCGGCGGTTTGCAGGTTGCCGATATCGTCAAAGTGCGGTTTCACCTGGTTGCTGAAAAACCCTGACGCCGTGGGCCGCGCTGACCCTGCGGCACTTTGTCCGCTCGTCCTATGAGGACGAATGTGACGTTTCTCTCAGTGCAATGGTGTAAACGCGCGTTTCTGCCGTATTCCTCTGCGCCTATTGCCGGGGCAATTGTGGCGTTTCATAGACCGCAGGTTTGCCCACCAGCAGCGTGGGCGCACCCGCCGCATAGGCGATCTTGTCGAAGGCGGGAATATCCTGATTTACCAGCTGATTGAAGCGGTCGAGATATTCTTGCAATTGACCTTGCAACTCGGCGACCTTGTCTTTGAAGAACCCGCTGGGCGGCTGGGCATAGTCGCCGACGAAAAACCCGTTCCACTGCAACTCGCCGTGAAAATGCGGTAGCGTCTTGAGGAAATCCTCATCCACGTTATGCTGGATTTCTGGATTCCAGAGCGCATCCTTGAGCGCCGTGATCTTGTCGTTCAGCGACTTGGCGCTCACAAGTACCGCCGCATAGTCTTTTGATTGATCTGGTTGTTTGAGTTTCCCGCTCAGATCATTCAGTTGAGCCTGCCAAGCCGTGAGCCGGTTCAGCATCTCGTTCACGGCGCTCATCTGATTGCGCAAGTCGAGTTCCACCGCTAACTGCGCGCGATAGTCCGCGAGATTGACGCTCAGGTTGGGATCCAGCCGTACCGTGACGTTTTGCGTCTGGCTGTGGCCGTCCGCGGTAAAGGTCGTAGTGTAGCTTCCCGGCAGCACCGAAGGCCCACCCCTTCCGCCTTCGCCACCCGCGCCCTTGAGGAAATCAATGGGCGTGGGTCCAGCGTAATCCATGTCCCAGACAAACTCATTTAGCCCGGCTTTGCCGGGCGCGTGCAGCGTGTTGATGGTGTGTCCCTGCGCGTCCGCGATGACGATTTTCACCGGACCTTTGTGCTTGTCCTTGCTGTCCGGTTTGAGCGTGGTCTTGAGGTAATAACTGAACACCACGCCTTCCGGCGCATTAGGTGCCGCGTAGCTCCACTGCTGGCCTTCGTCACCCGACCAGTGGTTATAGAGCGTGCCCGGCGCGGAACTGAACAGATGGAAATCGCTGTCGCTGATACCGGCATCCCATTCCTCCAGCGGACGCAGATTGTCGAGTACGAACAAGCCACGTCCGTGCGTCGCCACCGCCAGCGAATGTGTGGCCGGCGCGAATTTGAGATCGAACACCGGCACGGTCGGGAAATCGCCCTTGAGCGGCTGCCAGTGACCGCCGCCGTCCTGTGAGTAATATAGCCCGGTCATGGTGCCGGCGATAAGCAGACCCTTTCGATTGGGATCCTCGCGCACCACCAGCACCGGCGTGTGCGCGGGCAGGCCGTCGGTGATTTTGGTCCAGCTCTTGCCATAGTCGTCGGTGCGATACACGTAGACGCGGTCGTCGTTGATCATATGGGCGTCGAAGCTCAGGTACGCAGTACCCGCATCAAACGGCGACACGCCGATCTGATACACACGCGCCCACTCCGGCGCACCGTGCGGTGTGACGTTGCTCCAGTGCGCGCCGCCGTCCCGCGTCACCTGCACCAGGCCGTCATCGGTGCCGACCCAGATCACCTTGTCCGGATCGGTGGGTGCGAGCGTGATGGACAGCAGCGTGTCGTAATTCTCGGCGCTGCTCACGTCGTGGTAAACGGGACCGCCGGGAATGCCCTGTTTGCTCTTGTCATTGCGAGTGAGATCGGGGCTGATCGCCTGCCAGTGCTGGCCGCCGTCAGTGGATTTGAACAGTACCTGCGCGCCGAGATACACAGTATCGGCGTCCGTGGGCGACACCGCGATGGGCGAAGTCCAGTTGAAACGGTATTCGGATTCCGCCAACGTCTTCGAGGTGTTCTGCAGGCCATAGGAAGCCGTGGGGCGAATCATGCGCGAGAGATGCGTGCGCGTGTCATAGCGCTCGGTGTAACCGTCCTCAAGATCGGAATAAATAATGTGCGGATCACTGGGCGCGATCACTGCATATTCGCCGTCACCGCCCACCACCGGAATCCAGTTCTTGCCGGTCACGCCGCGCTGATTGAGCGAACTCGCAGGTCCGCACCAAGCGCTGTTGTCCTGCAAACCTATGCAAGCATGAAACGGTGATTGGTTGTCGAGCGACACGGTATAAGCCTGTTCGATGGGCAGGGTATCCAGGAAACGCCAGTTCTTGCCGCCGTTGACGCTCAAGTACGCGCCGCCATCGTTGCCTTGCAGAAGGCGTTCAGGATTCTGCGGGTCAACCCATACGGCGTGATGATCCACGTGCACGCTCCGGTCAATGGGGTGCGCGGTCTTGCCGCCGTCGTCGGATTCCATCAGGTTGAGCGAGGCGAAGTAAATGCGGTTGTCGTCATTTGGCGCCACCGCCATGCCGGCGAAATACCACTGGCGCACCGCGAGCGCGTGGTTATCGCTGACCATGCTCCAGTGATCGCCGAGATCGTCCGATGACCACAAGGTGCCGTGAGTGGTGGGAATCAGCGCGTACACGTGTTCCGGATTGGAAGTCGAAACCGCGAGTGTGATGCGGCCGGTGTCGCCGGTCGGCAACCCGTCTGTGAGTTTTTTCCAGGTGAGGCCGTCGTCGGTGGAACGCCACACGCCGCCAGTGGCGCTGCCATTGATCATGGTCCAGGGCGTGCGGCGCGCAGACCAGAAGCTGGCGAACAGCACCTGCGGGTTGCCCGGTTCCATTACCAGGCTCGAGGCGCCGGTGCGCTCATCCACGTATAGCACTTTCTGCCAAGTCTTGCCGCCATCGTCGGTGCGAAACACGCCGCGCTCCGCGTTCGGCCCCCAGGGATCGCCCAGCGCAGCGACCAGCACGATCTCCGGATTCTTCGGGTCCACGACGATGGCGGAAATCTGACCGGCGTCTTTCAGTCCCTTGGATTGCCAAGTCTTGCCGGCGTCCGGCGAGTAATACACGCCGGCACCGGTGATGGTGTCGTTGCGTATGTTGGCTTCGCCGGTGCCCACCCACAGCAAATTCGGATTGGACGGCGCCACGGCGATGGCGCCGATGGAGGCGCTGTCGCTATGTGAAAACACCGCGTTCCAGGTGTCGCCGCCATCGCTGCTCTTCCACACGCCGCCGCTGGCGGCGCCAACATAATAGATATTTGGGTTGCCCGGAACCCCCACCACGACCGACACGCGCCCACCGGCTACCGCCGGGCCGATGTTGCGGAATTTGAAGTTGGCGGTGACGTCGGGCGGCGCAGTTTTGGCATCGGCCAGAACTGACGCGCTAGCCAGCGCCGTAACACATACCGTCACGAGTAGCACGGCAAAGGCCGTTAATCTCAGAGACAACAACGACGTTCTCATGGACGCTCTCCAAAAAGGACAGCATCCATGCTGTGAGTACTTTTAATTTAGCGAGGCTCTGATTAACTCGTCATCCCCGCGAAGGCCGGGTGGAGGTTTGATTTTCCTGGATTCCCGCTTCCGCGGGAATGACCCAGAGGCAGTTATGCAAAGCTTCCCTGATTCTAAAACGCGCCGGCCGGTCCGGGAAATACCACGGGACTTTCGTAACCATCCCGGGAAACGCTGGCAACGCCAAAATACCAGTCGCTGATGACCCGGTCTTTCAACACGTAACTGGTCACGTCGCCCACGTATATCGAATGCTGCCACTGCGGTGCATCGGTCGAGCGCCAATAAATGCGGTAGCCCGCCGCGCCCGGTACCGCCTGCCAGCTCACGGTGGTGTCCGGCGTGAGCGCACCGGAAATCCTGACATCCGCGGGCGGCGCCGGCGCCCAGGCCATCGAGGCGAGTGCAATGGCGTTGGCGGCGGTCATTTTCGCGACATAGCCGAAGTCCACGAATTTGAGCAAATCGCCATATTGCACGCCGTCCACCCTGCGCATGTCCTGGTGCTGGCGCTGCCAGTTCTCCTCGACCTCGGTGAAGCGCACCGCCGGGTAGCCGTCGCGGTTGAACATCACATGGTCGCCGCCGCGGTCGAAGCGGTCGGTGCGATACATGATCTCGAGATGGAAATTCGGGATGTAGGTATTTGCCAGCGCCGCGATGTAGCGCGTCACGTTGCGCGAGGGCGAATCCAAAAGTCCGCCGTTGTAGCGCAGCCGGGCCAACTGTTGGGGCGTGATGTCATCGCGGATGCCTTCGGAAAAGAGATGTGCGTCCACATTATTTATCACACCGCTGCTGCCGTGGGTGCTGCCAATCATGTCGTTGTTGAGATTGGCTTCCACGTTCCAGCCGTGCGCCTTGGCGTAGTCAGCGATGATCTTGCCACCGTACAGACCCTGCTCCTCGCCGGAATCCGCGGAGTACACGATCGTGGCCGCGAATTTGTACTGCGACAGCACGCGTGCGGCTTCGATGACTGCGGACACGCCCGAGCCGTCGTCATCCGCACCGGGTGCATCAGCAGTGGAGTTCATGATGTTGCTCACGCGCGAATCCAGATGCGCGGTCATCACCAGATAGCGATTGGCCTCGCTGCCTTTCTGGATGGCGACCACATCCATGACTTCGGCGCCCTGTTTGGGCAAACCCGTGCCGGTCATCACCTTGGATGGCGAAATGACTTCGATACAACCGCCGCAATCGCGGGCGATCTGCTCAAACTGCGCCTTGACCCAGCGGCGCGCGGCGCCAATGCCGCGGGTATCGGATTGGGTTTCCGACAGGGTGTGGCGCGTACCGAAACCGACCAGCCGGGTATCTGTGGCTTCAAGACGTTCGGCGCTCACGGCACCCGTGATTTCTCGCAGCACCGGATGCTCCTGAGGAGGCACGCCGGGTGGTTCGGCCCAGGCCAGGGCGGGGACAAGGGCGGCAAACAGCAGGCAGCGGGCGGTAATCATAGCGATTCTCCAAGATTTCGTGGCGGCGAGACTAAACCCTTTGCCAGCATGGCGCATCCAAGAAACCGGTGGTTTGCTCAAGCTGGATGCGGTGATTAGTGGACAGCCTACCTGAGCAGGCGTTCCCGCCCTAGTGAGCGGGCACTAGGATACCCCTTGCAAAATTTGATTTAGGTGTTATAGTTTGATACAACAGTGATTTTCAACGATCGGGATCGCTTCATGGATCTCAGGAGAACAGTAATGAAATTTTCACATAACTCATTGAAAAGCATTATTTTTATTCTCATGGCTCTGGCGGCTTTGGGTGGCACCAGGGCGGCTTGGGCGGCTTCCCAGGCTACCGAGACCCTGAGCTACAGCGGTCCGCTGCCCGCCGGCATCACCGCGCTCAAGGTTGAAAATCTGGCCGGCCATGTGAGCGTAACCCAGGGGACCAGTTTCAAAGTCACCGCGACGGTGGTGGCGGGCGGCAAAGACCAGGCCGCCGCTCAGACCCTGGCGCAGAGCGTGCGCCTGGACACGTCCCAATCCGGCAGCGGCTTTACTGTGCACGTCAATTACCCGGTGAACCAGTACGACACCTATTGGTACCCGTCACAAGACAGCGATTCCGGCAATGGCGATAACTTCTGTGTCTTGGGCATCTTCTGCGTTAACGGCGGCGGCAACAATTTGACCTACCAGGGCACCGAAGTCCGTGTGTATCGCGGTGGCAACCGCGGCACACCGCTGCACGTGGATATCGTCATTCAGGTTCCCACGCGCACGGCTTTTGCGCTGATCAATTACGTCGGTCGGAGTGAAATCCAGGGTCTGCAGAATGACATCCGCATCAAGTCATCAAGCGCCGATGCCTACGCCAAAGATATCTCCGGCAAGCTCGAGGCCGATACCGGCTCCGGCGATGTGCACGTCTCCAATCTCACCGGTGACTTCACCGCCGATACCGGCAGCGGTGATGTGTTCGCTGACCATGTCACCGGCAATGTGCATGCCGACACCGGCTCCGGTGACGTGCACGTTTCAAACTCCAGCGGCCAGAACCTGTACGCGGATACCGGCTCCGGTGACGTGAGCTTCAACGATGTCAAGGGCGACATGAAACTCAGCACTGGTTCCGGCGATGTGAACCTGCATGGCGCCAATGGCTCGTTGCATGCGGATACGGGGTCGGGAGATGTTATGGCCAGCGACTACGTCAGCGGCGAAAGCGTGTGGGCCGATACGGGTTCAGGCGATGTGTCACTTGCCGGCGACCTCTCCACGCTGCGTAAACTCTATATAGATACCGGTTCCGGTGACACAACCCTCAAAGCTACGAACGGCATGTCCTTGCATTTGGAAGCCTCATCCGACAGCGGCGATATCAATATCAATATGCCGGATATGCGCAACGTGAACACCCATCGCAGTTCGTTCACTGCCGATATCGGCAAAGCCGAAGGCACCGGTACCATTTCCACCGGCAGCGGCGACATCATGGTGTCGCAACAATGAACATGAGAAATACTGTCATGCAAACACGCCAGTCACTTCCCGTTCTTCTGCTGCCCGCCCTGCTGTTGGCCGGATGCAACGTCAACAAGGATATCAACATACCTGCCAACGCCCACTGGTCGAGCGGCAGCAGCACGATAAACGGTGAGATTACGGTCGGGGCGGGCGCGGTCGTGGACGGCAACCTGCGCACGATAAATGGGTCAATTTCCCTGGCGGCGGGCGCCCAGACCGGGAATCTGACCACCATCAACGGTGGCATCTCGCTGGCTGACGGCGCGCATGCCGACAAATTGCGGGCCGTGAACAGCGAAATCACGCTGGCCAAGAATGCTGTGATCAGCGGTGATGTGGCTACCGTGAACGGCGATATCCGCGCGGCGGCGGGCGCCCATATCAGCGGCACGCTGGACAACGTGAACGGCGATATGGCGCTGTGCAATGCGCGGGTGGACCGCGACTTGAACTTCTACAACGGCACGGTGCTGATCACGGATGGTGCTTCGATCCAGGGAAACGTGACCGCCAAAAAACCCACCGGTCAGGTCGAAGAATCAGAGAACACCGTCACCCCAACCCTGATCATCGGTCCGCACGCCACGGTCGGTGGAGCCATCAGCTTTGAGCGACCCGGCAAGCTTTATGTGAGTGACAGCGCCGTGATCCACGACGTACACGGCGTCATACCCGTCAAGTTCACGGGTGAGACACCCGCCGGCGTGAAATTGCCGACCTGTCTCACTGAATAGGAAGACCGTCATGTATTTCGTCTCGCTGCACTGCACCTCGCCTCCTCGACACTGATTGCCGCGCCGTAACCGGCGCCTGAGCTGTTTCCACTGATTTCATGTTTTGGAGATTGCCATGCCAAGGCTCCACAGGATTTTGTTGTCTCTGTTGTTGGCGGGATTGCTGATTCCAGCCACTTTATGGGCGGATAACCCGCCTACTGTCCAGACGCCGCCGGCCATCGAGGCCGGCGTCAAAACCGGTGACATTACGCTGGACGGCGTACTCAATGAGCCCGCTTGGCAGACGGCGCCGGTGATCACGCTCACCCAGCAGAACCCGCATCCCGGCCAGCCCACGCCCTACACCACCACGGTGCGCATCCTGCGCGGCAAACAGCACCTGTATTTCGGCATTGTGTGCACCGACCCGGATCCCTCGAAAATCGCCATCCACACGCTGCAACGGGACGCCGACCAGTCCAGCGACGACAACATCATGATTGTGCTGGACACCTTCGGCCAGAAGAAACTCGCCTACGTGTTCCAGGTGAACGCCGGCGGCGCCATGGCCGACGGCCTGATTTCGCCCGGCTACCACAACTCCAACAGCAATACCCCCACGGTGGACTACAGTTGGAACGGTTACTGGGAAGCGGCGGTCAAGCGCACCGCCACGGGCTGGATCGCGGAAATCCGCATTGACACCCAGAGCCTGCAATTCAACAACAAAAATGCGGTTTGGGGACTCAACATCAGCCGCTACGTGCCGCGCGCCCAGCTTACGCTCGCCTGGTCCGGCATCAATCTGAACGCCACGCCCACGAATCTGCAATGGGAAGGTACGCTCACCGGCATCCAGGACTTGAATCAGGGCTCGGGACTCGAATTCGATCCTTACGCGGTCACCGAATACAGCGACACCAAACGCGACACCGCGAGCTGGACTGGCTTCGATCTCAAGTACAACTTCACGCCGGAACTCGCGGGCCGCCTCACCTACCACACGGATTTCTCGGAGGCCCAGGCCAACTCGCAACAGATCAACGCCTCCCCCTATCCGCAGACCATTCCCGAAACCCGGGCGTTTTTCCTGGAAGGTGCCAACATCTTCACTTTCAGCCACAACCTTGGGCAGAACTTCATTCCGTTCTATTCCCGCAGCATCGGCTTGATAAACGGTGAAGCCGTGCCGTTGGACGAAGGCGTGAAACTGCTCGGCCATACCGATGGCTGGACGCTGGGCGTGCTGGACACGCAGATGGCCGGCACCGACATCTCCGACGCTACCAACCTGTTCGCCGGGCGCGCCGTTTACAACGTCAACGACCAGTGGCGCGTGGGCGCGCTCTTCACGCACGGAGATCCGCTCGGCCAGTCCGACAACACCTTGACGAGTTTCGACAGCACCTGGAGCACTTCTACGTTCGGCGGTGACAAGAACCTGAATCTTTCCGGCTGGGGCGCACGCTCCTCCGGCAGCGACCTGCCGAGCGGCACGCCCAACGGCTACGGATTTGACCTGGAATATCCCAACGATCTCTGGTACGCGGATTTCAACTACAACTTTTACGGAAACGCACTGGATCCGGCGCTCGGCTTCATTCAGCGGCCCGGCACCAAGCAAACCTCGATGGATGTTACCTACCAGCCACGTCCCCCGGCCACCAGCGCGTTTTCCTGGGTGCGGCAGTTCTTCTTCAACGCCGACTGGTACTACGTCACCGGCCTCGACAACCGCGTGCAGAGCAACGACTGGGGTTTCAACCCCATTCAGTTCACCACCCAGACCGGCTGGCAGGTGAATACTATTATGAATATCAATCACGAAGTGCTCGCCCAACCGTACCCGATCCTGCCGGGTGTGATCATTCCGGTCGGCAGTTACAATTTCACTACCCAGCATCTGCAATTCTCGACACCGTCTTCGAACCCGTGGGTATTCAGTATGAGCGGTGAGTTCGGCGGAATTTACAGCGGGCATTATCATGACATCGTCCCGCAGATCTCCTGGGCCGCGCCCGGCGGTCACTTCACCTCCAGCCTCGCGGCGGGAGCAATCTGGATCTATACACCGACTGGCAATGGCATCCTGCGCTTTGCGCAGATGAACGTCGGCTATTCGTTCACGCCTGATCTCACGCTCTCCACGCTCACGCAGTACAACAACATCAGCCACAACACCTCGGAGAACGCGATTCTGCAGTGGAACATCCAGCCGGACCGGATTTTGTATGTGGTCTGGAACCACGGCCTGACCCTGAATCCCAACCTGCTCCAGGGCACCCAGACCATCACTGGCAACACCGTGGTGGTAAAGCTCGCCTGGGGATTCTATTGAACGAAAGGCTTCGCATCTTTGTTCTCTCTCCCCCTGGGGAGAGAGAAGAGTGAGGGGGATATATTCAACTTTGGAGGAGAACTGTCATGAAACACCATGTCCTGTTTACCACCACCATTGCCTTCCTGCTCTGCGTATTTTTGCCCTTTGCCATAGCGGGGAGCGTGAACAGCGAACACTGGTCCTATGATTCCAACGGCATCAATCTCGATCACGGCGATGTAATCATCCACGGCAACGACGGCACGCGCGCGCGCATCATGCCGGATGGAACGCTTCTCATCGCCGGCAAACTCCAGGCCGTGACACCAGCGCAAAAACAACAACTGATCCGCTACGTGACCATGGTCAAGGACATGGAGATCCAGGGTGAGCGGCTCGGCTTGGCCGCCCCCGGCTTCGCCCTGCACGTGATAGCCGACGCGTTTGACGGCGTATTTAGCGGCAAAAGCGACGACCAGATTGACAAGGATGCCAACAGCCGCGCGCATGACTTTGCGCAGAAAGCCCTGCCCATCTGCAATGACGTGCAGACCCTGCAGCAGATCCAGGATTCGCTCAGGGCCGGTATCCCCGCCTTCAAACCCTACGCGGTTATCGAAGGCAACGACGCGGGTAACTGCGAACGTGATATCAACTCGGACGACTGATTCGTCGTAACGCTGCTGCTCCCTCCGGCAGCAGCCCCAAGTGGCGGCCGTCTCCGAAAAATAAGAAATGAATCGGAGTTATTTCACAGTTATACCGGCGCACAGCTCTCCGGATTACGCTATACCTGTGTCAGGTTCGAGCAACGTGGTTGACGGATGAACAGCCGCACCAACCGCAACAGGAGCTGTATATGACACACTCGCTTCACAACGTGGCAAAGATTCTTCCCTGGTTGATGGGCGCGGCGTTCCTCGCCGCATTGGCCGGTCCGGCGCATGCCGATCGGCTGCCGCCCGGAATTCAGGTAATACACATTCACAAGCCGGCTTATCTGGACCGCCCGCCCGGTTCGGGTCCGTATAGCAACGCCGATATTCAGGACGCCACAGAATTGGCCAAGCTTGGTGACGCGGAAGCCCAGGCCAATCTCGGCATCATGCTCGCGAGCCGCGGCGAATATCAGCAGGCTGCGTACTGGTACAAACAGGCATCGGACGCGGGCATCGGGACCGCCATGTACAACATGGGTACGTTGTATTTTAACGGTCAGGGCGTACCACAGGACTACGCCGCGGCACACCAGTGGTTCGCGCGCGCCGCCAAACGCGGCAACAAATATGCGGAATTCCAACTGGGCATGACCTATTTCACCGGTCAGGGCGTGCAAAAGGATCCGGCGCAGGAAATGTACTGGTATGAGAAATCCGCGCGTCAGGGTGTGCCTGCGGCACAATACAACCTGGCGGTGATCTACAACAACGGCGATGAAGCCCCGCAGGATTATGTGCGCGCCTACGCCTGGATGCTGCTGGCGCAGAAAGGCGGCCTGGATGCCACCGATGCGCTGTCCGCCATCGCCGCCAATCTCTCGCCCGCGCAAATCCAGGCTGCGGAGAAATTGAGCCATTCACTGGCGGCTGATCCGCAAACGGACAGCCAGCAGTAAGCCATATTCCAGCCGGGCTGATCAGCGGTTCAGCGTACAGCCCGGCTGGCCGAGTTTCTGGGTCAAGCTCTTGAATTGTTCCTCGCCACACAGCGGATGCAATCCCGGCCACACGCTCATGAACGGAATCAGGGTGCTCACGGCATGTTTTTGCACTGCGTCGTCGAGTACCTTGAGTGCTTGTTGCGGCTGCCCCAGGTGCATGTAGGCATCGGCGAGAAACACCACGGCGAACTTGTCGGGCGGTTGTAGAGCCGGCGTTTTCACGTACCAGTTGAAATAATCCACCAGCGCTTTCTGGCTGCCCGTGCGTACCCGTGCAATATCGGCGGGCACCGCGTGCGCGTACTGCATTTCCAGGACGGCCTGTTGAGCCGCTTGTGTGTAGCGGCCCTCGCCAAGCAAGGTCAGGAGCAGCACGTGACGCAACAGGGTGTTATCCGGCATCAGGTTTATGCCGGTCTGGGAATATTGCTCGGCCTTGTCGTACTGACGGTCAATATAAAAAAGCACCGCGGAATTGGCGGAAATTCTGGTGGACACCGGATCCAGACTCTGCGCCATGCCCATGGCTTGCTGCATGTCCTGGTTTTGCCCCATGACTGAAAAGTACGCGGCCTGGGCCTGCCAGGCCCAGGCATTGCCCGGATTGTGGCGCAAGGCAGCTTGTATTTCCGGCTCGGCGGCCGCCGGGTTCCAATCATAAAACAAACTCAGCGAACCTTGTAAAAGATGCGCCTCGGAGGAGTTGTCGTTCAATTGCAACGCTTTCCCGACCAAGCCCTTGGCGAACTCGACTTGCTGACTGGTCATGTTGGTCAGAGCCATCAGCGCCTGCGCGGTACATGCATATGCGGCTGCGAATGTCGGATCCAGTGTCATCGCCTGACGGCAATAATCCCCAGCCTTGGCGGCATCCCCCTGCACCAGCAGATATCTTCCCAATTGATAAGCCAGGGCCGCATCCCGGTTGCCGGTAAATTCCAGCGGCTGGATGCTGGCATCCGGCGCGAGCAGTGACGCCACGCGGGTCGCGATCTGCGTGACGGTCTGTTGAAACGCGCTGTTCTGGTACTTGATGCCGAGATCGTATTCGTTGCCCCAGACATAGCGCTGATCCGCGGTTCGGATCAGCCGCGCGGATACGTGGATGAATTGCGGATTCTGGCTGATGGCGCCTTCCAGCACGTAACTCGCGCCCAGTTCCTGGCCGATGGCCTTTATGGTCTTGGCGCCGCCGGCATAGTGCATGGTGGACGTATCGGCGATGACTCCCAGCCGGTTGGGCGCGATCGGCCCCAGCAAATCAATCAACTCACTGGCAATGGACGCTCCCAAGATCGTGTTCGAGGCATTCGCGGAAATATTCGTGAACGGCAGCACCGCAATCACCGGATGTTGCGGTGCCGGGCTGACCTGTGTGAAAAACTGCACCCGGTATTTGAAATGGGCGACGGCCAGAATTCCGGCCGCAATCAGCAGCAGGACGATCACAATGGGCAGTACCAGCCAGTGTTTCTTGCGCTTTTCAGTGGCTGCAATCGGTTGCACTGGCGCGGGCGATAGATCGGCGTGAGCAATCCGGGTGAACTTGCCATCCCCGTCCGTTACCGTCACCGGGAAAACAAACTTGTAGCCGCGCCGGGAAATGGTCTGGATATAACGCGTGCCGGTGGTGCCGTCATTGAGCGTGATCCGCAATTGCCGCATGCAGGCGCTAATGCCCTCCTCGAACTCCACCACCGTCTTGCTGCCCCACAGGCAATTCCGTATCTCTTCCCTCGAAACGATGTTGCCAGCCTGGCCCAACAGCAACGCCAACAGCTTGGCCACTTGTGGGCGCAGCAAGGTGATTTTCTGACCGTCGCGCAGTTCACCGCTGCGTGGGTCAAACACAAACTCGCCAAACACGAATTTGGCGTGGGAAATGTCCGGGGCGATATCCATGACTTCTATGCCAGTATCCTACCCATTGGTCCACAAGCAAGGGCGAAATACCCCCGCACTATTTATAGCCGCAAGCGCCTGATTTCTGCGGAGTATCAGCAATAATTTATAAATGAATAATAAAAACTGCTGCTTCTGGCTGGTAGTGATTGCCAAGGATAGATGCTGTTTGAGCGGTGTCCCGGTGCGCAGCCAGTGTATCACGTGTGTGCGGATGCCCATAAAACACATGCGCGGCCTCGGTTGTCACCTATTATGAAGATATGGGACCTGGATTCTTTGCTCGGACCTGATTGCCTGCTCCCATAAACACAGAGGTTTTCAGACCGCTATCAGGCAGGTATTTCCTGCCAGTGGAGTCACTGGATAAGGCGGTGAACCAGGCTTGGGTACCGGGCGGTTCACAAGGAATGCTGCCGGTACGGATGCCGCGCAGCGCGATTTTGTGTAAATTGGACGGCCACGGGGATTCAAGCCGGCGGAAAACCGGCGTGGCACCAGATTCACAAGGAGAATTTTCATGTCTGAAAATGTCATCCAACACGACGTGTCCGGTGTCCGTTTTCCACCACCGCTTTATTACCTCATCGGCCTGCTCGTGGGTTTCGGCATTTACCTGCTGTTCCCGGTGAAACTTGCAAAGCCTTCGCATGGCCTGATTGTGCATGTGCTCGGCGCAATCTGGATTCTGCTCGGTTTGCTGCTGTTCATCTGGGCGCTGCTCACGTTTCGCCGCGTCGGCACTAGTCCGATTCCACATGTACCGACTGCCGTCCTGACTCCCGACGGACCCTACCGTATGACGCGCAATCCCATGTATCTGGCCATGGCACTGATCAGCGTCGGCATCGGCCTGGCGGTGAATATGCTCTGGCCGCTGTTATCGGTACCGGTGACGCTGGTGCTCATAGACCGGCTGGTAATCACGAAGGAAGAACGCTATCTGGAAACAAAATTCGGCGACACGTACCGGCAATATACCAGCCGCGTGCGGCGCTGGATTTGAATGTCATTTCAAATTGAAACCCCGCGCCTGCGTGTGCGGCCCTGGCGAGCCAACGACCGGCCGGTGTTCGAGCGTTTCGTGGCGGACGCCGAAATGATGCGTTACATCAACGGCGGCCGCGGCTGGGATACAGGCCGCATTGACGCCTGGCTCGCGCGCCAAACGCACAATCTGGCCAGGCACGGCTGTTGCATGGGCGCGGTAGTGCTCAAGGAAACCAGCGCAGTCGCCGGCGTGGGCGGCATCCAGCCGCTGGAAAAAACCGGTGTCTTCGAAATCGGCTGGTGGATATGGAAGGATTACTGGAACCGCGGACTTGCCACGGAAATGGCATGGGGATTTGTCGGACACGCTTTTGGTGTCATGAAACTGCCACAGGTCGTCGCCATCGTGGACCCGCCCAACCTCGCCTCGATCCGCGTGGCCGAAAAACTCGGCATGCAATACTGCGGCATCCGCAACGCCCACGACCTGGCCGAACGTCACCCGGATATGGAAGTGGCCTATTACCTGCTGGAACGGGGTCCGGCGTGATTA
The DNA here is from genome assembly GCA_049698775.1 of Gammaproteobacteria bacterium. Lineage (GTDB taxonomy): Bacteria > Pseudomonadota > Gammaproteobacteria > Natronospirales > REEB76 > REEB76. Next base: position 19,651 of record JBAVYM010000018.1, read on the forward strand.
TTTTTTGCGCGCTGTGATCAGACGTGACGGGAAAATCAGGCGATCCGCGACGAGTTCAAAGCCGGCTTGGCCGAGTGACGCCGCAATGTCACGCTGGTGCCAGGCTCGCACATAAGGCTCGAATACAAAGCGCGCCAGGGTACGGAAATACAATCCGCGCCAACCGTACTTGCGCAACATGGTCCAGGAACTTCCGTGATACTGCTCTGTCGCGGGTTCGAGGATGGCCAAGCGTCCGCCCGGTTTCAGCAGCCGGTTGAATTCCAGGAACGCCGAAGACCCCGGAATCCCCTGCTGTTCCGCTGTCGGTGTCACCCTCTGAGTACCCATCTTCGAAAAATCTTTATTGGAATTCAGCCAACCCCGGTGCTCTATAGATTACAAGATTCGGATGGCGGCTCAAGCCCCGCCTCGGTCATCAACCCGGAACCATTGTTTTTGCGGCCTCCAGAATTTCTTCCTCGCTCACCAATACCAGATTCGCCGCCGCTGCGAGGGGTATAAAGGAATCCTTGCCGGTCACACGCTTCTTGAGGATGCCGCGATCCGCGTGTTCCTCGATGGCGGTGAAAATTTCCTCCGAGATGCCGCCGGTCTGGCGGCCTTCGTCCGCCACCAGCACTTTGCCAATTTCCTTGGCATGCTTGGCGATCAGTTCGCCGTTGAGCGGCTTGAGCCAGCGCAAGTCCAGCACACGCGCTTTCTTGCCGGTTTGCTGCTCGAGTTTCCGTGCCGCGCGCAGTGACATGGGCACGCCGTTGCCGAAGGTCACAATCAGCAAGTCCTTCGCGTTCGGGTTATAGACGCGCGCTTCGCCGAGCGGCACGGCGCGGTCCGGCGCCGGATACTCGAACAGCCACTGGTTGTCCTTGGGCTCGTACAAATCCTTGGCCATGTAGAGCGCGATGGGTTCCAGAAATACCACTACACGCCCGTCTATTTTCGCAAGTGCTGCGCAACTGCGCAGCATCATGGCGGCATCATCGCCGCGCGATGGACAGGCCACCACGATGCCGGGAATGTCGCGCAGCGCGGTGAAGCTGTTGTCGTTGTGGAAATGACCGCCAAAACCCTTCTGGTAACCGAGCGCTGCAATGCGCACCACCATGCCGTTCTCATACTGCGCGTTGGAAAAGAATTGCAACGACGCGGCCTCGCCGCGGATCTGGTCGCAGGCATTGTGGAAATACGCGAGGTACTGGATTTCCGGGAACGGCAGCAGGCCCATGCAGGCCGCTCCCTGGGCCATGCCGAGGATGGTCTGCTCGTCCAACAAGGTATTGAACACACGCTGGCCTTTGAAGGTCTTGTACAAACCGGAGGTGACGGTATAGACGCCACCTTTCTGCGCCACGTCCTCGCCAAATATCGTCATCTCCGGATACTTGGCCATCAGATCGAACAACGCGCGGTTGATCTGGATGGACAGATGCCGCGGCGGCTGTTTTTCCGGCAGCGCATCCTCGCTGCCAAACGCGGCGATACGTACCTCCTTTGATGGTGTGCGCATCGCTTCCTTATTCACTTGGTCGGGATGATACGGCGCGAGCGGCGCCATCACCTGTTCTGCCGTGGTCAGCTTGGGTCGTTTCGCCGCTTTCTCGGCCGTCGCGTGCACGCGCGCGCGTGCACTTTCATAAACATTGAGCAATTCGGTCGGTGTGCAGATTCCATTTTCCAGAGCGATGCGTGCCGACACCAGCAGCGGATCGCCGGCTTCAGTGGCCTCCAGTTCCCCGACGGTTTTGTATTCGGATTCCGCGTCCGTGCCCGCATGGCCCAAGAGGCGTACCATCTTGAGATGCAGAAACACCGGATGGTGTGCCTTGCGGCAAAACTCGACCGCTTGCTGCGCTTTCGTCCAGGTATCCACCACATCGGTGCCGTTAGCGGCAATATATTCCAGCCCCACGCGGTCACTGTAATTCGCAGCGATCCAGCCTGACGGCGTCTTCACGGAAATACCGATAGCGTTGTCCTCGCACACGAACAGGATCGGACAGGGCAGTTTCTGGAACGCGGTCCACTGCGCCGCGTTGATGGCGCCGAGCGCCGTCGAATGGTTCGCGCTGGCATCGCCGAAACTGCACACCACGATGCTGTCTTCCGGAATTGGCAGCTTCGCGCCGATGCGTTTGGCCTGGCCGATGGCGACAGCCGTGCCCACGGCTTTCGGCAAATGGCTGGCGATCGTGGATGTCTGCGGCGGCACCCACAGCGGTGCGCTGCCCCAGACCTTGTGGCGGCCGCCTGAGATCGGGTCTTCGCTGGAGGCGGCAAGCGAGAGCGCCGTGTCGTACACCATGTCAATGCCGAGCTTGCGCGCGCGCTCCTGCATGAATGCGCCGCTGCGGTAGTGCAGGAAGGCGATGTCGGTGTAGCGCGTGACGCGGCCGACCGCAGCATTGCCCTCGTGGCCGGAACTGCCGATGGTATAGAAGCCCTCGTTGCGCGCGCGCATGGCGCGTGCCTCCAGGTCCAGATGCCGCGACAGCATCTGCGACTCGAACAGTTCTCTGAAATCTCTAATTGTGAGCGCGACACCAGCACGGACCGATTCACCATCGGCAGGTTTGTTTGTCGTGGTTGCGCTCCAGTTTTTTGCAAAATGAATGAAATTATTGTCAACGATTTCCGCGCGGTTGATGCTGCGTGTAGCGGCGCGGGCAAAGCCTGCGGAGTTGGCTGGTGTACTCATGTGACGCTGTCGAGGCTCTATATAAATACTATATCGCGACAAAGTGCGGCTGGCTCCGCACCCTGTCCAGCCAATTGCGAAGCTCCGGATAAGGGGACAGATCGAAACCGCCATCCGCGGCGCAATGCGTATAGGCGAACAATGCAATATCCGCAACGCTGTAGTTTATTCCCGCAAAAAACGGCTGTTGCTGCAGATGACCTTCCATGACGCCCAGCGCCTGATAACCCCGTTCCCTGAGACGCGGCAATTCGGACTCTCGGGGGTTGCCGGCGGGCAGATACTTCAAGATGAAGCGCGCTACTGCCACATATGGCTCGTGGCTGTATTGCTCAAAGAACATCCACTGTAACGCCTGCGCACGTTGCCAGCGGTCACCGGGCCAGAGCCGGCCTCCTTCCGCCAGATAAACAAGGATTGCATTTGACTCCGCTAGAAATTTCCCGGATGCGGTTTCCAACAGCGGGACCTTGCCGTTGGCGTTCTTCGCCAGGAATTCAGGCGTGCGAGTTTCACCGCTGGCACTGTTGATCTCGACCCACCGGTAGGGAAGACCCAACTGTTCTAGGGTCAGGCGAACCTTGTAACAGTTGCCTGAGGAACGCATGCCGTAAACGGTGTAAGCAGGAACGTTCATTTCAATACTCGGCTGCCTGCCCCGCCATACTAAAAGGCATTCACGCCCGTCAGTTCTTTCCCGATCACCAACTGATGCACGCTCTCGGTGCCTTCGTAGGTGATGACGGATTCCAGATTGAGTGCATGGCGGATGGGACAGAATTCGGTGGTGATGCCGGCGCCGCCCAGAAGATCGCGGGCATCGCGGGCAATGTCGAGTGCCATGCGCACGTTGTTCCACTTGGCGAGCGATACCTGCGCCGGCTGCATCTCGCCCTTGTCCTTGAGCCGCCCGAGTTGCAGCGCCAGCAATTGTGCGCCGGTGATCTTGCGTGCCATCTCCGCCATGCGCAGCTGTATCAACTGGTTGTGGTTCAGCGGGCGGTTAAAAAGTTCGCGCGTTTTGGTGTACTCCAGTACCTCCTTGAGGCACGCTTGCGCCGCGCCGATGGCGCCCCAGGCGATGCCATAGCGCGCCTGCGTCAGACAGGATAGCGGGCCTTTCAGCCCCTTCACCTTCGGCAGCACGTTGGCCTCCGGCACGTGCACGTTGTCGAAATACAGCGCCGAAGTGACGGACGCGCGCAGTGACATCTTGTGGTGTACTTCCGGCGCGTCGAAACCCTGCATGCCCTTCTCGACCAGAAAACCGCGGATGCCGTCGTCGGTGTTGGCCCAGGCCACTACCACGTCCGCGATGCTGCCATTGGTAATCCACATCTTGGCGCCGTTCAGCACCCAGTCGCCACCTTTCTTTTTAGCAACTGTCTTCATGTTCGAGGGGTCGGAGCCGCCGTGCGGCTCGGTCAAACCGAAACAGCCAATGGCCGTGCCTTTCGCCATGGCCGGCAGCCAGCGGCGTTTCTGCTCCTCGGAACCATAGGTAAGAATCGGGTACATCACCAACGACGATTGCACTGAGACGAAGCTGCGCAGGCCGGAATCGCCGCGCTCCAGTTCCTGGCAGATGAGCCCGTAAGCGACGCTGTTCAGTCCAGCGCAGTCGTAGCCATGGATGGAACTGCCCAACAGCCCCAGCGAGGCGATCTCGGGAATCAGCTCGTTCGGAAAGCGCGCGTCTTCGAAGGCTTTGCCGATGATGGGCAGCACCTTCTCGTCCACAAAGCGCGCCACGCTGTCCTGCACCAAACGTTCTTCTTCGCTCAACAGGTCGCGGGTGTTATAAAAATCCAGGGGATTGAGGGATTCCACAGAGATCTCCGGCGTGGCCAAGCCAGTATCGGGAACGGGGTTTTGTTACACGGACGGCAAAAACGGGCGCTTATGATACCCGAAGGGCTGATGGGATTCAGGCAGTCACGTCGCGCTTTTCAAACGCGGCCCGAACCTCGGGAGCGTAATCGAAGGGATCCGAAAACATCCGCCGCGGGTCGGCGCCCTGCATGGGAAATGTCTGCCGGGCGGCTTCGATCATCGACGGCGGGCCGCTGATATAGATGTCATAGCCGCTCAGATCCGCGTGCTCCGCGAGTATGGCTGCATGCACGAAACCGGTGCGGCCTCGCCAATGATCGGATGACAAGGATTCCGAAAGTACCGGGACATATTTGAACTGTGGTTGCGATTGCCGCCATCCGGTCACCAGTGCGTCCGCGTACAAATCGCGCTGCGCACACGCACCCCAGTAAAGCTCGATGCGGCGCGACGGCCCGCACTCGAATATATGACGCAATATGGCCTTGAACGGTGCGAAGCCGGCGCCGCCTGCTACCATCAGGATCGGGCGTGCTATTTCATCTTCGCGCAGGAAAAACGTACCCAGAGGCCCCTGAATCTGTAGCAATGCACCTTTGCTCAGTTTCTGGAACACTTCGGTAGTAAATCGGCCGCCGGGCACCTGACGCACATGCAATTCCAGAAGTCCGTCGTCATGCGGCGGATTGGCGAGCGAGAAACTACGTCGGTGGCCGTCCGGCAACAGCACGTCTATATAGTTTCCGGGCAGGAACGCCAGCCGCTCCACCGCCGGCAGTTTCAGATACAGCGCTTCCACGTCATGATTGAGCCGCTGCATGCGCATGACACGGCAAGGCAGGGTCTTAATCGTGAGATCGGCGCTGGCGGTAATTTCCTGCGCATCCAGTGCAAGCTCGTCGAGCGGTACGGCGCGGCACAATAATACCTCGCCCCGCTGTACTTCGAGCGCCGTGAGCGCCAGCGGCGAGCCATCTGGATAATGCACATGACCGGAGATCAGTCTGGCGCGACAGGCACCACAACTGCCGCTGCCGCAATCGTGGGACAGATGCAAGCCCTGACGACGAGCGGCTTTGAGGACAGTTTCACCGGCATTGACCGTGAAGGCTCTGCCACTCGGCGCAAGAACTGTGTTCCAGGGCACTCGGGGTTGCCGGAAAAAAATTACTCAGCCATCGGCCAGCATTGAGCGGCCATCTGCTTGGTCAGGTATTGTTGCGGGATGTTGGTGGTGCACACCCAATTGACAGTGCCGTCAGAACCAATGTTTGGAGTCATATAAAGAGAGCGTCCGCTCAACTGCGGCGGCCGATCATAGACGAGATGTATGCTGCTATCGCTCGCTATGTCTATGGACTTCACTTCACTGTTAGCCGGCAGCGCGGGCAATGCAATCTCATTGCTGCTGTTCGGCCAGTTCCCGTTAGCCTTGTGATATGCAAGCATCTGGCTCTCGACGCCGGGCAGGATCTGCATGCCTTGGGTCACTCTATTTGTTATCAGGTGGGCACCGAACGATGGAAGGTAGCTGCTGGCGGTGATGCCCAGGATAAATAATGCCGGATAGGTCCATACACCGGCAATCACCCAGCTGGAATTAGGCGGTGGCGGTGCGCCAAACCGGTTATCGGAATCTGTCCCGGGTTTGAAAATCAGGTATAGGATCAAGCCAAGATTGACGAGGGGAACAAACATAAGCAGATACCACCAGCCACTGAGATCCGCGTCATGCAAACGCCGAATCGGAATGATGACGTCCATCACGAATGCAAACGCATAACAAATAAAGAGCAGTGCTACGCCGAGAGCATGGAAACCGTGCAGCACCAGGACATAACCGACGATGACTGGGACGACGGTCAACAATACGACGCCGACTCCATACGCCAGATAGCGCAGCCGCCCGATACGGCCCCCTAGAGAAAAGAAGCGCAGTACCTGTATGTCGTCTTCATCCATTTTGATACCCCAAAAGCGAGCGCGGATAAGCTCCGCCTTTATTGAACGCTCGATATTCTCACGCACTGCCTGAACATGGCAAGGGCAGGCAATTACCCGGCAGAGATGCGCCTGGACGTCATCAAGAGCCGGCCCAAGTTGAGGTATTGTGTGCCGTCGAACAGTTAGAATTATCCGCTACCCGTGAGGCAATCTGGAGAAAAGGCATGCACCTGCTGACCCTGATCGGCGTGCTCATTGTCATCGTCGGTTTCGCGCTGCGGGTGAACGCGCTGTTGGTAGTGACGGTCGCGGGCATCGCCACGGGTTTCGCCGGTGGACTGAACCTTGTCGCTATCATCAGCGATTTTGGCCGCGCCTTCACCGAGAACCGCTACGTGGGGCTGGTGTGGCTGACGCTGCCGGTGATCGGCCTGCTGGAGCGCGGCGGCCTCAAGGAACGCGCCCAGGAATTGATCGCGCGCGTCAAATCCGCCACCACCGGGCGCGTACTGCTTTTGTATCTCGCCATTCGCCAGCTCACGGCTACTATCGGCCTGACTTCACTCGGCGGTCAGGCGCAGATGGTGCGGCCGCTGATCGCGCCCATGGCGGAAGCCGCGGCGGAAGCGCGTTACGGCGAGCTGCCGGACAAAACCCGTTTTCTGATCCGCGCGCACGCGGCAGCGGTGGACAACGTGGGCGTGTTCTTCGGCGAGGACATTTTCCTTGCCATGGGTTCGGTGCTGCTCATCAAAGGCGTACTGGATGAAAACGGCATTCACCTGACCCCGTTGCACATCGCGCTGTGGGCCATCCCTACTGCCATTTCGGTATTCATCATCCACAGCGTGCGCCTGCTGCTGCTAGATCGCAAACTCAATAAACGATTCCGGCAGATGAAGCAATGATTCAGCTCGAATACATTTATATCCTGGCTGGTCTGCTGTTCTGCGTAGTGGCCGTGCTGGAACTGCGCGACCGGAATAATCCCAAGCGCTTCCGCAAAACCGTGTTCTGGGGAATCTACGGGGTCACTTTTCTGTTCGGTTCGCTGCTGCCGCCGTTCCTCACCGGTTGTCTGGTGATCCTGATGGTGCTGGTCACCGGCTGGAAGGATTTGGGTGCAAGCAAGGTGGCAACCGCCGCCGAACCGGAGCGGCGCGCTAGCGTCCAACGCCTGGGCAACAAACTCTTCATTCCGGCACTGTGCATCCCGTTCGTGACCTTTCTCGGCACGCTGGTGTTGCCGAAAATTGTCGTTGACGGCCGGCCGTTGGCGGCGGCGAAAGACGCGACACTGGTATCGCTGGGTCTGTCGGTAATCGTGGCGCTGGTGGTCGCGCTCATTCTGTTCCGCCAGCGCTTCGTCACATCTTTACATGAGGGCCGACGCTTGCTGACGGCGGTCGGCACTGTGGCGGTGCTGCCGCAATTGCTGGCGGCCCTGGGCGCGCTGTTCGCCGCCGCCGGCGTCGGCCAGGTGGTCTCGGCAGGTGTGACGCGCTTCATTCCTGCGGATGCCACTTTCCTGGTGGTGGTCGCGTTCACCGTGGGCATGGCGCTGTTCACCATAATCATGGGCAACGCCTTCGCCGCGTTTCCGGTGATGGTCGCGGGCATCGGTCTGCCGCTGATTGTCCACAAGCTCGGCGGTGACCCCGCGATCATGGCGGCGGTCGGCATGCTCTCGGGCTATTGCGGCACGCTCATGACACCCATGGCCGCCAATTTCAACATCGTGCCGGCGGCGCTTTTGGAACTGCCGGACAAGAATGGCGTGGTCAAAGTACAGATTCCCACCGGCCTGATTCTGCTAGCGGTAAACACGCTACTGATGTATTTCCTGGTGTTCCACTTTTGATGCTGTAGGTTGGGATAAGTCTTCGAACCCCAACATCTCTTGTTGGGCTTCGTTTCACTCAGCCCAACCTACATCCTTAAAATCATTCTTCAGCAACAATCATCGGCGCGCGCTTGCTGTTTTGGCGGACACGGCACCGAGCCGTAGGAGCAGAATACGCAGCAGTCCCCGGGCTTGGGTTTCAGCAGCGCATGACAGTGCGGGCATTCATGGAAAAACTGGCAGGCATCCACAGGCATGGACTCCTCGCTTCGCTGGCCGCACTGCGGACAGGTCAGAATGGAAATGAGAATAACGGGGGTAGCGGCCATGACCGGCAGCCTAGCGCTGAACAGTTCTCAAATACAAACCGCATGTTCCGCACCCGCATCAGATGCCGAGCAACCGCAGACTGGTCCAGCCGACGTACAGACCAAATCCGGCCAGCACCGCCATGCTCGCATAGGCCACCCATACGATGGCCGAGACTGCTTTCTTTCCCACCCAACGGAACACATAGGTGAAGGCCACGGCATACAGGCTGCCCGTGATGAAGAACGCCGCGATTCCAGGCCAGCCCCACACGGTATAGAGCAGCGTACCGTTGGCGAGCCACCAGGCGAGCGAGAAAGGACTGGTGAGCACGGTGAAAAATCCGATCTTCCAGGAACCGGGGATGGTGCCAGCGTGCAGGCCGGCGCGCGCCGTGCGCCAGGTGCTCCAAGCCATCCACAACAGCAATAGCATGCCGGCGAGGCCCAGCATGCCAACCACATGCGGACGTTTGTTGAGAAACGTTACTGCGCCAAGAATGGCGAGCGCGAGCCACAGCACGTCGCCGCTGATGCCGCCGCAGGCGGTCATGAGCGACTCTTTCACGCGCCCGCGCATGGAGGCGTTCGCCATGATGGTCATCACCGGCCCCGGCGGTGCGGCGATACTGATGGACAGCAGCGCGCCGGCGAGCACCGCGTGCAAGACGGAAATATGCGGCATGCTAATTCAATGGGCTTGCCAAGCTGGTTTTCTGTGTATGGACTGCCGCGCCGCTCACAAGCTGAACCGCCAGAATGACTGGTTGGTCACTGGATCCGTCACCCGGTGCGCCCGCACACCGAAGACGCATTCGATGAGTTCCTGACCGATATCCTCCGGCTTGTCCGCCTCTTGGACCAGCCGCCCGCCTTCCAGCACAAAGAAACTGTCCCCATATTGGAAGGCGGTATTGAGGTCATGCAGGATGGCCACGATCGTGCAATCGTAATTCAGCAGGTCGCGTGCGATGTCGAGCATGTGAATCTGGTAATGCACATCGAGGCCGGCGATGGGTTCGTCCAGAAACAGGAATTTGTGCTCGCGTGGTTCGTCGTAATTCCATATCTGCGTCAGCACCCGTGCAAGCTGGACCTTCTGCTGTTCGCCGCCCGAGAGTGTGGAATAATGCTGTTCGCGCTTGGCCGTCATGTCCACCAATTCTAGCGCCCGCTCGACAATAACCCGGTCCCTGGCCGAGGGTGCGCGGCCGTAGTGTGGGTAACGCCCCATCATGACCACCTCTTCCACGGGCATCGGGAAGACGAGTTCAATATGCTGGGACAGTACCGCCCGCTTGCGCGCGAGGGCGGCAGTGGTGAACGCACTGATAGCACGATCCTCGTACAAGACTTCACCCGCCGAGGGTTGCAAAAGTCCCGTGGCAATCTTGAGCAGGGTGGATTTGCCCGCACCGTTTGGCCCGAGAATCACATTGAAGCGATGCGGCCGGAAACAGGTGCTGACGTTGTCCAGGATCAACGTTTCACCAACCCGATATTGGACCGCCCGCATCTCAGCCATAAAAACCGGCACGCCCACGCTTTTGTTGTCGCAGCAATATCCACAGAAACACCGGCGCACCGATGACCGCGGTGATGATTCCGATTGGCAGTTCGGCCGGCCGGATGATCACACGCGCAACAATGTCAATAACCTCCATCATGACGGCACCCAGCAGCGCCGAGCCGGGCAGCAGAAACGTGTAATCCGCCGACTTCAGCATGCGCAACATGTGCGGGATGACCAAACCGATGAATGCAATGACACCCACCATCGCGGTGGTGACGGCCACCATAATCGTATTCACCATTATGAGCATCAGAATAAGTCGCGCCGGATCAATGCCAAGGTAAGCCGCTTCGTCTTCGCCGAGCATCAGTGCGTTCAACGCTTTGCCGTATCTGAGCGTCCACAGGAAACAGATTGCGAAAAATATCCCTACGAGATCGGTCCCGTGCCACTCGGCCGTGGTGAAGGTACCCAGATTCCAGAAAGTGATGTCGCGGGCCTCAGGATCGCTGGCGATATAGGAAAGGAATCCGGTACCGGCGCTGCAAACCGCGTTGATGGCAATGCCCGCAAGCAGCAGCGTGAAGACGTTCACCTTGCCAAAACTGGTGGACAGGCGATAAACGATCATGGTTGCAACGAATGAACCGATGAAGGCCAGGACCGGAACACCGATTGAACCAAGATGGGAGATGAGATTGAGCGCGCTGTGGCCGCCGAAAACCAGGAACAACGACGCGCCCAGGGCCGCACCGGCGGACGTGCCCGTGAGCCCCGGCTCGACGATCGGGTTGCGAAACAGACCCTGCATAAGGGCGCCCGACACCCCGAGCACTGCGCCGGTCAGGCCCGCCAACAGCACCCGCGGCAGACGCAACAGCAGGAATACATTGCGCGGCAGCGCGTCAGCCTGAGTCTTTGGAATCCAGCCGAAGGTCTGCGCGATGTACCGGAACATCTGCTCCGGCGTAAAGTTGTTGGCGCCTATCCCGGCCGAGGCAATCAGTGAAATGACCAGCAGTATGCCGAGCAGTATATAAATCTGCCCGAATGACAGGCGTTTCAGCATTGCTCAGGGCAGGCTATCGAGGAGCTTGACCAACTCCGGATGAGCCTTGAATACATCCGGATGGAAATCCTTGGCGAGTTGCAGGATCGCCTTGGGAGTACGCGGCCCGAAGTAGATGCTCTGTTGTTCCGTGATCTTGTAGATGCGGCCATTCTTGCCGGCCGGGGTCAGGCTAACGCCAGGAAGCTGGGTGAATGCCTTGGCGCTGCCGAACCGGCCAAACGCGATCTCGTTCGCAATGATAACGTCCGGCTGGGCATCAGCAATCAGCTCGGGCGTCAGGCGCTCCATGCCGTGATTGTTGGCCAGCACGTTGTTGCCGCCGGCCCATTCGATGAGCTGGTTCGAGGGGCCGCCCGTCACCGCAAGATAATTGTTGATAATCTGCCCGAAATGAATCATCACCACCCGCGGCTTGGGCTGGTTGGCCCAGAGTTTGGATACCGCCATGACCTTGGCCATGTTCGAATTCCACTGGGCGACCACCGCTTCAGCCTGTTTTTCGCGGTTAAAAAATACGCCCACTTCGAGCATCAGTTGCTGGGCGTCGGCCATGGTTTTGCCAGGGCTGATGACCTTGATGGGGATACCCACTTCCTCTAACTGGCCCAGCACCGCATGTGGTCCCATGTTGCCGTCGGTCAGAAATGTGGTCGGTTGCATCGAGATGATGCCCTCGGCACTCAAGGCGCGGTGGTAGCCGACCGAAGGCAGCTTCCTGATCTGCGACGGGTACACCGAGGTGAGGTCGTGCGCCACCAGGTGTTTTTCCGCGCCAATTTCGTAGATGAACTCGTTGATCTGCTTGGAAACGCACACTACGCGGTCCGTGTTGTAGTGGGAGGGCTGATTACCTGGCTGGATAACGTCGCTAAACCCCTTTGTGCTAGACCCTTGGACGGGACCGGACTGGTCACCCGCGGGCGTCGCCCAAGTGTTGCCGGAAGCCGCGAGCAGGAGGGCGGTGCAGACGGCGGCGTACAGGATCTTCCTCATGATTTTTCTCCCGGAATGCGCGCCGGGGATTGCCCGGCGCGCGCAGGTTAGCAGACGCTCAGAACGTTTGCGAGATGCTGATGTACGGGAAACGCCCTGGTATCGGATACAGCGTCGTGTTGTAGCCGCTGGAAATATGCGAAATGGGCGGCTCCTTGTTGAACACGTTGTTGATGCCAAATGTCAGCTTCGTCCCGGTGCTATCCAAGTGGTACGACGCCTGAAAATTGTTGAACGTGGCCGCACCGATCTTGTTGGTGGACAATGCATTGTTCTGGTAGTTGGGGTAGCTGCACAATCCCAGATTGGTAAAGCTCAAGGGCGTGCCATTGAAGCTATCCGAACAGGCTTCGATCAGATTGCCGATGTACTGCAACTGCCATTGCAACTGCCAACCGCCGTAGCTCCAGTTCGCCGTCAGGAAGGACTTGAAGCGGGGGTACGCCGGCCCTTTTAACTGCTGGTTGATGAGCTGTTGGATGATCGGCTGCGACGGATTGGAAAAGTTTGGCGTGACCGTATTATAGAGTTTCACCCAGGTCGTTTCCCAGTCAAAGTTGAAAGTCCCTGCACTCTGCGTGGTGAGGACGTAGTTCGTGCCGAAGTCCAAGCCCTCCGTCAATAGTGTTCCCGAGTTCACGTTGCCGGTATCGAGATTGATGATCGCGCCCGAGGCGTTACGGGTGATCAGGCTGCAAAGGTTGCTGGCGCCGCTCACGTAGCAGCCACTCAGGATGTTCTGCGGAGTGATCGAGCCGATAGCGTTATCAATCTCGATCTTGAAGTAGTCCGCACTAAACGTGAGCGGCACGCTTTGTGACACTTGCCAAGTAGCCCCAACCGTGCGGGAAGTCGAGGTTTCCGGTTGCAGGTTAGGATTGGCTCCCGAAGTGGTGTTGACCGGGATGTTGAGCTGACTGTAGCTCCTTGGTACCCCTGCGGCGGCACAATTTGCGGCTACGGCCCCGCCAGTCGCTTGGTAGTTACTGCAGGGATCCACCACCGATGTGCTTCCGGCCACCTGCGCGCTGAAGAGCTCCTCGATGGTCGGCGCATTAAAATCCTGCGACCAGCTCGCGCGGAAGGCCAACTGGTCATTGACGGTCCAGTGCAGAGCTACCAAGGAGCTGTGGTTACTGCCAAAGATGCTGTAGTTCGAGTAACGCGTGGCAGCATCCAGGTTCAGGAACTTTGCACCTGGCACGTTCGCAAGAATCGGCGCGTTGAAGATCAGCGAGCCGGCGTTCATGTGATAGCCGCCGCTGATCGGCGGGCCGGAATTCGCGCCAGGACTGGTGCCGAGCGTGCTGTCGCCGATGGCCGCGAGCGCGTCCGGCGTGAACTGGCCGCTGTCGTTCTGGTAGTCGTACCGCAGCGTGCCCTGCAAGGGGCCGGCCGGCAGTTGCACCAGCGGCGTGGAAATATGAGCCGACCAATCCTTCTCGTCTGTCTGAATGTAGGAATTGGCGGTATAGCCCACGTAGTTCCACATGGCCGGCGTGATAGCACCGCCGTTGTACGACGGGCCGCCAAACATGTTCAGCGGCACGCAGGTCGGATTGGGCGTGCCGGGACCGCAATTGGACGGTGATCCCAAGGCCAGCGCCCAGCGTTGCAGGTTGATCTCGGGTCCGTCGGTAGTGTTCATGGTGTTGCGGTTGACGATCCCGTCCACGGACCAACTGAAAGGATGTGAGTCGAGGTTAAAGTCACCGTCGAGACCTGCGTTCAGATAAAAGGTCTGCGAATCCTCATTCCAATAACGCAATCCGGTTTCAACCGGTTGGTTGCCGAGAAGCACCAGATTGGCATTAGGGCCGGTGGAATTCAGGGCGAAGCCGAAGGGGTTGTAAGGCTGGTCCGCTGGAATATTGTCCTGGACATTTCCCTGCGTCCCCACAGTGGCCTCGGCGGGTCCGCCCTGCTGCTGTGAGCGGCGGTCGTTGTAAAGCGCTGTGTAGTGACCGCTGATATTGTCGTTGAACTGGTAGGTCCCCTGATCGTAGAGACCAGTACGCTTTTGCGGCGTCTGCAGATAATTGGCCGTAGAAAAATTGTAGGTATCCGTGCTCGCATTGAAGGGACGGTAATTCGATATCGAGGTGCCGGGTGTGCCTGGAATAATGGTGAGGTCACAAAATGGCACTCCTTGCGCATTGGGAGGGCACATTACCGGATCGTTGTACAGGCTGGATCCGGCCGGCGGGAAGAACTTATAGATTCCCTGAAGGGGCACACCCGAGCCGCGCGTGACACCCGTACCGGGATTGGGGAACGCAGTGATGGCGCGTTCGCCTTTCGTGACCGGCTGCTGATCCGTGAACGAAGCATTGAATATCGAGCTGCTCTTTTCAGTAGTCGTGCCATGCGTGAACTCATACATGGACGTGTTACCGTCACGTTCGCCGCCGTCCTGATATTGCCCGAAATAGGCGCTGGCTTCGTTGCCGTTGAAATTAGCCTTGGTCACGATGTTGACCACGCCCGTCATGGCGCCCGAACCGTACTCCGCCGAAGCGCCGGATTTGAGAATTTCGATGTGGTCAATAATGGCGACCGGGATGGTGTTCATGTCCACCTCGCCGGTGATCAGCGAGGGCCAGCGCTTGCCGTTCACCAGCACCAGCACGCGGTTACAGCCGAGACTGCGCAGGTTGATGCAGCTCTCGCCATTGGCGCCAAAGTTGGCCGTGGTGTTGGTGCCGTTGCCGAAAATAGTCAGTCGCGAAAGGATGTCGGCGACCGAGGTGAGGCCGGTTTCCTGGATTTGCTGCTGGGTGATCACCTGCACGGGGCCGACGGGCTTGACCGAGGTGGGCGCGGGTTTGGGAGCCTTTTGGCCGGTGACCTGGATCTGACCGAGTTGGGCGGTGGTGCCGGCGTTGGTATCGGCCAGGGCCGCCGGTACCAAGGCCATAGCCAGGGCAGCCTGAACGCCAAGTGTGACTAAGCGTTTGCAGAGCAGAGATGACATCGGGTTTTCCTTCTGTTCGGGAATTGGGCCGCGTCTTGGCGGTAGGTGTGAACATGGACAAGCCGGCCACCGGAAAATTCCCTGCGCCGGGTAGTGTTTCGGTACCGGACATATTTCGAGTCGGCACTATAACGACACCTTGTGGGGGGCAACATTCAGTGACGCCCTCAATCACGCTGGAATGTATCTTGCATTGACCACTCGCCGGCTTGCCGCGAAGTAAATGCGTCGCGGCTGGGCGCGTCTGGCAACGTGTAAAATCACGACTTCGCGCGCAGTATAGCGGCGCCATATATAAGGAAGACGTATGCCCCGCCGGTTACTGGGCTATCTCTCGGTCCGCGACTGGAAGACCCGACTGATCTTCTGGTCTGGCGCACTGGTAGTCGGTGGCGTGGCGGCGGGCTTTACCCTCGCCAGCAACTGGGTGATGGCGCTGCACCAGCACATCATGGACCATTCCCGCTGGTGGACTTTGCTGCTCTCGCCGCTGGTACTGGTAATCGTGGCCGCGCTCACCCGCTACGTCTTCCCGGGCACGCAGGGCAGCGGCATTCCGCAGGCGATTGCCGCGCTGCGCAGCCGCAACGATCGTATGCGCCGCAGTGTGCTGTCGCTGCGCATCGCGTTCGGCAAGATTTTCCTGACGCTGCTGGGGTTCATGGGCGGCGCGTCCATCGGCCGCGAAGGCCCGACAGTGCATATCGGCGCTTCGGTCATGTATTCGCTGGGGCGCTTCACGCGCTTTCCGCCGCACTACCTGCGCCACGGACTGATCATGGCGGGCGGCGCGGCCGGCATCGCCGCCGCCTTCAACACACCCATCGCCGGCATCATCTTCGCCATTGAGGAAATGGCGCGCTTCTACGAGGAGAAAGCCACCGGCATGCTGCTGCTTGCGGTCATCATCGCCGGCGTGGTGGCGCTCGGCATCCTCGGCAACTACACCTATTTCGGCGTCACCAGCGCGAGCTTTGCGCACGCAAAGGACTGGATTGCGGTGCCGCTGTGTGGCGTGATCGGCGGCTTGCTCGGCGGCGTGTACAGCCGCCTGCTGGTCGGCGGCATGCGCCGGCTGCGGCCGCTGTTCGGCAAATACTGGCTCGCAATCGCGCTCGGCTGCGGCCTGCTGATCGCGGTCATCGGTTTGGTTTCGCATAGTGCCACTTATGGCACCGGCTATATCCAGGCGCGCCACGTGCTCGCCGGCGATGCCGCCATGGATTTCGGATTTCCGTTCTACAAGATCGCCGCAAATCTGGTGTCGTATTACAGTGGCATTCCCGGCGGATTGTTTTCGCCCGCACTCGCTGCGGGCGCGGGCCTGGGCGGGGATCTGGCACCGCTGCTGCCGTTCGCGCCAGTCGCCACCGTGGTGCTGCTCGGCATGGTGAGCTATTTCACCGGCGTGGTGCAAACGCCGCTGACCGCCGCCGTGATCGTCATGGAAATGGTCAACGACCAGGCCATGATTCTGCCGATCCTTGCCGCGGCGCTGATTGCGCTGGGCGCCTCGAAACTTGTCTGCCGCCAGCCGGTCTATTGGGCCTTGGCGGAGGAATTCCTCGGCACACTACCGGACGACAAGCCCGACGGCGGCAGCGGTCCGGCGGATTCCGCTGCCCCAACCATCACAGGGGGCAATTCATGAACAAGATAGAACCTATCTCAAAATTGAAATCCGTTCGTGTTGAGCGTAGCGGAGCAAAGCTCCGCGAAGTCGAAACACCGATTTTTCGCACATTTGCTGCTCTTCGACTTCGCGCCTGCGGCGCTACGCTCAGAGCGAACGGGATTTTGAGACGGGTTCTAGTCATGTTGTTTGCGCTGATTCCCCTTGCGCTTGTCGCCCCGCTGGCCGGCGCCGCGCCTGCTCCCGCCGGACTCGACAAGATCGAAGCCTATGCCGGCACCTGGAAAACCGAAGCCGAGCACTTCAGCACGCCATATAGCAAGGCCGGCCAAGAAACCACGACGCTCAAAAATGATTGCTGGCGCAGCGGCGACTTCTATGCCTGCCGCCAAATCGTCAACGGTAAATCGGCTGCACTACTTGTTTTCACCTACGATGCCAAGAGCGGGATTTACCACAGCTATGCCATTCCCGCGAATGGCGGCGAGCCGGGTCTCGGCGGCGAACTCATTATCAAGGGCAACGTCTGGACCTTTCCCTGGCAATTCACCGACAAGGGCAAGGCGGTTTATTTCCGTGTGACCAACGTCTTCACGACGCCGCACACCATCGAGTATCGGCAGGAATACTCAGCCGACAAGCTGCACTGGACGCTGATGGCGAAGGGGCGTGAGTCAAAGCAGCCCTGATCCATTCTTCGAGAACTAGATAATATTAAAATTTTCGGGTCCAAAATCATACACGTTGGCTTTGACCTTTCCATTCATTTTCCTGTTCTTTAGCCACCTATGCTTCCAATAACCTATTAACTCATTCAATGGATAGTTTAGATATCGTAATCTTTTATGCTTGCCATTAAGAAATTCTTTAAAATTATAGGCCAATGGTACAGCGTATATATTCCTAGTAAATGAATGTTTCAACAAAAAGTTTGCATCAAAGTTTAAGATTTCTGCAG
>JBAVYM010000019.1:0-64771 GCA_049698775.1 Gammaproteobacteria bacterium
TAAGACTTTGCACCGCACTCGACTGGCCGATGCCGGTGCTAATGCCGACGGGTGCACCGGTGGCCTGGTCATAGCCCATCACCGTGCTCACGTTGTTGCCATCGGTCCAGGCCAGCAAATGTCCGAATGCATCCACTGGAGCGGTTGCCCCGGTCGCCGCCTGCCAGTACACAAAGCCGGTCTGGGCATCCTCCACGGTGGTGAGCGCACCACTCGAAGGGTCATACGCATACTGGATTTCAAAGCGGTTGGGCGCGCTGCTGGCCGGTTCATATTTGGCATTGGCGTAGGCAATGTATTCCGGCGGGGCGTAGTCGGGACCATTCGGATAGGCACGCTTGTGGGCCGCGTCCCAGGCATGCCATGCGGCCAGATCTTCGGCTGGCGCCGGCGACCCTTGGAAGTCCCCGACGGGGGACGGCAGCAGTGAAGGCAACTGCGCTCGCGCACGCTGTATAGCCGCAGCCTGCGTCACGGCTTCCGAGGGTTGCCGGGACCAGGCAGCCAGTAGAATCTGCCGCTCACGCACCAGCGTTTCCTGCACAGTACTGGCGTTTCGCATGGCCAGGGCCGCGTGTACGGGGGATACCGCCCTGAAATTCGTCATCCCAAAACTGCTGATACTTGACGGGGGTACAGCCAAAGCACCGGATATGAGTGTATCGGTTGGTATGGCCACCGCTGCCTCGGCCTGAGTCGAGGCCGTCGGGGCGGGAACCGTGTCACTACAGCTCTTCCCACAGATGGTTCCAGAGACGGTGATGTCCACGGTGTTGCTGTGGCCACTGCAGCCGGCCGCGTTGCAGGCCTGAATATAGTAGCCGTAGGTGCCGTCCTTGAGCGGCGCATTCAGGGTAACGGAATGCGTCGAGGCACTGTATTCAAGCGAACTATTGCCGTTGATTTCGTAATAGCTGACCGTGCCGGAGGACGTTCCCCAGGAGAGCGTGAAACTTCCGCCTGCTGCCACACCCGTGTAATTCGAACTGAACGAGGGCGGCACACCTGGCAGCGGCATTACCGTCTCGCTGACGGCGGAACTCGAGGGCCCGCAGCCGGCCTGATCGCACGCCTCCACATAATACGTGTCGGTGCCATTGCCCTGGGTCAGGTTCGCTGTGGTACTCGACGGGGCCGCGACCGGGGTGCCATCGCCGGTTCGATACACGTCGTAATAGGTCGCCCCGCTCACCCCGGTCCAGGTGAGCGTGAAGCTGCCGGTGCTGGTGGTCGGGGTTGCGGTCAGGCCGGTGGGCGCACTCGCCGGCACCAGGATGACCTGCACGCCGCTGGAACTGGCGCTCAGGTTGCCACACACACTGTTCGCACAGGCGGATACCTCATAATAATAGGTGCCCGTCGTGCGCCCAGAAATCGGATCGGTGGGGTTGGTGACGCTGCCGAGTGCGCTGAACGTGGTGCCGTTGGTGGATTGATACACCTCGTAGGAGGTGGCGCCGGTTACCGAGCTCCAGTTCACGGTGTAGCTGCCGCTGTATTCCGGCGACTGCGTGATGGTCGGCGTACCCGGTGCCGGCAATTCAAAGCTCACCGACACCGCGGCCGGCAGGCTCGAGGCCCCCGAATCCGTCACCACCAGTTGGAAGGTATACACGCCGGGAGTTTCGGTGGTGACGGTGGTGGTCTCACCGCTCGGAGTATTGATGCTCGCCGTCGCCGGTCCGGCTGTCTGGCTCCACTGATAACTCAGCGCGAGACCGCTCGGCCCGGTGGAACCGCTGCCGTTCAAGGTAAGGTTGCTGCCAATCTGCGTCGTGGTCGGTGTGGCCACAGCGTTCGCCACCGGCACGAGCGGGGTCACCGAGGCGGGATAGGTCACGGTGGCTACCCGGCTGAAGCTGTCGTAACTCGTGTCCACCGCATAGGGCGTGGTGGTTCCCGGTATCGTCGTGTCCACCTCGCTGGGTCGGCTCAGGCTGTCGTAGATATAGGACTTGCTGAATCCGTTGCTGTCGCTCTCGGAAGCCAACAAGCCGATGCCGTTGGTGGCGGTGTCATACTGCCAAGTGTCCGCTACCGTCTGGGTACCGCTGCTGCAGGCGGCGGTGCATTCTTCGCGGGATGTGAGGCGACCGAGCACGTCGTAACCTTGCGTGATGACTTGGCCTTTGGCATCGGTCTGGCTGAGCACCTCGCCCAAGGCGTCGGGCGTATAACTCCAGGTGCCCATGTCGGGATCGGTCATGCCGGTCTTGTGACCGAGGCCGTCATACGTCATGGAGGTGGTGTGGCCGTCGGCATCGGTGGTGCTGACCAAATCGCCGAACGGATCGTAGATATAACCGGTACTTGCTACGGCCATGTCAGTGCCACCGTCCAAGGGTTCGAAGGAACGCGACCCATCTGTCTTGCTGGTGACCTCGCCCAGGGCATCGGTAATAGTGACCGTCTGCTCGCTGCTGATACCCGAGGTGTTGGGGGCCGTGGCAGAACTCGTGGTGGTGAAACCGCTGTAGCTGATCGTCTTGGCATCGCCTGACGGCGCGCTCGCGCTCGCGGGCGCGGTGATCTGGATCGGACGGTTCAACACGTCGTAGCTGGTGTCGGTCCAGTACTGATCGTCGGCCCCGGACAGGAACGGTTTACTCACCGCCACCACGCGACCGAGCGCGTCATAATTGGTGGAGACATTGTTGACCGCCCCGCCCAAGAGCGTGGTCTTGACCTTGATGACCCGACCGCCGGCGTCGTAAATTTCGGTTCCGAGCGGAAGCGTGGAACCGCCGGCCGTCTCGCTGGCATTCACGGCATAGCACTCGACTCCGCTCGGACACCCGCCGCCGCTGGTACTCGCAGGCTCGGTCCAGTTCGTGAGCGTGCCGTCCGCACGCGTCTCGCTGGTTCGGCGGCCAAAGTCATCGTAGCCGAACGACGTGGTGTGGCCGTTAGCATCTGTCATGGAGGTCTGGGTGCCCAGCGCTGGATTCCAGGTCTCCGTCGCCACCTGGCCCAGTGCATTGGTGACCTTGTCCGGATATTCACCGTTGTAGGTGGTGTAATCTGTGGTGGTGGTGCGACTTGCAAGATCGGTACCCGTCACCGTCACGGTCTTGGGATTGCCCCAATCGTCATAGGCATACGTGGCGGTCACTGGCGTTGCCGTTGCGTTCACTCCAGTGGCTGTGTCCGATCCCTGAGATACGGTCACCGATTGAGGCGCGCAGTTTGCAGCTGGGGGGCTGGTGGTTTCACGTACCATGCTGCCGTCCGCACTCTGCTTCGTCACGCTGACGCTCGTCGGCAGATCGATGCAGTACGTGGTGGTATCGGGCGTATAACCGGTGACCGAAGTGGTGGTGAACGTGGCACTCGTGGTGTTGTCCGTGGTCGTGACCGTCTGGTTGGTCAGATCCCCGTAGCCGTCAAAGGTGTTCTGGGTCTGGACTGTTTTGATCTTGCTGCCGCTCGTGGCGTCATACACCTTGCCGGTGCTCTGGCTCAAGTACGGGAAACAGAGCGCGCCCGGGGTGCAGGACGCGGGCGACGAAGCATAGGTATTGACCGTATTGCTCAGGGACAGGCCGCTCGACTGCGTGACAGTCTCTTGGAGGAGGCTGCCGATCCACGGCCAGACCTGGTCGTAGCTGTCACTGATCTCGACACTGTTACGGCTGTCGGTAACGGTGCGGCTCGCGAACCCCAAAAACCCGTGGCCCTGGGTCTCGTACTCCGCACCCGAATACGTAAACGTATCTTTGTACAGGCCGCCCACACCGTTGCTCGCCTGGTAGCTCGCCACCACCTGCCAGGGGATCTGCAGGTCCTGTACCGGCCACGTCGCGCCCGTGCCTTCCGTGTACACGCCGCTCGTGCCATTAAGCGAGGCATACGCCGGCTCAAACACATTGCCAAAACCGTCGGTAATGGTCGTCACCAGATCGGCTGCGCCGCCGGCATGCAGGTTGTAATGCCAGAGATAGGTGCTGCCGCTCTGCACCGCGTACACCAAATCATTGAGGCCGTTGGCTTCGATGCTGCTGATCCGCAGACTGCCAATCAGGTAACTGCTGGGATAGGGCGCGGACACACTCGTGACTTGAGAGATAAACGTCTGCGACGGCGGATCGTAATTCACCCGGATCATGTCCCAGGTGCCAGAAGTCGGCTCCACGATCGCTTCCTGCCGGCCATCGCCGTAGTAATCCGCGATCACCGCATCGGCGATGAAATTGTCCACCACGGTGGTCGAGACCGGCGTAAAGCCGGCGCCGGTGCTGAGTTCCACTTGGAAATAATATGTGTTCTCCTGGTCGGGGACTGTGCAGCACGCGTACAAGAGATCGGTCAGGCCATCACCGTTGGCATCCATCGGGTCGGGCGTGAGTTGCACGCCACGGACCCCGCCATTGGCCTGGTACGCTGGTCCGGCGGACGGGGTGGGCGTGAGTGGGGTTTGCGTGGACAGTAATGCGGTGTAACCAAACACCGGTGGCGGGGGGGCGCACCCATCTATGTCACAAGTTTTGGTGGTCTCGTAGGCCGCGAGCGCCCCACCCCGACCCGAACCGTCGAAATCGAGCGGCGTATCCATAAAAGTTTGAGTAGTACTACGGGTAAACAGCGCATTCCCCGAGCCGCTGGTGGCCACGGAATAGAGCGGTTGCGCCGTACCGAAGCGCGGGTCGCTCCCGGGTCCGTTGTTCTGCATCAGGTAGACCTCGGTGCCGTTGGTGTAGACGAAATCCCCCAACCCGCGCCCGTAGAAATCCACGATCCAGGCACTGCCCTCATAGATCGGCAAGCTGTTGGTGGAGTTGTTCCCCGGCGTGGACAGGCCGGTGGCGGTCACCGCCGTGAAGATGTCAGCGGCAGTCTCACTGCCCGTTGCGACCAGCACTTCCCACGCACCGCTGGCCTCCGGCACCAGCAGGCTCGCCCGTCCGTCGCCGTTGTAATTTATGGCGAGCGCATAGGGATAATAGGTGGGGTTGGCCGCGATGCCGGTGTCCTCCGGCACACCGAACCCGCCGCCCGGTTGACCAAACATCACCGTCCAATCGCCATTGTTGCCCACATAGACCAGGTCCGCGATGCCATCCCCGTTCACGTCCATGAGATGCGCGGATTGCGCCTGCGCGGCGTTCGCGACACTCACGCCCGTCGACGTGTCGCTCTGCCAACCCGGTTGTCCGCCTGTCTGGCTCCCGGCAGCGCCGTTATTCCAAACGATGGTGGTCGCCGGAAAACAACTACCGCTCGTGCTCGGGGCACATTCGGTCACCGAATCGAGTTGATTGCGGCCTGTGCCGGATTGAGGTATTTCAGTATTGTAGGCAAGCGCGTAGGTAAATGCAGTGGCGCTGTTGTAGCTGACGGTGATCGTGCTCAATAATTGAGTCTGGCTGATGATCGTGCCATGCAGATAACTTGTCTGCACCGTGCTGTCCGACCGGGGCGTCCAGCTGAATGTAATCGTGTGATCGGGCGAGGTACCGGCCGTCGTGTTACCGGTATACGCGATCGTTAGTGGCCAGTAATCACCGGTGGTGGTGTCGTTGTTCTGGTAGGTGATTGTGTAGTAGTTGGTATTCGCATCTGTGACCTTGTCCAGCGCCCAGACGCGTACCGTGGAAGTGCCGGTCGCCAGAATCTTGGAGTCCGCGGTGTTGCCGTATTCGTACGTCGTACCGCTCTTGGTCTGCACCTCGAAATGATCTGGGCCGTTGGTGCCGCTGGTGGCCGTGATCTGATCGTATTGCCGAAGTTCGGTGTCATAGGTATCAGTGCCCGTGGTGCGCAGCCGTTGACCGTCCAGGCAATAGTCATCTGTGCTTTGGAGTTGCACAGCCTGGGTCACGCCGTCATCGTCAATGGTCTTGTTGCAGCGTGTGATGGCGGAAAGCCCCGAAAGCGTCCAACCCCAGCCGGCCGCCCCGCTCCCCGACTGACTGTTGTACACGAGACTTATTGTGGGCGTGAGACCGCCCGAACCGCGTGGCACGCCGATGGGAATCGAGTAGGTGGCCGCGCCGGTCGGCGTGACGCCGAAGCTGCCGGGAATCGTGCCGACCACCGGGGTGCTCGCGTACGCGGGGAATGCCGGGAGCATCCCGGCGAGGGTGAGTAAAAAACCCGCCGCAACACCCACGAGTCGGGGACGGTTTTCCCGCCGCCGCCGGCGGCGCCCGTTCATTTGGAAACCCCTACGCTCCGGGACTCCGGGACTCCGGGACTCCGGGACTCCGGGACTCCGAAAAAGTATAACTTCATGGTTCTGCCCCTCTCCCCCGCGGCCTTGGAAATTACTCTTGAAGCAGCCGACGTTAAGAGGTATAGCTTAAGAACGGAAAATTGCCACTTCACCTTCTCCGCTGTGCAAGAACAGGTTTTAAGTGCACCGCCTGCAGACAGGGATTCAAAATCATGCGGTTACCGATACTTTCTGTACGAACATGGCATAAGAGCTTCCAGATGCAGTGGTTCCTGTGGACCTGGAGTCCTTCCGGCCGGTGGGCAAACAGCCGGGCGGATCGGTGGCTGCGCCATACGATTGAAAGCGTGCTCGGAATGCTTATCGTCGTGCTGCTCGCTTCCTTCTGGGCGCCGCACACCCGGATTGTCTCTCGCACGCCTTTTTCCCGTTCCGCGTCCAGCCCGGTTCTTGCTCCCGCCGCCATGGCCGACAAAATCGTGGCCGCGCACCTGTTCGGACAAGTTCCCGCGCAGACGCCGGCCGCCGCACCCGCGGCCCAATCCATTACCGTGGACGGGATTGTGTATGCTGGGGCGGAGGACTCAGAAGCCGTGCTGACCCTCAACGGCAAAACCGAGATATATAAGGAAGGCGAAACACTGTCCGATGGTGAAAAGATCACCGCCATCGGACCGGCGGACGTTCAGCTCATAGACAATGGCTCCACCCGTCGCCTTACCCTCGCACACTATGGGGATCCGGGTTCGGAAGGCCCCGCTGCTTATGCGGCCCTCCTTCACGGAACCGGGCTCAACGCTTCGGCCACGGATTCCGCACTCACGATGCTGCCAGGTGCGGCTCCTGTCCAGCCGGCGGAACCGTTCATGCCGCTTCCCTCCGTATCACCCGCGGATTTTGTTCCGGTATCCAGCGCCCGCGTGGTGCAGATTCCGGCCACCGCCACCCCGCTTGAACAGTTGCAGGCTCTGCGCCAGCAGTTGATACACGGACCGTGAATAACAAGCGCGAATCATTCTGCCAGCCATACTGGCAGCGACCGCAAACCTGTTCAACGCAGCGCTGGCGCACCGCGTTACATGGAATGGTACGGCGCCTTCGCGCTCATGGTGACGCTCATCTGGCTGTATCTGGAAATCCTGCGTTTGCTTGGCAACACCCGGCGCTGACTCATCTCAGCCACACACAAAACGGCCCAGCATGCGGGGCCGTTTTCATTTGTGCGTACTTTCAACCTGGGCCGTTCAACGAAATCCTTGCCGCGCACGTGCATTCGGTTCGTCAGTGCGGGATTTCGGGAGTGCTGGCCGTTGCAATACCGGGCGCGGTTTCCACTGGCTTTACGACCTTCACTTTCGCAGTCGCTATATACGTATAAATCACGGGCACCACATACAGCGAGAACAGCGCGCCGATGGCGATACCGGTAGCGATTACCAGGCCCATGTCGAAGCGACTCACGGCGCCGGGACCGCTGGCTACGAGCAGCGGCACCACGCCGAATACCATGGCGCCGGTGGTCATGAGGATCGGCCGCAGCCGGATGCTCGAGGCTTTTTCAACGGCCGCACGTCGGTCCAATCCCTCCTCTTCCTGGATCACGTTGGCGAACTGCACGATCAGGATACCCTGCTTGGTAATGAGGCCGATGAGCGTGACCAGGCCGACTTCCGTGTAGATGTTGAGCGTGGCTGCGCCCAGAAACAGGAAGATCAAGGCGCCGAACACCGACATGGGTACGGCAATGAGCACGATGAGTGGATCGCGGAAACTCTCGAACTGGCCCGCCAGCAGCAGGAACACCAGCAGGATGGACAGGGCGAAGGTGAAGATCACGGCGTTGCCCTGCTGGATGAACTGGCGTGACTGACTGGCGTAATCGTAGCTGTAACTCGCCGGCAGCAGTGTGGTCGTCAGGTTCTTGAGATAGTTGAGCGCCTGGCCGAGCGTCACGCCCGGCGCCATGGTGCCCTGGATGGTGGCGGAATTGAGTTGCTGGAATTGCGGCAGGTATTCCGGTTCGACCGTGTGCTTGACGCTCACCACCGTGGTCAGCGGCACCAGTTGGCCGCTGCCGGTCCGGATGTAGTAGCCGCCCAGGGCGTTGGCATTGGCGCGCATTGCGTCCGGCACCTGCGGGATGATCTCGTAACTGTGGCCCGACATGTCGAAGCGGCCGACGTAGTTTTCGCTCAGCAGCGGACTCAAATCGTTGCCGATGTCGCTCATGCTGATGCCGAGATTCGCGGCGACGTCGCGGTTCACGTCCAGCACGATCTGCGGATTGTCGTAGCGCAGATCCTTGGTGAGAAACGCGAACAGACCGCTGTGCATGGCGGCACCGATGAGCCGGTCCGTCGCAGCGTTGATCTGGCCGTAGTCATTGGTGGAAGTCAGCACGAATTGGATCGGCAGGCCGCCGGCGGAGCCCGGCAATGAGGGCTTGGCGAATGCCACAGTCTGCAAGCCCGCCACCGCATTCAGCTTCTGCTGTACCAGCGGCATGATCTGCATCTGGGTGCGCGAGCGCTCACTCCAGTCCTTCATCTTGATGCCTGCAATCAGGGCGTTGCCGCCGGCGCCGCCGGGCGGCGCGATGCCGTTGATCTGGAACACGTTTCCGGTCTCCGGAAAACCGGCAAAAATCTTGTGGATCTGGCCGGCGTAACCGTTTAGATATTGCAGCGTGGCGGTGGCCGGGCCGATGCCTTCCGCCAGAATCAAACCCTGGTCCTCGGTGGGTGCGAGCTCGCTCTGGGTGCCGAGGAACAAAAACGGGATGCTTACCAGCACGCAGGCGGCCACCAACAACACCAGCGGGCGGAAGTGCAATACCGAGTGCAGAGAACGGTCATAGAGATTGCGCAGGTACGTGAAGCCCCGATCCAGGAAATGCGACAGACCCTTGGGCGGCGTGTGGCGCAGCACCTTGGAACTCAACATGGGCGTGAGCGTCAGCGCCACGATCATGGAAACTACGACCGTCGCCACCAGCGTGAAGGCAAACTCCGTGAACAGGCTGCCGGTCAGGCCGCCCATGAAGCCGATAGGCACGAACACCGCCACCAGCGTGGTGGCCATGACGATGATGGGGCTCGCAAGCTCGCGTGCGCCGCGCAGCGCCGCCGGGACGGGTGCGATACCCTCGTCAATGTGCCGGTGGATGTTTTCCACCACGATGATGGCGTCGTCCACCACCAGACCGATGGCCAGAACCACCGCCAACAGAGTCAGCAGGTTGATGGTGAACCCCAGCGCCAGCATGATGATGCCGGCGCCGACGATGGACAGCGGGATGGCGACTGCCGGCAGCAACAAGGAGCGCAGCGAACCCAGGAACAGGAAGATGACGACCACGACCACGATAAGCGTGATGACGATGGTGGTGAGGACTTCGCGGATGGACGCGGTGATGAAGGTGCTGCCGTCATAGGGAATGGCGGCTTGCATACCCGGCGGCAAGGATGCCTGGAGATCGCTGAATACCTTGTGCACACCCGCAGCCACGTCCAGATCGTTGGCATCCGGCGTCGGCTGCACGCCGATGAACACCGCCGGCACGCCGTTGAAATACACCGCCTGGTTGTAGTTTTCCGCGCCCAGTTTCACGTCCGCCACGTCCTTGAGCCGGATCACGGTGGTGCCAACATTCTTGACCACCAGATTCTGGAACTGCGCCAGATTGTTGAGTGAAGTGGTCGCGGTGATGGTCACCTGCTTTTGCGGGTTGCGCGTGCTGCCTACGGCGGAAATGAAATTGTTGGCCTGTAACGCGTTGGACACGTCCGCAGGCGTGATGCCGCGCGCCGCCATGCTCGTGGGATTCAGCCAGGCGCGCAGCGCGAAAGCGTTGCCGCTGGGATCGGTACCCGCCGGCACGATCTGCGCCTGGCTCACGCCGTTGACGCCCTGGATTTTTGGCTGCGCCACACGCAACACGTAATCGTTGATCTGCTGCTGGCTCACGCCCTTGCCGGAAAACGACAGGTATATGAGCGCGGTGGCATCGCCCACGGTCTCATTGATGATCGGCTGTTGGCTCTGGGGCGGCAACTGGTTCGTGACCTGATTCACCTTGGACATGATCTGGGAGATGGCGGCGTTCGGGTCGTAGTTGAGCTGCATGTACACGGTGATGGTGGACACGCCCTCAGCGCTGGTGCCGGTCATGTAGTCAATGCCGGGCGCGCTGGCGACGACCTGCTGCAGCGGCGAGGTGATGAACGCCTTGACGGTATCGGGGCTGGCGCCGGGATAGGCCGTGGTGACCGTGACCACGGTGGTGGTGACGGTCGGATATTCGCGTACCGTCATGCCGAGCCAGGCGCGCAGGCCCAGCAGCAATATGACGAGGCTCACGGCGCTCGCCAGCACCGGGCGGCGGATGAAGATGTCAGTGAATTTCATGCGGGCGCCCGGCTTCGAACGTCTGACAACACGCCTCCGCTCCCCCTCACCCCAACCCTCTCCCGCCAAGGGAGAGGGGGCCGATTGGAAAAACATTGGGTAAAGGTATTCATTTCGTCAGATACTTTCACGGTTGCACGCTGTTGTTGACGGTCACCGCCGCGCCGTCGCGCAGCTTTTCCTGCCCGGCTGTGACCACCGTGTCGCCCGCCTGCACGCCCGAGGCGATGAGCGCGGAACCGTCGCGCTGGTCCTGCACCTGCACCACGCGCTCGTGGACGATCAAATCGTGGTTCGCCGCGGCTGTAACCACGTATATATAGTCACCGAAGGTGTTGTAGCTGATGGCGGTATTGGGCACCACCACGCCATGCAGCGCCTGGCCGACCGCCAACTGCACACCGCCATACATGCCGGGGCGCAACAGATCACGGGGATTGGCGAGCGTCGCCTGCAAGGCGATGTTGCGTGTTGCCGGATCCACCTGCGAACCGATGGCGGTAACCCGACCCGTGAAGGACTTGCCGGGCCAGGTGTTGACCGTGAACACCACTTTCTGGCCGACCACGATTTCGCTCACGCTGCTCTGCGGCAACGAAAAATCCAGCAGCAGAGGATCGTAGCTTTGCAGATTGACAACCGCAGTGCCGGGCGAGACATATTGGCCGAGACTCACTTCACGGATACCGGCCATGCCACTGAACGGCGCACTGATGTCGAGTTTATTCAGGGTCGCCTGATCGCCCTCCACCATCGCCTGCGCGGCGGCAGCGTTGGCGGCTGCGGTTTGCAGATCCGACTGGCTCGCGGCACGCGCCTCATAGAGCTTTTTGGTGCGCGCCAGTGTGGTCTGCGCCAGTGTCAGTTTGGCTTGGTCCGCGTGTAACAGCGCAAGCTGGCTCGAATCGTCCAAACGCACCAGCAACTGGCCCCGGTGCACGCGCTCACCGGAGCGAAACGCGACGCGCGTGACGTTGCCGGCGATCTGGGCGGTGATCTCGGTGCCTTCCACCGCTTCCAGGCTGCCCACCACATTGACCTCCGGGCTCCAGGGTTCATCACGGGCTACGCCGGTGGACACGGTGGTCGGTGGAAAACTGCGGTGCGACGCCGCCTCGGCCGCGCGGTGATTGGCATAGAACTTGCCGCCGAACAGACCGCCGAACCCGATGATCAGGATGATTACCACCAATATCAATTGCTTGCGCATCGTTGTTCTCCGCACGAACACCCTGCCGGGGTCAGCGCTGAAATAAATTTGAACTCACGTTCAATCAATGTAAAAACCGTTGCTCGGCTGAATTGGGGCATCGCTTTGGTTTGCACTTTCGGCAGGCGCAACCTGCATCGTTGTCCACTCGCCGCCACCCAAGGCCACGTAAAGCGCAGCAGTGTCGGCATAGCGTTGCGCTTCCGCCTGCACGAAGGCGATGCGCGTGTT
Source organism: Gammaproteobacteria bacterium (assembly GCA_049698775.1). Lineage (GTDB taxonomy): Bacteria > Pseudomonadota > Gammaproteobacteria > Natronospirales > REEB76 > REEB76. The sequence continues at coordinate 12,021 of JBAVYM010000019.1, forward strand.
CTGATACTGGGTCTCGCTGATCAACAGGCTCAGGTAATTCACGGCACCTGCTTGGTACTGCGTGCGCACCAAGGCGAACGCCTGTTGCGCATCCTGCATGGCGCGCGCCTCGGCATCCAGCACCGCGGAATCGTGCTGCAAGGCGCGCAGCACGTCCGCCACATTGCGGAACGCGCCCAGCACCGTGCTCTGATAATTGGCGAACACTACGCGGTACGCGGCTTCGGTCGCGTGTTTCTGCGCTTCCAGTGCGCCGCCTTCGAACAGCGGCAGCACCAGGCTCGCGGCCAGATCCCAGATGCGGCTCGCGGGATCGAACAGGGTTCCGCCGTTGTTGCTCTGGTCGCCGAAGTCACCGGTGAGTTGTAGATTCGGATACATGCGCGCCACGGCTTCGCCCACCTGCGCGTTGGCGGCGCGCAGTTGCGCTTCCGCGGCGAGGATATCGGGCCGCTCCTGCACCAGCGTCGAGGGCAGGCTCACGGGCAAGGTTGCGGGCAGGTGCAGATCCCCAAGCGCGGGCGTGTTTACGCCGCCGGCTTCGGACGGGAATTTGCCGAGATAGGTGGCAAGCAAGTGCCGCGTCTCATCACGCGCCTGCTCAAGCTGCGGCAGGTGCGCCTCACTACTGGCGAGCTGGCTTTCCTGGGTGAGCACATCGAACTGCGACGCGGAACCGAGTTCATACTGGCTACGAGTCAAGCCGAGAATCTGCCGCTGATCTGCGACGGCCTGTTCAGTGGCCGCGACTTCTTCTTCAAGCGCCGCCAGATCCAGCGCCGCATTCACCACATTGCCCTCGATGGTAAGGCGCGCGGCGGTGAGTTGGTCGCGAGCCACATCCACCTGGGCCTGCTCGCCGCGCGTGACCAGACGATTCAGCCCAAACACATCCGGGTAATAACTGACGGATACCTGGCCGGTATAAAGGTTGTAAAGCTGCGAACCCGCGATGCCGCCGCTCGCGGCGCCGGACGTACGGTTGCGTTCGCCGCCCAGACCCAACGAGACCTGAGGATAGAACACGCCCTTGGCGGCCTTGAGGTTGTACTGCGCTTGTTCGAGTGTCGCCTGGGCCGCGGCGAGGTCGGGATTGTGCGCCAGAGACTCGGCCACCAGTTGATCAAGCGCCGGGGAGCCGAAATTCTTCCACCATTCCGGGTTGACGGCCACGCCGTATTCGAGCGTCTGCGCGCCCGCCACCGCTCCGGAAACGGATTGAGCTGGCGGAATGGTGGCGGCCACCGGCGCGGCAGTGTAGCTCCGCACGGTGGGCGGTGATGGTTTGTGATACGCGGGTCCGACGGCGCAAGACGCAAGCGAGCCCAGCAGCCCAATGCCCAGCACGCCGCAGACGATTTGCTTTACGGCCGCGGCGTTGTGCCCGCACGTGGAATAGTCTGTCATTTTTGTGTGCGCGTTGGACTGTGGGTGCTGATACTGTTGCTGCTTTTCAGATCAGGGTGCACAGGCCCGCATGATCAGCGAGACAGCATTGTTGATGTATTGTTCGCGGACTTCGCCGGAAGGTATCGGCTCGACACCCAGTTCCGACCGCAAGCGGCAACTCGTAACCATGCTGATGAACTGCTCGGCCGTGAATTGGGGATTGTCCACTTTGAGTGTACCGCGCTGGTTTTGTTCCTTGAAATAATCGGCAAGAAACTGGCGGATAACGGCTGGGCCGGCTTGGTAAAACACCCGCCCCAGCTCCGGGAAGCGCGGCACTTCCGCCATGAGAATGCGGTGCATGGCCAGCTTGTCCGGGGAGAACGCCATGTCCATGAAGCGCCGCGCGATAGCACGCAAGGTTTTTTCGGGATTGCCGTCCTTCGCGGCTTCGGCAAAGGCCAGCGTTACGCTCTCACAGGAATCGCGCACCATGGCGGCAAACAGCTCCTCCTTGGAGCCGAAGTGGTTATAGACCGTCTGCTTGGAAACCTGGGCCTCGTTGGCGATGGCGTCCATACTGGCGGCGCCGAAACCTACCTCCAGGAAAACCTTGCGGGCGGCTTCAAGAATGATTTCGCGTTTTCCGGGATTGTCGGCGGCGGCAGTCATATTCCGATCCTCCTCGCCTGCGTCACGGCCGGACCGCAGCAGCCGGCAAACGCAGCGCGTCCGCCGTGAGCTGGCCGGTGGCTGCCTTGAGCGCATAGGCCGCCACCAGTTGATCGCGTTCTGCCCGAATCAGATTCACGCGTGCATTCAAGAGTTCTTGATCGGCATTCAGTACATCGAGCGTGGTGCGCTCGCCAACTGCGGCTTCATCCCGGACACCCTGCGCGGCCACCTGCTCGGCCTGGATCTGGCTGTGGATGGCGGTGAGTTGCGCATTGGCGGTTTGATACGCCTGCCAGGCATTCACCGCATCAAGTTTTGCTTGGCGCTGGGCGTCCAGCAGATCGTCGTGACTCGCGGCCGCGTGCTGCTCGGCGGCGTGTTTTTCCGCATCCAGGGCGCCGCCCGCGTACAGAGGCATGGAAAACGTCAGCAAGATAGAGCGCGTGTCCACGCGGCTGAAACCGATTTCCGGATCGCGCGCCTCCAGCAACTGGCCTGTGAGCGCCACTGTGGGTTTCTGCTTGCCGCCCACCGCTTCGGCTTGCTGTTGCGCGGCGTTTTCCGCGTAGCGCGCGGCCAGCACCGAATAATTCTTCTGCGCAAGCTGCACCACTTCCGCTTGCGTCGCGGGCAGCGGCTCCGGCATTACGGGCTGTTCAAGCGCGCCCGGTTCCGCGCCCACCACCCGCACATACTCCGCCTGTGATGCCGCCAGCGCGCCCTGCGCCTGGATCAGCGCCGCCTCGGCGCCGGCCACGCGCGCATCGGCCTGAGCCACGTCGGTATGAGTCACTTCACCGTTTTCAAATTGCGCCTGGGTCGCGTTGAGTTGTTGGTTGAGCACATCGAGATTGCTTTGTTCGAGTTTCAGCACCGCCTGATCGCGCACCACTCCAGTGTAGGCCGTGGCCACATTCAGGAACACGCGTTCTTCCGAGGCATTCAGCACGGCAAGCTGCGAGGCTTGTGCGCTTTGCGCGGCGTCAACTTGAGAAGAAACTTGGCCACCGGTATAGAGCGGCTGGGTGATGGTCAGCCCCGCACTGCGCATGTTCTGCGGGTAAGTGCTGATCGGGAACAAGGGCGAAGCCAGGTCGTTATGGGCAGTGCCGATACCGGCATCGAAACTGATTTGCGGCTTGTATCCGGCTTGGGCTTGTTCGACCTGATAGCCGCTGGCCTTGAGCTGCGCCTGCTGGGCCTGGATCGCCGCATTGCTGTTGTAGGCTTGGGCGAATGCCTGTGCCAGCGTGTCCGCGCGTGACGCGGACGCCGCGCCCAACAAGATCAGCGCCAGAATCGGCGTCAAAATAGGCAGGAGAGTGCTATTTTGTGGAACTTCAGTTGACATGAATTACCCACCAAATTAGACTAGACCGTCCAGTCCATTCTGCCACCTCCCAAAAGGGATGTCAAAACTTATGAGCGCTTTCCAGCGTCTGTTCGCAAACCCCCGCGTCCGCCGTTTGTTACTGATGGTGGTGCTGCCTGTGGTCCTGATCATTTTCGGCCTGTGGTACTGGGCCCACACCACCCGCTACCAGAGCACCGACAACGCCTACATCTATGCCAATCAGGTCAGCGTGACGCCGCAGGTATCCGGCCGCGTGGTGGCCGTGCCGGTGACGCAGAACCAGGCGGTCACGCCCGGGCAGGTGCTGCTCGAGATTGATCCCGCGCCCTTTCAACTGGCGCTCGATCAGGCCAACGCCAATCTCAAAACCGTGAGCGATCAGATTCGTGCACAGAAGGAATCGTTGCGCGCCGCGCAGGCGCAATTGCGGGGTGCGCAAGCCAATGTCGCTTACATGCAGCGCGATGTGCAGCGCAAGACAAACCTGGTGAAGAAGGACGTGGTGCCTGCCGCGCGTCTGGATGATCTCAAAACCAATCTCACCATCACCGAACAAAAAACTGTGGCACTCAAGGCGCAGATCGCCCAGATCGTAGCCAATCTCGGCGGCGATGCGAATCAGCCCATCACACAGCAGGCGGCCTATCTACAGGCACTGGCCGCGCGCGATAAAGCGGCACTTGAATTGTCCTATGCCACCATCAAGGCGCCCTCGGCCGGCGTGGTGACGGAAGTGGACATCAAGCCCGGCGATATCGTGACCGCCGGCCGGCCGGTGTTTGCACTGGTCATGAGCGGTGCTCGCTGGGTGGACGCGAATTTCAAGGAAACCCAGTTGACCCACGTGCACGTTGGCCAGAAAGCCGAGATTACCGTGGATACCTACTCTGGCCGCAAATGGCAGGGCACCGTGGTCAGCATCGCGCCGGGCACCGGCTCGGTGTTCTCGGTGCTGCCGGCGCAGAACGCCACCGGCAACTGGGTGAAGGTGGTGCAGCGCATTCCGGTGCGCATCCTGATTGACACCACGCCGGACGGCCCGGACCTGCGCGCCGGCATGAGCGCGGAAGTGAACATTGATACGCATTACAGTCTGTTTTTCGGCAACCGCGAAACCAAGGCTGCCACCCGTTCCTAGGCCGGCATGATCGAGCGGCTAATCAAATCCGCGGGCGGCAAACCGCATACCGCGATGATCACCCTGGCGGTGATGCTCGGCACCTTCATGCAGGTGCTCGACACCACCATCGCCAACGTGGCGCTGCCCAACATGCAAGGCAGCCTCAACGCCACCGAAGACCAGATTTCCTGGGTGCTGACCTCTTATATTGTGGGTTCGGCCATCATGACTCCCCCGACCGGCTGGCTGGCCGGGCGCTTCGGCCGCAAGCGCGTGTACATCATCAGCATGCTGGGGTTCATGGCCGCATCGTTTTTGTGCGGCACCGCTACCTCGCTTACCGAGATGGTGCTACTGCGAACACTGCAAGGGTTATTTGGCGCCGCCATGGTACCGATTTCGCAGGCCATTCTGCTCGACACCTATCCGCGCGAGAAACACACCCAGGCCATGGCCATTTTCGGCGTGGGCGTGGTGCTCGGTCCGGTCATCGGCCCGGTGTTGGGTGCGTATCTCACCGAGTACTACTCCTGGCGCTGGGTGTTCTTCATCAACATCCCGGTCGGCATCGTGGCGGTGCTCATGACACTCGCCTACGTGCGCGAAACCACCATCAACAAGATCCGCACCTTCGACGCCTGGGGTTTTCTGTTCATGAGCGTGGCCATCGGTGCGCTGCAACTGATGCTGGACCGCGGCCAGCGACAGGATTGGTTCAACGCGGCCAGCACTTTTATCGAGCTGGGACTGGTGCTCATGGGTTTATGGATGTTTTTTGTTTACACCTACAAGAAGAAAAGCGCCTATATAGACCTGAGTCTGTTCAAGGACCGGAATTTCGTGCTCAACAACGTGCTCGGCTTCATCTTGTTCCTGTGCATGTACGCCATCATGGCGCTGATTCCACCGTTCGTGCAGAACCTGCTGGATTACCCGGTGATCATCGCCGGGCTGGTGTTGATGCCTCGCGGTGTCGGCACCATGATTTCCTTCATTTTGGTAGGCCGCTTCTCAAGCAAATTCAGTCCACGCCTGATCATGATCACGGGCCTGGTGATCCTCGCGTATTCGCTGTTCGAAATGTATCACTTCAATACCCAGGTGGACACCTGGTTCATCACCTGGACCAGTTTCGTTCAGGGCATCGGCATCGGCCTGGTGATGGTGCCGATGTTCACCGCGGCCTTTGCCACCCTGCCGGCCGCGCAGCGCACCGAGGGCACCGGTGTGTTTAACCTGATCCGCAACCTCGGCGGCAGCTTCGGCATTTCCATCGCCTTCACGCTGCTGTCGCGCAGCACCCAGATCAGCCATCAGGTGCTCGCCACTCATATCACACCCTACAGCCGCGCCATGCAGCTTTCGCCGCTCTCCGCCAGCATGAGCCTGCACAACACCCACGATCTGGCGATGCTCAACGGCGTGGTCACCCAACAAGCCGCCATGATCGGGTTCAACAACGATTTCAAGCTGATGATGATTGTCAGCCTGGCCGCCATTCCCCTGGTGCTGCTCATGCGTCCACCCAAGATGGATCCGGGTGGCGCCCAGCAACACAGCGTGGTCGCAGACTAAGCCGGGTCAGACATGATCTTCCGCAAACCCGCGAACCCGAAACAACACACCGCGCTGATCACTATCGCGGTGATGCTGGGCACGCTCCTGCAGGTACTCGACACCACCATCGTCAACGTGGCGCTGCCCAACATGCAGGGCTCACTGTCCGCCAGCCAGGACCAGATTTCCTGGGTGCTGACCTCTTATATAGTGGGCGCCGCTATCATGACGCCGCCCACCGGCTGGCTCGCGGGCCGCTTCGGGCGCAAGCACATCTATATCATCAGCATGCTGGGCTTTCTGGCCGCTTCATTTCTGTGCGGCACAGCCACGTCGCTCGTGGAGATCGTGCTGTTGCGGGTGGTACAGGGTTTGTTCGGCGCCGCCATGGTGCCGATCTCGCAGGCCATCCTGCTGGACAGCTACCCGCGCGAAAAACACGGTATGGCCATGGCAATCTTCGGCATGGGCATCATGCTGGGGCCGATCCTGGGTCCGGTGTTCGGTGCCTACCTTACTGAATACTATTCCTGGCGCTGGGTGTTCTTCATCAACATCCCGGTGGGTATCCTCGCCATACTCATGACGCTGGCCTACGTGCATGAAACCGAGATCAACCGGGAGCGCAGCTTCGACGGCTGGGGCTTCCTGTTCCTGAGCGTGGCCATCGGCGCGCTGCAGATGATGCTGGACCGCGGCGAGCGCAAGGACTGGTTCAATTCCCCTGAAGTGCTCATCGAGTGTGGCCTGATGCTCACCGGCCTGTGGTTGTTCTTCGTGCACACCTTCAGGCGCAAGAACACCTATATAGACCTGACACTGTTCAGGGACCGGAATTTTCTTGTCGGCAACGTCATCGGCTTCGTGGTGCTCATCAGCCTGTATTCCATCATGGCGCTGATCCCGCAGTTTGTGCAAAACCTGCTGGATTACCCGGTGGTGATCACCGGACTGGTGCTGGTGCCGCGAGGCGTCGGCACCATGCTCTCCATGCTGGTCGTGGGGCGCCTGTCCAACAAGATGGATCCGCGCTTCAACATGGCCGTGGGGCTGTTCATCATGGCCGCGTCCATGTACTTCATGAGCGGCTTCGACACCAGTATTGGCACTTGGCCCATCGTCTGGACCGGTTTCGTCCAGGGCGTCGGCATGGGCCAGGTCATGGTGCCGCTGCTGACCGTGGCGTTTTCGACGCTGCCCACGCGGCAGCGCACCGAAGGCACCGGTGTGTACAACCTGATCCGCAACGTCGGCGGCAGTGTCGGCATCTCCATCGCCTTCACGCTGCTGGAGCGCAGCACCCAGATCAACCACGAAGTACTGGGCGGCCACATCACCCCCTACAACCAGGCCATGCGGTTGTCACCGCTGGCCTCGCAGATGAACCTGCACAGCACCGAGCACCTGGCCATGATTAACGGGATGGTGACCAAACAAGCCGCTATGATCGGCTACAACAATGACTTCAAGCTCATGATGATCATCAGCCTCGTCACCATCCCGCTGGTGTTCCTGATGCGTCAGCCGCGTTATGGCAAGCAAACCGGGAGCGAACAGCCGCAGCAACATGTCGCGGTGGAATAGAGGTGCCCTGGACACCTCTGCGCCTGCAGTGCTAGCCTTTTCAGACATGTATCAAGCCACCTGTATTCAGTCATTTTAAAAATGCTGGATCGCAACTACCCCTGGATGAAATCACCATGAGTCAGGAAACCACGACGCTGGCTGGTATTTTCATGCCGAATTCACGGGAACTGCGCAAGAACTGGGGATGGCTTCTGGCGCTTGGAATCATTCTTGTAGTCCTGGGCATCATCGCTCTGCTGGATTCGGTTTTCGTCACGGTCTTTTCCGTGATTTTTTTCGGATGGGTTCTGCTGATCGCCGGCATTACCGAGGCCGTACAAGCGTTTCGGCACCGGCATGGCGGTCATCTTTTCCTGCACGTGCTGAACGCGGTGCTTTCCATCATTGTCGGCATCATGTTGTTGCTGAGCCCTCTCGCAGGCGCGTTGGTATTGACGCTGCTGCTAGCTGCCTATTTCACCGTTGCGGGCATTTTCCGCATCGTCACGGCGTTTGCCATGCGCATCCCGGGCTGGGGCTGGCTCCTTTTCAATGGGGTCGTCACGCTGATTCTCGGCATCCTCATCTGGACGCACTGGCCGTCTTCCGGCTTGTGGGTCATCGGCCTGTTTATCGGCATTGACCTGATTGTCGTCGGATGGTCCCAGGTCATGACAGCCGCCGCGGCACGCGCGCTCCCCAAAGAACAGGCCGCATGATCCTGGGGGAGTGTTGCAGTGGGTGATGGCCCCGGGAGTGCTACGCCCACTAGGCCCGTGGCGTCCAGCAACACGATTCTCGTGACGTCTGTCTCAAACTGTACTGCAGTAGAGATTTTCTTCCGCGGGGTATCACGGCCGCGTTGATTTCAGTCGTTATGGGTGCCGGAGTCCATCCGCCGCGCCCAGCGTGCGGCGGGCAGGTGCCAACCATAGCGGATTGCCATGAAGCGCAAAGCAAAACATAGCGCGCCGCCGACGATTGCGGGTGCTACCGGCTGCAGATGCAACATATGTCCCATGACCACGACGGCGGCACCGGCCAGCGCGGCAAGTGCGTATAGATCGGCGCGCAATACCGTCGGAATTCGGTTGACCAGCACGTCGCGCAGCATGCCGCCGCCGATGCCGGTAAGCATGCCGAGCAGCGCCGCCATCACCGGATTGAGGCCATACACCAGCGCTTTCTCCGCGCCCGCGACTGCGAAGAACGCCAGACCCGCGGCATCGAACCACAGCACCGGATGGCGCAAACGCGCGATGAACGGGTACCAGAAAAACACCACAAAACCGGCCAGAATGGAAACCCCGAGATAGCTCCAGTTGGCGATGGCCGCGGGCGGTACTGCGCCGATCAGCAGATCACGGGTAATGCCGCCGGCATTGCCGGCCGCGAACGCCAGCACCATGACGCCGAAAATATCCAGCCACCGCCGGACCGCCGCCGTTGCGCCGCTGATGGCAAACACGAAGGTGCCACCGAGATCCAGCACAGTCAGCAATATATGCACCACGGCCTGTTCGTGCACCACGGCTTGTCCGGCTCCCTACGAGTGATAAGGCGTCCACGAGTTCAGGCGGAAGATAGTACCGGATTTATTGACTGCCCGCGCTTGAACCAGGCCGCATGGGACCCCACAATACTTGCATGGCTGCACTACCCACGTTGTTCGTTTCCCACGGCTCACCCATGCTGGCGCTGGACGAAGCACAGTCCGCCCACGGTTTTCTGCGCGGTCTCGGCGGCGCACTGCCACGGCCCGAAGCCATCCTGGTCATTTCCGCTCATTGGGATACCGCCACGCCGCGCATCACCGGCGCGGTGCATCTCGATACCGTCCATGATTTCTACGGCTTTCCCGAACCGCTTTACGAACTACACTATCCCGCGCCCGGCAATCATGCATTGGCCAAGGATGTAGCGAGACTGATTGGGCCATCGGCCGGCGTGGACCTGGTGCGCGGACTGGATCATGGCGCCTGGGTACCGCTTCTGCTGATGTATCCACGGAACGACATCCCGGTATTGCAACTCTCGCTGCAAACGCCGCTCGGCCCAGCCCATCATCTGAAAATCGGCGAAGCACTCAAACCCTTGCGGGAGCGCGGCGTGCTAATTCTCGGCAGCGGTGGCGCCACGCACAATCTGCGGGAATACTTCCACGCGAGTGAAGATCACAAGCCGTATGAAGATTTCTCGGATTGGCTGCACGACACTTTGACGCTCGGCGACCGCGAGACGCTGCTCGATTACCGCCGGCGCGCGCCGCAAGCGGCCCATTGCCATCCCACCGAGGAACACTTTTTTCCGCTGTTCACGGCACTCGGCGCCGGCGGTGCGAAAGCGCGGCGAATACACCACAGCTTCGACCGCACGCTCTGTATGGATGCCTATATTTTCGAAGACTGACCGGTGCATACTGGCAAGCCAATGCGGTCTATAATCGTGAGTGCCATGAAACCGACAACAGTCACGGCATTGTGGTTGGCCATCGTGTTGGCCGGTTGCGCAAGTGCGCCACCAAAGCCTTACTGGGAAAATGACCAATGGATAAATGCCATGGCCAAAACAATCAAGAGCAACGTCCATTACCCAAAAAAAGAAGCGGCACAGCGAGGTGATCCTGCCGGACAAGCCATCGTGCGATTCACCTATGCGGCTGGAGCCATAACAGATGTAACCATAGTCAAATCAACAGGGCATCAAATATTGGACACGGCAATTGCCGTCCAGATGCCGGAGATAAAGCTACCACCGGCAGCAGGGTTAGATACGGAGCTTCCCCACCGTTTCCAAATACCAGTTGACATGGTGCCCTCGGACAGAGATGTGTTCTTCATGGAACTTTCGGAAGACATAAGAAAGCATGTGCACTATCCATATACTTCGATAGCGCATGGCGATCAGGGAATTGTCATAGCACACTTCCGATACCGCAATGGGAACATACTGAATTCCAGGATTATCCAATCTAGCGGCTCACCTGCCCTTGATAAGACTGTGATTGATGCGTTGTCGCAACTCAAGGCGCCTCCACCCCCACCTTGGGCTCGTGATAAAACTCTGAGCTTCAACGTACCTATAGTCTTTTGCTCATGGAAGAAGCCCTGCATTACACTTGTATCACGCTACGTGCCACATGATATGACTGGAACCGCTGCTACAGAACTATGTTCGGAGGTTGGATTCGATTACAAAGAAAACAAAATATCCAATGTGCACCTGATTCATTCAAGCGGCAATGCGGATATTAACAAGGATGCTTTATCCCGGATATCCAAAGGCGATTTCCTGCCGCCCCCAGAAAACATGAAAGACAAAGATATGAACTTCGCAATACCTGTGTGCTACAACGGAAAGTAAAGCATCCGGCCCATGGATATGGCCAAGCACCCGGCACGGGATCGGAGCACGAACAGCAGATGCGCCAGAAACCGCTGCAGGTGCACGCAGCCTTGCAGGATGTTGGTCTTGCTGCTGATAAAGGTGATGATGCTAACCACCAGCTTCACCAACAGCAGCACCAGTGACGGTCGCCAATTATAAAAATCATCAGCGTGACGATTACCATCAGCAACGAGTATTCAGTGCGTACTGTCTATCGCCAAGGAATTGTCAATGTCATGTTCATGAGTAAAGTTTAGGGTAGGAGCGGCGTCACACGCCGCGACAGCAATCGCGATGCATGACATCGCTCCTACAAACCTGTGTAGCCGTGCGTCAGGTTGTTTCTTCATTTTGTTGAACGTTCTTGGAACCTTGCGGACTTCGCAGCCGCGCTGTGGCCCAGCGGCTTGATACCGTAGAAGTCCTCCACGGTGCGCAGCAAGCTGTAATGATTCACATGCTGGCCGCTGCGGCCGGGTTGGATGCCGGCACCGACCACAATCAGCGGTATCTGGTTGGTCATGCTGCGCGCGTCGCTCTCGTCCCAGGTGACGATCAGCAGGCTGTTGTGGGCTTTGGCCCATTCCACATAGCTGCTCAAATTGGCTTTCAGCCAAGCATCGCCTTCGGCGATGGTGCCGTCGTGCATGTCGTTCATCATGTTGGGAACGACAAAACTTATTGTCGGTAATCTGGAATAATCTTCGGGAAAATTGCTGAACGGGCGATTGAGGGAAGCCGGCACGCCCGCGGCCTGAAAATCCACCACCGGATTATGCTTGCGCCGATACAGCCCGCCTGAGCCGCTGCAGCCTGCAAACCCCGCTTCCGGTAAATCCTCTGAATAGATGGCGAAAGTATGTTTACTGGCGAGCAGTTCACTTGCCAGATTCTGACCAGTCAAATCGTGCGGGCAGGAATCATCGGTCAGCCCGTAAGTGGAGCCGGCGAACAGCGCCACGTAATTCGGCTGGCTCGGATGAATGACCGCATGTGCATTGGTGAACAGCAGACCTTGCCGGGCCAGTTGATTGAGATACGGGGCGTCGGAATTACCGATGATGGTGGAGAACGACTTGTTCTCCTCGATAATGATCACCACATGTGCCGGCCGCCAGCGAACGTGTGCCGTGGGTGGGTTACCAGCCGCAAACGCCGCAGCGGGGAAGCACACGACGCCAAGCAGACATAAAATTCCGGCGACATTGATGCGTAAAAGATTCATGGGAGTCTCCGTGTCATTCCGATTCTGTGGATTTGTAAACATCGTCGTTGCGAATCTCCATCACCCGCTCGGGCCGGGTGAGTGGTTGAAAACCGAAACGACGGTAGAGTGCATGGGCATCCCGGGTCGCCAGCGAGAAACGGCGCAGGTTCCGCAACTCCGGATGGGCCAATACGCATTCTATCAACCATCTTCCCAGGCCCCGGCCACGATGGTTTTCCAATACAAATACATCACATAGATAAGCAAAGGTGGCGCAATCCGTGATGACCCTGGCGAGGCCTACCTGCCCGTCCGGATGGTACAGCCCGAAACACAGGGAATGCTCCAGGGCCCGCTGCACGGTGTTGAGCGGAATACCCTCCGCCCAGTAGGCACGGCTGAGATACGCATGGATCGCCGCCGCATCGAGCCGTGCCGGATCGGTGGATATCCGGTATTCGCCCTGAACCGTTTCAATAATGGTATGCATGCTGTGCGTGACTCTAACTATCGTGCATGTTTGACGCAAACCCCTGGGGATTTGTCAGCCTGTGATGGGCAGCGTAGAATGCCGCGCTTTCATTTTCGCTGACAGGAATCTTCCTCATGCGCATCGCCAAAAACACCGTGGTTTCAATTGACTACACCCTCACCGATACAGACGGCACGGTGCTGGACAGCTCCAAAGGTCAAAAACCCATGGGTTACCTGCACGGATCAGGCAATATCATTCCGGGACTCGAAGAAGCGTTGGAAGGTAGAGGCGCCGGCGATTCCCTCCAGGTAACGGTCGCGCCTGCGAAGGCTTACGGTCTGCGCGACGAATCCATGACCCAGAAAGTGCCCCGCAAGCTGTTTGACAGCAAGCACAAAATCAAACCTGGCATGCGCTTTCACGCAGAGGGCGGACACGGCGCGCATACCGTCATCGTGGCGGCAGTGGACAGCGAGCATGTCACCGTGGACGCCAATCATCCGCTCGCGGGCAAGACGCTAAATTTCGATGTCAAGGTGGTTGAAGTGCGCGCCGCCACCGGCGAGGAACTGGAACATGGCCACGTGCACGGCGCGCACGGTCATCATCACTGACGAATAATCACTTCCTCTGTCGGCCGCGGCGCTCGGCGTCTTTCCCGGCGGCGGGCGCGGGCTCACGCACAAGCGAACCCCAGGCGGGCGGGTCGCTTGTGGGGAAGGTCCCTTCCAGAACCGCGTCAATTTTCTGTTCGCGGATCTCCCACGGCGTCAGGCGGCTTTTTTCTGCGGAGCGGGCCGGGTCCATGATCCGCCTTACTTCTCGGCCTGGTTGTGCGCCTCGACGAACCACAGGTATTTGTCCACGCCGCGCGAAATCTCGGTGAAGATGTCGGCCGTGTCCTTGTCGCTCAGCTCATCGGCCTGATCAATGGCGTTGCGGGTGCTTTCGCCAAAATTCGCCAGCGCCTGCGACAGCGCCTGCACGTGCTCCTTCCCCTGGGCGATGCCCAGCGGATACTCGGGCAGGCGGGAACGCTTGGCCGCCATCCGTACCGTGCCCTCGGCCATGCCGCCATACTGCATGATGCGCTCGGCAATGAGGTCCACATACTCCAGCACGTGCTCCGCAATCTCATCGAAGAGCTCGTGCAACGCGATGAAGCTCGGGCCCTTGACGTTCCAGTGAGCCTGCTTGGCCTGCAACATCAGGTCTGTGGCGTCGGCAAGCTGCTGTTGCAGGATACCGATCATCTGAACGCGGGATTTCTCGGGAAAGCTGTTTTTGGTGACGTACATTGCTTTACTCCTCTTACAGGGTGACTGTTTGTTTATAGGATTCTGTAATGCGGTTTTCCTGGTACACGAACATTTATAACCCCAGCCCTATGGCCACTCTTGTTGCGCGCGATCCAGGGCGGCGCGGTTCCAGCCGGCGAGGTCAGCCGCCGCGTCGTAGGTGGTTTGAAAAAACTGAAGCAGCGCCTCATCGGGCTCGGCGGCACCGCGCACCGTCTCATAGGGCAGAATAAATTCCCGCACCGCCTGACTGTAGTGCGCACCGTCCGGGCGCACGGCGTGATCCGCGTAACCGGCAGGTTCGGGATACGCGTAGGCATAAAAGGCGGGTTCCGCAATCGCCCCGCCACCTGGCCAGAAGCCGCAACTGCTGCACTCGTGGGAGTAGGCCTCCACCATGACGTAATCCGGGCAATGGGGTGCGCCACCAGGATGGCGTGGCGCGCGCCGTCCCGAGAAGCGCGTCATCGCCAGATCGAAACTACCCCAGAAGAAGTGTGCGGGACTGACCTTCCCGAGAAAACGGCCACGAAAGCGCTTCAGCACCCGGTCGGTTTGGAGAAGGATCCGCCAGCAGCGGTTAGCGGCGTCGGGGTCGTAGGCTGCGTGCGCATGGTCCTCGGCGAAGGGAATGGCGGTTTCGACCTCGACAGGTACGGGATTGAGCGCGATCTTGAGACCAAGCGAGCGCAGCACAGCCATATACTCCGCATGGAATTCCGCAACGGAGCGCGGAATGAGGGCAAGTTCACGCGTCGTGCCATCGCTGGTTCGCACCGATAGAGCGTGATCAAGAAAATCGAAGTCAACCGCGAAGGTCCGTTTTCCATACGGAATCACCGAGGTGGTGAGTCCGCGCGGGGTGACGTAGAACGGAACCTGCCACCAGTGATTTTCCATGGGTGCGAGAGCGAGGCGCGTCTTGCCCACGATCTGCATCCACATGTGGAGCGTCGCATAGGTATCCCGCCACGCGGCGAGAGGCAGCGCCGGCCACGCAGAGTTTGCTGCCATCGTCATTGCGGCTCGGGAGCAGGCTCCATCATGACCTCATCCACGTAGCACCATCCCCAGTCCTCACCGGGCTCGAAGCTCTTGATGATCGGGTGGTGCGATTGATGGAAATGCTTGGTCGCGTGTTTGCCGGGTGACTGGTCGCAGCAGCCGACGTGCCCGCACGTCAGGCATAGCCGCAGGTGAACCCACTGTCCGTGCGTCTTGAGGCACTCCTCGCAACCCTCGGGCGTGCGAGGCTGCACGTTGCGAACCTGGTTCATGTGAGTGCATTGTGCTGTCATCATTGCTCCTCCGTCGTGTGGAATGAGCTTGATCGCTGCGACAAGGATTTCCGGCGTCAGCTAATGTACCGCGGATTCCATGCCTGCGGAGCGGATTCCTCCGTTAATCTGAAACGAGCCGATTTCACCTTGAATCTGCAGCGCGGGTACGTCCTTGCCGTGGGTGACGATACCGCCTTCCACCCGCAATTCACCCAACCGGCCTTCGGGCAGCACACTCAGGCCGTAGGCGGCAAGCTGCACGATCTTGCCTTTCACCAGGCTGTTGCCGGTGCCGCCGTTGGTTTCGATACCGCGCCGGATAATCAAGCGCCCCACTGGCCGGCTGATCTGCACGCCCACACCGGCATCCGCATGCGTCACGATGCGGTCAAACTCCGCCGATTCGATGTAGCCGGTGTATTCGTTGAAGCCGCGCGCGCCCAGTCCGAAAGTTTCAATGAGCGCCCGCACTCGTAACTCATCAATGGTGCCAAAGTTCACGAAGCCGATGCCACTCGGGCCGTGGGACGTGAGTTTTTCCTCTACGATCCAGCGGTCCGCATCACCCCAGTTGTCAAGCACCATGTCGTTCACGCCGTAGGTCGTGACCGGACCGCGGTTGCGTACCTCGTCCGCGTGCGCGCCGTACACCAAGAACACGCCGCCTGTAATCAGATTGGCGGTGCCCGGCGGGATTTTACCGTCGGAGAAAATCGCACCGGTTTCCAGACGCGTGACCCGCACGCGGCCACCGGTATCGCCGGCGCCACTCACGAATACGCCACTGCCGCGCACCGGTGCGCCCTCGCGACCGGCGGAGATATCCAGCAGCTCGGCGGTAATCACCACATTGTCATCCGGCTGAAGATTGTAGAGCGTAAACGCTCCCTGCAGCACGTCCACGCCGAAACCGTGCGGACGCTCCTTGCGTGCGCGGGCGTCGGCATCCTCCACATGCAGCCCGCGCACCGACACGTGCCCACCGCGCACTTGCTGACGCGCCAGTATCTGCACCTGACCCGTCGTGCTAAGGCCGTTCAACACAATCCGGCCCAGACTTTCAACACTCGTATCATTGAAGATCGCCCGCTGTTCAGGTCCGGCGCGCAGTGCAAGCCCGGAAATCTCATTGTCCATGCTGAGTTGCAAACCATCCACGCCGGGCAGAAAGCTTATGGCGGCATTCTTGCCTTCGCCCAGCAGTTGCTGTCCGGAATTCAAGCGCAAGGATGGGGCCTTCGCGATTTCGCCTTTCACCACAATGCGCCGGACATTGCGATCGCTGACGGCGGTTATCAGGCCATCAAGCGAAGTGACAGTTTTCTCTGGTTCATTCATTTTGTGTACCTCGGATTAGCAATCTAATTTGTGGACTACGCGGCGCGCATTCAGTAGCCGACGGTAAAACGTCTCCGGTGGTGCGCCGGGCGTTCCAGTTCATCCACCATGGCGATAGCGAAATCCTCCATGGAAATATGGCTCTTGCCGTTGGCATCCACCAGCAGCCGGTCATCGCCCAGCCGGAATTTGCCGGTGCGCTCGCCCGGCGCGAACTCCGCGGATGGCGACAGATACGTCCAGTCGAGCGTCGGCTCCTTGCGCAGCACATCCAGAAACCGCGCGCCGGCCGCGGATTCCGGCTTGAACGCGGCTGGAAAGCCGGGCGTATCCTTCAGCATCCTGCCGGGTGCCACTTCGAGACTGCCGGCGCCGCCGACCACCAGCAGACGCTTTACACCTGCTGTTTTAACCGCGGCAATGAGCGCTTCGGCATTCAAACCCAGGAAGCGCATGGCGCTGATGACTGCATCGCAACCCACCAAGAGGGGCGCGAGTGCAACGGCGTTGGCCGCATCTCCCTGCTTCAAGACCAGCCCCTCATGGGCGACCGCTTGGTCAACATTGCGGGCAATTCCCGTAACCGCATGGCCGCGCCGCAGAAGCTCCGATGCCAGCCTGGAACCGACGCGGCCGGTAACACCGATCACCGCAACTTGCATTTGCGGCTTCATGTTTTGCAGATGGTGGCGATCCACGCGGCGAACGCCTGCATGAACTGCTGCAGGAACGTGTACGCGCTCGCGTCGGTGAGCTTGCCGCTGGCATCGAACAGCTTGTCGGCGCCACCGATATAGGCCTCCGGCTGCTGCATTACCAGTACGTTCAGAAACACCAGCGACTGGCGCAGTTGGTGGTTTGCGCCAAACCCCCCAATCGCGCCCGGCGAGGCACTGACCACGGCGCCGGGTTTGCCGTTCCAGGCGCTCTGGCCGTAGGGCCTCGAACCTACGTCCAAAGCGTTTTTCATGGCCGCGGGCATTCCGCGGTTGTATTCCGGCGTGACAAACAGCACCGCGTCCGCGTGCTTTACACGCTCGCGGAAGGTTTTCCACGCGGCCGGCGGATTCGCGTCCAGGTCCTGGTTGTACAGCGGCAACTGCCCGATCTCGACGATTTCCAGTTTCAGCTCCGGTGGCGCGAGTTCCACGAGTGCATGAGCCACCTTGCGATTGATGGAATCCTTGCGCAGGCTGCCAACCAAAACTACGACATCACACACTGTGCTCATGTGTTATTTCCTCAGTTGTTTGATGGTTTCGGCTATGTCATCAAAAGTAGCGGGCCCATCGTAGCGCCGGCCATTGATGAAAAATGTCGGTGTGCCGTTGACGCCGCTGCGCACGCCGCCATTGAAATCGGTGCGAATCCGCTTCTCATAGGCGCCCGCTTCCAGCGCGGACCGGAGTTCGCCCGTCGGAAGATGCAGTCGGGTGGCGATCGCTTGGTACAGGGGCCAACCGAGTTCCTGCTGATTTTCGTAAAGCGCATCGTGGGCCGCCCAGAAAGGCCCGTGTGCGCCCGCAAACTCGGCCGTCATGGCCGCACTCAGGGCATCCGGGTGCATCTCGGTGAGCGGAAAATTGCGGAACACGAAACACAGAGTATCAGCGAATTGTGCCTGCAACTGTTTAACCACCGGATAGGCCGCGCCGCAGGAAGGACATTGGTAGTCCCCGTATTCAAGCAACGTCACCGCTGCCTTGGCATTGCCCTGCGTGTGATCGTGTGGTCCGACGGGAATCTTGAGCGATGCCATGAGTTGCCTCGCAGCGTGTTTGCACAAGGGGGGAAGTTATTTTGGCAGCTTGTCCAAGGCTTCGAGAATCCCGTCGGCACCCGGGTTCACCGCAGTTGGCGACAGATAGCTCCAGGCGATGACGCCGTCCTTGTCAATCACGAACAGCGCGCGTTTGCAGCAGCCGTGCTGGCTGTCGTAGGCTCCGTAACGGCGGGCCACGGCGCCTTTCGGCTCGAAATCCGCAAGCAAAGTGAAGTGCAGGTTGCGCGCCTGTGCAAAAGCCTGATGACACCAGGCGCTATCCACCGAAATGCCCAGCAGCGTCGCGCCGTATTCCTTGAACGTCGGCAACACCTGGTTGTAGAGCGCCATCTGGTCGCCGCACACGGGGCTCCAGTCGGCCGGGTAGAAGGCCAGGATCACGGGTTTGCCTTTCAGTTCGCTCAAGGACAGCGTCTGGTCAGGGGTGGCATTGAGTGTGAAATCAGGCGCAGTGGCACCGGGCGGCAAGATCTGATCTCGCGCTTTATCAGCCTTGGATTGAGTGGATTCGGTCATCGTTTGCGCTTCTATGTGGATGGTCATATTGTGAGAGCGACGGCCTCCGTCGCGATGAGTTTGGTATCGCGTTTTGTGTAGGTTGGGTTGAGGCGACAGCCGAAACCCAACACTCGCTCACATTGCGTTGGGGTTCGCTTCGCTCACCCCAACCTACATGCTGCAAGCGCACAAAACCGAGCCGGGTATTACTGCTCGTATTTCTCGACGGTCTCCGCTGGGCGGGCTTTCGCCTCCTCGGGATCGCGGCCAAATTCCCGCAGCGCGCGGCGCTGGCGCAACAGATCCCAGCAACGGTCCAGCGCCACACCGATATCCTTCAGCCGCTGTTGATGAGTGGAGGCCGCTTCGGGGCGGGCATTGAGCCGCTCCTCCTCTGTCACCAGGCGCTCGATATGCTGGAGCACGGTTTCATCGGTAATATCTTCGCGCATGAATTTCCTCCAATTCGCCGGTCAACTCGTCTTCCGACGTCATGCCAGCGTTTCTATGTCAATCTTCGTGGCGGTCATGAGTTTGTGGATCGGGCAGGCGGCCACCGCGCGCGTGAGCGCAGTGCGCTGCGCCTCGCTCATCGGCCCATGAAACGCAACGCGCACCCGCAATCGGTACTTGCCCTGCCGCTCTTCACTGTCGTCGCGTTCAACGTGTGATTCCACCCGCTCTAGAGGAATGCCGTGGCGTTTCGCATACCACGTGGCGGTCAGGGCCTTGCAGGCGGCGAGTGCAGCATCGAAATAGTCATGCGGCCCCGGCGCTGAGTCGCTGCTGCCGGAATCGAGTCCCACGTCCGCCCGCAGCGCGTGCGCGCGTATGTGAAGTATCTGAGGATAATCGCCAGCATGTTCGGTCTCACAGTCAACCCTGTTACCTGCACCCTCATTCATGGTGTACTTCTCTTTTCTCTACCCGGTTTTTGATGGGACTTGCTCAACTTCATGCATGGCCGGATGTGTGACAGGATATTGATGTATCAGGCAATGCCAAGCTGCTTCAGATACGTGAGATTGTCCCAGAACAGATATTCCTCATTCATTACTCCGTTGTTCCAATGCCCAACGGTACACATGGCGATCTTGAAAGCTTTGCCGGTGGGAGTAATCTTTTTACCATCAGGCGCGAGCATTGGATTGGTAAATCTTCCTTCCATCTCGCCGATAACGCTGGTCCAATCGCCGGCGGCGATTCTCACTGGATGAACCTTGATGCGCGTGTCCGGCGCATATACGAACATCGCATTCAAGTCATCAATGTGTTGCTTGATGCCCCGGACTTGCCGTCCATCTGGCCAGTGCACAAGGATGTCCTCCGCATGACTCTCATGCAGCCGGATCCAATTCTGGTTGGAAAAAACGTTGAAGTCCAAATCGTCGAACTTCGCGAGGTGAGTTTTGCCGAGTTGTTCGGCCTGTTCGTATATCCGAAGCCTGGCTTCGGTGGATTGGCCGGTAGATACTGAAGCAACATTTTTTGAAAGTTCGCTCATATTTGCACACTCCTCACGATAAAAAGATGCCCAATGGCGGACCGATGCCGCCATTGCCATTCGATGCCATGCCTACATGGATAACATTGCGTCATATCGTCCATAAACCTCTTTCTTCAGATCTGCCGCTTTCGGATTGGCCCAATCATGCATCCATTCCGACACCAGAGGCATCCAGGTCGTCGGTACGACGCCGGCCTGCAACATGCGTTCAACCCCATAGTTGTGTGCATCCAGCGATGCGTCACCGGCGGCATCGATCAGGCCATATATATCGAACCCTTCACGTAATCCATGAATTGCCGTGAATGCAAAGCACATGCTGGTCCACAGGCCAGAGAGGACTATCTTCTTATGTCCAGTCTTCTTCACAGCTTGCAATACAGGCTCGTCCTCAAATGCATCGAAGCCTGGTACCTTGCGCGCGATGACGTCCACGCCGGGAAACAATTCGGTAATATCCTTGATGAATTCGCCGTTCCCCTGGGGCCAGATGGAAGTCAGGACTGTTGGTACATCGAGTATCTTCGCCGCCTTCGCGGCGGCAACCGCGCTGTCGTGGATCCTGCTTCTGTCGCCTGAACCGACACCCCTAAACATTGCAGGCTGGTAATCCACCAACAGCAATACGCTGTTTTGGGGAGTGAGCAGCTCCAGCTTTGAGTTGGTCATGTCTGTCTCCTCTGAATTCATTCCGATTGTTTACGGTTATGTCCTAACTGCATCCTTTGCGTCAGAGCTAAAAGCTTTGCTCATACTTCGTACCGACTTATGGTTTCTTTAGTGTTTCCACATACGTCGCCACCGCCTGCACGTCCGCTTCATTCAGCGGCTTGGGATACAGTTTCGGCATGGGCGCTACGGGGTTCTTGATCAAGGCGATTATCTGATCCAGGTCCTTGCGCAAGGACTCATCCTGCAGTGACGGCCCGACACTGCCTTCGCCGCGCGCGCCGTGGCAGACCGAACAATTCGCGACATACAACTGCTGGCCGGAATTTTCTTCGGACGATCCGGAATGGGCCATCTGCGGTTGTGCAATGCCGGCATCCACCAACGTGATGACTTTCGGACCGCCTGCCGGCGTGTTGAGCGCCATCACCACCAGCGTCGGGCTGCCGGTGGTGTTGAAGGTGCCGAGGCGCGAGACGTTACCCGACGCGAACGCAAGATATTGTTTGCCGTGCACCATGTAGGTGATGACACCGCCCGCCAGGGAACCGCCGCTCGCATATTGCAGCAGCACTTTGCCGGTCGCGGCGTCGAAGGCGTACAAATCGCCGCCGCCGTCGCCGGTGAACACCAAGCCGCCGGCCGTGGGCGTAACGCCGGCAACGACCGGATCGGGTGCATGGAACTGCCAGCGGATTTTGCCGGTGGTCGCATTCACCGCGGTGACCCAGCCGCTCGCGCCAGTTGTCTTGTCGGGAACATAGCTGGTCCCTATATAAACCTCGCCGGGAATATACTTGTAATCCTTGCCGCGTTTGTAGATGTAGCACCAGTCTACGGCGCCCACGTAAATATCGTGAGTGCGCGGATCAAACGCCGGCCCGTTCCATTCGACGCCACCGAGCGGCCCGGGACACACGGACACCCCGGTATAGGTGGGCACCGCATTGTTGTCCTTGATGGTGGTCACGGCAGTTTTGGAAACCAGTTTATGGGTACGGCGGTTGAGCAAATACAGATAACCGTCCTTGCTGCCGAGCGCCACACGCTCCGCGCCGTCCGTGGTGTAAAGCATCGGTGCCGCGCCCAAGTCGTAGTCCAGGCCATCGTTGTGGGTCAACTGGTACCACCACTTGAGCTTGCCGGTGCGCGCGTCCAGCACCACCACGGAATCGGTGAACAGGTTGTCACCCGGACGATGCGCAGGATCGAAATCCGGAGAAGGATTCCCCACCGGTACGAACAGCTCGCCGGTATTCGGATCCAACGTGTAAGAAGTCCACATGGCGCCGCCGCCATGCTTGGTGGTCGCAGGAATCGTCCAGGTATTCGCGCCCGGCTCATGGCCTTCGGGAACGGTCCAGAAATGCCACGCTTCTTTGCCGGTACGCGCGTCGAACGCCATCATCTGGCCGCGTATGCCCCAGTCGCCGCCGGCCAGACCGATGAACACCAGTCCGTGCCAAGCGATGGGTGCGCTGCTCAGGAATTCGCCGACCCCGGGATTTGCAGGTTGCACTTTCCACAAGAACTTGCCGGTTTTCGCGTCCAATGCCAGCAACCGGCCATCAGCGGTGCCGCGGAAAATCCGGCCGTCCAGATAGGCCACGCCCCGGTTCACCGGAAAGACATCGCTCTCCTCAGGTTTGTAAATGTCGCGCCACAACACCTTGCAGTCCGTGGCATTCATGGCCACGGTGGTATGCGCGGTGGTGACATAGAGCACGTCGCCCACCACAATCGGTCCGCTCTCGAAGCTGCCTTCTTCGCCCAAGCGCACTTCACACAAAGGCTTCAAACTGGCAACGTTGCCGGTATTGATCTGCTGCAAGGGAGAGTAGCGCTGGCTGGCATAGTCGTTGTTGTACGCGGGCCAACTGTTGTCACCGGGTTCCGGCGAGGCCTGTGCGCAGATGGTGGGAAGCAGGAAAGCAATCGCTGCGGCAAAATACAAAAACCGGCTGGAGATATTCATGGCGGCCCCTCAAGTTCGCGTGTGAGCGCCATCATACTCCCGGCAGGTCAAGGCAGCGCGCGTCCAGTACCGTGACAACACACGCTAAGAAAACCCTGATTTATTCCACTTCCGTCATTCCCGCCCCTGTCTACGCGAGGGCAGGCTCCAGCGGGAATCTAGCAATATGGATATATATATCAAGAACCTGGATACCCGCTCCCCGCCTTCGCGGGGACAAGTTTCGCGGGCATGACGGATAAATCTCAGTGGTTCCCTAATTACATAATTGGTTTGTCACTATTTTTTCGGAGACTTGTTCCTGGTTATGCGCCGCTTGCGCCGCGCGATCATGGCTTTCTTGGGTGTAAGTTTCTTGCGGCGCGTTGGTTTATATGGATTTTTACTGTTGCGAAATTCTATACGCACCGGTGTGCCGTAGAGATCAAACGCCTTGCGGAACGTGCCTTCCAGATAACGGCGGAACGCGTCCGGCACCGCATCGGTTTGATTGCCGTGAATCACGATCACAGGAGGATTGCGGCCGCCCTGATGCGCATAGCGCAGCCGCGGGCGCCGGCCACGCACCAGCGGCGGCTGATGCTGCACCATTGCGGCTTCCAGCACGCGAGTGAGTTCCGGTGTGGACAGTTCGCGATTCGCGGCCGCATGCGCGCGATCCACGGAGTCCATGACATCCCCGACGCCGCTGCCGTGCAGCGCCGAGATGAAATGCAGGCGTGCAAAATCCAGGAATGGCAGTTTGACATCAATCAGGCGGCGGACATTAGTGCGCTGGTCGTGGCTGAGGTCATCCCATTTATTTACGGCAATTACCAGCGCCCGGCCGCGATCCAGTGCGAGGCCCAGCAGCGTGGCGTCCTGGTCCGCCACGCCCTCGCGCGCATCCAGCAGCACGATGACCACTTGCGCGCGGTCAATGGCCTGCAGAGTCTTGACGATGCTGAACTTTTCCACCGCATCGCTGACACGCGCGCGGCGGCGCACGCCGGCGGTGTCAATCAGCGTGTAAGCGCGGCCGTCGCGCTCGAACGGCACGTAGATACTGTCGCGCGTGGTGCCGGGCTGGTCGTAGGTAATCAGCCGCTCCTCGCCCAGCAGCCGATTGATAAGGGTGGACTTGCCGACGTTGGGCCGGCCGATGACCGCCACGTGAATGCGCTTGTCGGTTTCGGCGGGCGCGTCGGTATCCGGCGGCATCGCCGCCAGCACCGTTTCCATCATGTCTTCAACACCGCTGCCATGTGCAGCGGCAATCGGGTGCGGTTCTCCCAGGCCCAGCGTGTGAAATTCGCTGGTGGCCAGATCCAGCGCCAGGCCTTCCACCTTGTTGACCGCCAGGAACAGCGGTTTACCGACGCGGCGCAGTTGCTGCGCGATGTCCTGATCAGCGGCAGTGAGTCCGGCGCGGCCATCCACCAACAGGATGGTGGCATCGGCTTCCTCGAACGCCTTGAGCGTTTGTTTGGCCATCAGCCCCATGAGGCCATCTTCGCTGCCGTCCAGGCCGCCAGTGTCAATCGCCACATACGGCCGTGGACCCAGCTTGCCGAAACCGTATTGACGATCGCGGGTCAGACCCGGCGCATCCGCCACCAGCGCATCGCGCGAGCGGGTCAGCACGTTGAACAGCGTGGACTTGCCGACGTTGGGGCGACCGACAAGTGCAATGACAGGCAGCATGATGAAATCCGTTGCGTTTTATCTATCCTTCGGCAGGCCCAGGATAGGCCTTTCGACGGGTCCCCCGCGGCTTCACCGTCAATGCGGCTGCGCTCAGGGAGAACGAAAAATGACTCGATGGCTTAACGTAATACCGGTACTGGAAATTGCTACTGACTTAGTGGCACGAGCTTGTAGGCAGCCAAATCTCCGCTGGTGGTCAGCACCACCAAGATGCCGTTAACCACGATCGGCGGCGCCAGAATTGGATCGCTGCCCAGGCTCACGCGCGCCACGATGCTGCCATCCTTCTTGGACAGAAAATGCAGGTAGCCTTTGAGATCGCCGGCCACCACGGTATCGCCAAACGGCACCGGCACGGTGAGATCGCGGGCACGCATGGCGGGTTGCGTCCAAACCGGCACGCCAGTGGCCTTGTCCAGCGCCCACACCGCACTGTGGATGTCGGAAGCATACACGCGCGTGTCATCCTCGCTGACGCCGGTGTAACTGGACATCTCCCGCGACCACAGGACTTGGCCGCTGTCGCGCGCTACATCGGCGATGTGTCCCTGATACGCGACGCTATATATATTGTCGCTGCCCACGGCCAGAACGCCGTCCACATCCACCAAACGCGACAGCTCATTGCTGCCGGTGGGCGCTGCAATGACGGCAATCCAGCGTTGGCTGCCATCGCTCAGGTTGAGCGCCAGCAACTGACCACTCTCCAGACCCAGCACCACCATGTCGCCTGCAATCACCGGCGCACCCGAGCCACGCAGCGTGAGATTCGGCACGTCGCGCGAAATGCTCCAGAGCTTCTGTCCGGCCGCCGCGGACAGGGCCAGGATGTGCCCATCAACGGTGCGCACCACTACCGCGGTCTGACTCACGGCCGGGCTGGCGAGAATCTGGCCGTTGACGTTCGCCTGCCACACTTTGCTGCCGTCACTGGCATTCAGCGCCAGCACCGTACCATCGGTGGCGCCCACCACCACCAGCCCGGCGCCCACACCCGGGCCCGCGGAAATCGTCAACTTGGTGCTGGTTTTCCAGAGTTTGCCACCATTCTTTAGCGCAAACGCATAGATGTCGCCGTTGGCCGCAGCAGTGTAAACATTGCTGCCGTCGCTGGCGGCAACGATGCCAAGCCGCAGAATGGGGTCCGCCGATCCCACGGAATTGCTCCACAGCCGCTGCACTTTCACTTTCGGCGTGAACGGAACCAGCGGCGCCGGCGGTTCCACATTGCTGCTCAGGCAGCCGGCCAACAGCAAGGCCAGTGGCGCGACGATAAAAAGTTTGTTCACGGTTTGCTCACTCCGGCTTGCGTAGATGCGACGGGTGATTTGCTGGCGGGGGTGGCTACCGCCCCGCTCAAATCGTCGAGCTTCATCTGCACCAGCGATTTGTCGCCCATTTCCGGAGTCCACGCATTCAAAGCCTGCTGATAGGCAGCGCGGGCCTGCACGGTCTGGCCGAGTTTCAGGTAGGCATCGCCGCGCACTGCACTGTAAAGTGCATCGAAACCGCCCGGCTGCACGCCTGACAGCGCAGTCAGTGCCGCCTGCGGGTCGCCTACCGAAAGTTTGATGCGCGCCAGGCGCAGGCGCGCCAGCAATTTGAGTCCGTCGTCCTTGCTGTTCTTGATTACCCAATCCAGCATCTGCATGCCGTCATCGGGTTTGCCGCTGCTCACATCCTGCTGGGCCATGGCAAGTGCCGCTTGCGAGGCATACGGGGTATCGCTGTAGCCGTTGATCAGTTGGTTGGCGACTTTCAACGCCTGCGGGCTGTTATTGGTAGCCAGCAACGAACCCATCTGGTTGAACAGCGCCGAAGCGGTCAGGCTGCGCACCTGGGTGCGATGCTGCCAGTAACGCCAGCCGAAAATTATTATGACGGCGATGATGATGCCGGCCAGAATGGATTTGTAATTATCCAGCCACCATTTTTTCAGGCGTTCCGCCTGCTCTTTATCGGAAAGAAATTCGTCCACACGCCACTCCTGAAAGGAATTACAATTATTCCAGCCACGGCGCCAGGCGCGTGGCCACATTGTCCCAAGTTACGGTCACCTGCTCGGCGTTATTGCGCAGGGGTTTGAACCCCACCTGCTCGGCCCGTGCCTCGTTGTCCCCCAATACCAGCGCCACGCGCGCGCCACTTTTGTCGGCGCGTTTCAACTGCTTGCCGAAATCTCCGCCGCTGCAATCGGTCAGCAAGCGCAACTGCGGCAGTGCTTCGCGCAGTTTTTCCGCCAGCCGCAAACCGGCCCGTTCCGCCTGTGCACCGACCCGCACCAGATAAGCATGCGGCGCCGCATCCGGCACAGGCACGCCATCCGCTTCCATAAGCGCAACCAGCCGCTCCACACCCATGGCAAAACCAATGGCCGGCGTGGGCCGCCCACCCAGTTGCTCCACCAGGCCGTCGTAGCGGCCGCCAGAGCATACCGCATCCTGCGCGCCCAGGCGCGTGCTCACCCACTCGAACACGGTGTGCGAATAATAATCGAGGCCGCGCACCAGCCGCGGATTTTCCACATACGCAACGCCGGCATTCTTAAGCAGCGACTTGAGAGCGGCGAAATGCGCGCGTGAGGCATCGTCGAGATGCTCCGGCAGTCCCGGCGCCTGTTCCAGAAGTTTGTGCACGTTCGGATCCTTGCTGTCGAGGATTCGCAATGGATTGGTATCCAGCCGGCGCCGGCTGTCTTCATCGAGCTGTTGCTGATGCGCGCGCAAATAGTCCGCCAACTTGCCACGGTAGGCCGTACGCGCGTCGGGCGTGCCCAGGGAATTGAGCTGCAATTGCACTCCCGTGATGCCCAGCCGTTTCCACAGCCGCGCTGACATCATGATGAGTTCCGCGTCAATGTCCGGGCCGGACAACCCGTATGCTTCCACGTCAATCTGGTGGAACTGGCGGTAACGGCCTTTCTGCGGACGTTCGTGCCGGAACATCGGCCCCGCGCTCCACAGGCGTTGCACCTGGTTGTGCAACAAGCCGTTGCTCAGGCCCGCACGCACCATGCCGGCGGTAGCTTCGGGGCGCAGTGTCAGACTGTCGCCGTTGCGGTCCTCGAAGCTGTACATCTCCTTTTCGACGATGTCCGTGACTTCGCCGATGGAGCGCGCGAACAATTCGGTTTTTTCCAGGATGGGCACGCGGATTTCCCGGTAACCGTAAGCCGCGAGCACTTCACGGGTCACCGCTTCCAGGTACTGCCAGCGCGGAGTCGCGTCCGGCAATATATCGTTCATGCCCCGTATGGGCTCGATCAAGTTCGTCAAGCCGTTACCCCTGAAGAATCAGTCATGGGCCGCGGTTTCAACCGGCCTGGCCTTGATTGGCGTCATTCTGGATTTCCTTGCTTTGTCCCAGCCGGAAACGCGCCGTGTTGTCGCTCTGCGTGAACGGCGCCTGATTAAAGGGGGTGCCGTTCAACTCTACGCTTACGCCCGGCGAGTTGCCGAGAAATACCTGCAGGGGACCGGCCCCGGAAACATTCACGTTGTTTCCGGCGGGTGCAAGCTGGTAATAAAGCCGCTTGCCGGCCGCATCATAGACTTCGATCCACGAGGCCTGACTAACGATGAACTTCACGTGCATCAACGCTGACGCCGGCAGTCCTGGCACCGGAGCCGTTGACGGCGCTTGCACCGCACGCGCTGTCGCCAATTCAGACGCTTGTGCCTTTAACGCCGGCTTGACTGCCGCTCCGCCACGCGGTGCCACTTTGCGCGGCATAACGACTTGTGGTTCGGATACCGGAATTGTTTCGTGTCCGCCGGCTTCGACGTTCGCGCCGGCCGCAGCAACGTGGGTAGCCGTGGCAGGCAATGCGGCCACCAGAGAATTCGCCGCCGCGGCGCCATCGGCCTGCGCCACTGGAATCGCAACCTGACCGGGAGAACGATGTTCCCACCACGTCACCGCCAGTATCACCAGCACGGCGATCACCACTACTGAAAATACCGGCATGCCGACGCGACGTCCAAAGGCGCTGCCACCGTCGGGCCGCTGCGTGACGAGCGGTGGCGGCGCCAGTTTACTGTTGGCGTGTTCGTAAGCGGCCAGCACTTCGTCTTCGGACAGGCCCAGCATGCGCGCATAATTGCGCAGATGTCCGCGTACGAAAATCGGCGCGCCCAGCGTGCGGTAATCGTCACGCTCCAACGCCGCGATGATGTCATCGCTGACGTGCATATCCTGCGCGGCCTTGTGCACGGACAGCTTGCGGGCTTCGCGTGCGCTGCGCAATCCCGCGCCCAGCGTCCCGCCGCCGCCGTCCGGCAGCTTGTCAGTGGGTGTTTCCTGCATTGTTATAGCTCTGATCCAACTGCAGGGTTTCGGGTGAATCGGGGAACAGGATACGCAGTTTCTTCGCGTAATCGGCCGCACCCTGCTTGTTGCCAAGCGCCAGCTCGATGCGCACTCCCAGCAACAG
This sequence comes from Gammaproteobacteria bacterium, assembly GCA_049698775.1. GTDB lineage: Bacteria > Pseudomonadota > Gammaproteobacteria > Natronospirales > REEB76 > REEB76. The sequence goes on from JBAVYM010000019.1 coordinate 41,217, forward strand.
AATTTCCGGGCGCGGTTGCGGCGATGCTGCGTTGAAGCGTTCGATGAACGCGCGTGCTTCCAGATACTGTTTCTGTTCGTAGTTCATGCGCGCCATCTGGTAAAGTGCATCGAGAAAACTCGGATTGATGTCCAGCGCCCGGCGGAAATACTGTACCGCCGCGGCCTGGTCGGGAATCTTGTTGGCACACACGCCGGCATTGGTGTAGGCGGCTTCCGGGGTCGGGTACAGCGGGTTCTGCGCCGCCTCCAGGAAATATTTCTCGGATTGCTGCGGCTTGCCGTGCTGGCACAGATAGACCGCATAGTTGTTCTGGATCTGTGGATTATCCGGCGCTTTGCGCAGCGCGGTGCGGTAATTCTCGTCGGCCCGCTGCGCGTCGCCGGTGGTGTTGTAAAGCAGGCCGATGGCCATGTAAGCGTTGGCGTTATCGGAATTCTGCTGCAGCGCCAATTGCAGTTTCTGCATGGCCAGATCGCGGCGCCCCTGTTGCAGGTAGGACATGCCCAGCTCCACGTTGTACTGCGACGCTTGCTGCAGCGACACCTTGTCGCCCGGCAGCGTGGAAGAGCTGACACACGCCGCGAGCGTGAGTGCCGTCACTACAATGACAAACAAACCTGCATTTAGTTTCTTCATACGCGCGCCTCCATCTGGCTCTGCCGACGTTGCTCACGGCGAATTCGGTCCTGTACCTTGCCGGCCAACTGGCCGCAGGCAGCGTCAATGTCGTCGCCGCGCGTGCGGCGCGTAATGGTCACGATGCCGCGCTGCCACAGGTAGGCGGCGAAGCGATCAATCACGTCCTGGGAAGAGCGCCGATATGTGGTGCCGGGGAAAGCATTGAACGGAATCAGGTTTACCTTGCAGGGAATATCTTTCACCAGTTCAGCCAGTTCCCGCGCTTGCTCCAGGCTGTCGTTCACACCTTCGAGCATCACATATTCAAAGGTGACGTGCACGTGGCTGTGGTCCTGGTTTGCAACGTAGTGACGGCAGGCCTGCATCAATTCGGCGATCGGATGCACCTTATTGATGGGCACCAGCACATCGCGCAGTGCATCGTTGGGCGCGTGCAGTGACACCGCCAGCGCCACATCACATTCCCCGGCGAGCTTGTTGAGGTTCGGCACCAACCCCGAGGTGCTCAGGGTCACGCGGCGTTTGGACAGGCCGTAACCAAAATCATCCAGGAAAATATGCAGCGCCGGCAGCACATGCTTGTAATTGGCCAGCGGCTCACCCATGCCCATGAACACGATATTGGTAATGGCGCGTTCCACACCATGCACCGCACCCAGACGCTGATTCGCCACCCATACCTGGGCTACGATTTCGGCCGTGCTGAGATTGCGGTTGAACCCCTGTTTGCCGGTGGCGCAGAAACTGCAATCCATGGCGCAGCCTACTTGTGAAGAAATGCACAAGGTGCCGCGGTAGCGACCCGAGGCGTTGGCCGAGGGGCCCCCTTTGGGGGATCGGCCCGCCGGTGCGGTGGATGCGGGCGCCGTCGCGGAGCCCGCAAGATCAGCCGGCGTATTGTCCGCCATTACGCCATCGCTGACTGTGCGGTCGCCGTCGGGGATGAACACCGTCTCGATGCCGTTGGACGCATCCATGCGCAGCAGCCATTTGCGCGTGCCGTCGTCCGAGAGCTGATCGGTGATAACTTCGGGTACGCGCACCTCGGCGCATTCCTTGAGTTTCGCGCGCAGAGCCTTGCCGAGGTCGGTCATGGCATCGAAATCCACGACGCTGCGGTGGTAAATCCACTGCATGACCTGGCGCGCGCGGAACGGCTGCTCGCCAAGCCCGGCGAAAAACGCTTCCAGGCCCGGATGGTCCAGACCCAGCAGATTTGTCTTTTGCGGCGCGTCAGTCATATATAGAGTGCTTCAACGGGTACGCGGACACATATCCAGGTCGGCAAAAAAGAAATTGATCTCCTGCCTGGCCGTGTCTAGTGCATCCGAGCCGTGCACCGCGTTCTCGTCCACGGTCTTGGCGAAATCGGCACGGATAGTGCCGGGCTTGGCGTCCTTGGGGTTGGTGGCGCCCATCACGTCGCGATGGCAGGTGATGGCGTTGTCGCCCTCCAGCACCTGCACCATTACCGGTCCGGAGATCATGAATTCCACCAGCGGCTTGAAGAACGGCCGCTCGCGGTGCACCGCATAGAAGACTTCCGCCTGGGCACGGGTCAGGTGCAGCATGCGCGCCGCCACGATCTTCAGGCCGGCCTTTTCAAAACGGGCATAAATCTCGCCGATGACATTTTTCGCCACGCCGTCAGGTTTGACGATGGACAGGGTGCGTTCAATGGCCACGAACAGTTCTCCGAATGCAGAGGCTTGGACAGGAATATGGGCTCGGACAGCGGAACCTCCCGAGCTGCCTGAACCGGGGGTATCCCGCAAGTTCAAGGCTGGCAAGTGTACCGGCTGGAGGCCGGTTCAGGCAATGAAATTAAGGCGAAATGCCCGGAAAAACCGCTGCTTCAGACAGTAAAGCTTTCCCCACAACCGCACTCGTCCTTGACGTTCGGATTATGGAATTTGAAGGATTCGTTCAGGCCCTCACGGACGAAATCCACGCGGATGCCATCCAGCAGCGCCAAGTTGTCGCGGCTCACCAACACCTTGACGCCGTGCTGCTCGAATATCACGTCCTCGGGTTCCGCTTGGTCGGCATAATCCACCACGTAGGCAAAACCGGAGCAGCCGGTTTTCTTCACGCCCAGTCGCAGACCCAAGCCGCCGCCGCGCTTTTCCAGATAACTTGTCACCCGCCGGGCGGCGGAATCTGTCAAGGTAATCGCCATGTATTATGCCTGCTGTGCCTCAATTCCGGCCGCCGTGGGCGGCCGTTGCGGTCTATTGTACTCCGCCACCGCGGCGCGAATAGCGTCCTCCACCGTGATGGCGGCAGCGCGTTTCTCAGCGGACAGCCCCAACTCATCCGCCAGCGCCACCACGCTGAACGCGGCGGCCTCCGCAAGGGCTCGGCTCTTGAGCGTTTCACTCATCAAGGAACACAGCGCAATGGTGGCGGGACAGCCATATACCCGGTAACGGCACTCCACGATCCGGCTGTCGCTCGTCACCCGCAATTGGAACTCCACTTCCCGCCCGTGCCGGCGTACGCCGCCCCGCCCCTTCAGCACTCCCGGCGTGCCGGCGGGAAACTCACCCGTATTGCGCGGCGCGCGGAAATGCGCCCACACCGTATCGTTGTATTCTGCGGCTTCACTCATCGCGGCATTCTTCAGGCCGGCGCCAGCTCCCGCAACCGGTGGTATTCCTCATTCACAATGCACGCCGCACTTTGCACGTCTGCATCCGTTGTGAAACGCCCGACGCTGAACCGGATGCTGCTGCTCGCCAGTTGATCGTCGCGCCCCAGGGCTCGCAACACAAACGAAGGCTGCTTGTCGGCCGAAGTGCAGGCAGAACCGCTCGACACCGCCAGTCCACCGCAGGCGAACAGCAGGCTTTCGCCTTCGATGCCGGGGAAGCCCACGTTGAGAATGCCGCAGACACGCTGCGTGGGATGACCGTTCAGCACGGCTTCGGGCACGGCCATGTGCAGGGCTTTCCACAATTGCTGGCGCAACGTGCTTGAGTGCGCCACGTCTTTCGCAAGCTCGTCTTTGGCGATGCGATAGGCTTCGCCCATACCTACGATCTGGTGCGTGGCCAGCGTGCCGGAACGCAGGCCGTGCTCGTGACCGCCGCCGTGGATGAGCGGATCCAGATTCACGCGCGGTTCGCGGCGCACGTAAAGCGCTCCGATGCCCTTGGGTCCGTAGAGCTTATGGCCGGAGAAAGACATCAAGTCAACCGACATGGCTTTCAAGTCAATCGGCAGTTTGCCGGCACTCTGCGCGGCATCCACGTGGAAAAATACGCCGTGTGCGCGCGTGATCTTGCCGATGGCGGCTATGTCATTGACAGTGCCGATCTCGTTGTTCACGTGCATGATGGACACCAGCACCGTATCCGGGCGCAGCGCCTGCTCCACCATCTGCGGCTGAATCACGCCGTCGCCGTCTGGTTTAAGCCAAGTCACGGTAAATCCGTCATGCTCAAGTTGCTTGCAGGTATCCAGCACCGCTTTGTGCTCGATGCGCGAGGTAACGATGTGGCGGCCCTTGTCCCGGTAGAAATGCGCGACACCCTTGATGGCGAGATTGTCGGATTCGGTGGCACCGGAGGTAAAAATGATCTCGCCGGGTTCAGCATTCACCAGCGCCGCAACGTGTGTGCGCGCCTCTTCCACCGCGCCGCGCGCCTTGCGACCCGGCTGGTGGGCGGACGCGGGATTGGCGAACACGCCATCGCAGGTGAGGCAACAGGCCATCTTTTCCGCCACCCGCGGGTCCACCGGCGTGGTGGCAGCGTAATCCAGATAAATAATCTTTTCGCTCATGCTGTTTCCATCGTTAACCGGCCAGCGCCACGGCGCCGGTGCGTTTCGAAACAATCCCCGTGAGTGCCGCAAGTACGGCCTGCACGTCCTCGCCGCTATTCTCCATCCCGAGACTGATGCGCACCGCGCTGCGCGCCGTGGCTTCGTCCACGCCCATGGCCAGCAATACGTGACTGGGTTTGCCGCTGCCGCTGTGACAGGCGGAACCGCTGGAGACCGCGATGCCGCGCTTGTCCAGTTGCATCACCAGCCATTCGCCATCGAAACCGTCAACACCGATCTGAACCGTATTGGGCAGACGTTCTGCGTGCTCGGCGAAAATCCGGATACCGGGCATGTGTTTGAGTCCCGCCTCCAGTTGTTCGCGTAGCGTTTGCATTTTCTGGCTGCGCGCGTCCAGTTCCGTGCGCGCCAGCTCCGCCGCCTTGCCGAAACCAACGATGCCGGCAAGGTTCTCGGTGCCGCCGCGCAGACCCTGTTCCTGGCCGCCGCCGGTGACTTGCGGCACAAGCTCCACACGCCGGTTCATAATGAGCGCGCCCACGCCGTGCGGGCCGTTGAGCTTATGGGCCGAAAGCGTCATGAGATCCACGCCGAGCGCGGCAAAATCCACGAGCATTTTGCCTGCCGCCTGGATAGAGTCAGTATGCAGGAGTGCGCCGGATTGGTGAACACATTCGGCAACAGCTTGCACACCCTGGATCACGCCGGTCTCGTTATTCGCCAGCATCAGCGAGACCAGCCGCACATCCTTGCCCAACATCTTTTCCAGTGCCGGCAGGTCGAGTCGGCACTCGCTGTCCACCGGGATGCGCGCCACGCTCCAGCCGTCTCGCGCCAATGCATCGGCCGGTTCCTGGACGGCGGCGTGTTCAATGCTGCTGATCAGCAGCCGTCCTTGTGGTGTACCGTGACACACACCCTTGAGCGCCAGATTGTCCGCTTCGGTGCCGCCGCCGGTAAACACCACTTGCCCCGGCTGTACGTTCACCAGCGCCGCCACTTGTCTGCGCGCCGTTTCGAGCGCGGCATGTGCTTCGCGTCCGTAGCGGTGCACACTGGCCGGATTGCCGTGGGTACCGCGCAACCAGGGCAGCATGGCGTCCAGCACCCGCGGGTCCAGCGGCGTAGTGGCGTTGTGATCGAGAAAAACAGCCATGGATGAAGTGCAGCGCGAGATTCGATGCGTCATTATACCAAGACAGCAAATCAGCCCTGTTTCCTCGGCTTGCCGTGCTGCAACGCGTTCAAAAGGCCGCGCAGGATGTTCACTTCGCTCTGATCGGGCCGGGCGCGGCCGAACAGATGCCGCAGGCGCCGCATGAGATGCTTGGGATTGGCGGGATCGAGAAAGCCACTGTCGAGGGCCGCGGTCTCCAGGTGAGCATAGAGCCCTTCCATTTCTTCCGCGGTCGCCGCCGGTACATCGTCTCGGGAAACGGATTCCGCAAGACCGCGTGCCAGCATGAATTCGTAGGTGATGACCTGCACGGCAGCCGCCAGATTGAGCGAGCTGTATTCTGGATTCGCGGGAATATTGATCAGATAATGGCAACGGTCCGCTTCCTCGTTGGTGAGTCCGGTGCGCTCGCGGCCGAACAGCACCGCCACGTCTTGCTCCGCTGATACCGCCAGCAGTTTCGGCACGCCGTCGCGCGGCGCCAATTCCGGCGGGCCGAGACCGCGATGGCGTGCGCTGGTACCCGCCACCAGTGCGCAACCTCGCAAGGCTTCATCGAGACGCGTAACTACTTGCGCGCGTTCCAGCACATCAACTGCGCCTGCGGCACGCGCGTTTGCTTCGGGATGGGGAAACGCCGCGGGATTCACCAGCACCAGCGTATCCAGGCACATGGTTTTCATGGCGCGTGCCGCGGCGCCGATGTTGCCGGGATGACTGGTTTCCACCAGCACGACGCGGATTTGTCTGGGCATGACGGTGTGGAGGCTGCTGCGGGCTTCTGCTATTCTACGCGCCCTGCCGCGCCTATCGTATCGGCGCGGCCCGCTCTTTAACCGGAATCCATCAAGCGTTCCTGGCCCAGGAGAAAAATTAGGGAAGGCCTGATTTATTCCACTTCTGTCATTCCCGCGCAGGCGGGAATCCAGCAATATCAAGAACCTGGATACCCGCTTTCGCGGGTATGACGGATAAATCAGGGGCTCCTTATATATTTTGCCGACTGGCTAGGCAAAAGTGTCCGAGAAAGCGGAGTTGACACGCCAGTCAATGAGCATTTCGAGGGCGCTTTTAACGCTGCCAGGTGGCAAAAGATCAATTTTGGAAAAAGAATTATGCAACCGTTGTTGAACATCGCCATCAGCGCCGCACGCAAAGCCGGCGACATCATCATCCGCCACGTGGGCCGCATTGACCGCCTCACCATCAAGGCCAAGGAACACAATGATTTCGTGAGCCAGGTGGACCGGCTCGCGGAAGAAGAAATCATCTACACCATCCGCAAAGCGCATCCGGATCACGCCATCCTTGCGGAGGAAAGCGGCGCGCTGAGCGGCAACGACGAATTTCTGTGGATCATTGATCCGCTGGACGGCACCACCAATTTCTTGCACGGATTTCCGGCATTCTCCGTTTCCATTGCCCTCAAGCACCGCGGCCGCCTGGAACACGGCGTCATCTACGACCCCATGCGCCAGGAACTGTTTACCGCCAGCCGTGGCGACGGCGCGCAGGTGGACGGCAAGCGCATGCGCGTTACGGCGCAAAAAACCCTGGAAGGCGCGCTCATCGGCACCGGCTTCCCGTTCCGGGAAAGTCATAATCTCGATCTTTATATGAAGATGTTCGAGACCGTGGTGCGCCAGACCGCCGGCGTACGCCGCGCGGGTTCGGCCGCGTTGGATCTCGCTTATGTGGCAGCCGGCCGCCTGGATGGCTTCTGGGAGATGGGATTGAAACCATGGGACATCGCTGCGGGCGTATTGATGATCCAGGAATGCGGTGGACTGGTGGGTGGCTTCGATGGCACGCCGGGCATGCCCGAGAACGGCGACATCCTGGCGGGTGGGGAGAAAATTTATGCGGCGATGGCAGAAGAGTTCAAGCGGTTGATTGCGGCTGCGTAACGTCGGTAATCAAAGTCATGTGTGCGTTTGAAAAACTCATTGCCATGGCCGTGCGCGACTTGTCTGGCATGAAATGCACAGGTCAACGCCGCTGCGGCCAGATCATCGGGTCGCGGCTGCCGTGAAACACGGCGAGCACCACGATACGTGCGGACTCCGCTCGGAAATAGATACTGTAAGGGAAACGCCGTACCACCGCCCGTCGCAGATTCTTGTAAACGACGGGATAAAACTCCGGAGCCTCTGAAGCTTGCGCGGTGCAGCGCTCAATCTCGGTAATGAATTCAGCGCCGAGGCCGGGGCGTTGCGCCTCGTACCAAGCTGCCGCCTCAACAAGCTCCGCGCGCGCCGCTGCGCGGAAGCTGACAGCAAGGCTCATCGTCTGATACGGGCAAGCGCTTCGACCTTGACCTCATTCCACGGGGCCGTATCGTTCGGGTTCGCTTCGTGTTCGGCAATACGCCGGTCCAGCTCGGTTTTCTGCGCCTCGGTCGGCAGCGGAACCCCATTGCGCCCGGCGATGTCATCCCACAGCGCCTCCACCAGGTCAAGCTGGTCTTCGAGGCTCAACTGGCGGACTTGGTCAAGAAGCTGCGTGTTCATAAATGAAAGTATACGCTCACTGGATTGCGAGGGCAGCGCGGTGAGGATACGCTGCGGCAGATTGTTCGATCTCGGCTAGGCGCTCTTTCAACCGCGGTTGCAAAGCTTCCGCCGCGGCCTGCCACTGTGCTCGATCGGGCTTACGTCGCCGCCGACGCGTTGCTGATCCAGGAAGCCGGTGGGCTCGTAGGCGGCTTCAACGGCACACTCGGCATGCCCGAGAACGGCGATATCCTGACGGGTGGAGAGAAAATTTATGCGGCGATGGCGGAAGAATTCAAAACACTCACGGTAGGTTCATAAAAACGCGGCTTGTGCTGTGATACGTATCCCCGGACCCCGGTTCATGCAGATACTCGCTCTATCCCTATTCCTCCCGCTCGTTTATGCGTACGCAGACAAACATGGCGTCAGTTCGTCGCCACTTTGGAAGCCATGGTATTCACACCATCAGTTCGATTCGTTTTGTCCGAAGATGACGGATACCATACTGCCGTACCCAGATTTGCATCAGCTGCATAACGATTAGAAAGACTTGTCAGTATCTTTGTTTTGAAATCGTATAAATACAAATCGCTAACTTCGTAAAACCCACGTCTGAAGCTAAACCAAATTCCTCCGTAACCAGTCATAATTGCGGAATCATATTCATTGACATACGCAACCATAGCCAATCCGCTATTTAATATTCCAAAATGTATCCGTTCCTTGCCCAATCCATCTAAGCGAGCCAAATAATAGTTTCCTGCGTTATTGCATACCAACTGATCGGTCCGAGAGCGCCACACGGTTGGACGACAGTTGGCAATGCTTAGAAACGAGGATCGGTGTGTCTCAAAATCGTAAGTCTTCAGTCGAAAGTTCCCACCAAGTATCCCAACCGTATATACCACTTGATGATCGGACACAACAATAATTGATCCGGCAGTTCCGGTATCGTCTATCAGATGCGACTGCAGCGGGGTATCCACGTTCGCCCAATACAGGGACCAGTGGCTGGAATCTGCTCCTCCTACCAACCCGAAAAAGACTACCACTTTTAACTGCGGCAAATACCTTAGACTCCGCCTTTGCATTGCGCCGCCATACGGCATCACGCTGCCGTTCAGCCGGTCAACAATTAGTTCACCGGTCATACCGAAACTTCCGCGTACCAGCGATTCGTAACCAAGTAGCAGATGCTGATCGTCCAGTTTGTCGAGCGAGGTCATTACCATCTCTGGATTCTTATACACCGGCACGACGTTCCGATCCTGTAGATTCATGGCATACAGAGTCTGGCCCCACGAAAAATACAATATACCGGTATAATCCTTATTGTCATGTGCCCCTGAACAGGCGCCCATGCACAGGGTTACAACAACAATACAGGCAAGTGATCGGATCATCGAATCAGCCTCCAGGGCCTAATAGACATATAGAAACGAATGTTTCGCAATTAGGAGAAATGGAGTCATAGCGAATATCGCCTTGGGATTAAGTCTATCACTCAAGGTCCATGTTTGGTTTCTCTTTTTTCTTTGGAGACCACCCACGGCGGCTTGAGTTTAAAGTAGCTACACACGTCTCAAGACGCTCTTAGCGCCATTTCTTTGGTCACTTTCTTTGTGGCGAGATAAAGAAAGTGGCCTGCTGTGTGGGCGCTGTACAGGGATGTACGAGTGTCGCTGAAGGCAGGATGCCGGAAGCGACCGCGGCAGCCCCATCTCTAAATTGAACACGGCCAAAGGCCGCGTAAATTTCACCCCTCATCCTACCCTCGGCAACTGCTCCCGGCGTTGCCCTACCTCCTACATCCCTGTAGTCGTCTCCCGCAAGGGGCGAGGGGAAAAGGAGTTCCCAAACAAACAGAGCGCCATGGGCGCTCTTTTATCAAGATGGATTCCCGCCGGAGCCTGCCCTCGCGTAGGCGGGGGCGGGAATGACAAACTATTACGGCATGTCATCCACTTTCTTTTCTTCCTTGATATGCACCATGAGGTCTTTCTTGCTCACACCCAGCATCAGTGCGATGGCGCTGGCGATGTAGATGGAAGAATAGGTGCCGACGATGATGCCCACGAACAGCGCGATGGAAAAGCCGCGCAGCACCGGACCGCCGAGTATCCACAGCGCGATCACCACCAGCAGCGTGGTCCCGGAGGTGATGATGGTACGCGACAGGGTCTGGTTGATGGCAAGGTTGATGATCTCGAAGGACGTGCCCTTGCGCATGATGCGGAAATCCTCGCGGATCCGGTCAAACACCACCACGGTATCGTTCACCGAATAGCCCATGACCGCCAGCACCGCGGCCAGCACGTTGAGATCAAACTCGATGTGAAAAATGGAAAAGAAACCGACCACGAATACCACGTCGTGCAGGGTCGCCAGCACGCCGCCGATGGCAAGCCGCCGCTCGAAGCGGAACCACACGTAAGCGAGAATGCCGGCCAGCGTCAGGATGAAAGCCAGCGCGCCCTTGGTGGCCAGATCCTTGCCGACCTCGGGACCGACGAAATTTACGGCTTCGAGTTTCACCTGGGCATCGTGCTGCTGCAGTGCCGCCAGCACTGCGTTGCCAGTGTCCTTGCCGGACACGCCTTTCTTCGGCTGCAGGCGCAGCAGCACTTCTTCCGGCGTGCCGAAATTCTGCACGATGGCGTCCTTGAATCCGGCCGCGGTCAGGGTGTCGCGGATTTCGCGCAAATTCGCGGGTTGCGGATAGGACACCTGCACGGTGACACCGCCGGTGAAATCCACGGCGAAATTCAGGCCATGAATGGACAGGGATACCACCGCGACCAGCAGCACCGCAATGGACCAGACGATGGCGAACTTGCGCAGGCGCAGGAAATTGATATGCGGGACTTTGTGAAAGAATTCCATGACGGCTTTTCCTTACACCGGCAGCTTCTTGAGATTGCGCCCGCCGTACACCCAATTGACGATGGAGCGCGTGCCCATGATGGCGGTGAACAGCGAAGTCAGGATACCGAGCGACAGGGTCACGGCGAAACCTTTCACCGGACCGGCGCCGAACAGGAACAGCATGATGGCGGCGGTGAGTGTGGTCACATGCGAATCAATGATAGTGGCGAAGGCGCGGTGGTAACCGGCGTGGATGCTCGCCTGTGGCGAATTTCCGGCGCGCACTTCCTCACGGATGTGTTCGTTGATCAGCACGTTGGCGTCCACGCCCATCCCGAGCGTCAATACGATGCCGGCGATGCCCGGCAAAGTCAGGGTCGCCTGGATCAATGACAGCAGCGCCACGGTCAGCACCAGGTTCATGAATACCGCGAGGTCCGCGATGAGGCCGAAGGTCTTGTAGTACAGGCCGATGAACACCACCACCAGCGCAAAACCCAGCACCGCGGCGTAGAAACCCTGCTTGATATTCTCCTGGCCCAGGCTCGGGCCCACGGTGCGTTCTTCCACAATGTCCATGGGCGCAGCCAGCGAGCCGGCGCGCAACAGCAAGGCGAGGTCTTGCGCCTCTTGCTGTTGCAGTCCGCTAATCTGGAAGCGCTTGCTGAAGATGCCGCGGATGGTGGACACGTTGATGACGGTATAGACCTTCTTGTGCACCGGCACGGTCTGACCGTTGACCGTGGTGTTCTCAGTCTTGGTCTCGATGTACAGCACCGCCATCGGCCGATCCAGATTCTCGCGCGTGATTTCGCCCATCTTGTCGGCGCCGGCGGAATCCAGCGTCACATTCACGTCCGGCGTACCGGTTTGCTGGTCATAACCGGAAACCGCATCCACCAACTGATCGCCGCTCACGATCACGTCGCGTTTGAGCAGCACCGGGTTACCGGCCTTGTCCGGGAATAACTGGTCATCCAGCGGGACGTGGCCGGTCTGCTTGGCCAGCAGCGCGTTGCCGTTGTAATCCACCAGACGGAATTCGAGCGTGGCGGTGGCGCCGAGAATTTCCTTGGCACGTGCCGTGTCCTGCACGCCCGGCAGTTCCACCACGATACTGTTGCTACCCTGCCGCTGCACCACCGGTTCGGCTACGCCCAGCTCGTTGACGCGGTTGCGCAGCGTGGTGATGTTCTGCTCGACCGCAAACTGGCGTAGTTGCTGGATATTCTGCGGGGTCATGCGCGCCACCAACGTGTTGGGCTGGCTGCCCGCGGTCACGGTCATTTCCGGATAGTTGACGCTTAGGAGTTTCTCGGCTTTCGCCACGTCGTCAGGCGTGCGCAGCGTCATATTGATGGCATCGCCGGCCAGAGAAACGTCTTCGTAACGGATAAGCTGGCTGCGCATGGTGCCGCGGATATCGGTGAGGTTGCGCTGCAACTTGGTTTGCACCGCTGCATTCAGGTCCACCAGCAACTGGAAGTGCACGCCGCCCTGCAGGTCCAGGCCCTTGGCCATGGGCTTGAGACCGACGGCGCGCATCCACATGGGCGTGCGCGGCGCCAGGTTCAAGGCCACGGAATAATCGTTGCCGAGGGCTTTTTTCACCGCGTCCAGGGCACGCAACTGAGTGTCGGTGTCGTTGAAGCGCACCAGGATGCGGTTGTCGCTCAGGACCGCGGATTTGTACGGCAGTTTGGCGGCAGTCAGCGCCTGCTCCACTTGTGCGGTGTTAGTGTCACTGAGCGTGGCATTGTTCTCGGAAACTTGCACGGCCGGATCGTCGCCGTACAAATTCGGCAGCGCCAGTAGAATACCCAGCACCGTCACCAGAATGACGATAACGTTTTTCCAGACCGGATAGCGGTTCAGCATGCGGGGAATCCTGGATTACTGCTTAAAGATTCTTAAGCGTGCCCTTGGGCATCACCGCACCGATGGACTGCCGCTGCACGCGCAGCTCCACATCCTTGGCCACTTCCAGGGTAATGAACTGATCCCCCATCTCCTTGACCCGCCCCAACACCCCGCCGCTGGTCACCACTTCGTCACCCTTGTTGATGGCGGCGAGCATTTTTTGGTGCTCCTTCTGCTTTTTTTGCTGCGGCCGGATGAGAAACAGCCAGAAAAACGCGATCAGCACCACAAAGATGATGATGGTGATGAACTGGCTACCACCTTGCGGGGCCGCGTCACCAGCGGCGTAGGCGTTTTGGATGAAGAAGCTCATGGGCAATCCTGGATATGGTGTTGGAAATAGCTTTGAACCGGCTTTACGGTTCCGGCGCGAGCGCGAATTTTACACGTCCGGGGCGGTTTTTGAGCCGCGGTGGGCGCGAATTATGGCACAGGCGGCGGGATTTTCCCCCGCTTTGAGTAGAAATCCGCCCGGAATGCCGCGAACCAGCCGGCCTCCACCGCGGAACGGATTTCGGCCATCAGCGCCTGGTAGTAATAAAGATTGTGGAAGGTCATAAGCCGCGGACCCAGGATTTCGCCACACTTATCCAGGTGCCGCAAATAGGCGCGGCTGTAATTCCGGCAAGTGTAGCAGCCGCAGTGTTCATCTATCGGCCGGGTGTCCGCTTGATGCTCGCTATTGCGGATGCGCAGCACACCCTGGCGGGTGAACAGATGGCCGTTGCGTGCGTTGCGAGTGGGTAGCACGCAGTCGAACATATCCATACCGCGGCCAACCGCTTCCACAATATCCTCGGGCGTACCCACGCCCATCAGATAGCGCGGCCGATCCGGCGGCAGTTCCGGCCCGAGCGCTTCAAGCACGGCCAGCCGCTCGGCTTCCGATTCCCCCACTGACAGGCCGCCAATGGCGTAGCCATCAAAGCCGATGTCCTTCAGCCCCGCGAGCGACGCCTGCCGCAGCGCCGGATACATGCCGCCCTGCACGATGCCGAACAGCGCGGAAGCATGTTCTGCGTGCGCTTGCTTGCAGCGCTGCGCCCAGCGCAGCGACAACTGCATGGATTCCCGCGCCGGGGTTTCGTCCGCCGGATACGGCGTGCATTCGTCGAATACCATGATGATGTCGGCGCCCAGCTCGTGCTGAACGCGGATGGATGCTTCGGGACTGAGAAATATTGGATCACCGTTGACCGGCGACTGGAAACTCACGCCCTGTTCCGTAATCTTGCGCAACTCGGCGAGACTGAACACCTGGAAACCGCCGGAATCCGTGAGCATCGGTCCGTCCCAGTGCATGAAACCGTGCAAACCACCATGCGCGCGGATAATCTCAGTGCCGGGCCGCAGCATGAGATGGAAGGTGTTACCAAGAATGATCTGTGCGCCTACCTCACGCAGTTCCTCCGGTGACATCGCTTTGACCGTGCCATACGTGCCCACCGGCATGAAGGCCGGTGTTTCCACCGTACCACGGCCGAATGTGAGTCGGCCTCGGCGCGCGGCGCCGGAAGTTTTGAGCAATTCGAATTTCATGCGTGGAGTTTACCGGTGTGCGTCGCTGCCGTCATTTCGGTGCAAGCTGAGATCCAGGATATGTAGATTGGGGTGAACGCGGCGAACCCCAGCGTCCCAAATCCGTTGGAGTTCGGAAACCCTCACCTCAACCTGCCTTGATGCCGAGCTTCCGGTGCCAACGTAATGAACATGGCATCGCCATAACTGAAAAACCGGTAGCGCTGCTCAACGGCGTGCCGGTATGCCGCCAGTACGTTCCCCCGGCCGGCGAAAGCCGCCACCAGCATCAGCAATGTGGACTCCGGCAGATGGAAATTGGTAATGAGCGCGTCCACCACCCGGAAGCGGTAACCGGGATATATAAAGAGTGCCGTCTCGCCGGTAAACGGCTTCAATACACCGTTCGCCGCCGCGGCCTCCAGGCTGCGTACTGCAGTGGTGCCCACGGCCACCACCCGGTCGCCGCGCCGATGTGTTTCAGCCACCGCATCACACACCGCCTGGGATACAAATACCTGTTCGCTGTGCATGTGGTGTTCGAGAATGTCGTCCTCGCGCACCGGCTGGAATGTACCCGCGCCCACGTGCAGAGTCACGAACGTGCGCCGCACGTCGCGCTGTTCCAGTTCCGCCAGCAGCGCCTCGTCAAAATGCAATCCCGCAGTAGGCGCCGCTACGGCGCCGGGCACCCGTGCGTACACCGTCTGGTAGCGCTCGCGATCCTCCGCGGTGTCGCTGTGCTTTATATACGGCGGCAGAGGCACGTGTCCGTGCTGATACAGGAAATCCGGCAACACCGCTTCGGCAAATTCCAGCTTGAGAAACTCACCCTCGCGCCCGATTACCATCACGTCGGTAACATCCGCCACGCGAATGCGTATCCCCGCGCGCAGCGGTTTGCTGGTGCGCGCCTGGGCGAGCGCCGTGTGCGCGTCCAGGGTGCGCTCGATCAGAAATTCCACCGCGCCGCCGCTCGACTTGCGGCCAAACAGCCGCGCCGGAATCACCCGGGTGTCGTTGAATACCAATAGATCTTCGGGCTCGAGCAGCGACGGCAGCTCGCGGAACTGCCGGTCCGTGTACGCACCCGTGGCGCCCTCCAGACACAGCAGCCGGCTCGCCGTGCGCTCCGGTAGCGGGTGCTGAGCGATCAGCTCAGGAGGCAGAGCGTAACGGAAATCCTGGCGTCGCATATGCAGGCAGGATACCAGCCGATCAGGACGGTCGCACCGCAGTGCTCGCTCCGCCCCTGACCAAGCTACTTCGGTATGACGCAAAAATATTCCAGCCAGCGGCGAATTTGCCTATAATCAGCGCCCTCGCGGCACGCCGTTGCGAGACCTTGCCCGGATGGCGGAACTGGTAGACGCGCGGGACTCAAAATCCCGTACCCCTTAAAGGTGTGTGGGTTCGATTCCCTCTCCGGGCACCAATTGCATCCCTAAAATACATAGTGACTACAAACCATCCCTGGTGCGCTGACCAGCCGCCACTTCCTTGCGGCGGCGTGCGGGCGGACGCAACCTGTGTTTGCGCGAATACCCGCCCTCACCCTCTCCGGGCACCATTCTCGAAACCGAAATGAAATTCTGCGCACAGTGTGGTCACGAAGTGGCGGTGAAAATCCCGCCCGGCGACCATCTGCCGCGCTACATGTGCGAGCATTGCGGCACCATTCACTATCAGAATCCCAGGCTGGTGGTCGGTTGCGTGGCGGAATGGGAAGGCCGGGTGCTCCTGTGCCGCCGCGCCATCGAGCCGCGCGCCGGCTATTGGACGCTGCCGGCGGGTTTCCTGGAAAACGGCGAAACGGTGGAACAAGGTGCGCTGCGTGAAAGCCGCGAAGAAGCGCTTGCTGAGCTGGAAATCCTGGCCCCGCTGGCGCTGGTGAACGTGCCACACGTCAATCAGGTGCACTTCATGTTCCGGGCACGGCTGATCCAGGGGCAGCATGGCGTGGGCGCGGAAAGCCTGGAAACCGCGCTGCTTGGCGAGGCGGAAATCCCCTGGGCGGAAATCGCATTTCCCAGCGTGCGCTACACGCTGGAGCGCTTTTTCGAGGACCGGCGCAACGGCCGCCTCGGCTTTCACATCACCACCTGGCGGAAGCCCGACGCGCCCTGAACCTGCAACTCCCGCAGGCTTGTGGCAAAATTACAGCATTGATTCATTCACAGGGTGCGCGTATGGCCTTCGTGGTCACGGAAAACTGCATCAAGTGCAAATACACAGATTGCGTGGAAGTCTGCCCGGTGGACTGTTTCCATGAAGGGCCCAACTTCCTGGTGATTGATCCGGACGAGTGCATTGACTGCACCCTGTGTGAACCGGAATGTCCCATCAACGCCATCTATGCCGAGGATGATCTGCCGGAGGACCAGCAGCAGTTCCGCGGGCTGAATGCGGAGCTGGCGAAATCCTGGCCGGTGCTCACCCAGCAGAAACCCGCACCGGCCGATGCCAAGACCTGGGAAGGCAAACCCGACAAGCTGAAACTGCTGGATCGCTGAGCGCGCCCGGATAGCAAAACGCCCGTCAAAGACGGGCGTTTTGTCGTGCCTTCGTCAAGTGCGCGGGACTATTTGACTTCCTGCAGCAGCTTTTCCAAACGTCCCTTGTTCATGATTTCCTGGCCCTCCATGGCTTCCGCCGCTTTCTGCGCTTCAGCCTTGTTCACGGCCTTGCCCACCTGGATCACGCCCAGCATGCCGAACATGTGATGCGGTACGCACTCGTACAGATATACGCCGTCCTTGCTGAACTTGACGGTGATGTCCTTGCTGATTTCAGCCTTCCAGTTCTGCGCACCCTGAGGCACGAAAAATGATTGCACATCATGGCCCGGATCGGCGGCGACAAAGTGCACCGAATCGCCCGGCTGGATGTGCAGGAAATCCGGCTCGAACACGAAGGTACCGCCGGCGCCGGTATTCAACTCTTTCACGGTGTAATCCTTGGCGTAGGCATTGGCGCCAATCAGGGTCACGGCCACGAGGGCCAGCGTGCCCAGTGCAAGTTTCTTGTGCATAATTTCCTCCGGATATTTCACTTGAAGATGGATCTCAGGACCTGCCGGTCAGCAGGTGCCGGCAGCGACTTGACAGGCGATTACTCGCATGCGATGCGGCATTATCCCACGAAACCGTACCGCTGCGCTTGATCTGCATCAAGCGGTTTTAGTGCGGCGTATTCGGCGTGGGTTGCGGTTTCACATCCAATGCGTATGCGAGTGCCGTGGGCGGTAGATAGCCATCAATCAGCCGGCCGCGATCGGTGATGATGGCGGGCGTGCCGTCGAGCCCCAGCAATTGACCGAATTGATAGCCGGCTGCCACCGCCGCATCATTACATGGCGTGCTTTGCACTGCGCTACCGCGCATGGCTGCCTCAAAAGCCGCATTGCGATCCTTGGCACACCATACATTCACGGCCTTGTTCCACGACGCGGAACCAACACCGCCGCTCGGAAAGAACAGGTATTGCACCGCAATGCCCATGGCGTTCAGTTGCGGGCGGTCGTGTTCAAGCACGCGGCAGTATTCACAATCAATGTCGGTAAGCACTGTGATGGTGTGTGTGGGATGCGGCGGCGCGAATACGATCATGTCTGCCGGAGTCAGCGGCTTGAGATAAGCGAGCCGCGCGGCAGCGCGCTGATCGGCGGTGAGGTTGTCGCCATTTTGCAGGCTGATGAGGTCGCCGCGAATGAGATAGTGGCCATCGGCGCTCACATATGCCACCTGCGGACCGATGGTGATGCGGTACAGGCCGGGAATCGGCGCGGCTGTCACGTCGGTGGATTTGAGGCCCAATTGCTTCGCCAGCCGTATCTCGATACTGGTGTCGCCATCCGCACGCGCAGTCAGCGCGGTGTTCATGAGGGCGCCCGCCAGCAATAACAAAAGGTAAATTTTCATGCCGTGCCAACTCGGGTCATACTTGCCTGAGACCGCGTTTCCGGGCTGGTGTTCCCCGCATAACGAATACGGGCCCGGCAAACACAGCTGCATCCGGCCGCTATGGATCACCCACGCGGATGATGCTGGGTGTGCAGGTCTTTCAAACGCTCACGCGCGACATGCGTATAGATCTGGGTGGTGGATATGTCGCTGTGCCCCAGCAGCATTTGTACCACGCGCAGGTCGGCGCCATGATTCAACAGGTGTGTGGCGAAGGCATGGCGCAGGGTATGTGGCGACAGGCCGGTGCGGATCCCGGCCTTTTGCGCATAGCGTTTGATGATGTGCCAGAACGCCTGGCGCGTCATGTGCTCGCTGCGGCGCGTGGGGAACAGGTAATCGGTTTGTTGCACACCGAGAATATCGCGGCGTGTTTCGCGCAGGTATCTCTCGATCCAGGTCTGAGCTTCTTCACCCATTGGCACCAGGCGTTCACGGTTGCCCTTGCCAAGCACGCGCACCACGCCCTGACGCAGATTCACCTGATCGAGACGCAGGCTGACGAGTTCCGATACGCGCAGGCCGGTGGCATACAGCAGTTCCAGCATGGCGCGGTCGCGCACACCGAGTGCTTGGCCGACATTCGGCGCTTTGAGCAAAGACACAACTTCCGTTTCGGTGAGGGACTTCGGCAACGGCCGGCCAAGTTTCGGCATGTCAATGCGCGTGCTTGGATCCTCGCTGATATGCCCTTCGCGCAGCATGTGCCGGTAGAAACGCCGGATGCTCGACAATTGCCGCGCGGTGGAACGCGGGCGCGCTCCCTGCTGCACACGCCACGCGAGAAACGCCAGCAAATGATCGCGTCCCGCGTTCAGAATCGCCACGTTTTGTTCGTCCAGCCAGCGGCTCAAACCCTGCAGGTCGGCGCGGTAGGCCGACAATGTGTTGTCCGCGAGCCCGCGCTCACTCCACATGGCGTCCAGAAATTGTTCCACTTGCTGCGCGCTCGCGACTGGAATCGGACGCACGGTTCCCTGCGTGCTGTGGACAGCCACGCCATCTTTGCTTACATATTCACTCATGGGAACACCTCACACTGAAATTATTACTTCGTACACGAACAACATATGAAGCTAACGATTTACAGGGTCTGCACCGTGGCGGATTATGATTCATCACAAACTCTTATGTAAAATATTAGCACAATCTGGCCAACTTGCTAGGGGAGGGTTTAATCCGGATACTGCTTGCGGCCATGCGATACCCCTCTATCCACTTGTATTCCCTGGTATTTCCCCTTCGGATGTGGGCGGCCTTCGTGCTGTTTGGCTTGCCCGCCACGCTGTGTGTCATCGCCTTGCCCGGGCGAAAACGCCGCCGACAGGTGGCCCGGCGGGCGGGCCGGATCCTGTTCGGTTTGGCCGGAATCCCCTTGCGAGTCATGGGCTTGGAGCATCTGCCTGTTGCCTCCTGTTTCCTGGCCTCCAACCACGCCACCTATATGGACGGTCCCCTGCTCACGGCGGCCCTGCCACCGCGGTTCGGATTCGTCATAAAACGCGAAGCCATGAAAACCCCGCTGGTGGGCTGGCTGCTGGTCCGCTTGGGGTCGGAATTCGTCGAGCGCTTTGACACCAAAACCGCCCTCGGCGACGCCACCCGTCTGATCCAGTTGGCGCGCGATGGCGTATCTCTGGGTGTGTTTCCGGAAGGCACCTTCCGGCGCGAGCCGGGGCTGCGCTCGTTTCATCTCGGTGCGTTTCTGGCGGCCACCCGCGCCGGCATCCCGGTGGTGCCGGTGGTGATCCGCGGCGCGCGCGACATCCTGCCCGGCGAAACCCTGTGGCCGCGCCCCGGCCGGGTGGAAGTGGAATTGCTCGCGCCAATCGTGCCCAATGGCAAACGCGGTGACGACGCCCGCGCGCTGCGCGATGCGGTACGCATGAGCATCCTGGCGCATTGCAGCGAAGCAGAACGCGTATACGCGCAACCACAACATGCGGCCGCGACCAATGCTGCAGGCGGCGAATAGATTACTGTTGTCTGGCGGAAAACTTTGCCATGCCAGCAGATTACCGGAGTACTTTGTGTGCATAAACACCACGCTGTTTCCTTCGGATGCGTTGCCGCCGTGACTTTGCTTAATTTCCTGCTGACCGGTTGTTACCTGCACCAGCCCACCGGGCCCATGCCGGTAAAGAATATTTTGGCGCCGCGAGCAATTGCCCATCCGCCGTTGGTCATCGTGTTGCCGGGGCGCGGCGATGATCTCAAGGCCTTGCAATCCAAGGGCATCGCGGAGGCGATCCAGGATGGCTGGCCGCAAGCTGATGTGTTGCTGGCCGGCGCAACCATCGGTTATTACACGCGGGGTGAGATGGTGCGGCGCTTACACGACGAAATCATCGTTCCGGCACGCGCGCAGGGATACCACGATATCTGGTTGGCGGGCGCCTCCATGGGCGGTATGGGCGCGTTGCTTTATGAGCTGAAATATCCTCACGACGTCCGCGGTCTGGTGCTGTTTGCGCCCTATATGGGCGACAACCATCTGGTGGAACAGATCGCGGCACAAGGCGGACTCCGGCACTGGAATCCCGGACCGGTACCGGCTGCGGTCAATGCCGACAACTATCAGTTGGAAATCTGGCGGGTTGCAAAGGACTGGAGCATGCATCCAAATACGGCGCGCAATGTATGGCTGGCAGCCGGGAACAGAGATCGCCTGCTGCCCGCTGCAAAACTAATTGCGCCGGCATTGCCAGCGGATCATTTCATTGAACTGCCTGGTGGTCACGCGTGGAAGGTATGGGATCCGGCCGCCAAGCAAATCTTCATGCGTATCGCGGCGCAGCCTCGGAACTCGGATTGACCATCGCAGCCGTATCACACAGGCAAGCGTGAATTTCCGCTTCATGCTGCTACACTGGCGCGCCGCAGATAGGCGACCCGGCGTAAGCCATTTTGTCCGCTGACATGAAACCCCTTGACCGCTCGCTGCTGCAGCACCGCGGCTTTCTGTGGTACTGGTGCGCGCGCGTGGCCTCGGTGCTGGCTTACCAGATGCTGGCGGTGGCGGTGGGCTGGCAGGTGTATGCCCTCACGCAACGCGCCTTCGATCTCGGCATGATCGGCCTGATGCAATTTTTACCCGTGGTGCTGTTTTCGCTGCCGGCCGGACACTTGGCGGATCGTTATGAGCGCCGCCACCTCATCCTGGTGTGTCAAATCATTGAAGGACTGGCCATGGGGATGCTGGCCACTGGCACCTTCCTGCACTGGTTCGATTACCGCAGCATCCTCGCCATGGTGTTCCTGATTACCGCCGCGCGCGCGTTTGCTCATCCGACTCTGGTGACGTTGCTGCCCAGCCTCGTGCCACCGGCGCTGTTGCCGCGTGCGGTAGCGTCGAGTGCCTCTGCGGGACAGTCGGCCATGATCGTGGGACCCGCGATCGGCGGATTCCTCTACGTCGCCGGTCCGGGTGTGGTGTATGGCGTGTCCGGATTGCTGTGTCTGGTCGCGGCCTTTGCGATGTGGCGGCTTAAAACCGAACAGCCCCCGATGCACCGCGAGCCAGCCACACTGCGCACGGTGTTTGCTGGCATCACCTTTATCCGCAAGCAGCCGGTGATACTCGGCGCCATCTCCCTCGATCTGTTCGCAGTCCTGCTGGGCGGTGCGACCACGCTGCTGCCCATTTTTGCGCGTGACATTCTGCACACCGGACCCTGGGGACTCGGACTGCTGCGCGCTGCGCCGGCGGTGGGCGCCCTGCTCATGTCCGCATGGCTAGCGCATTACCCGCTGACCCGGCGTGTCGGGCAGATCATGTTCGCGGCGGTGGCGGGTTTCGGTGTCGCCACACTGGTGTTCGCGCTCTCCAATTCGTTTGCGCTCTCGCTCATCGTCCTGGTGGTGCTCGGCGCGTGCGACATGATCAGCGTGGTGGTGCGCATGGCGCTGGTGCAATTGACGACGCCGAATGAAATGCTGGGGCGCGTGAACGCCGTGAATACCATCTTTGTCAGCACCTCTAACCAGCTGGGTGGGTTTGAATCCGGCGTGACCGCGGCCTGGTTCGGCACAGTGCCAGCGGTATTGATCGGCGGCATCGGCACACTCGTAGTCGTGGCGCTGTGGATGTGGTGGTTCCCGGCGCTGCGGCAACGACAGCGGCTGGAATCCGAAGTTAATGTCTAAGGAAGCCCTGATTTATTCCACTTCTGTCATTCCCGCGCAGGCGGGAATCCATCAAAATCAAGAACCTGGATACCCGTTTTCACGGGTATGACGGTTAAATCAGGGGTTCCCTAAAAGAAAAGCCGCGCATCATCGAGACGCGCGGCTTTTGCAGCGTTTCCCTGTGCTTGATGAACCAGGGTGCGTTCTATGTTGTTAACGCGGCGAGCGGTCACCCGTGTGCGACTGCCCGGAATTCCCGGAAGGCGCGCGTGCTGTCGCGCGTGGTGCACTCTGGAATACCTGACGACTGGGAGCAGCCTGGAATTGCTCCGGACGCGGCGCTTCGCTGCGATTCTCGTTCCAGCCGCTCGCATCGGCACGCGCCGGCATCGGATACGCGCTCGCATACGGATTCCCGAAGCTTACCGGCGGCTGCGGACGACGCTCTTTGTTCGGTTCCGCGGGCGGCGGCGTGGGACGCGGATTGGTCACACGTACCGGCGTCGCATGATTATTTCCAGCAGGACGGACCGCGCGCCGGTACGCATTGTCATCGGGATTATCCTGCCGTGCTTGCGGTATAGCTTCCGCATTCACTCCGTTTTGCAAAGCAGGCTGGTCCGGGATCTGATTGCGGGACGTGTTCTGGAATCTCGGCCGTACCGACGCCGTGTTGTGCGCTCCCGGACGGTACACGTAGCCATTCCGCTCCGGATTTATGCGCACCACACCGGCACCCTGGAACACGCCCGGCCGCGCGGTGGCGGCAATCTGCGGCCGGCCCTGATTGACCGCAAACCGCTGCTCGGGATTATTCAGCGCCAAACGCTCCTGTTGCAGTTGCAGTGTGGTCGGCGCGACGTGCTGTTCGCGCGCGTAGGACAACTGCGAGGCCGTCGCCTGCAGCCGGGTTCCGCCCTCACCGCCGTTGTAGCTGACGCGACTCGTGGCCGGGTCTGCGTTGATCACGGTCTGGTTATAGGTGTTGTATCATTAGTGTCCGACAGATTTCATGGGTATTGGGCTAGAAGCCTTAGCTGGCGCGGTTTTCATGGCGTA
>JBAVYM010000020.1:0-11271 GCA_049698775.1 Gammaproteobacteria bacterium
TCAGAGATTTTGATTTCTGGGTAGGCAGAAATGGCCGAGAAACCGGAGTGTATATGCCAATACATGAGGATTTTGAGGCCATTTCTAACACCGCCAGAAAGCAAAAGATCAATTTTTAGAGGTGCCCATATGTTATCCAAGCGATATATCCTAAGGGAGGTGAAAGGGGGCGGCCGTTCCACTACACTTCCGCCCCCGGCCATGGACGCAATCAGCTTATGTCGCCTTTTGACGCTACTTCCAGCATGAGCACTTCCGAACACTTGGGGCAGCATCACCTGCACCTCAAGCCCTGGGATTCGCTGTACCGGGCGGCCATCCTGTTGGGACTCTTGGCGACTCTTTACCTGACCTTGCGCTGGCAACTGTTCCAGCCGCTGCTGCGTGCCGCCGACGAACATCACTGGACCCGCTTCATCGTGCACCCCAGCATCCTGTGGATGCTCATGGGTCTCTCGATGCTGCTGTTCCGTACGCTCTTGTGGTTCCGCTACCGCACGCCGGCGAGTGCCAATTTCACCGACGCGGCGTCGCTCACGGTCATCATTCCCGCCTACAACGAAGGCCCCATGGTGGCCCAGTCCATTGATTCCGTGGCCGCCGCCCACTATCCGCACGGGCGGCTGGAAATTTTCGTAGTGGATGACGGCAGCCGCGACGATACCTGGGAGCACGTCGAAGCCGCCGCCCGCCGCCATCCCGGACTGGTGACCACGTTGCACTTCCCGCAGAATCGCGGCAAACGCGCCGCGCTCGAAGCCGGTTTCCGCCATGCGCGCGGCGAGGTCATCGTCACGATTGATTCCGACAGCGTCATCGAGCGTGGCACGCTGCTCGCCATGACCGGCCCCTTCCGCAATCCCAAAGTCGGCGCGGTGGCGGGCAAGGTCACGGTGTATAACCGCGGCGACGGATTGATCCCGCGCATGCTCAAGGTGCGCTACGCGCTGAGTTTCGATTACCTGCGCGCGGTGCAATCCACCTACGGCACCGTGTACTGCTGTCCCGGCGCGCTCGCCGGCTATCGCGCGAGCGTGGTGCGCGAAGTGCTGGACCGCTGGGTGGGCCAGAAATTCTTCGGCGTGGCCTGCACCTACGGCGAAGACCGCTCGATGACCAACTATATCCTGGATGCGGGCTACGATACCGTGTATCAGCGCGCCGCCATCGTGCACACCATGGTGCCGCGCAGCTACATGAAACTCTGCAAGATGTTCCTGCGCTGGGATCGCAGTTACATCCGCGAGGAACTGCGCTTTGCCTGGATCGTATGGAAGCGCCCGCCGGCGGCGCGCTTCATCGCCGCCACCGATGCCTTCGTGACCAACCTGCGCTATCCGATAAGCTGGGCGGCGCTGGTGCTGCTGGTAGCCATCATCTTCTGGCATCCAGCCACGCTGCTGCGCTTCCTGTGCGTCATTGGCCTCATGGCCTGCTTCAATATGCTGTATTACCTGCGCAGCGAGCGCTCCTGGGATTTCGTGTACGGCATTTTCTATTCGTATTATTCCGCGTTCGCGCTGTTCTGGATTTTCCCCTACGCCGTCATCACGGTACGCGCCAAATCCTGGCTGACGCGCTAGTCCAGGCCGCGCTTTAAAAAGCTTTTTGTACCTGAATGAACGTCTCGCGGCCGTCGCCGGGAAAATAACGGTAATTGCCGAAGCTGTAATCGGCGCGCTCCGCATAGGCTTTGTTGGAGAGGTTTGTCACTCGCAGGGCCAGCGACCAGCCGCGCGCCAGTTGTTGTTGCACGCGCAGATTCAGCAAATCCTGGCCACCGTAACGATGCTGGTTGGATTCGTCCAGCCAGTAACCGCCCACGTGTGTCCATTGCAGTTCCGCGAGTGTGCCGTCCGCGGGAGTCCAGCGCAGCCGCAGACCACCCAAGCTGCGCGGCGCGTATTTCACATCATTACCGTAGGCGAGATAATCGCCTGGTCCGAGGTCGGCGGAAAACGCATAGCGGTGGATCGTATAGGTACCATCCGCAAGCAATCCCCACTGGGCGTTCAGGCGGTAACCCAGTGAAAACTCCAGTCCTTGCGAGCGTATGCGACCGCTGCTGATGTTGTAACCGTTGGAATCACGGAAGATGAAATGGTTCTTGAGCATGTAGTAAACGTCCGTGTCCCAGGTCCATTGGCCGGAAGATCCGCGCCAGCCCATTTCAATCGAATTCAAGGTTTCGGAATTCAGGTCGGCCACATTTTGGCCACTTTGCAGCTCATACAATTCCGTGGTCTGCGGTGCGCGCACGCCGCGGCCGAGATCCAGGTACAGCGTTTGTGCCGGTGTGACGAGATAGCTCACACCGAGCTTGGGCAGGACATTCACAAACTGGTCGGCGCGGTCAGCGGGCCGGTCGAATAAGCAGCCACCGAAAAGGCAGGGCGTGCCGTCCGCCTGGGTATTTCCGGCCGGCAGGAAATTCACGTAAGTGTAACGCACGCCCTCCACGCGCACGCCGCCGGAAATGAGCCACTGCGGATTCCAGTAATGGGTCACATTCACATACGCGGCGAGGGTGCGGCTGTCGGCGGCGTAATCGTAGTGGTACCCCTGCGGCCGGATATCGGCCTGAGAAGGCGGCAGATTGGTGATCGTCGCCGGCTGGAATTCCGCGACCGTGCCGTGAGCATACTCCGCGTCGGTGCCGTAGATCACGGCTGTGTCCGGCGAGAGGCTGTCGCGCAACTTGAGCTGCACGCCGGCGCTATTGGCGGCGGCGGTTTCAATGGGTTCACCTGGCAGGTAGTGCTCGGTGAAACTGGTCCAGTTGCGGCGCGCGTAAGGCGTGATGTCCAGCTCACGGTTATCCGCCAGATTCAACTGCCATTTTTGTAACAGGCGCAGGCTTTCTGCATTCCGGAAGACGCCGGGCGTGGGATTGGAGAAACGGAGCGCCGGATTCTCGTAGGCATCCAGCCCGTAGATATAGCCGGCGGTTTTCTGGTTGAGGTTGGTGGCTTCGAACAAAGTCTTGCGGCTAAGGGCGCTGTCGTCGTGATCGAGACGCAGTGTAAGTTTCTGCTGGTCATAACCGGAGTCGGCGCGAAAACCGTCATCGTGGGCGGCGTTGGCGCTGACGCGGAAACCGTTGGTACCGTCCCAATTACCCATACTCAGCTCGACGCGCTTGTAATCATTGGAACCGAGTTCCAAGCTTGCGCTGTTCTGCGGCTGGTACTGCGGTCCACGGGTGAGCAGGTTGACGATGCCGTTCAAGGCATTGGAACCGTATAAGACCGATCCCGGCCCGCGGATTACTTCCAGCGCACCTGCTTGTTCGGTGTTGATCTCAAACAGCGCGTTTACGTCGCAGAAACCCGCGGGTTGGATGGGCACCGAGTCTTCCAGAAACAGGAACACGCCGCAGGCACCGCTGCCGGTGAACAGTGGCGAGCGAATCGCAACCAGGCTTTCCTGCCCGCTGCCCTGCGTCACCCAGGCGCCCGGCACCGTATAGAAAATCTGTGCCGGATGGGTTTCACCGATGAGCGTGAGTGTCTGCCCATTCACCAATGCGGTGTTGCCCGGCAAAATCTGCAAGGAAGTCGGCGCGCCGGTGTCGGTGACCACCACTTGACCAAGCTGCACCGTATTGTTGTCGGCGCGCGCCCCGACTGTGGCGCAGACACAAAACACGACGAACAGCGCCAGCGATGTTTTCATTCAGGCAATGCGAATGCAATCACGTAATCACCGCGTTTGGTCCCCAGCCCACCGTGACCGCCGGCGGCGATCACAACATATTGTCGGTCGCCGACCGAATAGGACATGGGCGTTGCCTGACCGCCCGCCGGCAAATGGTACTGCCACAGCATTTTGCCCGTATGAATATCGAAGGCGCGGATGTCATCGTCCATGGTGGCAGCGATGAACACCAGGCCGCCGGCGGTCACGATCGGCCCGCCGATATTGGGTACGCCCAGATTCCAGTGATTCAACACCGCGTTACCGAGCGGCACTTGCCACTTGATTTGGCCGGTTTCCATGTCCACTGCCGCGAGCTGTCCCCAGGGCGGTTTGACGCACGGGATGCCGAGCGGCGACAGAAATATTTTGCGGCGCATGCCGTAAGGCGTACCGCCCTGGCGTCCGAATTCCCAGCCGTCGTATTCCTTGGACATTTCCTGCGCCATGAGCTGATCGCGCGGAATCAATGCGCCTACGAAAGGCAGATTCATGGTATTGACCACAGCCAACTGGTGCACAGGGTCAAACGCGATGCTGCCCCATTCGGCACCGCCGGCATTGCCCGGCTGTTCGATGGTGGTCTTCAGACCCGGCGACGTGAAAATGCCTTCGGAACGGTATTGTTTGATCAGCGCGCGGCACTTGCCTTCGTCCCAGAACGTCACTCCCCAGGCATCCTCCGGCATCACCGGTCCCTGACGCACCAAAGGCTTTGGCAAAACCGGAAATGGCTGGGTTTTGGACAGCACTTCGCCCGGTACGCCATCTTGCGGCACGGGCTTTTCGACGATAGGGAAAATCGGCTGGCCGGTTTTGCGATTGAAGGTGAACAACATGCCGGTCTTGGTGGCCTCGATCACCGCCGGGACCTGCTGGCCGTCGTGGATCAAATCCACCAGCGCCGGCTGCGCTACCGTGTCGTAGTCCCAGAGATCGTGGTGTACGAGCTGATAGCCCCACACCAGTTGGCCGGTATCGGCGTTGAGCGCAATCACCGAATCCGCCCAGCGGTTGTCGCCGGGCCGCTCGCCGCCGAAGTAATCGTCACTCGGCGAGGTGGTGGGAATGAAGACCAAGTGGCGTGCGGGATCGGCTGACAGCGGCGGCCAGGCATTCGCGCCGCCGACGGTTTTCGCCGCTGCGTGCGTCCATTCCTTGTACATCGGATTGGAGGGATCACGCGGAATCGGATCCCAACTCCACACCAGCTTGCCGTTGCGCGAATCGAAGGCGCGTACCGTGCCGCGCTCCGAGTCCGCTATGCGGTTGTCGCCGATGGATGAGCCGACGACCACATTGCCGTCCACCACGACCGGTGGCGAAGTCACCAGATAGTTTATGTACTCGCCACCTTTGTAGCTGAAGTTGATGTTTTGCGACAAGTCCAGAACCCCATGATCGGCAAAATCCTGACACAACCTGCCGGTGGCGGCATCCAGCGCCAGCAGACGGTGATCCAGCGTAGGTGCGAAGATGCGCGCATGACAGGACGCGCCGGCCGACGTCTGGTCATCCACCCACAGCGCCACGCCGCGTGAAGCCGCGTCGGAATACCACAGCTTCTTCACATTGGCGTCGTAGCGCCAGCGCAGCTTGCCGGTGGCGGCATTCACCGCCACCACGTTGGTCTCACCGGTGGTGAAGTACAGCGTGCCATCGTAAAGGATGGGCGTGGTCTCGAAAGTCATGTGGGATTTCCATTCATCGCCCGGGAAACCAGCACCCAAGTCGCCGGTGCGGAATGTCCAGGCAACCTTGAGGTTGCGGACATTTTCTGGCGTGATCTGACTGAGGGTGGAATACCGTGTGCCGCCGGCATCGCCACCGTAATAGGCCCAGCCGGTGTCCGGTGCCGCCGCTACCGACGTCTTTCCGCCGCCACAGCCGGCCAGAACCAGAATGGATACCAGAGCCATCAAACCGTATCGGGAAATCGTGTACATGGTCCGCCTCCTATTGTGTGCGGCAAACATAGGCGGCGGACCCGGCCCAGGCAAGCCGCGTGGTGATGAGCGGCAGAACTCCGGGCCGAGCGGCGCTGCTACATGACTGAGCGGCGGGGTCAGGAATTGAAAAGCTGTGGCAGGCGGCTGCGGTTGCGGCGGCTGAAGTTCACGAAGCTGCCGTCCTTGAGTCGGATGCGGTAGTCGCCGCTGTCCCAGGGCTGGATTTCGCGGATGCTATCAATGTTCACGATATGACCGCGATGTACTCGCACGAAGCGTTTGGGGTCCAGCCGCTTTTCCAATGCAGCCAGCGATTCGCGCAGCGGATAGGTCTGGCCTTGGGCATAAACCGTGACGTAATTGCCGTCCGCTTCGATGTGGTCTATGTCGGCGGTGTTGAGGATGAATTCGCGGTTGAGTTTCTTCACCACCAACCGTTCAACAGCAGCACCCGCCAGGTCGGCGGGTTGTGCGGCGACTACAATCGGCGGCGCCAGACGGCTTTCCAGCAACTGACGGTACAGGCGGAAGGCATACAGGGCCGCAAGGATCAGCCAGTAAGTCACGAAATCCTTGCGGTATTCGTAAATCCAGTTTGCAAACGGTGCGCCGAAATCATAATGCCGGCCGGCGGCAGCGTAGGCCAGCGTGCGCAATCCCACCATGCCGCTCACATGGATGATGGAAAAGGGGATGGTCGCGAGCAGGTGCAGCGGCACCGCCCATTTCCAGGTGCGCGTGGCGATGAGAAAACGATTGTTGGACCAGGCGATGCAGGGAATCAGCAACCAGATCAGTAGCCCACTGGAGAATTCCCAGATTACCGGTTCCCATGGAGACAGAACAACACCCTCGCTCGCTTTGTCGGCCAGCGTGGTAAAGATATCCACCGTGTTAAAGGCCAGAACCAGGACAACGAAGAAGCTGATCTGCCACAACCGCAGCTTGCGGCGTATGGCGCGCCCCGCCTGACCGTTGGCTTCATCCCCCATTCCGGCACACCTCGATGCTTGCGAACAGGCGGCTATTTTATTCTCTGAACCGGACTCCGGGGGCGCTATGTTTCCCCTATATGCACAGTTTCAGTGAGGCGGAAAACGCCCGTTGCAGCGCGCCCGTTTGCCTGCGAACAAAGGGGACAAATGAGTTTCCGTGGCTGGCAGGCATTTGACACGCTGTACAAACGCTCCTACCGGTATCGCTGCCGTCCCGGTGCACGACACTGCCGGTGCTGTCCGCCAAGTGGTACGCGGCGGGCAGGCGCAAGCAGCCGCCATTGCCGGCGCGCGCTGTGCTGAAATCTACGGGGGATGCGTATTGCTCGATAACATCGCGGACAGCGGTAAAAACGTCACGCGCTTTCTGTTGATCACGGCTGCCGTAGGGTAACCCCCAAATTGTATCCGACCTAACGCGCATTGCGTTTTGTGCTAGTGTGGGGCAGTTTTTTAGGAGGGTTCTCGCATGCGCAAGCATCTCATCAGTTCAATTTTGGCCGGTGCGATGGTCGCACTGCTTTCGGTACCCGGATTTGCAGCCTTGAAGCCAGGGGCCGCGGCACCGGACTTCACGGCCACCGCCAGCCTCGCGGGAAAGGATTTCACGTTTTCCCTCAAGCAGGCCCTCGCGAAAGGGCCGGTGGTGGTTTACTTCTATCCGGCGGCCTTCACCCAGGGCTGTGATCTGGAAGCCCACACCTTCTCAGTCAACAAGACAAAATTTGTGGCCGCGGGCGTCTCCATCATTGGCGTGTCGGCAGATTCAATCAAACGGCTGAACAAGTTTTCGTCCGACCCGAATTACTGCGCCGGCAAATTCCCGGTGGCTTCGGATCCCGGCGGCAGGATCGCGGCCACTTATGATCTCAAGATGATTCCTCCGCAAAAAGGCGTGGTGGATGTGCGCGGTATCACGGTGACCCACGGTTTCTTCCCGCGCACTACGTTTGTGATTGATCGCCAAGGCAAGATTGTCGCGACGCTATCCTCGAAAGAGGATCACCTCACTCCGGACGAGCATGTGACAAGATCGCTGGCCATCGTGCAGCACATGCAAGCAGACAAGGCGCGCTAATCCACGGGCCGCACAAAAACTGGCTCGGCGACGATCTCACCGCGCGCTGATCATCTTCGGGTGTGCTTAGCGTGCCGGCCGCACATCTGACGTGCGGCCGGCACTGCCATCAGTATTTTAGCGGCGCCAGCCCCGCGTTTTGCAGTGCCGAGTTCAACTGCGGCAGGTCCACCAACTGCACCTGGCGCCACTGCTGCATGACCGGCTCCAGCAACTTTTTCTGGAGTGCAAAGCCGGTGCGTGCATCGGGAGTCGGCGCCGCATCCGCGCTTTCCACCACCTGTTGCAGCCCCGCCAGTGCGCCGGTCAGATATTCAAGGTTATTGAGATTGGCCGGCGGCACACCCACAGAATCATCCGGATTGGCGGGCGTCACCCCGCCGATGGCATCCAGCTTGCGAGTGAGCGCCGCAACCTGAGCGGCGAGCGCACCGCTCAGCTTGCCTTCGACGGCTGGCAATTGCTTGAGCAGCGAAGCGATGGCATGACTGGCTTCGGCCGCCTGTAGGCGCGTGGTTTCGATCTGGTGCGCCAAAGTGAATTGCACACGCAGATCGTGCGTGCTGGCCGTCACACGCGGATCCTTGAGCACCGTGAGCGGCTGGCTGTAAGTCTTGCCGGCGGCCGTGAATTTTAGCGTATAGGTCCCGGGCACGGCCCACAGACCGCTTGTGCCAAAACCGCCACGCAGCGCTTGCGGGAGCGCGTAGCGCAGATCCCACACGAAGCGGTGCATGCCGGCGGTGGTCACGAGCGGCGTGGGCACCGGAATCCACTCGGGTGTGGTTTCGATCTTGGACAGATCAATTTTCTCCGGTGCGTCGGCGCTGCTGAAATGCCGCACCAGGTTTCCCAGCGCGTCATAGATGTCCAGCGTCACGGGTGCGCTAACCTCGTTCTTCAAGTAGTAATCCACATACGTACCGAGCGGTGGATTTTCGGCGTGCGGCTCATCGGCGGGCAGCGGTGTGCCGACGAAGCCGGCCGGCAACACGCGGTAGGCGGGCGCCGGCTTGAACAGCCAGGCCGCTGTATCCGCCACCTTTGCATTGAGTTGCCGCAGAGCCGTTACATCGTCCATGATCCAGAACGCGCGGCCGTGGGTGGCAATCACCAGATCAGCGCCGTGCACGTCAATGTCACGCACCGAAGTAACCGGCAGATTCTGTTGCAGGCTCTGCCAGTCGCCGCCGTCGTTGAATGAAACGTACACACCCATCTCGGTGCCGGCATACAGCAGACCAGACCTCACCGGATCCTCGCGCACCACGTTGACGAAACTGCCGTCGGGGATGCCGTTGACGATTGGCTGCCAGGTCTTGCCGCCATCATGCGTGGCGTAGATATACGGCTGGTAATCGTTCAGCCGATGACGATCCACCGCTGCGTAGGCGGTGTTCGCATCGAAATGCCCCGCTTCGATGATGCCCACCTTGGACCAAGGTGTCAGCGCCTTGGGCGTGACGTTGGCCCATTGCTTGCCCCCATTGTGCGTCACCCATATCAATCCGTCATCGGTGCCGGCCCAAATGAGATTCTTCTTGAGCGGCGAAGGTGCGATGCTGTAGATGACGCCACGGCGTGAATCTTTTACCGACGCGTCACGCGCGGTGACCGGGTCCAGGTTCGCGGGCACGCCCGGGTCCGGCCGCGACAGATCGCCGCTGATCGCGGTCCAATGCTGGCCGCCGTCGGTGGTGCGGAACAGTTTCTGGTTGCCGAAATACAGCGCATGCGGATCAGCCGGCGAGAACACCAGCGGCATGGTCCAGACTTGGCGATAAAGACCGGGAAAGGCCAGTGTGGGGCCCACGCTGCGGGTTTGTCCGGTGACGGTATCCAGACGGTCCACGCCGCCGCCGTAGTCGCTGCCGTACACGTAGTGCGGGTTCAGCGGGTCCACCGCGAGATAACCACTCTCGCCGCCCGCGGTGACTTCGCGGAAATCCATCATGCTGATGCCGTCCGTGGTGTTGGTGCGGCTCGGCACCGCGGCCGCGCCGGAATCCTGCTGCGCACCGTACACCCAATACGGGAACTGGTTGTCGGTAGTCACGTGGTAGAACTGGCCGATGGGCTGGTTGAACCAGGAACTCCAGGTCTTGCCGCCGTCCAGGGTGACGATGACGCCCTGGTCCACGCCCGCGATCATGTGCGCGGAATTGCTGGGATCAATCCAAAGATTGTGATAATCGTCGCCGGTGGGATCCCCCTTGAACGGCAGGAAAGTTTTGCCGCCGTCGGTGGATTTATAGATGACGGTATCGCATACGAACACGTTGTCGGGATTTTTCGGATCCACGCTCACGCCGCTGAAGTACCAGCCGCGCTGCCAGATGCGTGGATCGCTGGATACGTGCGTCCAATTGGCACCGCCA
Organism: Gammaproteobacteria bacterium; assembly: GCA_049698775.1. Classification (GTDB taxonomy): domain Bacteria; phylum Pseudomonadota; class Gammaproteobacteria; order Natronospirales; family REEB76; genus REEB76. Next base: position 10,097 of record JBAVYM010000020.1, read on the forward strand.
TCGGTGGATTTGTACAGACCGCCCTGCTTGGCATCCACCAACGCGTACATAATCTGCGGATTGCTGGCGGCTACTGCGAGGCCGATGCGGCCCACGCCCTCACCCGGAAAGCCGTGGCCAGTAATCTGGGTCCAGTGCACGCCGGCGTCATGCGATACATACAGACCGCCGCCCGGACCATTGGACGGCGGATACACGTTCCACGGCGGGCGGCGCGTCTGCCACAGTGAGGCGTAAATCGTCTGATCGTCGGCGCCGAACGCCAGATCAATGGCGCCGGTGTTTTCACTCTTGTACAAAACCTTCTGCCAAGTCTGACCGCCATCGCTGCTCTTGAACACGCCGCGCTCCGCGTTCGGCCCGTAGGCATGGCCAAGCGCGGCCACATACACCACGTCGGCGTTATTCGGATCCACCAGCACCTTGCCGATCTGCATGCTGTCGGTGAGGCCGATGTGTGCCCAGGTCTTGCCGGCGTCGGTGGATTTGTACATGCCGTTGCCGTAACCGATATCGGAACGCATATCGGCTTCGCCGGAGCCCACATAGATCACCTTGGGATCGGAAGGCGCCACCGCAATGGCGCCGATGGAACCGACCGGCTGCGAATCGAAAATGGGCGTCCAGGTGCGGCCGGCGTTGAGGGTCTCCCACACGCCGCCATCCACGCTGCCGAAATAAAAATGGTTGGGCTCGCCGGGCACCCCGGTCACCGCCAGCACGCGGCTGGAACGGAACGGGCCGATCATGCGCCAGTGCAAACCGGAATACAGGGCCGGATCCAGGGGCGCCGCCTGCGCGGGCGCGTTCAGGAATGGCAATACCAACAGGGACAACAGTAGCCAGGGGCGGATGGACATGGGCTTCTCCCGATGCTTGGGGTGATGCGTGGTTGAGACCGGTGGAGCAAGTATAAGTTTTGCACGTTTGCGGGCGGGATGCGCGGTCTGGTGAAAATTTCACCAGCGATTGGCCAAATCCATGGCGAAATCACCGTCTATGGACTGGATACCGCTCCCGCATTTCCGCGTGTCGCCGCCGGCTGGCCCGTCGCAACCGTGAAGTGGACCCCAAAAACTGGGCAGTAGCTTAAGTGGATTAGCGGCTCTACCCTAATAGCTTGGAGGTAGAGACATGAAACGGTCAAGACGGAACCATACGGCACTGTTCAAAGC
>JBAVYM010000021.1:0-7217 GCA_049698775.1 Gammaproteobacteria bacterium
GCTGTATTCCGTGACGATGTGCTCGTCCTCGCGGAAATGGAAAGTTTCGTCGGCGACGCATACCGTTTGGTTGCCGAGACTCACCAGGTAAATTTCTATGCGGCCTTCGGTTTCGTTGTAAAGCGCCAGATGGCGGAAGTGCTTGAGGTCGAAATCGCTCTGCAGTTCGCGGTTGAGCCGCCGCAACAGGTTGAGGTTGAATGCCGCGGTGACGCCGGCCGCATCGTTGTAGGCGCGCTCCAGCAACCCGCGATCCTTGCGCAAATCCACGCCGATGAGCAAGCCGCCGTCGCGGCCGGCGAGGCGCTGCAGCCGCTGCAACAATTGCACCGCATCATCCGGCTCGAAGTTGCCGATGGTGGAGCCGGGGAAGTAGATCACGGTGCTCGCGGCCGGACGACGCGGTGCGGGCAATGCGAACGGCTGGCTGAAATCCGCGCACACCGGCAGCACTTCCAGCGCCGGATAACGGCGGTTCAGGCGGTCGGCGGCGTTAACAAGGTGTTCGCGCGAAATGTCCACCGGCACATAGGCGCGCGGCTCGCGCAGCCGGTCAAGCAGCAGGCGTGTCTTGATGCTGCTGCCGCTGCCGGGTTCCACCAGCAGAATCCGTGATCCCAGCGCCGCGGCCATGTCCGTCGCATGGGTTTCCATGATGGCAAGTTCGGTGCGTGTCAGGTAATACTCTGGCAGTTCGCAGATGCGTTCGAAGAGTTCCGAGCCGCGCGTGTCGTAGAAGTATTTGCAGGGCAGGGTTTTCGGAGTTCCATCGAGGCCGGCGAGAACTTCTGTGCGCATCTCGTCGGCTTGCAGCTCGTAATCGTGCAAAGTCACCGAGAGCGCCTGGGATATCTGCATGTCATTCATCCCTGGCGAGGCGGATGCCCATGAACTGCCAACGCAGCTGCGGATAGAAAAAGTTGCGGTAGCTGGCGCGCAGGTGTGAGACCGGCGTGACGCAAGAACCGCCGCGCAGCACCATTTGATTCAACATGAACTTGCCGTTGTACTCGCCGAGCGAGCCGGCGAGCGGCTTGAAACCCGGATAAGGCAGATACGGACTCATGGTCCATTCCCAGACATCTCCATATAACTGATACGCTGGTTTACCCGTGGTGGACGCAGCCAGTGGCTGGAAATGATCCTGCTCCATGAAATTGCCTTCGATGGGATATTCGGCCGCAAGCATTTCCCATTCCGCTTCCGTAGGCAGGCGCGCACTCGCCCAGCGGGCGCAGGCGTCGGCTTCGTAATAACTCACGTGGCACACGGGCGCGGCGGAATCCAGCGCACGCATTCCGCCCAAGGTGAATTCTGCCGTCATGTCCTCGCTCCAATACAGCGGCCGGTTCCAGCTTTCTTTTTGCAGCGTAGCCCAACCATCCGACAACCACAGTTCCGGCGTTCGGTAACCTCCGGCGCGGATGAACTCCAGATATTCACCGTTGGTGACCAGCCGCGAGGCGATGGCGTGGCGTTGCAGAAACACGCGATGGCGCGGTGATTCATTGTCGAAGGCAAACCCACTGCCGTCATGGCCTATTTGTACCAGACCCTCGGGACGGGAAATAAATTTCAGCGCCGGTGCCGATAGGGAAGCAGGCGCGGGCAGCTCGCGCCATGCCGGTTTCAATGGATTCAGCGAGAACAGGTGTTTGATGTCGGTGAGCAGCAGTTCCTGATGCTGTTGCTCGTGATTCAAGCCGAGCGTTACCAGAAAATGGAGTTTCGCATCCGGGCTGCGCTGCTCCAGCAGCCGCGCCATGTGGGTATCCACGTGCCGGCGATAATCCATGATTTCCGTCGCCGTGGGACGCGACAGCAGGCCGCGTTGCGGTCGCGGGTACATGGCGCCGACGGTCTGGTAATAGGAATTGAACAGGTAATCGAACGTCGGGTTGAAGGGCCGGTATCCAGGCAGATGCGGTTTCAGCAGGAAATTCTCGAAGAACCACGTGGTGTGCGCCAAATGCCATTTCGCGGGACTCGCGTCTGGCATGCTCTGCACCACCATGTCTTCCGGGGCAAGCGTGCGGCACAGATCCACGCTCACGGCGCGTATCGGCTGATAGCGGGAGGCGAAACTGTCGGGTTCAGGTGCGATCCGGGGGCGTGGGGCGCTATTCATGCGGGCATGGCGATAAGAGGCTTACCCGAAGCCTAGTCGCCGCGTCCGGCGCTGTCAAAAAACAGCGGCAAACCCTTGACCCACTGGCGCGTGGCCGGTTTAATAGCGTCCCTGATTTTCCCCGCCTGAACCCCAGTATCCGGCCAGGTAGCTCAGTTGGTAGAGCAGCGGACTGAAAATCCGCGTGTCGGTGGTTCAATTCCACCCCTGGCCACCATAAAATCAATGACTTAGCCGACGTAGCGTTCCGTAGAAAAGCCCGTGGAAGCACTGTGGAAGCAGTCGCTTCGATCTCGCGCGCAAAAAATCACTTTTGCAGAATTATTTTCAATCGCAAAAATTATTTTTGCGTTCGTGCATTTTGCGTCTCACGAAAGCGCGCTGGGCGTGATTTGCAGTTCCTATACTCACCCGAGTTAGCACTACTGAGTTGTATTTATGAATGCAAATCTTGACGAACTTCTTGATAGTCAGGCTGTCGCGAAACGGCTTGGCGTGAAAATCGGAACTCTTGAAGTGTGGCGTTGTCGAGGCACAGGACCGACTTATGTTCGCGTCGGTCGTTTACCGCGCTACCGGGTGAGTGACGTTGAGCATTATCTGCAAGTGCGCACCGTCTCGCCCGTGACAGCCTGACATGGACGATCTGTCCGTCGAATCGCAGCCCGCGCTGAGCACCGAACAAATTCAGCGTGATTTGGCGATCGCGAACGCGCGCGCGGATCAGCAGGAACAAAACGAACTTCCGCCAACGTTAGCAACGTTTGCAGAAGCTGTGCGAGCTTGCAACTTTGATATACGGATCGTTAAAGCCCTTGCCAGCACGCTGTTAGAAACTTTTTATAACCAGAGAATTTACGCCGACTATGCCGATGGGTTTTTCCTTGCAATGGGAATTCCACTACACGAGGTTCGCTGGCAGCACGCACAATTTGTTTTCGCAAAGGAAAAAGAAATTTACGACGCCCATGATCCCGATATGTCATCTTGATAAACACTATGAATGTTATCAGCAACTTTCGTGATGCCATTGCTGCCAGCGGCTTCACGCCGCCTGCTGATATTGTTGCTGATGGTGCACTGCACCGCTTCGCCAGCAACGGCAAACACAGCGACACGGCGGGCTGGTACATTTTCCACAATGATGGCGTTGCCGCTGGTGCTTTCGGCGACTGGCGTACTGGCATTGATGCAACATGGTGCGCGAAGTCAGGTCACGAATTCACGCCGACTGAACGACGGGAATATACCAAGCGCAAGGCTGCGCTGCGCCGCGTGCGCGACGAGGAAGAAAAGAAACGCCACGCTGACGCCGCAAAACGCGCCGTCGAAATTTGGGAAGCGGCGCGGCCAGCGCCCGATGACCATGTTTACCTGCTGGCCAAAAATGTGAAGGCGCACGGCTTACGCATCCACGATGGCAGGCTGATGGTGCCGATGTACGCTGATGCAAAACTATGCAGTTTGCAATTCATTGGCGGCAATGGCGAAAAACGTTTTTTAACAGGCGGCCGTGTCGCCGGTGCATATTTTCCGCTGGGTAAACCGGACGGCGTGGTGTGCATCGCCGAGGGCTGCGCCACTGGCGCGAGCATCCACGAAGCGACGGGTTATGCGGTCGCCGTTGCGTTTTGCGCCGGCAATTTACTGTCAGTGTCAAAGGCAATGCGCGCGAAGTTTCCCGATCTGCGCCTGGTTATTTGCGCGGATGATGATACGGACACAGGCGGCAATCCCGGCTTGGAAAAAGCGCGGGAAGCGGCGCGGGTTGTAAATGGCTTGCTGGCCGTTCCTGACTTTGGTGCAGACCGGCCAGAGGGCGTCAGTGACTTTAATGACCTGCACCGGCATGCGGGGGTTGGTGCTGTAAAAGCCTGCATAGATGCCGTACACACGTCTGTCACCGTGCAGTCGCCACAAACTATGGAGTCGGGGGCATTACTTCTAAATGAGGTTAACGCATTCCTTCGGCGCTTCGTTGCCTACCCATCGGAAGCGGCGCATGTTTCGCATGTTTTGTGGATAGCGCACACGCACCTGATGAGTGTATGGGACTCGACACCGCGCATCGCGTTTTTATCGCCGGAGCCAGCTAGCGGAAAGTCTCGCGCACTCGAGGTCACGGAGCCGCTGGTACCGCGTCCCGTTGAGGCCGTGAACGTTACGCCCGCTTATCTATTTCGCAAGGTTGCAGACGAAAAGGGCCGCCCCACGATTCTCTTTGACGAAATAGACACCGTTTTTGGCCCACGCGCAAAAGAGAATGAAGAAATCCGTGGACTGCTGAACGCCGGGCACCGCAAAGGTGCAGTCGCGGGTCGGTGCGTAGTGCGCGGCAAGCAGGTTTTCACCGAGGAGCTACCGGCTTACTGTGCCGTTGCTCTCGCGGGACTTGGGGGCTTGCCAGACACGATCCTGTCGCGGTGCGTAGTTGTTCGCATGAAACGCCGTGCACCCGGTGAGCGCGTGGAACCCTACCGGCGGCGAATCAACGGACCCGAAGGGGAAGCTATCCGCGAGCGCTTGGCAGCATGGGCGTGCGCTGTTGCCGACCGCGTTGCGTTCCCTGTCATGCCGGCCACGATTGAAGATCGGAACGCCGATATATGGGAGACTTTGCTGGCAGTCGCGGATGCCGCCGGCGGCGACTGGCCGTTGCGCGCACGCAAGGCGGCGGGTTACTTGATCTCGGAATCCTGTCAAAGCACGCCTAGCCTTGGCGTCCAGTTGCTCGCCGACCTTCGTATCGTATTTGACGGCCAGTTGACCATGACTACGGACGGCATCCTGACTGACCTGTATGACCTTCCGGATTCACCCTGGCGCGACCTACGTGGTAAACCGCTGGACTCGCGTGGCTTGAGTAACCGTCTCCGGCAATACGGGATACACCCCAAAACTCTGCGCATTAGCGAGTCCACACCGCGCGGGTATGAGCGTGCGGACTTCGCAGACGCCTGGACCCGGTATCTCCCCTCTGTTCCGCCAGAGTCCAAAACATCCAAAACAAGTGAAACAACGACCCCAGGCCCAGCCAATGTTTTGGATGTTTCGGATGTTTTGGACTTGCCGGGAAGGCAGACGGTGGAAACACCGGAGGAACTCAATTTATGAACGCACCTCAACTCATACGGCAATGCGAGCACCTGGGCATCCGGTTGTCCATAAACGGCGATCTTCTTCATGTCGTTGGCGCTGATCGGCTGACACCAGGCCTTAAAGCGGAGTTGATCCAGCACAAGCCGGCCATTTTGGCCGTCTTGGCGACTGAAAATGCCAGCGAGTATCTAGCCGAGCGCGGCGCAATTTGTGCCGTTGACCGCCTGCCGCCTGCCCACGTCAGGCCCGTATTTTCGTATCACCTTGAAGACTATTTGGCCCCTTTGATCGTGCTGGGCACGGTAGGCGAAACGCTGAGCGAGATCACGGCCTCGTTACGCGACCGTTACGGCGGTCGGTTGTTAAGCGCCGCGCCGTATCAATGGCCGCCCCAACCGCCACGCAAAACGTTGAATTAACCCGCCGCTGTTGCGGCATAACTTGGAGACGAAAAATGGCCGAGACAAGCGTCAATGCACTGAACTACCAGCACTTTGAAGCTGCACAGGTCGCCGCCGACAAATGCGCGGCCGCCTGGGGATCGTCTGCACCGCACTGGGTGGACGATGAAAGCCTGCGCGACTACCGCCTGCGGCTGCTGAAGCCCTACAAAAATTTCAGCAAGGACTGGCGACAGGCGAACTTGTCGGATACGCATGACCCTACCGTGCTCGATAACGCCGAAAAGGATATTTACCGTTGCGCCACGGCAGCGGCCACCAGCAACGAAACGTTTCCGAACATGTTGCGCGCGGTAAATATCAAAGACGCCACCGGACGCCTGATTACGAAGTTTTACGGTGATCCTGAGCACTGCTGGGGGCCGTTCAAGCTGCCCGTTCGGCGCGTGATGGGTTTTCGCACCGGCGAAGTGCCTGTTACATTTCAGCGGCACAACTGAGCATCCATGACGCTGCGCCCATTTTCTTCTTCATGGTGCGCGCGTCAGGTAGCTGTGAGACTCTACCTCTTGAGCTCTCACGGTGGCGGGTGCTGCCCCGTTTGGATGAAGCAGTCCGGTTGCGCCGTCCTGTAATTCTCCTTATCAGGGGCGGTGCGATCGGTTTTATTGGTTCACGAAAGACGCGTAAATGGAAAATGAAAGCACACAAACTGATGACGAACGGCTGCCGAAACGCAGACCCCGTGGTGCTTTAACACTTGCACAGGGTGGTGCGCTGCGTAAACCTATACCCCGGCGCTACCGGCTGACTTCACTGCGCGCTGTACGGCGCGAACTGGCCAGCGTGTACTGGTCAGCGAAGGACGGCACTGTAGAACTGGCCGATGCCACGAAGCTGACGTTTATCCTGGGCACACTGGCGCGCGTTATTACAGACGGAGACCTTGAAATGAGATTGGATGCACTGGAAGAAATGGAGGCGTTGAATGAGCGACTTTGAACACCGTATTTTGAAGCTGGAACAAAAACGCAAGCCAAAGCTGCCGCTAATCGTGCTTAAGGCGATGCTTGAACGATCTTGCCGCGGACAGTCCGCCGGCGTGGTGCGTGAACGGCAGCGCAATTTCATGTTGCACTGCACTGATGCCGAACTGGTGGCGCTGGCCGGCTTTCCCAAAGGTTACAAGCCAACGGACGCGGAGCTGGAAGCTGTGGCTGGCGTAAACCGGGAATAGGTGTAAAAAAGAGGGTGCCGTGATTGGGGTGCGCTGAGATATCGTCGCCTGACGCAATACAGCATGAAGTTTACCGGCGAATCATTCCGTGGATTGCAGTTTCCTATTTATTTAGAGCCTGATTTTTAGATCATTTACTCCTTTGATTCCAAGAAACCACGATTTCTTATTAAACAATTTTTTGCCTACTTCAAACACAGTCCCATTCGTTTCTGTGATGCCGGGATTTAAGTTACTCGTTACTTTTGTATCTGCATTTATTTCCGTTCCAAAGTAAGTAGTGGCATCATCTTCTTGTTCATATTTAACTCCGTTAGCATCAATTAAAATAAGCGTAGGAACGCTACTGGAA
>JBAVYM010000022.1:0-28912 GCA_049698775.1 Gammaproteobacteria bacterium
GCGCTGCCCGCGTCGGCGTGCTGAAACTGCATGGCACGCGCGCGCCGCCGTTGTTCTTCCACCGCCGCGACATCCTCCTGGCTGCGCACCTGCACTTTGGCGAGGATGCTCACCACTTCGTATTTGAGACGCTCCAGCATACCGGCGAACATATCGAAGGCTTCGCGCTTGTATTCCTGCTTGGGGTTCACCTGCGCGAAGCTGCGCAGATGAATGCCCTGGCGCAGGTAATCCATGTTGGCCAGATGCTCGCGCCACAGATTATCGAGCACCTGCAATAGCACCGCCTTTTCGAACTGACGCATGACTTCCGCGCCGGTTTGCTGCTCCTTGAGCTGGTAGGATTGCGCGAAGGCATCAATGATTTTCTCGCGCAACGGCTCCTCGTGCAGTGTGGCGTCGCTTTCCAGCCAGCCTTTGATATCGAGCTTAAGGCCGAATTCGCGTTCCAGGGCTTCGCTCAGCCCGGCGATATTCCACTGCTCCTCCACGCTCTGGGGCGGGATGTGTTCATTGATGATGCCGGTTATCACATCGCTGTAAATGTTGCGGATAGTGCCGGCCACGTTTGCAGCGTGCAGTAGTTCGTTACGCTGCTCGTAGATCACTTTGCGCTGATCGTTGGCCACGTTGTCGTATTCCAGCAGCTCCTTGCGGATATCGAAGTTATGGGCCTCGACCTTGCGTTGGGCATTCTCGATGGCCTTGGTGACCCAGGGATGCTCGATGGCCTCGTCGCCCTTGACACCGAAGCGCTCCATGATGGCTTTGACCCGGTCACCGGCGAAAATCCGCATCAGGTTATCGTCGAGACCCAGATAAAAGCGGCTGGATCCGGGATCGCCCTGGCGGCCGGAACGGCCCCGCAACTGGTTGTCTATGCGCCGCGATTCGTGGCGCTCGCTGCCGATGATATGCAGGCCGCCCGCGGAAATCACGGCGTCGTGGCGTTGCTGCCAGTCCGCACGGATGCGCGCACGCTCCGCTTCATCGGTCTCCGGCGGCAGGGCCTTGAGCTCCGCTTCCAGGCTGCCGCCCAACACGATGTCGGTGCCGCGGCCCGCCATGTTGGTGGCGATGGTGACGGTGCCCGGCCGGCCGGCCTGGGCGATGATGTGGGCTTCGCGCTCGTGCTGTTTGGCGTTCAGCACTTCGTGCTGGACCTTTTCTTTCTTGAGCAACCCGGATAGATATTCGGAAGTCTCGATCGAGGCGGTACCCACCAACACCGGCTGGCCGTGGCTGTGCGCTTCGCGGATATCTCCGATCACCGCCTGGAACTTGCCCTTGGTCACGAGATAGACATGATCGGGATTGTCCTTGCGGATCATGGGTTTGTTGGTGGGAATCACCACCACTTCCAGGCCATAGATTTCGTGGAATTCCGACGCCTCGGTATCGGCGGTGCCGGTCATGCCGGCAAGTTTCTTGTACAACCGGAAATAGTTCTGAAAGGTGATGGAAGCCAGGGTCTGGTTTTCCGCCTGGATCTTCACGCCTTCCTTGGCCTCAATGGCCTGGTGCAAACCATCCGACCAGCGCCGGCCCGGCATGGTGCGGCCGGTGAATTCGTCCACGATCACCACTTCGCCGTCCTTGATGATGTAATCCACCTCGCGGTGATACAGCGCGTGCGCGCGCAAGGCCGCGTTGATCTGGTGCATGAGCATGATGTTCGAAGCGTCGTACAGCGAATCGCCCTCCTTGAGCAGTCCGGCCTGTGTCATCATCGCCTCGATGTGCTCATGACCGTCCTCGGTGAGATAGACCTGCTTGGTTTTCTCATCCACGCTGTAATCGCCGGGACCTTCCTCTTCCTCCTGTTTCGTGAGACGCGGAACCAGCACGTTTACTTTACGGTACAACTCGGTGTTGTCATCCACCGCGCCTGAGATGATGAGCGGTGTGCGCGCTTCGTCAATCAGGATCGAGTCCACTTCGTCCACGATGGCGTAATGCAGTTCGCGCTGCGCCTTGTCCTCCAGGCGAAACGCCATGTTGTCACGCAGATAGTCGAAGCCGAATTCGTTGTTGGTGCCGTAAGTGATGTCGGCCCCATACGCAGCGTGTTTCGCGGCCGGATCCTGGCCCACCAGAATCACGCCCACACTCATGCCCAGCGCCGCATACACTGGCTGCATCCAATCGGCATCGCGCTGCGCCAGATAATCGTTCACTGTCACCACATGCACGCCGTGACCGGGAATGGCATTGAGATATACCGCGAGCGTTGCCACCAGGGTTTTGCCTTCGCCGGTGCGCATCTCTGCGATCTTGCCGCGGTGCAGCACGATGCCGCCGATGAGCTGCACATCAAAGTGGCGCATACCCAGGTTGCGGCGCGCCGCCTCGCGCACTGCCGCGAAGGCTTCCGGCAGCAAATCGTCGAGGCTTTCGCCTTTGGCCAGGCGTTCACGGAATTCCCTGGTCTTGGCCTTGAGCGCTTCATCCGAAAGCGCCTGCATCTGCGGCTCCAGGCCGTTGATACGTATCACACTGCAGTGCATAGCGTGCAACACCCGCTCATTGCGGCTGCCGAACACCTTTTTCAGAAAACTGTCTGCCATGGTTTTATCCGTGTAGGTCTGCTTGCTCAGTGTCCGCTTTCACGCAGCGCGCATGCCATATAGGCACAGCGGCCTCATTTCAAGACGATTCCGGTGGAGAATGACGCCGCGGACTGGATCCGCGGACAAAAGGCGGGGCAGGAAAGCCGAAAAGACCGGAATCGGTCTTTTCGGTTTTCTGTCAGTCCAGGCTACGGGGCATCGCGGCCAGCCGCACCCGCCCTGTGGCATTCACAAACTTGGCCGGATCAACCGGCTTGCCATTGTATAAGACTTCAAAGTGAACGTGGGGACCCGTGGAACGGCCGGTCGAGCCCAGCAGGGCGATTTCCTGGCCCTTCTTCACCACCTCACCCACGTGCACCAGCAGCTTTTCGCTGTGGCCGTAAAGCGTGGCATAACCGTTGCCGTGATCAATTTCCACCATGTTGCCGTAACCGGAACGCGGTCCCGCCCAAGTCACCACTCCGGCGGCCACTGCCTTTACGGCCTCGCCTTCAGGGCCGGCAAAGTCAATGCCGGGATGAAACGCCAGCTCGCCGGTGAACGGATCAATGCGCATGCCGAAGGGCGAGCTCTCGTAGCCCGCAACCACCGGCGGACCCGAGGGCTGCGCCAGCAACTGGACATTGCGGTTCATGAGCAGGCCTTCGAGCACCGTCAACTGCTGCTCACGGTTGTTGACCTGCGTCGAAAGTTGGCCAAGGTCATTGAGGAAATCGGGCAGCGCCACATGCTGGATCGGCGTACTGACTTCCGGCCCACCTTCGGCCGGCGGTACATTGAAATTGAATTCACCGTGTTTCAGCCCCGCCATGCGGGTAAGCTGCTGCCCTAGGGCGTCCAGGCGGATGATGTGTGCCTGCAACTCGCCCACTTTGGCGGATAGCGCGTCAATATTGGCCTGCGCGATTTGTTTGACGCGCGCCACTTCCTGCGCCTGCGAGCTGAACTGAGCTTTCAATGCCTGCACATGGCTCGACGGCCGGGCCAACCAACTGGCCGTGCCAAAGCCGGCCAGGAACAAGGCCGCCACCGCCACCACACTCAGCAGCGCGGTGCCGGCCAGATTCGAGGGTCGGCCCAAATCCAACTGACGCAAACGGCCATGTTTTATGAATAGAATACGACTCATCTTGTTACCTTCATTCCCCCAGTTACCCTAGCCATGACGATGCCCAAAACCCATTCCCTTGGCCGGCTGCTCACCAACAGCGGTCCCCGGCTCAAGCTGCTGACGGCTGAAACCAAGCGGCTCATCCGTCTGCGCGACAAGGTACGCTGTCACTTGCCGCCCGCGCTGGCGGTCCACTGTCTCGGCGCCGAGCTGGAAGACGGCACGCTGGTCATCTATATGGACAGCGCCGCCACCGCTACACCGGTCCGCTATCGGCAGCGCGAGCTATGGAACAAACTCGCTGCCGATAACGACTGGCGCTGCACCTCCATCAAGGTGCAGATTCTGCCGGAGCCGGCCTTGATTCCCATTCCCAAATCTTCTGCGCCGGGGCTATCGAACGCCGTGCGCCAGATTCTCGAAAATACCGCGGCCGGACTCGAGGAAGGACCGCTCAGCCACTCACTCAGACGCCTGTCCCGCAACCGCACACCACGGCGTTAATACTCCTTACCGGATGAATCCCGTGAAACGCTAGAGCGCGTGTACCGGCGTCATGTAAGAAATGGGCGCCGCGGCCGCGTCATCAAAAGTAACTTCTTCCCAGGCCGATTGTTTCGCCAGCAATGCGCGCAGCAGGGTGTTGTTGAGGCCGTGGCCGGATTTGTAGGCGCTGAAGGCGCCGATCAGGCTGTGACCGAGCAGGTACAAATCGCCGATGGAATCGAGGATCTTGTGTTTGACGAACTCGTCCTCGTAACGCAGCCCGTCCTCGTTGAGAATCCGGTAATCGTCCAATGCGATGGCGTTGTCCAGGGACGCGCCCAGGGTCAGATGCCGCTGGCGCAACATTTCGATGTCGCGCATGAAGCCGAAGGTACGCGCGCGGCTGACCTCCTTCACGAAGGAGGTGGTGGAAAAATCCACCGTCGCGGTCTGGGTATGTTTCTTGAAAATCGGGTGATCGAAATCAATCTGGAAGCTTACCTTGAAGCCGTCAAACGGCTCGAAGCGCGCCCACTTGTCACCATCACGCACTTCCAGGGTGTCGCGGATGCGGATGAAACGCTTGTGAGCGTTCTGCTCCTCGATGCCGGCGGATTGCAACAGGAATACGAACGGGCCGGCACTGCCATCCATGATAGGCACTTCGGCCGCACTTAAATCCACATACGCATTGTCTATGCCGAGACCGGCAAATGCCGACAGCAGGTGTTCCACCGTGGATATGCGGATATCGCCATTCACTAGGGTAGTGCCCAGCATGGTGTCGCCCACATGCTCCGCATGCGCGCGCAACTCGACGGGTTTCTCCAAATCCACGCGCCGAAATGTCACGCCGGTATTGGGTGCCGCCGGACGCAAGGTCATATAGACCTTTTCACCCGTATGCAGCCCCACGCCGGTGGCGCGGATACAATTCTTGAGCGTACGCTGTTTCAGCATGCCGTCGCGTTACCTGTTCTGCCCGGAACCTCGTGCGATCCCCCCGCCGAGGATAGGCGTTCTCTGTCAAACGCGGCACCCGGCCCCGTGGCCGACTCCCGCCCGTTCTTATTTTTGCGGACCGATACGGTACCATAGCCGGTCCACCTCGAACAAGGTTCTATAAGCTCCCGTAAGCTACGTCCCTGGACTCAGTCCGCCTGGCGCCGCAGAAATGCCGGGATATCCAGATATTCCTGGCTCTGGGGGTCCAGATCACCTTTTTCCCGCTGCCGAACATAGGCGGGCCGCTCCAGCTTTTTCCAGTCTGGCCGGTCGTCGCTACCGGTGCGGGCTAGCGGCACCATCTGTGGCGTCACCACTGCCACCGGCCTGACCACCGGGGCTGCCTGGATCTGGGGGCGGCTCAAGCCCGTGGCCACCACCGTGACCCGGATTTCGTTGCTCATGGACGGATCGAGTACGGTGCCCACCTTGATGGAGGCGTCCTCGACCGCGTAGCTGTGGGCGATGTCCATGACCTCCTCGTACTCGCCCATGGTCAGGTCCATGCCGGCGGTGATGTTGACCAAGATGCCACGTGCACCCTGCAGGTTGACGTTCTCCAGCAAGGGACTGGTAACCGCCGCCTCGGTGGCTTGGCGCGCACGTCCTTCACCACTGGCTTGGCCGGTGCCCATCATGGCCATACCCATCTCCGCCATGACCGTGCGCACATCGGCAAAGTCGAGATTCATCAAACCCGGCCGGGTAATGATGTCCGCGATGCCGCGTACCGCGCCGTGCAGTACCTCGTTGGCCGACTGGAAGGCCTGCAGCATGGGAATATCGCGCCCAAGCACCGCAGACAACTTCTCATTGGGAATCACGATGAGCGAATCCACATACTGCGCCAGTTCCGCCAATCCCTGCTCCGCGACCTTCATGCGCTTGCTGCCCTCATGCGGGAAGGGTTTGGTCACCACCGCCACCACCAGCACGTCCAACTCTTTTGCCACCTGCGCCACCACCGGTGCCGCGCCGGTGCCGGTGCCACCGCCCATGCCGGCGGTGATGAACACCATGTCACTGCCGCGCAGCACTTCTTCCAGACGGTCGCGATCCTCCAATGCGGCTTGCTTGCCGGTTTCCGGATTGGAGCCGGCACCCAGTCCGCGGGTAAGATTGCTGCCGATCTGCAGGGTGGTACGCGCGTTGATTTTCTTGAGCACTTGCGCATCGGTATTCACGGCAATGAAATCCACGCCCTCGATACCGCTGGCTACCATATGCTGCACGGCGTTGCCGCCGCCGCCACCCACGCCGATCACCTTAATGATGGCGCTCTGATTAACATCCTCTTCAATTGTCCAGTTCATGTTCCGGTCTCCTCTGCACGTTTACAACACAAACACCAATCAAAATGAATCCTGAAACCACTGCTTCATCCGTTGCCAGACATCCTTCACATTCACGTTGCCGGGGTTGCGCGACTTCGCACCGTCCCGCGGCTGGCTTTGCGCACCAAACAGCAACAGCCCCACACCCGTGGCATGGATCGGATTGCGCACCACGTCCACCAGACCGGTGACGTATTGCGGCACGCCCAGGCGTACTGGTGCGTGGAAAACCTCTTCCGCCAGCTCCACCGCGCCTTCCATCTTGGCGCTACCGCCGGTGAGCACGATGCCGGCGGGCACCGCGTCCTCGAAACCGCTGCGCCGCATCTCCGCCTGAACAAGGCTGAATAATTCCTCGTAGCGTGGTTCGACCACTTCCGCCAGGGTCTGGCGCGCCAACCGCCGCGGCGGACGCTCGCCCACGCTCGGCACTTCAATGGTTTCGTCGGCGCTCGCGAGTTGCGGCAGCGCGCAGGCGTACTTGATCTTGATTTCCTCCGCATGATGTGTGGGCGTGCGCAGGGCCACGGCAATGTCGTTGGTGACCTGATCGCCGGCGATCGGGATCACCGCGGTGTGACGGATGGCCCCATCGGTGAACACCGCGATATCAGTGGTGCCGCCGCCCACGTCCACCAGGCATATACCCAGTTCTTTCTCGTCATCGTTCAGCACCGCGTAGCTGGAGGCAAGCTGCTCGAGGATGATGTCGTCCACTTTGAGGCCACAGCGCTCCACGCAACGCACGATGTTCTGGGCCGCGCTCATGGCGCCGGTGACGATATGTACATGTACCTCGAGCCGCACCCCGGACATGCCGATGGGCTCGCGGATGCCGTCCTGACCATCAATCACGAAATCCTGCGGCAGGATGTGCAGAATCCGCTGATCAGCCGGGATGCTCACGGCGCGCGCGGCATCAATCACGCGTTCCACGTCGCCGGCGGTTACTTCCTTGTCGCGGATCGCCACCACACCGTGCGAGTTCAGGCTGCGCACATGCCCACCGGCAATACCGGCGTACACCGAATGAATCTGGCAGCCGGCCATGAGTTCTGCTTCCGCTACCGCGCGCTGAATGGACTGCACGGTGGATTCAATGTTCACCACCACGCCACGCTTCAATCCGCGCGAAGGATGCGAGCCGATGCCGACGATCTCGACGCTGCGATCGGCGAGTATTTCGCCGACGATGGCCACCACTTTGGAGGTGCCCACATCCAGGCCCACAATCAGTTGCTTGTCGGTCTTTCTAGACATTCGATCGAACCTCATTGCTATGTTTCAACCCGGTGGGCGGCGGCGTAATACCCGGGTTCGCCCAGCCCACGGCAAAGCCATTGGGATAACGCATATCCACATACGCCACGGCCGCGAGTTGCTGCGCCAATGTCGGGAGTGCCACAGTCGCGAAACGCTCCAGGCGCGGCTGCGCTTCCTCGCGGCCCAGGCGCACTTCAATGCCGTCATTCAGTTTGAGTGTGGAATCGCCTCGCGCGTCCACCGTCAATTGCAAAATCACGAGTCCGCGCGGCGCCAGCAGTGCCGTGAAGGTGTTGAATTGCGCGAGCACCTCCGGCTCGCTGCCTTCCGGCCCGGACAGCATAGGTAAGTTTGCCCAGACTTTGTCTGTGGAATGCACAAACACCCGGCCTTCCGCATCCATGAGACCGTCGCCATCCCAATGCGCTACCGGCAATTCCTCGGTGATGTCTATATAAAGTGTGTGCGGCCAACTGCGCCTCACGGCAGCCTCGGCTACCCATGGCACCGCCTGGACCGCGGTGCGAACGTCTTCCACGTTGGTTGTGAAAAAACCCGTACCGAGCGATGACAGCACCGCCACCCTGATTGCCTGTGGCTGCACATGCTCAAGCCGCCCCGGGATCACAAGCTGTGTGAGCGCAGGTCCGGCCAACAGCGGTTTGGCGTAATGCACACCGAGCGCAATCGCTACTGCCAACACCACGATCCCGGCGCTCACGGCTACGATCCATCGCCGTGTCATGCCTGCTGCGGGCGGCTGGCGGCTGCGTCTCATGTTTTCCGTTCCGCGTGCGATGCGTGCCATGCCTGTTTTCCGGCCAGTTGTTTCGGCAATTCCGCCGTCACCGCGCCGATGTCGCCGGCGCCCAGCGTCAGCAACAAATCGCCATCCTTGAGCACACCCAAAAGCGCGTCCGGCAAATCCCGTTTTTGCGCCACGAACACCGGATCCACTCGGCCGCGATTGCGGATGGAACGCGCCAGCGCGCGGCTGTCGGCGCCTGCAATCGGAGCTTCACCCGCGGCATACACTTCCAGCAGCACCAGCGCGTCCACATGCGACAACACCTCCGCGAAATCCTCGAACAAGTCGCGGGTGCGGGAGTAACGGTGCGGTTGGAATGCCACCACCAGGCGCCGCGACGGCCAGCCTTCGCGCGCCGCTTCGAACGTAGCGGCAAGTTCGCGTGGATGATGACCGTAATCGTCCACCAGCATGATGCGGCCCACGGCTGTCTCCAGTTCGCCATGAATCTGGAAACGGCGTCCCACGCCCTGGAAACCAGCCAGCGCCTTCAGCACCGCGTCGTCGCCGATGCCGAGATCCTCTGCAATTGCAATGGCTGCCAGCGCATTGAGCACGTTGTGCCGCCCCGCAAGATTGAGCGTAACTTCCAGGGCTGCCTGTGGTCCGGGTTTCGTCACTTTGAAATGCGTTTTGCGGCCTTCCCGACGAATATCGCTGGCGCGGAAATCTGCTGGCTCGCCAAGGCCGTAGGTCATCACGGGTCGCGCCACTTCCGGCAGGATGTTGCGCACTTCCGGGTCGTCCAGACACAGCACCGCTAAACCATAGAACGGCAGATGATGCAGGAACTCGATAAAAGTATTGCGCAGGCGGACAAAGTCTCCACCATACGTGCCGAGATGATCCGCATCTATATTGGTCACCACCGCCACCAGCGGTTGCAGGTACAGGAATGAGGCGTCACTTTCGTCCGCTTCCGCCACCAGATAACGGCCGGTGCCGAGGCGTGCATGCACGCCGGCACCGATCAGGCGCCCGCCGATGACGAAGGTGGGATCCAAACCGGCTTCCGACAACACGCTCGCCACCAGACTGGTGGTCGTGGTCTTGCCATGGGTGCCGGCCACCGCAATGCCGAAACGGAAGCGCATGAGCTCCGCCAGCATCTCCGCACGCCGCACCACCGGGATGCGGCGCGCATGCGCGGCAGTAACTTCCACATTGTCTTCGGTCACGGCGCTGGATATCACCACCACATCCGCAGCCATCAGGTTCTCGGCGCGGTGGCCGAGCAGCACCTGCGCGCCCAGCCCCGCGAGCCGCCGGGTGATGACGTTTTCCCTGAGATCCGAACCGCTTACGCGATAACCGAGATTGATGAGCACTTCCGCGATGCCGCCCATGCCAGCGCCGCCGATGCCGACGAAATGGATGTGGCGGATGCGGCGCATGAGTTCGCTCATGCGAACCCTCCCGCCTGCAGACAGGCTTCGGCAACTTTCACCGCGGCGTCGGGTTCTGCCAATGCGCGTGCGCGCTTGGCCATGTCAAGCAATGCGTGGCGGTCATGCAGCACTCCCTGCAGCGCGGCACCCAAACTCCGCGGCGAGAATTGCACTTGCGCCAGCACGACCGCGGCACCGGCATCTGCAAGAAATTGCGCATTGCGGGTCTGGTGATCGTCCACGGCGGCCTCGAATGGCACCAGGATCGCGCCCAGTCCTGCCGCCGCGAGTTCCGCGACAGTAAGCGCGCCGGCGCGGCAGATTGCCAAATCCGCCCAGGCGTAGGCGTCCGCCATGTCCTCGATGAACGGCGTGACGTGCGCCGTGATTCCGCATTCGCGATACGCGGCAAGAACCTTGCCGCCGTCGCGCGCGCCCGTCTGGTGCCGGACTTCGGGACGCTGCGCCGCCTCCAGTTGAGCGAGAGTTTGCGGGACAATTTCATTCAGCACGCGCGCGCCCTGACTGCCGCCGACTACCAACAGGCGGATCGGCCCCGTGCGTGCGGCAAAGCGGGTTTCCGGAGTGGGCAGCGCCGCAATGGCGGTGCGCACCGGATTGCCAACGTAGCTCGCGCGCCTTGGCGGTGCGAAGCTGTCCGGAAAGCCAGCCAGAACGCGCTTTGCGACGTGACTCAGAACGCGGTTGGTCACGCCCGGCACCGCATTCTGCTCATGCAGCACCAACGGGCACCCCAATAGGCGTGCCGCCAGTCCGCCGGGTCCGCTCGCGAATCCACCCATGCCGAGCACCGCAGCCGGACGCAATCGTTTGAGAATGCCGATGGCCTGGCTCAGGGCGCGGACAAGATGCAAAGGAGATACAAGCAAAGTACCCCAGCCCTTGCCGCGAACTCCGCTGACTTCGATCCATTCCATTGGAATTCCGGCCGCCGGCGCCACGCGCGCTTCCAAACCTTGGCGTGTTCCCATCCAGATCACTTCGTGGCCGCGCGCGCGCAGCACATCCGCCACCGCGAGTGCGGGGAAAACATGACCGCCGGTACCGCCTGCCATTATCACAATCTTCATACGCCTCTCGTAGTGCATCGAGCCGTCCGGAATGCGTTCGCCAGCCGGTACCTCCATGTACCAGCACTCAGCGGGATCGAACAGCCACTGGCTGTCCGATACAGGCGCCCGCCTCGCCCACGCCTCATGCGGGCGCCGTCTGTTCCAACCAGGACCGGCCCGTGCGAGTTTCGCGGTCCACGCGCAAAATCAGGCCGATGGCAGCGCAAATCACGATGAGACTGCTGCCGCCATAACTCATGAGCGGCAACGTCAAGCCCTTGGTGGGCAGCGCGCCCATGTTCACGCCCATGTTGATGAACGCCTGCAGGCCGATCCACAAGCCCAGGCCAAAGGCGAGATAAGCGCCGAACATCAGACCCTTGCCGGCCGCGCGCCGCGCGATCACGACCGCGCGCCAGGTGAGAATGGAAAACAGCAGGATCACCACGCAGCAGCCCAGCAATCCCAGTTCTTCCGCCAGCACCGCGAACAGGAAATCCGTGTGCGCCTCCGGCAGATAGAAAAGTTTCTGCACGCTCTCGCCCAAACCCACGCCGAAGATGCCGCCGCGACCGATGGCGATGAGCGAATTGGTAAGCTGAAATCCGCTGTCGAAAGGATGGCTCCAGGGATGCAGGAATCCGGTGATGCGTTCCAGGCGATAGGGCGACGCCACCGCCAGCAGGATGAAACCCGCCGCGCCCAATATCAGGAACCCGGTGAAATCCCGCAGGCGCGCGCCGCCGAAGAACAACATGGCCATGGCGGTGGCGATCAACACCATGGCGGCGCCGAAATCCGGCTCTGCCAACAGCAGCAGTGCGGCCAGGGAGAGCAGCAGCATGGGTTTGAGGGAACCGGTGAAATGCGCGGTCAATTCCTCGCGGCGCCGCACGATATAGCCCGCGATATATATAAGTATCAGCAGCCGCGCCGGCTCCGAGACCTGCAGGCGGAATGGCCCCAACGCCACCCAGCGGATGCTGCCGTTCACGTGCCGGCCGATGCCCGGCACCAGCACCAACGCCAGCATCGCCAAGGCCAACATCAACAGCAGGAAATTCGCGCGCTGCCACCAAGCGAGCGGTAGCGAGTACGCCACCAGGCCGATAACCAGTCCCACCACGGCATACGCGAGTTGGCGTTCCAGGTAATAGAACGGGTTGCCGGTCATCTTGTCAGCAAGCGTGATGGAAGCGGACGCCACCATCACCAGACCCAGCGCCAGAATCACCGCCGCGGTCATGAGCAGCATCCGGTCCGGTGTGTGTGGATTTGCGCCCGCGATGGGTTTCGTTTCAGCCATCGGCGAGTCTCCTGACTGCATGCGCAAACACGCGGCCGCGGTGTTCGAAGTTGTCGAACATGTCGAGGCTGGAACAGGCGGGCGACAACAGCACCAGATCGCCGGGACGGGCAAATTTGGCTGCAACCTTTACCGCCGCATCCATGTCCTTGACCCGCTCAAACGTCAGGCGGCTGGCAATGGCCTGTTCAATGGCCGGCGCGTCCTTGCCGAGCAGCACCACGGCGCGCGTCTTGCCGCTCAGCGCCTCCGCCAGCGGCGCGAAGTCCTGATTCTTGCCGTCACCGCCCGCGATCAGCACCAACGGTCCCGGCAGGCCGGACACCGCGGCGAGCGTAGCACCGACATTGGTGGCCTTGGAATCGTTGTACCAATCGACGTCGTTCAGCGTGGCCACGTGTTCCATGCGATGCGGCAGACCGCGGAATTCCCGTAACGCATTGAGCATCGCCGGCATGGGCAGGCCCGCGGCTTCGCCCAGCGCCAGTGCCGCCAGCGCGTTCGCCCAGTTGTGCTCGCCGCGAATGTGCACTTCGTCGGCGGCCAATAGTTTTTCATGGCCACGCGCCAGCCAGCGTTTCCGTTCATGCAGAACGATGCCATAGTCGCGGCCGGCAGGCGCATCCAGGCCAAAACTCACATGTTTGTGTCCGGGTTGGATCATCTTGCGCACCCGTTCATCGCCGCGATTGATGACCGCCACATCGCAGTGGGCAAAAATGCGCGCCTTAGCGCTGGCATAATCCGCCAGCGTGGCGTAGCGATCCATGTGATCGGGCGAAATGTTGAGCACCACCGCGGCCGTGCACTGCAGCGACACCGTGACCTCCAACTGGAAGCTCGACAGTTCCAGCACGTACAACTGCGGCTCAGTCTCGCCGATCAGATCCAGCGCCGGTGTGCCAAGGTTGCCGCCCACGCGCGCCTCGACGCCGGCGCGTTCCGCCATCAGCCCCACCAGCGTGGTCACGGTGCTCTTGCCGTTCGAACCGGTAACGCCTATGACCGGCGCATGCGCGCGGCGTGCGAACAATTCAATATCGCCGAATACCGGCAGACCCAAAGCCCGCGCCCGCGCCACGAAAGGTGCCGACACGGCAACTCCAGGTGACAGCACTACCTGATCGGAATGTGCGAGCGCGGTCTCGGAAAAACCGCCCACAAATACCGCGGCCCCCGGCACCGTGTCATGCAGTTTCTGCAAACCCGGCGGCCGTTCGCGGCTGTCGGTGACCGCCACATCCATGCCCTGCCTCGCCAGGAAATGCGCCACCGACAGCCCAGTCTTGCCGAGGCCGACAATCAGCGTCTTGGTGCGATGTTGCGGCATGTGCATGCAGTGCTCCTCACCGCACCTTGAGGGTGGACAGGCCGATCAGCACCAGTATCACGGTGATGATCCAGAAGCGCACGATGACGCGCGGCTCCGGCCAGCCTTTCAGTTCAAAGTGATGGTGCAACGGCGCCATGCGGAACAGCCGCCGGCCGGTGAGCTTGAACGAACCGACTTGCAGGATGACGGAGACGGTCTCCATGACGAATACGCCGCCCATGATGAACAGCACGATTTCCTGACGCACGATCACGCCAAGCGTGCCGAGCGCCGCGCCCAGCGCCAGCGCGCCCACGTCGCCCATAAACACCTGGGCGGGATAGGCGTTGAACCACAGGAAGCCAAGACCCGCGCCCACCAGTGCGCCGCAATACACCACCACTTCGCCGGCACCCGGCAAATAGGGAATCGTGAGGTAATGGGCAAACACAAAATTGCCGGCGGCGTAACCGAATACGCCGAGCGCTCCGCCCACCATCACCGCCGGCATGATGGCAAGGCCGTCCAGACCGTCGGTTAGATTGACCGCGTTGCTCATCCCTACCACCACGAAATAGGTGACCAGGATGAAGAATCCACCCAAGCTGATGGAAACGTGTTTGAGCAGCGGCACGATGTATTCGATCTCCGCTACGTTGCGGTGGCTCATGTAGAGCGCGATGGCTGCGCCCAGCCCCACCAGGGATTGCAAAAAGTATTTGCTGCCCGGTGCAAGCCCCTTTGAATTCTTCAGCACCAATTTCTTGTAATCGTCCGCGAAACCGATGAGGCCGAAGCCCACGGTCACACCGATGAGAATCCACACGTAGCGGTTGCGCAGATCCGACCACAGCAGTGTGGTAACGATGATGGTCACGAGAATCAGCGTG
The DNA here is from genome assembly GCA_049698775.1 of Gammaproteobacteria bacterium. GTDB lineage: Bacteria > Pseudomonadota > Gammaproteobacteria > Natronospirales > REEB76 > REEB76. The sequence continues at coordinate 14,550 of JBAVYM010000022.1, forward strand.
CCGCCCATGGTGGGCGTACCGGCCTTGGCGAGATGGGATTGCGGCCCGTCGTTGCGTACGCGCTGGCCGATCTGGCGCAGGCTCAAACGTCGGATCATGCCGGGTCCAATGAAGAACGACAGCAGCAGCGCCGTGAGCACACCCAGGATGGCGCGAAAGGTAAGATAGGAAAATACATTGAATAGCGAGTGGTAGCGCGTCAGGTATTCGGTGAGGAACAGCAACATGGTTCAGCTCCCCCTCACGGCCTGACCGACCGCCTGCGAGGTACGCAGGGCTTCCACGACGCGTTCCATGCGCATGCTGCGCGAACCTTTGATCAGCAGCGTGACGCCGGGGCGCAACGCCGCGCGCAGCGTATTCACCAATGCCTCCCATTCCACGAAATGTTCGGCACCGGCGCCAAATTGTTCGGTGGCGTGCAGGCTCAGGCTGCCAAAACTCATCAAACGCGCAATGCCCAGGCGCCGCGCCAATTCGCCGCAATCCGCGTGCAAGGTGGCGGCGCTCGCGCCCAGTTCTCCCATGTCGCCCAGCGCCAGCCACACCGGATCGCCGAGACTCAGCGCAAATTCCATGGCAGCCTTGAGCGACAGCGGATTGGCGTTATAAGTATCGTCAATCAGACGGCTGCCGCGCACGCCCGGCAATACGATCAGCCGGCCGGCAATGACCGGAACGTTGGCCAGTCCCGTTGCGATGTCATCCAGGCTGGCGCCGGCAGCGTTGGCGGCCGCCGCCGCGGCCAGCGCGTTGCGCACGTTGTGCTGTCCCGGCAGCGATAAATGAATGTCGGCTTCGCCCGCCGGCGACACCAAATGAAATGCCCACACACCGGTGGGCAGCTGCTTGAGCGAACCGGGTTGCGGATGAAAATCCGCCGCTTCGCTCAGGCCGAAACTGCGCTGCTGGCGCTGGCCGGCCATTTCCCGCCATAACCCCGCATAGTCGTCATCGGCGTTGATGACCGCGATGCCGTTGGCGCGCAAGCCGGCGAACAGCGCGCCTTTCTCCAGCGCCACACCCCGCAAACTGCCGAGCGCTTCCAAATGCGCCGCACCGGCGTTGGTCACCACGCCAATCGTCGCCGAGGTCATAGACGCCAGGTACTCGATCTCGCCCGGATGATTGGTGCCCATTTCAATAACGGCGGTGCGGTGCTGCTCGGTCAACTCCAGTAGTGTCAGCGGCACACCGATGTCGTTGTTAAGATTGCCGCGGGTGGCGAGCGTCACTCCACGCCGGCGCAGGATACGGGCGATCATCTCCTTGACCGTGGTTTTGCCGTTCGAGCCGGTGACGCCGATCACCGGGATACCGAAACCTCCGCGCCAGCCGGCCGCGTAAATACCCAGCGCCCGGCGCGTATCGCGCACCACGACTTGCGCCAGGTGACAGGGCATCGGATGTTCCACCATGGCACCGGCCGCGCCGAGTTTTTCGGCCTGCATCACAAATTCATGGCCGTTGAAATTCGCCCCCCGCAACGCCACGAACAACTCGTCCGCCGCGAGCTTGCGGGTATCGGTATTGATGCGCAGGAATTCCCGGTCCGCGCCTACCAGCTTGCCACCGGTGGCAGAGGCCACGTCCGACAGCCGGCGCGCATTCATGCCTGCAGCCCCTTGAGCAGCATCACGACGGTATCGCGGTCGCTGTAAGGCAAGTTCCGGTCGCCGATGATCTGATAGCTCTCATGGCCCTTGCCGGCCACCAGCACCACATCTTGTGCGGCGGCCGCGTGTATGACCCCGGCGATGGCGTGGGCGCGATCGCGCTGCACCTGTACACGCCCGCGGTCGTGAATGCCCGCGAGGATTTCCGCGACGATGACATCACCGTCTTCATGGCGCGGATTGTCGTCGGTAATGATCACCCGGTCTGCGAGGCGCTCTGCAATGGAGCCCATCTGCGGACGCTTGCCTCGATCGCGTTCGCCACCGCAGCCGAACACACACCACAGCTGCCCACGGCAATGCGCGCGTGCCGCGATGAGGGCTTTTTCCAACGCATCCGGCGTGTGCGCGTAATCCACCACTACCAGCGGCTGAGTGCCTCCGCCAAAACATTGCATGCGGCCAGGCACGGTATGCGCCTGGTCTATCGCCAACAATGCCTTCGCAAACGGGAAATCCAGCGCCAGCAAGATACCCAGCACTGCCAGCAGATTCTGCACGTTGAATTGTCCCAGCAGACGGGATTCGACATGTGCGCCACCGAAATCCCCCGCCATGCCGAATTGCATGCCGCCGGAGTCCAGAACCACCTGTGTGGCGCGCAGCGTTTTACCCTGTGGTGCTCGAGCGTTCGTGAGTGTGTATCCAATGCATTCGATACCAGGCGGCAAGTTGCGCGCCAGTTCGATACCGAAAGAATCATCCAGATTGATGACTGCATGTTTCAGGCCTGGCATGTCGAACAACCGGCGTTTGGCGGCGCCGTAACTCTCCATGCTGCCGTGATAATCCAGATGGTCGCGTGTCAGATTGGTGAACACTGCCACCGCCAGATGCACGCCATTCATGCGCCCCTGCTCCAGCGCGTGACTGGATGCTTCCATGCTCACATGCTGCACGCGCCGGTCGCGGAAACGCGCGAGCCAGCGTTGCACGCTGACGGCATCGGGTGTGGTGTGCGTGGATGCTTCCAGTTGCCCGTACAGACCGTACCCCAGGGTGCCCAGAACACCGCAGGGTTTGCCGAGTTCCATCAGGATTTGCGCGGCAATGAGGCTCACGGAAGTCTTACCGTTGGTGCCGGTCACCGCCACCACCTTCTGGGCCGCGGACGGATCGCCGTAGAAGCGCGCGGCCATCGGCCCGACGCGCTGCTCCAGAGAGCGCACCGCGAACGCTGGCAATCCTTTGAGAGCCGGTAAATATTCCGCGCCGCCTTCCGGATCGTAAGCAACCGCCACCGCTCCGCGCGCACGCGCATCGGCAAGATGTCTCAAGCCGTGATGATCGTGGCCGCGCACCGCCAGAAACAGGTAGCCGGGACGCACCTCGCGGCTGTCCACGGCCAAGCCCTGCAATGGTATATCGCGGCTCGGTGGGATATCGGCATCGCCGTGCAGGATTTCGGCCAGACGCGCGCTGCTGATTTCTTGTTGCTGGGCCATCATGACGCATGCCCCAGGTTCACCACGTAAGCGGTGGTGGTGAAATTACTCAGGTCATCCGGCGGGATGTCCAGCAGGCGCAGCGCGCCGCTCATGACGCGCGCGAATACCGGTGCGGCCACCGTGCCGGCGTAATACTGGCCACGGCTCGGTTCGCGTATCACCACCACTGTCACCAGTCGCGGATCGCTGGCGGGAGCAAGACCGCAAAACACCGAGATGTAATCGTTTTCGGAATAACCGCCGTTCTGGGCGATGTGGGCAGTGCCGGTTTTACCGGCCACGTGATAGCCGGCCACGTCCGCGAGTTTGCCGGTGCCTTCGTTGGACACCACGGTCTCGAGCATGTGCCGCAGCGTCATCGCCACTGGCGCGGGGATCACCTGCTGCCCCGTGGGCGGCACATCCAGATGCACAAAGCTCGGCGGTATATGCACGCCATCGTCGGCGATGATGTCGTAGGCATCCGCGAGTTGCAGGGCGGTAACTGCAACGCCGTACCCATAGGAAATAGTCGCCTGACGTGCCATGGACCAGCCGCGGTAATTCGGCAGCGAGCCCGGCACTTCGCCGGGAAAGCCGCTGCCGCTCAACTGACCAAAGCCGAACGCCGCCAAGGTATTCCACAGCAATTCGGGATGCAGTGACAGCGCGATCTTGCTGGCGCCCACGTTGCTTGATTTCTCCAGGATGGTGGTGAGATTGATGTTGCCGTAATCGCTGTCATCGCGGATGGTGTAACCCGAGACCTTGTAGAAACCCGGTGCGGTATTGATGAACGTATCGGGCGTATAGCGGCCCGACAGCAGCGCCGACACGATGGTGAAGGGTTTCATGCTGGAGCCAGGCTCGAATTGATCGGTCACCGCGCGGTTGCGGTAAAACGCCGGCTTGTAATCTCCGCGGTTGTTGGGATTGAAGGACGGCTGGTTGGCCATGGCCAGCACTTCGCCGGTACGGGCATCCATGACGATGACGGAGCCGGATTTGGCGCCCTGTTCCAGCACCGCTTGTTTCAGCGCGCGGTAGGCAAGGTACTGTACGCGCAGATCAATGCTCGCCACCAGATCCTTGCCGGGCCGCGGTGCACGCAGACTTTCCACGTCCTGCACTGAACGTCCGTAGCGATCCACAATGACGCGCTCGGCGCCGGGCACACCGCGCAGCCAGTCGTTGTAACCGAGTTCCAGTCCTTCCTGGCCCACGTCATCCACGTTGGTGAAGCCCAGCACATGCGCTGTGACTTCGCCGGCCGGATAATAACGGCGGTATTCCCGCTGGCTGTACACGCCGGGAATATTCAACGCCAATAATTGACGTGCGGCGTAAGGATCAATACCCCGCGCCAGATAGACGAATTCCTTGTCGCGGTTCTGATGCAGCAAACTCAAGATGTCCGTGCTACGTACGCCCAGTGCGCGCGCAAGTTCCGGGACACGCTTCAGAGAGTCGGAGAGTTCCTGAGGATTCATCCAGATGGAATCCACCGGCGTAGAGACTGCCAGCGGCTGGCCGTTGCGGTCCAGAATCATGCCGCGATGCGCAGGCACCTGCACGACGCGCAAATGGCGTTCCTGACCCTGAGCCTGCAGAAACTGGTTGTCGAACATCTGCAGGTACACAGCCCGCCCCAGCAAGGCCACGGCCGCCACGCTGAACACACCCAGCACCGCCAGGCTGCGCCAGTTCCAGGGTCTGCTTTCACTTTCCCGGCGGCTCACGGATGCACCACTACGATCTGCGGATGCAGCGGCATCTGCATGCCGAGCGTTTGCGTCGCCATCTGCTCGATGCGGGCGTGGGTGGACCAGGTGCTCTGCTCCAGCAACAGTTGGCCCCACTCGACGTTCAACTGGTCGCGTTGCTGACGCGCCTGCTGTAGTTGCGCAAACAACATGCGGTTTTCATGGCGTGCATCAATCACCGCCAGCGCGCTCAGAAACACGGCTGCCAACAGCAAGGCCACCACAGCGCGGGTAAGTTTCACGCCAGGCGTTCCGCGGCACGCAATACCGCACTGCGGGCGCGCGGATTCAGGGCGACTTCCGCGACGTCCGGACGCACGGCTTTATCCAGCGCACACAGTTTTGGAACGCGCGCAGACGGTGCCCAGGGTGCGTGCGGATCCGGCGGTGCCTCCCGGCTGTGATCGCGGATGAAGCGCTTCACCAAGCGGTCTTCCAGCGAGTGGAAGCTGATGACCACGAGCCGTCCGCCCGGCGCCAATACATGCAGGCACTGATCCAGGCAACTCGCCAGTTCCTCCAGTTCGCGGTTGATGAAAATGCGCAAGGCCTGGAAGCTGCGCGTGGCCGGATGTTTCTTGTGTTCGCGGGTCGGAATCGCGCTACTCACAATGCTTGCAAGTTGCCGCGTGGTGGTGATGGCGGCGGCGTCGCGCATGGCGACGATCGCACGGGCGATGCGTCTTGCAAAACGCTCCTCGCCGTACTTGTAAATCACATCGGCGATTTCTTTTTCGTCGGCGTGCGCCAGCCAGTCGGCCACGCTCTCGCCTGCATCCGGATCCATGCGCATGTCCAGAGGGCCATCATGCATAAAACTGAAACCGCGCTGTGGGTTGTCGAGCTGCGCAGACGAAACGCCCAGGTCCAGCAGCACGCCGTTCACCTGACCCACCACACCTGTTTGCCGTGCAACACGCTCCAGCATGGAAAACGCTCCTCGATAGCACACAAAGCGTTTGTCTTCACCCCACTGCGTCTGTGCGGCCGTTACCGCGTCCGGGTCGCGATCAATGGCCAGTAAGCGCCCATTCCCTTCCAATCGATTCAGAATCTCGCGGCTATGGCCACCGCGTCCGAAGGTGCCATCTACATACACACCGTCGGACTGAATCGCGAGCCGTTCCATGGCTTCGTTGAGCAACACCGGTTGATGTTCATTTCCGGCCGCCACGCGCGTCACAAGGAAAGCCGGGCCAACTCCTCCGGCAGGCTGCCACCGGCACCGTGATCAGCCGCAAGACTCGCTTCACGCCGCGCATCCCAGGCGGATTTGTCCCATAGTTCAAATTTATTCATGAGACCGAGCAGCACCACATCGCGCTCGAGTTTGGCAAACTCGCGTAATTCCGGCGGCAGCAGCAACCGGCCATGACTGTCCATGTCCACTTCCGTGGCATGACCCACCAACAGTCGCTGCAATTCGCGCACCTGCGGATGCAGGCTCGGCAGACGCACCAATTTGGTTTCAATTTCCTCCCAGGCGGGCAGCGGATAGATGAGCAGGTAATAGCCGCGGTCAATCGTGACGACGAGCTGGCCATTGCAGGCTTCCGCCAAACGCTCGCGATAACGCGCCGGAACAGCCAACCGGCCCTTGGCATCCAGTGTCAGGTTGTTTACACCACGGAACATAGGTCCATCCTGCTAACCCATTTCATTCCACTTTTTCCCACCGTGGGACACTATAGGAAGCGATGTACTCCCCGTCAAGGGCAGATCACAAAGAAATTGCTTGCAGGACAGAGACTTAGACGTGGATTTTTGCTGGATTTCTAGAAAATAAACTACTAAGAATCATTGGCTTGGAAAAGCAACTTAGAGAATACGTTAAGTCATAACCCACGGATTTTCATGAAACTTTGCCGGTAATACCCCACTTTATGGCTCTGGGCTGTCAAATTCTGCTAGAAACTTGTCGCTCATGTTTTAGAAACGACTGATGGTCAGTTCAAGCTTCAGGCGGTTGCCAGTGGTAACCGCATTCTTTTTATCCGCCCCTCCCTAGCCCGTTTCCATATCCGTACTCAAAGGCGGCTCACCGCCGCAACCATAGGCGCTGTCATCCGCAAGACTTCAATTTTGAGTTTCTGTGCCGCTCAATGAGTACTTTGCCGGTCTGTCGAAAACCAGGCCATGCTCAAGCTTCGGCGCCACCTCTTCCCCCATGTCGCGCGCACGACCTCAGCATATTTGCATCTGGAGTTAGGTCGTTCGTTGTTTCCAAGGTGCATTCGCATCACATCAATCGTCGCAATTGTTACGAAACTGAATACTCCACCGGCTTTAAGCCGGTGGGTTCATAAATCGTCGGCTTGAAGCCGACCGAGCTAAAACGAAATACAGTGCTCACAATCGTATCAACATGTTCAAATTCAAGCTCATGGGCTTCGCCCATTTCGCTACAACGTGCTTCGCCTGAAGGCGAGGGATTTCAACCATCCCCGAAAGGGACATTAAACAGGACTGATTGTCCGGAATTGTTACAAAATGTAACTAAACCGTGTTTGAGATTTCAATGAACAAAATTCAGCGATATAGCACGGGTTTTGTATTCCAAAAGCGGGAAACGAGTGTTATATCTAATCCGCAGCACCCTTGGCTGGAACACCCGCCGGGACATGTCCGCAGTCCACTCGCAGACAATCCCGGAATACTTGCCAATCATTCAGACTGCCTGATCATTGTTATCATGGATTACAGAATATGAATATGCTATCCAGTCCGGGATACCGTCACCGCATACGGTTCAAATATTATGCATGGTCTGTCGCGCTGGCAGTGCTGCTTGCTGCCGCAGTCGCCATTGCCTTAATCCTGCCGGTGCACAGTCAGGGACGCCGCGGATTCAACCAGTTCAGCGGGCCGCAACCCGTGCAGGCAGCGACTGCCGTGCGAGGGAATATTCCAATCACACTTAGCGCCCTTGGCACCGTCACGCCGCTGGCCATGGTGACCGTACAGACACAAATCAACGGCCAGCTCATGAAGTTGGGTTTTACCGAAGGCGAAATGGTCAAGAAGGGCGCATTCCTCGCCCAGATTGATCCGCGCCCGTATCAAGTGGCTCTGGAACAGGCCCAGGGACAGTTGACCCATGATATGGGACTGCTGCACCAAGCGCAGAGCGACCTGGCCCGCTATCGCACGCTCGCCGCCCAGGATTCGATCTCGGCACAACAGCTCACCGATCAGACCTATCTGGTCGAGCAGTATCAGGGGACGGTCAAATCCGATCAGGCTCAGATAGACAATGCCAAGCTCAATTTGACTTACTGCCACATCATCGCGCCAGTATCCGGCCGCGTCGGCCTGCGTCAGGTTGACGTCGGCAATTATGTGCAAACATCCAATACCAACGGTATCGTGGTCATCACGGAGTTGTCGCCCATCAGCGTGATATTCAGCCTCCCGGAGGACAACCTCCCTCAGGTCATGCAGCGCGTTACCACCGGCGCACACTTGCCTGTCACGCTCTATGACCGCACCAATACCGACAAGCTCGTCGTTGGCGTGCTGACCGCCGTGGATAACCTGATCAACACCACCACTGGCACGGTGCAATTGCGCGCGGTATTCAAGAACACCAACAACCGGTTGTTCCCCAATGAGTTCGTGAACGTGCAGTTGCTGGTGAACACCTTGCAAAATGCCACGGTCGTACCGGCGGCGGCCATCCAGCGCGGCGCGCCTGGCACTTTCGTTTACCTCATCAATCCGGACGATACGGTGTCATTACGCAAGGTGATCGTGGGTCCTGCAGACGGCGAGCGTGTCGCCATTCTCTCGGGACTCAGCCCGGGAGACCAGGTGGTCACCGACGGCGCCGAGCAGTTGCGCGATGGCGCCAAGGTGATGCTGCCGAATACACAGGCAAAAGTTTCACCCGCAGTGGGTGCGACCACCGCGGCCAAGCCGCGATCCGCAAAACGTAAAGGCTGGGGACATCATCACCCGCCGTCGCCACCACCACCCGGCAGCTCCTGAACCCAGGTCCGCGTAACAACGAAGCGGGCATGAATCCGTCACGTATCTTTATTCTTCGGCCGGTCGGCACCTCGCTGCTGATGGCGGCGATCATTCTCGCCGGCGGAGTGGGCTATCTTTTCCTGCCGCTCTCGGCGCTACCCGAAGTGGATTACCCGACCATCCAGGTGCAGACCCTGTATCCGGGTGCCAGCCCCGACGTGATGACCACCTCGGTCACCGCCCCCCTGGAAGTGCAACTTGGCCAGATGCCGGGACTGAACCAGATGTCCTCGTCCTCTTCAGCGGGCGCCTCGGTCATCACCTTGCAGTTTGATCTGAACCTGAGTCTGGATATCGCCGAACAGGAAGTACAGGCGGCGCTCAACGCTGCCGGCAATCTCCTGCCCGCGGACCTGCCCGCGCCCCCCATCTACGCGAAGATCAATCCCGCCGATGCCCCGGTGCTGTCGCTGGCGGTCATGTCTAACACATTACCGCTCACCCAAGTCGAAGATCTGGCGGATACGCGCATGGCCCAGAAGATTTCCCAGGTCGCCGGTGTCGGCTTGGTGACAATCAGCGGAGGCGCGCGTCCGTCGGTGCGCGTGCGCGCCAATCTGCGGGCACTCGCCAGTTACGGCCTGAACATTGATGACTTGCGCAGCACCCTCGGGAATCTGAACGTCAACACGCCCAAGGGCAATTTCGACGGCCCTTCCCGGTCCTACACCATCAACGCCAACGACCAGCTACAAAGCCCCGCCGCCTACCTCAACGCCATCATCGCCTACCGCGACGGGGCGCCGGTGCATTTGTCCGACGTGGCCACGGTGGAGGAAAGCGCGGAAAACACCAAGCTCGGGGCCTGGATGAACACCACGCCTGCCATCATCCTAAACATCCAGCGCCAGCCGGGCGCCAACGTGATCACGGTAGTGGACCGGGTCAAGGCCTTGCTCCCGGAACTGCAGGCCTCGCTGCCGGCCTCGGTGAGCGTGGCCACGCTCACCGACCGCACCACTACCATTCGCGCCTCGGTGCGCGACACCGAGTTCGAATTGGTACTGGCGGTGGCGCTGGTGGTTCTGGTGATCTTCCTGTTCTTGCGCAACCTGCCGGCGACCATCATTCCCAGCCTTTCCATCCCGCTTTCCATCATCGGCACCTTCGGCGTAATGTACTTGATCGGCTTCAGCCTGGATAACCTTTCGCTGATGGCCTTGACCATCGCCACCGGTTTCGTGGTGGACGATGCCATCGTGATGATCGAAAACATCGCCCGTTACGTGGAGCAGGGGGAAACGCCTTTGGAGGCGGCGCTCAAAGGCGCCAAACAGATCGGCTTCACCATCATTTCCCTCACCGTGTCGCTGATCGCCGTGTTGATCCCGCTGCTGTTCATGGGCGACGTGGTGGGACGGTTGTTTCATGAGTTTGCGATCACGCTCGCGGTGACCATCGTCATTTCGGCCATTGTCTCGCTGACCCTGGTACCGATGCTGTGTTCCAAACTGTTGCGCCCGCAGGCACAGAATCGCAGCAACCGTATATCCATTTGGAGCCAGCGCTTCTTCGACGCCATGATCGGCCGCTATGAGCAGGCCCTCGATTTTGCCTTGGCGCATGAACGCGCCACGCTGCTGGTAGCGGTGGCGACCCTGCTGCTGACTGTGCTGCTCTACTTCGTCATCCCGAAAGGTTTTTTTCCCACGCAGGATACCGGGCTGATCCAGGCGGTTTCACAAGCCTCACCGTCCATTTCCTTTCCCGCCATGGTGGACCGCCAACAGGCATTGGCGCAAACGATTCTGAAGAATCCCGACGTGGTGAGCCTGTCCTCCTTCGTCGGCGTGGACGGCACTAACACTACCTTGAACAGCGGGCGGTTCCTCATCAACCTGCGCCCAAGGGATGATCGGCATTTAAACGCCAGCGAGATCATCCGCAACCTGCAAGGCGAGGTGGCGGATGTGCCGGGTATCACGCTATACATGCAGCCGGCCCAGGATCTCACCATCGGCGACACGGTAAGCGCCACCCAGTACCAGTTTGTCCTCGAAGACACCAATCCCGACGAACTGGCACGCTGGTCTGGCACGCTGCTGACGCGATTGCAGACGCTGCCGCAGCTCGCGGATGTGACCAGCAACCTCGAGGAACAGGGTCTGGCTGCCTACGTGGACATTGACCGCAGCACGGCGGCGCGTTTCGGCATTACGCCAGCGACCGTGGACAACGCCTTGTATGACTCCTTCGGTCAACGCATCGTTTCCACGATCTTCACCCAGTCTAACCAGTACCGTGTCATTCTCGAGGCCGATCCGGCGATGCAGCAAAGCCTGGATTCGCTGGATTCCATCTATCTGCCATCCTCGGTGGCCACCTATGCCCAGGTGCCGCTATCCGCCATCTCCAGCATCCAAACCCGCCAGACGCCGCTGGTCATCAACCACCAGAACCAGTTCCCCGCCGCCACCATTTCGTTCAATTTGGCATCAGGGGAATCCCTCGGTGCGGCCGTCAACGCCATTGAAGGCGTGGAACACGATGTTGATTTGCCGGAGAGTGTAATCACCACCTTCGAGGGGGCGGCGCTGGCCTTCAAGGCGGCGCTCGGCAACGAATTGTTCCTGATTCTGGCGGCGATCATCACAGTCTATATCGTTCTGGGCGTGCTGTATGAGAGCTTCGTGCACCCGCTGACCATTCTTTCGACGCTGCCTTCAGCGGGCCTCGGTGCGCTGCTCGCGCTCATGATCGCGCGCAGCGATCTCGACATCATCTCGATCATCGGCATCGTGCTGTTGATCGGTATCGTCAAGAAAAATGCCATCATGATGATTGACTTCGCGCTGCAGGCCCAGCGCGGCGAAGGGCTGCCGCCTCGCCAGGCGATCCATCAGGCCTGCCTGCTGCGATTCCGGCCGATCATGATGACCACCATGGCGGCGCTGCTGGCGGCGCTGCCGCTCATGCTCGGCACCGGCACCGGCTCGGAACTGCGCCGCCCGCTCGGCATTGCCATCGTCGGCGGTTTGCTGGTCAGCCAGTTACTAACGCTGTTTACCACTCCGGTGATCTACCTCGCCTTCGACCGGCTTGCCGAGCGTGTCCGCGTCTGGCGCGCGGGTCGTGAGAGCGCACACCCGTGAGTCTCGCCTCGCCGTTCATCAAGCGCCCGGTAGCGACCACGCTCTTGACCGTCGGCATTGCGATGGCCGGCCTGTTTGCCTTTCCACAGTTACCGGTGGCACCGCTGCCGCAAGTGGATTACCCCACGATTTCGGTGCAGGCACAACTCCCTGGTGCCAGCCCCGAAACCGTCGCCGCGACAGTGGCCAGCCCACTTGAGCGCCATCTGGGGGAAATCGCCGATGTGACTCAGATGACTTCCCAGAGTTCGGTTGGCAGCACCCGCATCGTGCTGCAGTTCGGGCTGGATCGGGACATAGATGGGGCGGCACGCGATGTGGAAGCCGCAATCAACGCCGCTCGCGCCGACCTGCCGGCCAGCCTGCGCAGTAATCCAACCTATCGCAAGGCCAATCCGGCCGACGCGCCGATTTTGATTCTCGCACTGACCTCCGACACCCTCACCCAGGGCCAGCTCTATAACGCGGCCTCGAACGTGTTGCAACAGCGGCTCTCGCAGTTGGACGGCATCGGCGAAGTGGACCTAGGCGGCAGTTCGCTACCCGCGGTGCGGGTCGAGCTGAATCCCACGGCGCTGAACAAGTATGGCATCGGCATGGAAGATGTGCGCGCGGCGCTGGCCTCGGCCAATGCCAACAGCCCCAAGGGCGCAATCGAATTCGGCGGACAGCATTACCATATCTACACCAACGATCAAGCGACTCAGGCCGCGCAATACCGCTCGCTGGTGATTGCCTATCGCAACGGCGCCGCCGTGCACCTGACTGATGTGGCGGATGTAGAAGATTCAGTCGAGAACGTGCGCAACGCCGGACTGGCGAACGGTCGTCCCGCGGTGCTGGTGATTTTGTACCGCAAACCGGGAGCCAACATCATCCAGACAGTGGATGGCGTGCGCGCATTGCTGCCGGCACTCCAGGCTTCCGTCCCGGCAAACATCCATATCGCGGTGGCACTCGACCGCAGCACCACGGTACGCGCGGCACTGCATGATACTGAGCTCACGCTGCTGATTGCCGTGATCTTGGTGATTCTGGTGGTGTTCCTGTTTCTGGGCGACGTGCGCGCCGCGCTCATCCCGAGCGTCGCGGTGCCGATCTCTCTGATCGGTACTTTCGCCGGCATGTATCTGCTTGGCTTCAGCCTCGACAACCTCTCGCTAATGGCGCTCACCATCTCCACCGGTTTCGTGGTGGACGACGCCATCGTGGTGCTGGAGAACATCACCCGCCACATTGAAGCCGGCATGCCGCGCCGGCAGGCAGCGCTGCTGGGCGCGCGCGAGGTGAGTTTCACCGTGCTCTCCATCAGCCTATCGCTAGTGGCGGTATTCCTGCCCATCCTGCTCATGGGTGGCATCGTCGGACGACTGTTCCGGGAATTCGCCATCACCCTGTCGCTGGCCATCAGCGTGTCGCTGCTGATCTCGCTCACCACAACACCCATGATGTGCTCCCTGATCCTGCGCGAACGCAAACCTGGGCAGCCGCAAGAGCGGCCGCGCCTGGGCACAAGGCTCTTCGACTCCCTGCGCCGCGGCTATGGACATAGCCTCGACTGGTCGCTGTACCACCCGCGGCTGGTGATGCTGTCACTGGGCGTAACCGTGGCGCTCACCATAGTGCTGTTTGTAACGATCCCCAAGGGTTTCTTCCCCCAGGAGGACACCGGCCGGATCATTGGAGGTATTCAGGCCGATCAGAGCATCTCTTTCCAGCTCATGCACCAGAAATTCAATCAGTTCATGTCCATCGTCCAGCATGATCCGGCGGTCGAGAATGTCGTTGGTTTCACCGGCGGCCGGCAAACCAATTCCGGCTTCGTGTTCGTCTCGCTCAAACCGCTCAGCGAACGCAAGCTTTCGGCCGATCAAGTCATTGGCCGCTTGCGCCGGCAACTCAGCCGCGTACCGGGGGCGCGTCTTTTCATGCAGTCGGTTCAGGATATTCACGTTGGCGGCCGCCAAAGCAACGCCGAGTACGAATATACGCTGCAGTCCGACTCCACCCAGATACTTTACCAATGGGCACCGCGCCTGCTGGCGGCGTTGCAGCACTCGCCGGTGCTGCTGGATGTCAATTCCGATCAGCAGCAGGGTGGACTGGAAACGAATCTGGTGATTGACCGGGCGACCGCCGCGCGTTTCGGCGTCACGCCCAACGAGATTGACAACGCCTTGTATGACGCATTCGGCCAGCGCCAAGTCTCCACCATCTACCAGCAAATGAATCAATACCACGTGGTCATGGAGGTGACGCCACAATATTGGCAGAGCCCAGACTCACTGAAATATATTTACGTGAGCACCTCGGGCGGGGCCGCCAGCGGCACCCAGTCCACCAATGCGGTCGCGGGCACCGTGTCCGGGGCAAACG
>JBAVYM010000023.1:0-12500 GCA_049698775.1 Gammaproteobacteria bacterium
GGACTGTGCGTTTGGGGTGGGATCAGTACCGCGATTTGGGAAACAATAATACGACTGGCGAAACGACCGTGAACCTGATCTCCGTCGGCGTCGTATATGCCTTTCCTCTGACATATGAATAGTGGGATGAGCTATATTCCAATCATAAAATGCACGTTCAGGAAATCAGGTCAATGAAACTGCCAGGCATGGGCAATAGACATGATCACCAAAACCACGCCAACTTTGTTTGCTACCTGCTGGCGCTTGTAATTGGAGGTGGGGCGAACAATGTATTCGCCGCCGCCGGTACCGGGAGCGACAACCCGCAAGACACAGGCAATCCCCAGGATCAGGTCATAACCGCGGCGTCCAACGAGTCCGGTTCCTCCTGGTCGCTCGGTATCGGCGTGGCGGTCACCGACCCGGGTTATATCGGTGTCAACCGCCAGGTCACGCCCCTGCCGCTAATCTGGTACCACAACGGGCGTTTCTTTGCGGCCGGAGCCAGCGTCGGTTACCTACTGTCCAACGACAAACATTATGCAATCTCGATTCTGGCCAAGCCGCGCCTCAATCGTCTGAGCGCCAGCGAGTCGCCACAATTGGTCGGCATCCAGCGGCGCGAGTGGTCCATTGACGGCGGCGGTCGGCTGGATCTGTTCGGAGCATGGGGACGCTTCAGTACCAGTGTCTTCACCGACCTCTTGAATCGCTACAAAGGCACGGAAGCGGATGTGCAGTACAGCTATCCGATACACATGACAGGTTGGACGCTGTCACCGGGTATCGGCATCGCCTGGGAAAATTCACCGCTCACGGATTACTACTACGGCGTGAGCGCATCGGAAGCCATCCCCAGCCGGCCGGCCTATACTCCGGGCCGCACTACCAATCCGTTCGCACAACTGGGTCTGTTCGTGCCGCTCGACTGGCACTGGCAGTTCCAGGGCGGCCTGCAATATCTGCATTTTGCCAGCGCCATTCAAAACAGTCCGATCGTGGACCGCTCCAACAGCCTGACATTATTTCTGGCCGTGAGTTACAAATTCAAATCCCACTCAACAACCCTCGCCTATAAGGCGAGGGGTTGACGGATCCGTCGCCTCGAAGGCGACCGAAATGCGAAATGCTTTGCTTGCCAGCGCTATTACAGATTCAAATACTAGGCTCATGGGCTTCGCCCATTTCGCCAAACTTGCTTCGCCTGAAGGCGAGGGGTTTCCACCATCCCCGAAGGGGACACTAACTACACCGCGGCAATCACAACGCATGCAGGATAATGCGGCGTCAAATTTTTAGTGCCGGCGGGACCTCCCATTACGGGAGAGCTACTGAATGGTGCCGGCGGAGGGAGTCGAACCCCCGACCTTTGGTTTACAAAACCACTGCTCTACCAACTGAGCTACACCGGCACAGATAAGCGTTGGGATTCTAGCAGGAGCTAGCCAGCAGGTCAGTGACTGGCGGGGGAGTTACAGGCCGCCCGCCCGATGCTCACATCACCCTCGTCGAGATCGGCGAATGCACCCGCCGCTGGCAACCGGGTTTCGGCCCCGCGCGCGTCCAGCCAGTAGCGCGGCGAATCCCGGAAGCGCTCGGTCAGAAGCGGACGAAAACCCAGCAGCTGGATTTTCTTCTGGCGTGCGCGCGCGCCGTAAACATCCCGGAACACGCCCAGAGATATGGCGTTGCGATTGGCTTCGTCGGTCACCACGTACAGATCCGTCACGCCGCGCCCTGCAAGCAATTTCGCCGCTGCGTCCGCTTCATGACGCGAGCCGAACGGCGGCAGATACACCCAGTAGCCCAGGCGCACTTTGCCGGGAACCAGTCTCTGCGTGACGCTGGCGCCGTCATTCTGCAAACGCGTCGCGCCGGTTTGCGCCGCCTCGATGCTGGGGAAAGGACCATAGCTAGCACAACTCTCCGCGGCAGTCTGGTTGGTTACCGGATTGGGTGTACTTTCCGCCTCGGGCGCGGGCGTTGACGGCTTGGTGAGCGTGCGCCGCTGCGCCGGCGTGAGCTCCGCAATCAGCTTGAGCGTTTGCACATGCGGCAATAGCATGGAGGATGGCGTTTGGGCCGGCGATCGCAGCCAGCCATACCAGATGAAGGCCACGATGTTCGCTAGCACCAACACCAGGAACAGGGTTCGCATCACGTCCGTGGCTCCGCCAGCATTGCCAGACCTTCCAGCACCAGATGAGGCTCCAGTGTAAACCGTCCCTGCATTAAAGGTTGCAGGCGTTCCGCGTCGCCTCCGGTCAACAGTATCGACAGGTTGTTTCCGTGCTGTGCGCGGATTTCCGCTGTGGCCCGTTCCACAAATCCGGTGGCGGCGTACACAATGCCGCTGGTCACTGCCGCGCGCGTGTCCCGCGCATACAACTCGATCATATTGCCTTGATCGCCGGGCAGCGCCGCGGTCGCCGCTGCCAGCGCCCGGTGCATCACACCGATGCCCGGCGCGATGAGTCCGCCCAGATGCCGGCCTGTGCGCGTCACGGTATCCACGGTGATGGCGGTTCCACACCCCACCACGCATACAGGACCGCCGTATTTTGCATAGGCGGCGATGACGGCCGCCCAGCGGTCCGCGCCCAGTTGCGCGGGATCGTGATACCCATTGGTAACACCGCCGGCTTGCTGAACCGGGATCACAAATTCGGGTGCGAGCTTGAAATGCCCCTGGCAATAACGTTGCAGATTTTCTACGACTGCCACACCGGCCACGTTCGCGACCAAGATGCGTTGTGGCGAGGGCAGCCCAGCCCAGGCTGTTTTCAGCACCTCGGCGATGGGTTTTTCCGCATGCACGGCTGCGCCGTAACCGGAAATCTCCTGACTGCGCGCCAGACCCCATTTCATGCGCGTGTTGCCCATATCCACCAGCAGGATCATGGCGATAGCCTCAAGCTTAAATCGCCGGACACGAAGCGGCGTGTGCCGGCTTCAGTACGCAACAACAGTGCGCCGTCCCGGTCCACGCCCAAGGCGGTGCCGTTGATAATCTGATGCTGGTGCTGCAAGTGCACTTCACGGCCGGCGGCCAAATCCAGTCCACGCCAGTCCGCGGCAAACGCATCGAATCCCTGAACCGCGAATAACCGCAAGGCTTGCATGAGTTCTTCAAGCAAGGCTGCTGCCAGCCGATTGCGTTCCGGCGTTTGCTCTGGCATCAATGCCGCCAGTTCCGTCCAGGGCTGATCAATTTGCGCGGCCGCGTCCTTGGGCATGCGCACATTGATGCCGACGCCCACCACCGCAGCTACCCGGCCCGGCGGTTCACCCTGCATGTCCACCAGAATTCCGCCGAGTTTTTTTCCGGATACCAGCAGATCGTTGGGCCATTTGATGGCCACGCCTTCGACGCCCAGTGCGCGCAAAGCGCGGATCGCCGCAATGGCGGCCGCCATGGCGAGCGCCGTGAAGCCAGGCGGCAGATCATCGAACTGCCAGCCGAACGACATATATAGGTTGGCGGCGAACGGCGATAGCCAGTGCCGGCCACGGCGGCCACGGCCGGCGGTCTGCCATTCCGCCAGGCACGCGGCCGGAAAATCGCCGGACCGTGACATGAGCCAGGTGTTGGTGGAATCCACTTTGTCCAGCACCGTGAGCGAACACAAGCGCGCGCGGCAGGCCGGGGTGAGCAGCTCGCGTATCCGGGTTTCATCCAGCAACTCCACCGGCTCGGTCAACCGGTAACCACGTCCCGGCACCGAAAATATTTCCAGACCGTAGGATTGAAGTTGGCGTACATGCTTCCACACCGCGCTGCGGCTGATGTGCAATTGCCGTGCAAGCTGTTCACCGGAATGAAACGAGCCGTCGGCCAGGGCGCGGATGATGACGTGGGTGCTGGCAGAAACCAACGGCATTCAATCAGCGCCCGCGGCGCAATAGCATGGCGCGCTTGAACTGGTTCTCGGTGCCGTGCATGAGGCGCTGGATGTTGCTGCGGTGGGTGTATACGATGAACAAGACCATACTGAGTCCGAACCAGAACAGCGATGAGGTGTAACCATCCACCAGCAGTGCATAAATCGGTACCGAACACGCTGCCAAAATAGTGGACAAGCCGACGTAGCCGCTGAACACCAGCACCACGATCCAGACAATCAGTGCCACGATCAGCGCCGGCCATGACAGCATCAACAACACGCCGAGGAAGGTGGCCATACCCTTGCCGCCGCGAAACCGGAAGAACACCGGGAATACGTGGCCGACCATGGCCGCCACACCACAAACAGCCGCGCTCCAACCGATATCCAGCACGCGATGGGACGCGAACAAGTGCGGCAACAGACCGGCGGCCAACACGCCCTTGCCCACGTCAATAATCATCACCCACAGCGCGAACAGCTTGCCCTGGGTGCGCAGCGCATTGGTGCTGCCGGCATTGCCGCTGCCCAGCGTGCGGATATCCACGCCGCCGTACAGCTTGCCCACGATCAGGCTGCCGATGAGCGAGCCCAGCAGGTAAGCGACGAAAATCCTGAGCAACAGCAAGGCCAGCATCCGCACACTCCGGGTCCGCGTGGCGCCTAGTTTAGCAGGCGCCGGCTTGCGCACCGGCCGCGAGTGTTGAACAATTCCGCCACAAGGGAGGAACGCATGACCACGGACCCGGATCGCCTGACGGAAGACATTCTGCTGGCCTTGCGCCGCATCATGCGCAGCATGGACATCTCCAGCCGCCAGCTCATCGGCGAGCGCGGTCTTACCACACCGCAACTCATCTGCCTGCAGAACCTGCAGGAACAAGGCTCCATGACCACCGGCATGCTGGCGCAGGCGGTATCGCTCAGCCCCGCCACGGTAACCGGCATTCTGGATCGGCTGGAGTTGCGCGGCCTGGTGACGCGCGAGCGCCGGCCCGAGGACAAGCGCCGTGTGCTGGTGTCGGTGACCGCGGCGGGTGCGGCCGCGGCGGAAGCGGCGCCTTCGCGTCTGGCGAAACGCCTGACCGAAGCTCTGTCACAGCTGCCCGAGGGTGACCGCAGTGATGTCCTGCGCGTGATTCTGTATCTCGCGGATTTGGCCGACATGCACGACGGCACGAAATAATTCCAGGTATGCGCGCTGTTCTCGTCATCAATCCCGCCGCCGGCCGCGGTGCGGGACGCACGCACGCTCCGGCGATTGCCGGTTATCTCACCGAACTGGGCATTTCCACGCAAGTCTTCTACAGCCGGATGGCAGGCGATGTCGCGCTCCAGGTCAAGCAGCAATTAGCCGCCCGCCCGGACGTCATCATCGTGGCCGGCGGCGACGGTAGCGTGCATGAAGCGGTGAATGGCTGGATGCAAGCAGGCGGCGGTGCGCCGCTCGCCATCGTGCCGGTGGGCACCGGCAATGATTTCACCAAGATGCTCGCGAGTGGTTCCGATTGGCGTGAAGCCTGCCGGCGCATCGCGCGCGGTGAATTGCGCACTATTGATGTAGGCCGCTGCAACGATTTCTATTTCATCAATACGCTCGGGATCGGCTTCGACGCACGTGTGGCCATGGCCGCGAATCGAATGCAATGGCTGCACAGCCAGGCGGTTTATGGCGTGGCGCTGGTCAGAACGCTCTTGTTCAGCCACCAAACACCCAGCGTCCGGGTAAGTCACGATGGCGAGGTTTCTGAAATACCCATTACGCTGATCGCGGTGACCAACGGCCGCGTGGAAGGCGGCGCATTCATACTGGCGCCGAATGCGGAAATTGACGATGGACTTTTTGATGTCGTGGTGGCACGCGGATTGAGCCGCGTGGGAATTCTTTTGTTGGTGCCACGCGTACTGCGCGGCCGTCACGCGGAATATCGGGCGGTAACGACGTTCAGAACCGACAAACTGTTGATCGAATCCGGCACCGGCTTGCCGGTGCACGCGGATGGCGAGATCCGTTACACCGACGCGCAACGTCTCGACATCGAGATTTTGCCGCAACGGCTCACGCTACTGGCCTGACCGAAGCCTGTCTGCGTTTCACCGAACCGAGATAAATCGCCGCCAATGCCAGCACCGCGCCAAAAATTTCCACGGTGGTGAACCGTCGGCCGAAAAACAGCACATCCCACACGAACGCGCACACCGGCTGCAGCAACAGCACGAGTCCCACCTGCGAGGCGCGCACCCTGGAAATGCTGTTGGAAATCAGCACCCAGCCGAGCACCTGACCGAACACGCCGTAGGCGATGAGCCATCCCGCATCTTTCCAGGTAGGAATCGCAAACGAGGTGTGTTCCGGCCACATGGCAATCGCCAACAGGACGGCAGCGCCCAATGACACCACCGTTATGGTCACAAAGGACGAACCGGCGGCCTCGGCGACGCGCGCACGACGCAGCGTAAGCAGATAACCCGCATAGCAGCCGGCGGTGATCAGACCCAGGACGATGCCGGTTCGATAGGCGGTTGAGAAGCTTGACCAATCCACACCCACCAGCAGGACCAGCCCCAGAATCGCCAGTGGAATGGACACGATCTGAAATACGGTGAGGCGCTCGCGAAACGCCAGCACACCTGCCGCTGCCAGCACGAACACCTGGAAATTCGCCAGCAGCGTGGCCACGCCCGGCCCCACAAACAGGATGCTGCGGTGCCAGAAGCTCAGGTCTAGCGCGAAAAACAGCGCGGCCAGACCGAGCAGTGCAAGCGCCGCGGGTTTGAGCCGCACCGGCTCACGACGCCACACCACGATGCCGAGCAGGATGAGTCCGCCAAACAGCATGCGGTAGAACGCACTCGTGGCCGGCGACACGCTCACAAGTTTCACGAACACCGCCGAGAAGCTGATCATGACCGCGCCGGCGATCAGTTGCCACATGCGAATCCCACCACTGTTGCTTGCATGCCGGTCCGCATCCGCGGGTCAGCGATGTAATTTGATTCGTCAATGAAAATCAATGGCCCAGCGCCGCTTCCAGTTCCGCGAAGGTATAGGCGATGCCGCTGGTGTTGATCTGCACACCCAGTTGCCGGCCGATCTGGCGGGCGGAAAAGATGCCACGTATCGCCGATCCCTCCGGCGTGCGTTCAATGACGATGGCGTGCTGGCGACCGGTGCGCTTCAAGGTTTCGATGATATCGCCGACGCAGGCCTGCACCACGTCAGACATGGACAGTGCTTCGAGTTTTTCGCGCGGCGTCATGATATCGCGCACCAGCACTTCGCTGCGGCTCACACCCATCTCCTGCTGGAAGCGCATGGGACGCATGCCCTTGAGGTCGTTGAGCGTGATGAGCCCGAGCACGTCGCCCGCGTCATTAAGCACGAACAACATGCGCACCTGGGAGTTGCGCATGCGCTCCTCGGCCTTGTCCATGGACAGATTGGGGTCCACGGCCACGGCCGCCACACGGCCGAGATCCGTCATCGCGTCAATGGCGGGGCTTTGCACGGACACATGATCCGGGAGCCGGTGTGTGGGACGCATCAGGACAGTGTCCGCGGACGCCATCATCACCGACAGCACCTTGAATTTTTCGGTCATGGAATCCTCCAGCCAATCAGGGGAATACGGTGGTAGTCGCACGTGCATGAGTATAGCGCACGCTTCCAAGCCGCTATTAAAATGAACCCAGCAAAATGGGAAAAGTTTATACGCTCAAACAAGCATCGGCACCTGTAGTGCCGCACTACGAGTGGCCGCGCATGGGCGTGTTACAATTTGCATCTTGAAACAGCGTTAAAACGCACCCGCGCGCTCAAGCATGTCAAAGAAAATACTCATCACCAACGTGCATCTGGATCTCGGTGCCGGGCGCCGCGGTACCGATATGGGTTCCTCGGCCATGCACGTGGCCGGTGTAGTGCCGGCGCTGGAAAAACTCGGCCACCGCGTGGTGGGCGTATACAACATCGGCCAAGTATCGCAGGAAGCGGCGGAAGTGGGCAATCCCAAGACACGCTATCTCGGCGTGATCAACGAAGTCTGCCGCGAACTCGCAGACCTGACGGAACATTCGCTGGAATCCGGCGAGTTCCCGCTGCTGCTGGGCGGCGATCACTCCCAGGCCATCGGCTCCATCGCCGGGATTTCGCGCTACTTCAAGCGTCAAGGCAAAACCCTGGGTGTGTTGTGGGTGGATGCGCACACCGACATGAACACACCGAACACCAGTCCGTCCGGCAACATCCACGGCATGCCGCTCGCCACGCTGCTCGGCGTCGGCCCCGAGGAATTGACCAGCATCAGCGGCGACGGTCCGGCGCTGTCCGCGGAAAACGTGGTGGTGTTCGGGGTGCGCGACGTGGATAAATCCGAAGCAGAATTGGTGAAGAAAATCGGTGTGCGTGTGTTCACCATGAGCGAAATAGACGCGCGCGGCGCCGCCGCCTGTCTCGATGAAGCCATGCAGATTCTCGCCCGCGCCAGCGCCGGTATCCACCTGTCCTACGACCTGGATGGTTCAGATCCCTCAGTGGCGCCGGGCACCGGAACCCCAGTGCCGGGGGGGTTGAATTTTCGCGAGTCGCATCTGGTGTGCGAGGTCATCGCCCGCAGCGGCCGGCTCACCAGCATGGAAGTGGTGGAACTGAATCCCATCCTCGACATCGAAAACCGCACCGGCAAATTCGCCGTGTGGCTGATTCAGTCGGCACTCGGCCGCACCATTCTCTGGAACTGAATCCTTCCGCCAAAATTCCCATGGGCAAGCGCGTAAAAGAATTCAACGAGTTCCGCCGCAAGATGAACGCGCGCATCCTGGCCGAGGACAATCGCGTCATTAAGCGCGTATTCTCGGTGGACAGCCTCACCTACACGGAAGGCGCACTGTCGGCGAAGACCAAGGAATTACTCGGACTCACTGCGTCCATGGTGCTACGTTGCGACGACTGCGTGAGCTATCATCTCGGTCAATGCGTCGAGTTGGGATGCAGCAAAGAAGAAATCATCGAAGCCATGAGTGTCGCGCTGGTGGTGGGCGGCACCATCGTGATTCCGCATTTACGCCGCGCCGTGGCGTTTCTGGACGAGGTGACCGGCGCAGCGCCAGCAGAGTAAGCAGACAAAGCCGGTGGTGTGCCAGCGCACCGCTACCAGCGGTGATACGCAGGATGCCCCGGTTTCACGGCCACAAAGGTGCCGCGGCAGGTGGCGCAGATTTTGCCGCCGTCCAGCAATTCACCTTCGATCAGCGCACGATCGGCGCTGAATTCCACCACGTGGGCGCGTAACTGCACCGGGCCGTGGCTCGGCGTCGGGCGTTTGAGCGTGATGGCGTACTCAGCGGTCACGGTGCAGGGCGGGTGTTCGGCGCCGGCTTGCTGCATCAGATGCCAAGCGGCGGTCCAGTTGCAATGGCAATCCAGCAGTGTGCCGATGATGCCGCCGTTCAGTATGCCGGGGGCGGCCTCGTGGTGCGTCGCCGGTATCCACTCGGCTACTACTTCATCGCCTTGCACGAAGCTCTTGATATGCAGGCCTTTTGGATTCGCCGGTCCGCAACCGAAGCATACACTCTTGGGCGCGTAGATCTCCTGCAGGGATTTACCGGTCATGCGCGCTGGCCCGCGGACACGCGCGGCAGGAAAATTTCTGCCAACATGCAGCGCACACTGCCTCCGGCGCAGGTTTCGATAGTGTTCACGGGGCTGGCGGCGATGCGGGTGTACTTGTTGATGGCGTGGCGCTGCGTGGGCGTGAGGCTGCGCTCGGCGCGCATGGACATGGCCAGTACGCTGCCGCCATGACGGGTGCCGAGCTGCAGCACATTGCCGGCAAATTCATTCATCTGCTGCGCGGTGATGGGGATAATCTCGTGACCGGTATCTTCGAGGCGCTTTTGGATGCGCCGGCGTTCACTGACTTCCGGCACGCTCGCAAGGCACAGCACCGCGAAACGGTCGCCGAGGCTCAGCATGACATCGGTGTGATAGACGGGTTTCCCGCTACCGTCCACCGCGTGAAATGAAGCCACCTCGTATTCCGTTTTCTCGGCCCATTCCCGCAGCAGCTTTATATCGGTACGCGGCGAGAGGCAGGCGTAGGCCAAGCGGTGAACGCGGTCGAGCACCAGGCTGCCGGTGCCTTCCAGGAAGCGGCCTTCAAGTTCCGCGCCGGACAAGTCTTCAATGCGGCCGACCTGATAACCGCGCTGTTTGTGCAAGGCTTCGATGATGTCGAGGCGCCGCTCCCAACGGCGATTTTGCGCCTGCATCGGGTAAAGATACACGCAACCGTCGGCATGGAAACTGATCCAGTTGCCGGGGAAAACCGCGTCCGGGGTCCAGGGTTCGGGCGTGTCTTCGAACACTTCCACGGCCACGCCCAGCTTGCGCAAGGTAGCCACCAGCACGTCGAATTCCCGCACGGCCAGCGACTGCGGATCTTCGATTTCAATCTCGGTGCGCTGAAAAGCATTGGACACAGCGGTTTCAGCATTTACGCCAAAACGCGCCGGCCGGATCATGAGCACGGCATCGGCAATCTGGGATTCTGCGGTGGTAGGCATGAGCGCGAAGCGTTGAACAGTCCTGCGGGAATCTTACACCAAAAGGAGCGCCGCAGGCCGCACACAGCGGCTGTCTGCCGAGGCGCACCGCGAAGTGGTAAAGTTCAGCGCGAATGTTCACGCTTGGGAGTGTTCCATGACCTCTGGCTTGGTACGCGGCGACCGCGTGCCGGATTTCAAACGTGTGAACCAGGCCGGCGAGCCGTGCATGTTGTATGACCTGCAGGTGGGTCAACCGATGGCTTTGCTGGTATTCGACCACCCGGATGCGGCGGATACTCGCACCGCCGTCGCCGCATTGGCGCGCGCTGGTTCCGATTGGATGCAGTTCACGCGCGTCGCACTGGTACGCGGAACACCCACGCAATGCAGTCTTCTGGCGAATGGAAAGACCGCGGGTTTGAGTGTGCTGGCGGACGACGGTGCCGTGGCGGCGCATCTGCTTGGATCCGGACCATCGGATCAGCGTCTCATTACCGCATTTGCCCTTGATCCCAACCTGCGCATCATCGAGCGCATCGAGCACACGGATGGCGGGAATCTGGCAGATTTCCTGCAGCGGGTGATCGCGGTCTATCAGAGCGCAACACCGCGTACTCCGCAAATCATCCGCCAACAGGCTCCGGTCTTGTTCATTCCACGGGTGATGGATGCGGGCATGTGCGGTGAACTGATCGCATTTTTCGAGCACGAGGGTGGGCAGCCGTCCGGGACGGCATATATAGAGGGCAACAAGGCCCTATGGCGGCCGGACCCTTCGGTAAAAATGCGTAGCGACGTGTATATAAAGGAAGGCCCATGGCTGGAGCGCATCAAGGAAGTGCTGGGTCGGCGCGTGCTGCCGGAGATCAAACGCTGCTTCAACTATCAGATCACCAAGCACGAGGTGTTCAAGCTCGTATGCTATGACGCGGGGACCGGCGGCTATTTCCACCCTCACCGCGACAACGAATCCCGCGATACCCAGCACCGGCGTTTCGCCATGACCCTAAACCTCAATACCGGGGATTACCAGGGTGGACAATTGCGCTTCCCGGAATTCGGACCGGACCTCTATCAGCCCGACCGCGGTGATGCGGTTATTTTTTCATCCTCTCTGCTCCACGAAGTCACACCGGTCACGACCGGCAAACGCTATGTTTTGCTGGGATTTTTCTTCGGTGAGGCAGAATCCATCCGGCCGGTGGAATACGTTGCGGCACATTGATTCCGGAAGAGCTCCTTTCAAAATCGCCCTATGCCCAAAAGAAAACCCCCTGACGTTTTCACATCAGGGGGTTTGTATTTAGAGCCTGGCGATGACCTACTTTCACATGGGGAGACCCCACACTATCATCGGCGCTGAGCAGTTTCACTTCCGAGTTCGGGATGGGATCGGGTGGTACCCACTCGCCAAGGTCGCCAGGCAAACCATTTCACTGTTGCACGCGCCTGAGCGCGCGCAGTGAATTCGAAAAGTTGTTGACGCTCGTATGTCGCATTTGCATCACAAACCGGCCATGCCCAAACAAACCGTTTGGGGTTATATGGCCAAGCCGCACGGTCAATTAGTACTGGTTAGCTCAACGCGTTACCGCGCTTCCACACCCAGCCTATCAACGTCGTCGTCTTCGACGGACCTTCAGGGGCATCAAGTGCCCAGGGAAATCTAATCTTGGGGTGGGCTTCGCGCTTAGATGCTTTCAGCGCTTATCCCGTCCGTATATAGCTACCCGGCAGTGCCACTGGCGTGACAACCGGTACACCAGAGATACGTCCATTCCGGTCCTCTCGTACTAGGAACAGCTCCCCTCAAATTTCCAACGCCCATGGCAGATAGGGACCGAACTGTCTCACGACGTTCTGAACCCAGCTCGCGTACCACTTTAAATGGCGAACAGCCATACCCTTGGGACCTGCTACAGCCCCAGGATGTGATGAGCCGACATCGAGGTGCCAAACTCCATCGTCGATATGGACTCTTGGATGGAATCAGCCTGTTATCCCCAGAGTACCTTTTATCCGTTGAGCGATGACCCTTCCATACAGAATCACCGGATCACTAAGACCTGCTTTCGCACCTGCTCG
>JBAVYM010000024.1:0-18718 GCA_049698775.1 Gammaproteobacteria bacterium
AGGTATTGCTGGAAAGCCTGTTCATGGAATGGGCTGAGGGATTGGAAACACTGGAGGCGGCGCCGCTCGCCGCACGCGGAGGATAATCAGGGTGAATGCATCCCGGCAACAAGGCATACTCAATCTCGCCATCAAGGACAAGAGCGCGCTGTACAGCGCGTATATGCCGTTCGTGAAAAACGGCGGCTTGTTCATTCCCACCAACAAGGCCTATCAATTGGGCGATGACGTGTTCGTCCTGTTGCAGCTCATGGATTCGGACGAACGCATGCCGGTGGCGGCCAAGGTGATCTGGGTGACACCCCGCAGCACCAACCGTTCGCGTGCCATGGGCATCGGGGTGCAATTCAGCGAACAAGATAGCGGCAAGACCCAGGCCAAGATCGAAAATCTGTTGGGTGGCGCGCTGCAAGCCGATCGCCCAACGCATACCATGTGACAAGCCCGGATTTGAACAGCCCGTTCCCGGCAAATAGTCGCGATCTCGATGCCCTCGCGGAAACCGCACGCCAATGCGTGCAAACCGGCCAATTGCAACAAGCCTCCGGCCTATACACCCGATTGCTGGAGCAAGTTCCCGATCATGCCGCCGCATTGAATTTTTTTGGCACCCAGGCGCTTGAAGCCGGGCAGTTCTCTCGCAGCGTGACACTGTTCCGGCGCGCCCTGACCGCACACCCTGATGACGCCGGCTTGCACAAGAACCTCGGTTTGGCGCAGCGCGCCAGCGGTGCATTGGACGCGGCTCTGTCGGCTTTCGATGCGGCCTTGCGCATCAAACCTGAATACCCCGTGGCGCTATTGCACAGGGCCGCGGTGTTGGAACAAATGGGAAAACGCGAGGAGGCCTTGAGCAGCTACCTGGCCGCGCTGTCGCAAGCAAGCACACTGGGGTTAATGCGGCAAATGGACGCGCTGCCGGCCGGCCTGCGTCAATCGTTGCAACATGCCATTGCCGCGGTGCAGCAAGCGCGGGAGGAACATTTAGCGCGCATGCTGGCGCCTTTGCGCGTCGCGCATGACGCCGCCGTTTTCGCGCGCGTGGATCGCTGCCTTCGCATCTATCTGGGCAAGGAAACATTGCCGGCGGGCCATGCCCTGCAACGTTGCACGTTCATGACTTTTCCCGGCATACCGGCGCAAGCGTGGTTCGACCGCACCCAGTTCCCCTGGCTGACGGAGATCGAACAGCATACCGATGAAATCCGCGCGGAGCTGATCGAGGTTCTGCGAGGCGATGCGGGATTCCGTCCATTCATCGAGATGCCCCGCGATCATCCTGGCACAAAATACTGGGAGGCACTGAATTATTCGCCCAATTGGAACGCGTTCTTCTTCTACCGGGATGGCGACCGCTTTGATGAGAATTGGAAGCGTTGTCCGGTGACCTCGGGATTGCTCGACAGCCTGCCTCTCAGCCGCGTGGCCGAGCACTCACCGGAAACGTTTTTCTCGGTGCTCAAGCCGGGCGCGCACATTCCGCCGCACACCGGCGTAATCAATACCCGGTTGGTGGTGCATCTGCCGTTGATCATTCCACCGGACTGCGGCATCCGCGTCGGCAGCGAAACCCGCGGCTGGAAGGAGGGCGAGTGCATCGTGTTTGACGACACCTTCGAGCATGAAGCCTGGAACAAAAGTGATCAGACCCGCGTGGTGCTGATCTTTGATATCTGGAATCCCTATCTCACTGACGTGGAGCGCGAAGCCATGCGCATCGTGGTGGAAGAACTCGGCCGCTTCAACCAGACGCACGGGCAGATCGAGCGGGCGTACGCAAACAACTGAGGCCCTGTGATTGCGAGCGCAGCGCAGCAATCCCGTGACCCGATTGCTTCGGCCGGAAGCGGCCTCGCCATGACAGCAACGAATTGTGGGAGCGGCCTGCGACGTACAGGGATGTACAAGTGCTGCAAGAGGCAGGAGCCGAGAGCAGCCGGCCGCGATTCTCAAATCCCAAACTTTGAGCCCTCGCCCACCCCGGGAGAGGGGCGGGGGTGAGGGCCCGGAACGCCACGAAGTTCCATCTGGTTCAACGCTTGCCGGTCGTGAAGTGCCGGGCCCTCATCCGGCGCTGCGCGCCACCTTCTCCCGGAGGGAGAAGCTCGTAGGTTGGGGTGAGCGCAGCGAAGTCCAACAAGAACAAGATGTTGGGCTTCGGAAGACCTCAGCCCAACCTACTGCACTGATTCAAATCCACGCCGGAAAAATTTCTTGTTTTCCATTCAACAAGCCTGTCTGGCGGGTCTATACTTTTCATTAAGTAAAATCGCCGGCAGGGGATGCTTGACGATCAAATCGGCCCGTAGCCGCCCATGAAGACATGAACGGCACGGCTCAACTAAAGCGGGGTGTCGTCATGTTACGTAACATAGTGTTGATTGCGGCCGGACTGTTGTTCTGTGCCGTGTCCGTCCAGGCTTCGGTGATCTAGGTGGCAGCGGGCGATGTCGCGGTCAACGACATCACACAATGCTCGCTGATTGACGCCATCAACGCGGCCAATGCCAGCACCGCCGTAAATACTACCGTCGGAGCCTGCACGCCGGTCGGCTCGCCAAACGGCGGCGGCAGTGGATACACGAGCGGCAACGTCATTGAACTCGCCGCCGGAACCTATACCCTCACCGGTCCCTATACGCCTCCGAATCCCTATCCTGGAGCCATTCTGTACAGCCCCGGCACCAGCGATGGCTATTGGTACGGCCCCGACGGCCTGCCGCCGATTGCCACGAACATCATCATTCTCGGCAATCCATCGGGCAGCACCATCACGCGCACGGGCGCGACGCCCTTCCGCTTCTTTTATATCGGTGGCAGCGAATCGCTCACCGGCTACAACCCACCCAGCGGCCTGACCAATCTCCCCGGTCCCGGCAGCCTCACACTCGTCAATCTCACCCTCTCGAATGGTCTGGCTCAAGGCGGCAACGGCGGCGGTATGGGCGGCTCGGGAGATAGCTCCGGCGATGGCGGAGGATTTTTATATCCAGATGGCCCGTGGGCGAGCGGTGGCGGTGAATCGTTTGGCAACGGCGGCAACCAAGTCAACGGCACCTTCGGAGGCGGAGTCGGCGGCGGCGCGGGTTTGGGAGGCGCGGTGTTCAATGAAGGCGGTACGGTGTCGGCGCTGAACAGCAGCTTTGCGGGGAATACTGCGGCCGGCGGTGAATCGGGCGGCGCGGGCGCCAACGGGGGCGATGGTTATGGCGGAGCCATGTTCAATCTCAATGGCACGGTGACCGTGAATTTCTCCACGCTCGCAGCGAATGCCGTCGCAGGTGGAGCCGCCAATGGCGGAACGGCGGGCACGGCGGCGGGCGACGATGTCTACAACTTGTATTTCGCAACACCCCACTCGCCGGCGGCGGATGCGGGCTCGTCGGCCCAGATGACGGTGCAGTCCTCGATCCTGGGCGGTCCGCTGAGCGGACCCGCGAGTGTCAGTGATTGCGAAAACAACGCCGGCACTTTCACTTCGGGCTACGACCTGGTGCAGAAGCTGGGAACCACATGTAGTTTCAGCAACAACGACCAGACGGGCAATCCGCAGTTGTCGGCCCTGGCGGCGAACGGTGGGCCGACTGAAACCTTGGCGCTGGCCGCCACCAGTCCGGCGCTCAGTCATGGCAATCCGGTGGGCGCACCAACCTTCGATCAGCGTGGATACGTGCGCGCCACTCCGCCCGACGTGGGCGCCTTTGAGTACGGCGCATCCGATACGCCCTCGATCACGGGCCTCGGCAACCTGAGCATGACCGAAGGGGCCAGCGCGCCGACGCTGTCTTTCACGCTAAGCGATGTCTCAAATCAAGCGCTGACACTCAGCGTGAGTTCCTCGAATGCCGCCCTGTTGCCCACCAGCGGCATCACCACGAGCGCGGGTTGCGGCAGCGACAGTGCGCACTACAGTTGTACCCTTACGCTCACCCCCGTAGCCAATACCCTCGGGGCGACGGCGGTGCTCGTGACCGCGACCAACGTTTACGGCAACAGCGGCCAACAGATTTTTGTATTCACCGTCAACGCGGCGCCGCAACCCATAGCGCCGCCGCCGTCCACCAGTTCCGGCAGCTCCGGCGGCGGGGGCGGCGGAAGCCTGGGTTTGTTGAGCCTCGCTGTACTTGGATTGCTCGGCTTGACGCGCAAGCGTCACAGATGACGAGCAAGCCGAGCGGTCTGCCATCAGTGGATCGGGACTGTGCTTTATCTGGTGATCGGCACCGGCCGACGATTGGCGCCCACGCGTACGTAGGTCATCTGCGCGGTGGCCACCTTGACGCAGGTCTCATGCTCGCCATCGCTGCGCTGCGAGAACACCGTGACATCAATGGCGATGGAAGTGGTGCCGATGCGCGCCACGTCGGTGTAGAAGCTCACCACGTCGCCGACGTACACCGGGCTCACGAACACGAACTCGTTGACCGCCACCGTCACCACCCGGCCGCCGGCGCGGCGGAACGCGATGATGGCGCCAGCCATGTCGGCATGCGCCATGATCCAGCCGCCGAAGATGTCGCCCAGGCCGTTGGTGTCCTTGGGCATGGCCAGGGTACGGACCGCGGCTTCGTGATCCTTGGGCATGCTGTCGTATTTCATGCTTTCGGCTCCTTGAGCGCAGGCGCGTTCCAGCCGGCATCTGGTTTGAAGCGCTCGCCGTGTTGCGGAACCAGTTTTCCCAGCCGTGCGGTGAGATCGGCGACACCGGTCGCGCGAATGTAATTGACCGGACCGCCGCGGAACGGTGCAAAGCCGGTGCCGAAGATCACGCCGGCATCCAGCAGGTCCGCATCGTCAACCAAGCGCTCCCGCAGCGCCGCCACCGATTCATTGAGCATGGGAAGGATCAGCCGGTCTTGCAGATACGCGGGCATGTGCCGGGCACGGCTCTTGTCCTTCACCGCTTTGCCGTCCTGATATTTGTAAAAACCTTCGCCGGTCTTGCGGCCGAGTTTCTTCTCCGCCACCAGTTTGGTGAGGCTGTCGGGAATTTTCTTGTTGAATTCCTTGGCGAATACTTGCGCAACCGACAACGACACATCCAGGCCCACGGTGTCGGTCAGCTCGATCGGCCCCATGGGCATGCCGTAATCGAGTGCAGCCTGATCAATGGCTTCGAGCGCAATGCCTTCATCAGCGGCCAGCATGGCTTCCATCAGGTAAGGCATGAGGATGCGGTTCACGAGGAAACCGGGCGAGCTTTTCACCGGCACCGCCAGTTTGTCTATCTGGCGGGTGAAGGACAGCGATTTGGTGATTTCGTCTTTCGCGGTGTCTTCGGCATGAATCACTTCCACCAACGGCATCTTGGCGACCGGATTGAAGAAGTGCAGTCCCACCAGGCGCTGCGGATTCTTGAGCACCGTGCGCAGGGTTTCCAGCCGGATACTGGAGGTATTGGTGGCGAGAATGGCACCCGGTTTCATCTTCGCATCCAGCGCTTTGTACAGCGCCTGTTTGGCCTCGACGTTCTCGAAGATGGCCTCGATGATTACGTCCGCATCTTTTGCACCATTTCCCGGCACGTCCATTTTGAGGCGGCTGGTGGCGTTCTGGATTTCCGCGCCCTTGAGTTTCTTCTCGAAGAGTTTCCGCGCGCGCGCCAGCGCCGGTTGTACGTATTTTTCTTCGCGGTCCTGAAGGGTCACATCGAACCCGCGCAGCGCGCACCACGCGGCGATGTCGCCGCCCATGGTGCCCGCGCCCACCACGTGTACATGCTTGAGCGCGAAGTCGGATTTCTTGCCGAGCGATTTCAGACGGTCCTGCAACAGGAACACACGCACCAGGTTGTGGGCGGTGTCGTTGACCATGAGCCGCGCGATGGAATGCGCTTCCTGTACATACATCTCATCGTGGCCGGCATAGTGTTTCCAAAGATCAATGATGGCGTAGGGCGCGGGATAGTGATCGCGGCGCACTTTGGCCGAAACCTGCTTGATGAGCATGTTTGCCACAAATGGCCGGAGCAAACCGATGGCCAACAGTTTCTGCGCGGGCGGTGCGCGCTTGAACGGAGGTGACTTGATCACCAGATCGCGCGCGATCTGTTTTGCGGCATCGCTTTTTACCAGGCGATCAATCAGACCGATCTTGAGCGCCTCGCGGGCATGCACATTCCGGCCGGTGAGCATGAAGCTCATGGCGGGCAGCACGCCGACCAGGCGCGTGGAGCGCACCGTGCCGCCGAAACCGGGATGGATGCCGAGCTTCACTTCGGGAAGTCCGAGGCTCAAGCGGTCATCATCTATGCCGACGCGATAACGGCAGGCCATGGACAGTTCCAGCCCACCGCCGAGCGCAAAACCATTGATAAGCGCGACAGTGGGGCAGGGCAACTTCTCGAGCTGCTCCAATACCAGTTGGCCGCGGCGGATCATCTGGAAGGCAGCGTCCGGTGTTTTGAGACCAGTGAATTCCTTGATATCCGCGCCGGCGATGAAACCGCTGGCCTTGGCGGAATAGATGATGAGCCCCTTGGGTGGTTTGGCCGCAAGTTCTGTGAGACGCTCGCCCAGTTCGATCATCACCTGAGCGGACAGGACGTTGGTACTGGCGCCGGCTTTGTCGAAACCCAACCAGGCGATCCCGTCGGCATCGCGTTCCAGGCGCCAGTTGATTGGAAAAGATGGGGTGATCATAGGCATGCTCCACTTGGAATTATTTGACACGGAATACGGGTTCGCATTTGCTGCCCGCATGAGAAGGCGCAATGATAGGAAGGTACGCGAGCCGCTGCAACGTGCCTCAAGCCGCGGCGCCGTCAGTTTCCCCGAATCCGGGAAAGCGCGTGCCAGCCGGCACCTGCAAAAGCCGCGCGCGGATTTCCCTGTCCACCAGCGTCATGCTTTGGAAACGCGCATCATCGGTGGCGTTCTGGATGCCGCCGAGCGTGCGCTCGATGAACTGACGGGTGCCGCGCTGGCGCAGGTGCGTGGCTTTTGCATAGACATCGAACCAGTCACCCTCGGCGCGGTCGCCAAATCGCAGGCCAGCGTATTCGCGCAGCACCGCCATGCGCAGTCCGTTGGCCGCGAGATACTGACGGGCTTCGGAATCGTCTTGCAGTATCTCGCCATTTTGCTCGCGCAGGCGGGCACGCGATTCCGCAGGCAAATTCAATATTTCGGTATTGAGCACCTGCCTGTCAAGACTGTCCATAAGTTCGCATCGCAAAACCTGCAAAGGCTGCGGTTCGGCATTCAGCTTGCTTTCGAACTCAAGCAGATTGTCGTGTGCTGCCTTTCTGGCCGCATCACTCAGTTCTTCCGAAGATTTCGCGGTATGCAAACGATTCCATACCTCCTCCATGGAGACATGTCTTCGCCGGCCGGTGCGCCAGGAAAACAAACCCATCCACCTCAAACTTGCGGCTCCAGCTCGAAATCAAACAGCAAGGGCAGGTGGTCGGAAAGTTGCACGGCGGGGATGCCGAAATCCAGCATGCGTATGCCCTGACTATACAGGATAAAATCCAGTTGCCGCGAGGGCTGTGAACTTGGCCAGGACGGCAGGTTGAGCACGTTGGCGCTGTTCAGGCTGGCGGCGGCGGCAAACATGTCTATCTCTTCGCTGCCCCACAGCGTATTGAAATCGCCGGCCACGATCACGGGTTTCCGAGCACTGCGCACCAGCGACACCAGATGATGCATTTGATGCTGGCGGTGCCGGTACTTCAAAGACAGGTGTACCAGGAACAGGCAAATGTCGTGCATTTCCAGTTCGATGATGAGCCGCTTGATGCCCAGGTCGAAATAGTGGAAACGCTGAATCGCATCCGTCTGGCGTGTGAGGAAAGCATTGCCCTGTTTGCGCACGATCGGCAGATACTGGTTGATGGAGCCGAGGCCGTACTTGTTCTGGTAGGAGGGCACAAGACCGGTGGCATGGGCGATGGCTTCGGCCTGATTGACGGTGGCCGAGCGCACCGAACCCATGTCCACCTCGATCAGGCCGGCGATGTCGGGACTCGTGGAGTGGATGAATTCGGTGATGCGCCCGAGATTACGCGCGGTGCTGCGCAGATACCCGCCCACTCCGGGCAGGGGAAAATTGAAGGCCGGGCCGTGGCCCGTACCATAGCGGATGTTGTAGAGCAGCAATCGCATGCGGCAACGGTTTGAATTGACGGTCACGCATGACGGTATGCGTGTAATGGTGTGACACTATACCAGCCTGATTCACCTGCTGGTGGCGACCGGGAACCTCGGAGAATGGATCGCATGGCAGTCCGCATCACTCCCGGCGCAAGAACCGTGTTCATCGAAGGCGATGAGCTGTATGGCGCCATGCTGGATGCGATCAGCCGCGCGCGGCATTCCATAAAACTGGAGAGCTACATTTTCGCCGACGATGAAATCGGGCGGCGCTTCGCCGCGGCGCTGGGCGAACGCGCCCGCGCCGGTGTCCAGGTGCTGGTGAATATTGATGCCGCCGGCTCCCTGTTCTGGGCGTCCCGCCGGCTGGAGAAAACGCTGCGACGTGACGGGGTGCGGGTACATTGGTTCCACCGCTGGAGTTGGCGCGAGCCGTCACGGTATAACCGCCGCAATCATCGCAAGTTGCTGGTCGTGGATGGCCGGGTGGGATTCCTGGGTGGCTTTAATATTCACCGGGAGAATTCCCGCGAAATCTACGGTGAAGCCCGCTGGCGCGACACCCATCTGGAAGTGCATGGGCGCCTGGCGCGCATGCTGCAAATCCTGTTTGACGCGTTCTGGCGCGGACAGCGGCGCAATTATCCCTTCATCCAGGAGCCGGGCGGCGACACCCTGATTACCAACCACTCGCGGCGTGGGCGTTTGTTCTTGCGTGATCTGTATGCGGCCCGCTTTGCCGCTGCCCACCAGCGCATCTGGCTGAGCACACCTTATTTTGTCCCGGACCGCCGCACTCAGCGCAACCTCATGGCGGCGGCACGGCGCGGTCTGGATGTGCGCGTGTTGGTGCCCAGGAAAAGCGATGTGCGCATCGCCCAGTGGGCGGCGCGCGCTGCGTATGCTGGGTTACTCAACGCCGGCGTCAAAATCTACAAATACCAGCCGCGGATGCTGCATGCCAAGATTCTGGTGGTGGATGGTCACTGGAGCAGCATCGGTACCGCGAACATTGATTACCGCAGTTTCTTCCTGAACTACGAATTGAATCTGGTCAGCCGCGATGGTGAATTGGCCACTGCGCTGGAACAGCAGTTTCTGGATGACCTGAAACAATCCGAACAGATCTATCCGGCACGTTGGGCACAACGCAACTGGCTGGGACGTATACTGGAGCTTGTTGGCTGGCTGGCCCGGCGTTGGCTGTGAGCGGATCCTCCACATCTCAAACGCTAGTTTGAACGGGCAGGGTTCCGGCCGGGCGTGCAACACGGCATGATGCTGCTACAGAACAGATGCAAATCCGACATGTCGGAGCGGGAACGATAGCGTCGCGTCGCTCGTGACGGCCGGTACGGTCCCGGCGTCCCGGCCACTCGCTCCAGCGACGACTATTCCTTTCGCTGCGGCTGTCCTGCGTTCGTCGGCCTGTCTGTGAACGCTTCGCGTTACCACTCTAGCCTCCTCCACACTGACTCTACGCCGCGGCGCGGACTCCACACGACGCTCCGATGACTCCGCTGTGCTACGTCCGCTGCGGCTACCGCAGGCTCCTCGCCTCGGCGCTTCGCGCCTTCCCTGGCTCGTCAAAGGAAATCCTGTTCGGCAACACTCAGTATCAAAAGCGCTGAACGGCCGGCAACGGTGGCTGTGCCTCCGTCACATAGCGCCAGCGCTGATAATCCGCAGGCGTATTCACATTCCAGAGCGCGGCGAGCGTGTGGCAATGCCAACCCAGTTGTGCGATACGCGCCTGGGTCTGAGTGAACACCAGCGGCGTGCCCCAGGAAATATCGCTGAACAGCGTTTCACTGGCATGTCTCAAACCCAACAGCACATAGCTGCCATCTTCAGCCGGTCCGACGGTAACATCGCAGCCGCGCGTCAGCGCCGCGGCGGCTTCTTCAAGATAGTATTGCGGCATGATTGGGCAATCCACGCCCATGAGAATGACGCCGTCGGCGGCAGTGAGCGCGCCGGAGGCACTGGTATGCAGGCGCGTGCCGCGATTGCCCGGCGGCTGCGCGGTCAGGCGTATCGGATATTTCTTCATGATCATCCCGAAAAACGGATGGGTTTCATCCGGATCGCACCACAACTCCACCGGTCCCACCGAGGAATCCAGCGCGGTGCATACCGCTTGCAGAATCAATTCCTCCTGCAGGCGCGCGGTTTCCGTTTCACCGAGATGGGGGATCAACCGGGTCTTGGCGAAACCCGGGATTGGCGCCCGGCAAAGCAGGGCTACGGTGCATGAAGTGCGTTGCATGTTTCAGAGGCCCGGCATGATCGTGAAAACCATTGCAGTCATGGGCACAACGCCGAAAGCCGGAATATCGACTGTCCCGATGATAGCTGAATTCACCGTATCCACACGGAACCCCTGCTATCCGTGCTCTTCACGCCGTGCATTCTCAACTGGTATAAAAACAGGGCGGTTCGGGCCGCCCTGTCCAGACCGAAGCAAGGTCTCAGTGCTGGTCGGATTTCAGGCCAGTCTCCACTTCCGCGATGGCTTCATTGGTATGGTTGAGCGCGGCGGCGCGATGGCCGTTGAAGTCATGAGCCGCATGCTCCAGGTTGCGTTTTGCAACCCGCAATGCCTGCAACGCGCGTATCATCTCGGGGTGCTTTTCCCGGTGCATGGCGTTGGCATTGGCCGGTGCAGGCGTGGAAGCCGGCGGTGTTTGGGCAAAGATCAGCGGGGAGATGACCAGGCTGGAGGCCAAGATTAAGCTTGATAATTTCATGGTAACCTCCTGAAAAATATGATTTTAATCTGCACGAAAAGCCGACATGTTTGACTGATTGCAGGCCGGGCAGAGGGATGCACAATGAGCAGAAACGTCCCGCTTGACGCTCAGTTGACGAATTACAGCGTCACAGATTTCCACGGAGTGCCTCATGGTCAAAGCCACAGAACCTGCCGGCCCCGATTTCGCCGCCGGCGTGTCCATCACCGACATCCCCGACGGCGGACTGCTGGCGGGTCATATAGGCAAGGATCAAGCGCTTCTGGTGCGCCGGGGGGGTGAAATATTTGCCACTGGCGCCGTTTGCACCCATTACCACGGCCCGCTCGCCAAGGGGCTGGTGGTGGGGGAAACCATCCGCTGTCCCTGGCACCACGCCTGCTTCAGCCTGCGCAACGGCGAAGTGCTGGGTTCGCCGGCTCTGAACCCCATCCCCTGCTGGCGAGTAACACAGCGGGATGGCAAAGCCTATGTGCGGGAGAAGCTGCCGGTGCCAGCGCGCAGTCTGGCTACGCAGCTGGTGGCGAAAACGCCGGCATCGGTTCTGATTGTGGGTGGGGGCGCAGCGGGGGAGGCGGCAGCCAGTACCCTGCGTTTCTGCGGCTATGACGGGCCGGTAACGATCCTGAGCGCTGAAGAAAGTCTGCCACCTGACCGGCCCAATCTGTCCAAGGACTATCTGGCGGGCACGGCGCCGGAAGAATGGGTGCCGGTACGTTCAGAAAAGTATTACCGTGAGCATCACATTGATTTGCGGCGCGGTACGCGCGTGGCCGGCCTGGATACCGCCCGCAAGACACTGCACACGGACGATGGCCGCGAATTCCGCTATGGCAAACTGCTGCTCGCGACCGGCGCCGAACCCATCCGCTTGAATATTCCTGGCAACAATTCCCCGCGCCTGCACTATCTGCGCAGCGTGGCCGACAGCCGTTCCATTATTCAGGCGGTGGAACAGGGCGCGCGCCGCGCGCTGGTCATCGGCGCGAGTTTCATCGGCCTTGAAGTGGCTGCTTCATTGCGTGCCCGCAAACTGGAAGTACATGTGGTGGCTCCCGAAGCGCGTCCCATGGAGCGCATTTTCGGCGCCCAGCTCGGCGATTTCGTGCGCACACTGCACGAATCCAAGGGCGTAATATTCCACCTTGGCCGTACTGTTTCCGCCATCGGCGTACGCAGCGTGACGCTGAATAACGGTGAAAACCTGGACGTGGACTTGATCGTAGCCGGCATTGGCGTGCGGCCCGTTACCGCGTTGGCGGAACAGGCAGGAATCAAAACTGAGCGCGGCGTGCTGGTGGACGAATTTCTGCGCGCCAGCGCGCCGGACGTGTACGCTGCCGGCGATATTGCACGGTGGCCCGATGCGCGCAGCGGCCAGGGTATCCGCGTGGAGCACTGGGCGGTGGCGCAACGGCAAGGCCAGGTGGCGGCACGCAACATGCTCGGTTATGCGGAGCGTTACAGTGCGGTACCGTTCTTTTGGAGCCAGCATTACGACGTGAGCCTCAACTACGTCGGCCATGCGGAAAAATGGGACAGCATCGAAGTGGACGGGGAGCCGTCCAAGTTCGATTGCGCATTTACCTATAAACAATCTGGCCGACCGCTGGCGCTCGCAACCATTTGGCGCGATCGGCAGAGTCTCGAATTTGAAGTGCAGATGGAACAGACACCTGCACGGTGACAGGTTCGGGTCTGCGATAGTTTTCAAGCGCACAGCGCGCTACCATTAAGCCGTCCGGATCGTTCGTACCTTCAGATATTTGCCGTCATTCTCAGGAGCTTCACATGACACGTCATTTGCCGAATATTCTGTGGCTGTCCGCGGTGATGATGTTGTTCAGCACCGCCGTTTCCGCACAGCAGCCCGAACAGAATTTCACCATGGCGCAGGTACTGGGTTATCCATACCCAAGCGCCATGGTGTCCTCGCCGAATGGCAACGCCGTTGCCTGGGTATTGAATGAACGCGGTGTACGCAATATATGGGTAGCGCAAGGTCCCGGTTACCAGGCACGCCTGCTTACACGTTACACCCATGACAATGGCCAGGAACTCACCAATCTGAGTTTCTCCCGTGACGGCAAATACCTGGTGTACGTGCGCGGCGGCGATCATGACGCGAACTGGCCGGAAGCGCTGCAACCGGACCCGAATTCGAGTCCGATAGAACAACACATGCAGGTGTGGTCGGTATCGCTGACCACCGGTGAGCCGCAGGTGTTGGGTGACGGCGACACACCGGCGATTTCACCGGACGGCAAACGCGTAGCATTTGTCCACCTGCCGGAGAACAGCGTGTGGTGGGCACCGATTGATGGCAGTCAGAAAGCTGCACGCCTGTTCTTTGACCGTGGCCAGGATTCCGATCTGGAATGGTCACCGGATGGCAAGGCCTTGGCGTTCGTGTCGGGTCGCGACGATCACAGCTTCATCGGTGTGTACCGCGACGACAGCACGCCCATCGAGTATCTGGCGCCGTCCACCGCCAATGACCTGGAACCCCGCTGGTCGCCGGATGGCATGCGCATCGTGTTCGCGCGCACGCCCGGTAACGGCGGCCCGCCGCAATCCATCCTTGAGTGGTATCCGGTACCCTGGTCCATCTGGGTGGCAAACGCAAAAACCGGACAGGCTGCGCGCGTCTGGCAAAGCCCCGACACGCTGCGCGGCTCATTCCCGCAGGAAGGCGGCGACGTGGATCTGCATTGGGTGAGCGGTGATCAGATTGCGTTCATGTCCGAAATGGACAACTGGCCGCATCTGTATGTGATCTCCGCCAAAGGCGGTACCGCGAAGTCGCTTACGCCCGGCCATTTCATGATCGAAGACGTCACCGCCACGCCGGATCTGAAATATCTGGTGTATTCCGCTAATATCGGCGCCACGTCCGGTGATAACGACCGCCGGCACCTGTACCGGGTT
The DNA here is from genome assembly GCA_049698775.1 of Gammaproteobacteria bacterium. Classification (GTDB taxonomy): domain Bacteria; phylum Pseudomonadota; class Gammaproteobacteria; order Natronospirales; family REEB76; genus REEB76. Next base: position 13,778 of record JBAVYM010000024.1, read on the forward strand.
TCAGTCAGCGGCGGCGAGCCTCAAGTCATCACCGAGGGAGACCGCAGTCAGTGGAGTCCGGTCGTCACCGAGGGTGGCAGGACGCTGGCATTTGTCGAAGCTGGCGCTCGCCGGCCGCCGCTCGTGATGCTGGGCGCATTGCCGGGCAGCAGTTGGCAAGCACTGGATGGCGATCAATTGCCAACGGATTTCCCGACCGCCGATCTGGTGGCACCGAAACTGGTCAGTTTCCGCGCAAGTGACGGCTGGCAGATTCAGGGCCAGTTGTTTGAAAAGAATGACGGCACAGCCAAGAAACCCGCCATCATCTTCGTGCACGGCGGTCCGCCGCGGCAGATGCTGCTCACCTGGCACAACATGGATTATTACAGCAACGCTTACGCCGTGAATCAGTACTTGGCCAATCACGGTTTCATCGTGCTGTCGGTGAATTATCGCCTCAGCATCGGTTACGGCCACGATTTCCATTACCCGGCCCACTGGGGTCCGACCGGCGCGTCGGAATACAAGGATGTGCTCGCCGGCGTGCGCTTTCTGCAGCATGATCCGCAGGTGGATGCCAAACGCATCGGCATCTGGGGCGGTTCGTACGGCGGTTACCTCACCGCGCTCGCCCTGGCGCGCAATTCCGACATCTTCAAAGCCGGTGTGGATTTTCACGGCGTGCATGACTGGTCCATGTTCCTGAACGACTGGTTCGGCAAGCCGATCCAGCGCTACCAGATGCCGGACATGAAGATGTTGATGAAGGTATTCTGGGATTCCTCGCCGGATTCCGCGATTGCCAAATGGAAATCGCCGGTGCTGCTTATCCAGGGCGATGACGACCGCAACGTTCATTTCCATCAGATGGTGGACTTGGTGCGGCGCTTGCAAACCCGGCATGTGCCCTACGAAGAGATCGTGATTCCCAACGAGATCCACGGTTTCCTGCGCTATCACTCCTGGCTCGAAGCTGATCAGGCCACGGTGGATTTCCTCGAACAGCAGTTCAGCGACAGCGGAGATTGATGAAACGCTCCGTTGTCGTCATCGGCGCCGGTCTGATCGGCACCACCACTGCCTGGTATCTCGCTGAACGGGGCTTTGAGGTCACGGTCGTAGAACGCCGTGAGGGTCCGGGGCTCGAAACCAGTTTTGCCAACGGCGGACTGCTGACACCCAGCGAAGCCGACCCCTGGAACGCGCCGGGAATACTCGGGCAGTTGCTGCGCTGGCTCGGGCACGAGGACTCGCCGTTGTTGCTGCGGCCGCGTGCACTGCCGGGGATGCTGCGTTGGGGATTGGAGTTCCTGCGCGCATCGCGTGCCGCTCCCCATTTGCGTTCCACCGAAGCCACGCTGAGATTGGCGCTTTACAGTCTGCGCGCGTTGGATGAATTGAGCCAGCAACTGTCCCTCAAGTACGACCGCCTGAGCACCGGCACACTGAAAATTTTCCGTGAACGCAAAGCGCTGCAAGCTACATTGCGGCTGGCTGAGCGACTGCGGCCCCTCGGTCTGGAGTCGCGTGTGCTGAAACCTGACGAAGCCGTGGCGGTGGAGCCGCTGCTGAAAAACATTGCCGGCCGCCTGGTAGGTGCGATTCATTATCCGGAAGATGCCAGCGGCGATGCTTATATGTTTGCCCACGGGTTGCAGAAACAGGCTGCTGCCGCTGGAATAAAGTTCCGCTTTAATACCACCGTGCACGAAATCCGCGCGGGCGGTACGCGTATCGAATCGCTTTCCACATCGAACGGCGAAATTAGCGGCGATGTCTATGTGCTGGCTGCCGGGAGTCATAGTCCGCAACTGGCACAGCCGCTCGGATTGCGGCTGCCGATTTATCCCGTAAAAGGCTATTCCACCACCGTCACGTCAGCGGATAGCTGCACGCTCAGGGTTCCTGTCGTGGATTTCGAACAGAAAATCGTGATCACTCCGCTTGGAAAACGCTGGCGCATTGCCGGTACTGCGGAATTCAATGGCTTTGACACCGCCATCAACCCGGTGCGCGGCGGCAGTCTGCTGCGGCAGGCGACAGCCACGCTTCCCGAATTGGCGCGGGCGGCGGAGCAGGGCGGGGTGCTGCATTGGACCGGATTGCGGCCCATGACCTGCGACGGGCCACCGATCCTGGGCACCTCACCTTACGCCAACCTGTTCCTCAACACCGGCCACGGACCGCTTGGCTGGACACTGTGTGCGGGGTCCGCGCGTTTGGTAGCTGACCTGGTTGCGGGGGCGAACCCCGAGATTGATCCCAGTGGCTATCGCCTTCAGCGGTTTTCGAATTGATTTGGCTCAGATTGATTTGACGGGGATTATGTGCAATTGTCAGCATGTTGGCGATAACTCTGTATCGAATTTTTTACCTGAACCGTGAGCACACCGCATGCGTTATAAAGTCAATGTAAGCGACTTGCAAACCGGGATGTACGTAGCAGAACTCGACCGTTCCTGGGTAGGCACACCGTTTCTGTTTCAGGGATTTCTGATTGAGACCGATGAAGAGCTGGAGCAACTCAAGACCACGTGCAGCTTCGTCATTGTTGATGAGGCGCAATCCAAGATACCCGTGGCGCAGGTAGGCAAACCGCCGGAAGGCACGACGCCCGCCGCCAAAGACGTCCCTTCCCTGAAACTCGCGGACAGTGGCTCGAGCCATGCCACGGCCGTGCGTGCTGCCGCGCAGGACAACATCGGCGGGCTGTTTGCCAGCGCCGAGCAGGGTGGGGATCTCGATTCCGAGATCAAGCAAGCGCAGACGATCATCGAGCGGCTGGTCAAGCAATCCGCCAAGCCAAATCTGATGATGCAGTTGGCCAATCTGCGGCCCAAGCAGGATCGCAACGCCGGCCATGCCTTGAATACCGCGATTTTGGCGATTGCTTTTGGCCGCCACCTAGGCCATTCCGAGGAGCGGCTGCGCCTGCTCGGCCTCGGTGCCATCCTCCACGACATCGGCAAGCTCCGCACACCCGCGGAGATTCTGAATAAACCAGGAGAGCTGACGGACGCTGAATTTGCGGTCGTAAAGCGCCATCCGGCTGATGGCTATGAGATGCTCCAGAGCGTGGCCGGTTTGCCCAGCGAAGTGGTGGATATGGTGCGTTACCACCATGAGCGCATTGACGGCAGCGGTTACCCAAATGGGTTGCGCGACGACCAGGTGTCGCTCTCGGCGGGAATTATCGGAATCGTGGATGCCTACGAAACCCTGACGACTGACAATTCCTACCAACCGGCGATTACACCGGCAGAAGCCTTGCAGCGGCTGCGCACCACCGGCATGGCAGGTTACGGCCAGGAACTGACGCAGGACTTCATGCGCTTTATCGGACTGTACCCCGTCGGCAGTCTGGTAAAACTCAGCTCCGGCGACATGGCGGTGGTGTTTGCTTCCGACCCTAGCAACCGCCTGCGTCCCCTGGTCATGATCGCGTATGACGCACAGGGCCGGGAAATTCAACCTCATAGGCTCGTGAATCTTGCCGGGCTGCCCACGGAAAAGCTTTCGATCCAAAGTATCATTGACCCGAAGAAGCATGCAATCGACACGTCGAGGCTGTTTGAGAAAGAGCTGGGGCACTAGGGTTTCTGGGATAGTCGAAAAAACCAGTTGCGCCCGTTGGATGCGCACCTAAATGTATACAAGAGAATTGAAGTTACATCATTTTAAATTGCGATATTTTTAGGAGGGCACCTCATGGCGTCTAATTCAACTGCGCTGGCTGAGATTAAAGAAGAAATCAGTCATCTTAATGACAAGCTTGATAAGCTTTTTGATGGAAGTGCTACTACTACAATGCTACGGGGAAATCTCCGTGAGGAAATCTGGTTCTGCAGCGGTCAAATCGATGCCTATTCCAAGCTTGGTGCCATTACTAGCGAAGAACGGCAAAAGTTTGATGCGCAATTGAATCAATTACTCATTCAGATGAAAACGGGCAATCTCTGAAACCCCGTTGGCATGATTCAGCCGGTCGTGCCAGTAAGGCCATCCCATGCTCGACAACAAAATCAGTGATCGCATCCGCCAAATTGTGCATGCCCAAGATCAGGCCTTCACGGAGACTCTGAACACTAACTGCACCGCTGTCATAACCCGGCTATCGGCGAAAGAACTTGCCGCATCTGGAGCTGCGGTCAAAGAGCTTCATGATGACTGCCGAGCAATACCGGGAAGGATCCGATTTAAATGACCGTTCGCGCTACATCTGGAATACCTTCAAGCGCGTTTTGTTGCAACTCCAGGTGGAATGGTCCGCCGAGCTAGCCGAGGACCTGAAACGCGAGATGCGCGCACATCTAAATGAGAACGCCGGCGAAGCGAATCGCATGTTCCGCACAAGGCTGCCGATTCCTTTTCCTGCCGATCAATTGCCCATTAACGAGTACTACCTCATGGGCACGTATAACGCCGAAATCGACCTCCTGGCGGCCGCACTGAAAGTAAATGCTGAAAGGGCCGTCGCTGCCGTGGAGAGCGCCAAGGTTCAAAACAACTATTCCGTCGGCGAAGGTAACCTGGTCATCCTATCGGGCACCAACGCCTCGGCGCAAGTGAGCTATAACGGTGAGAACCAAGCCGCTTTGCGGGTGGCTCTCGAGAACATCGTTAAGGCTCTCCAAGAGAGCAACTTGGCTGAGGTCCAGAAGCGGGAGACACTCGAACTCACCAAGGAATGTATTGGTCTCACCATGCAACTAAGCTCAGGAGCCAACTGCGTGGCATTGCCGAGGTTGTAGGGGGATTGGCCAATGGCACGACACTGCTTACGGCCCTCTATACGGCCGCTCAATATATGGGTCTGTCACTCTAGTGACGAGCCATGGAAGGCGCGAAGCGCCGAGGCGAGGAGCCTGCGGTAGCCGCAGCGGACGTAGCACAGTGGAGTCTTCGGAGCGTCGTGCGCAGTCCGCGCCGCGGCGTAGAGTCAGTGTGGAGGAGGCTAGA
>JBAVYM010000025.1:0-39466 GCA_049698775.1 Gammaproteobacteria bacterium
GGTGCACGGCGGCGCGCGCATCGCGCACCGCATTCGCCGCTTGCGAAGCGCCCTGTTCGCCAAACGCGGCGCCGCTCAGTTGCATATTGAGCAGATACTGGCGCTGACCGTTGTGCACGGCCGACAGGAACGGACCGTCCGGCAGGAAATCGGGATACGGACGCGGCAGGTCATTCAGGAAGCGCGCAAGATAACCGCCGGGATCGCTGCCGAAGGCGCTGACCATGCCGGCCGGACTGGCCAGTGATACCGCCACGTTCATGGCCAGTGTGTGCGCGCCATCGCGTGCGAGTTGGCTGGCCTGCGCCGTATTCAACAATGCGAACTGATGGGTTTTGTACGCGGCAAGCAAGCGTTGCAGCGACTGGCCGGAATCTTGTGCGTGCAAGCCGGCCGCCAACAACGCGTGTTGCGCAGCCAGCGCGGCGCCGCGCGTCTGCGGCGTGTCATCGCCGCTCACCAGGATCAGCAATTCGTGCACGAACGCATCGCGGCTGCGCTCGGTGGCGACGGCCAATGCTTGCGAATCGTGCTGCATGGGCAGCATGGCCAGGATGTCGGTATTGATCGGATGCGGATCGAGGCGGCTCCAGGCGATACCGCACAGCAGGCCCAGGGAAACGAGCCAGATTATCCATCTGGCGGCGGCCGGCAAACGCATGTTCACGGTGTCGCGGGAGCCGGCGCGACGGGCGTGAAGCGGATATCCATGCGGCCGCCGGAAGTCTCGCGGATCTCGAGTTGTTCCGGATGTCCCGGTGCGCGCTCTGTCACCTGGATGCTGATGATGGCCTCGGCGATGGGCCCGGGTTTGGGCGTCAGGGTGATGCGCTGGCCCCGGCTCAGGTGTTGGGTAACCACATCGAAATACTGTTGCAGATCGGAGCGATTGCCGGACAAGGCGCTGATGAAGATATGTTCGACGGCGGCCAGCCAGGGCGTCTGGCTGGGGTCCAGTTGCCGGGTGCTGCCGTCGGGCAATTCTTCATGGGCCTGGCCGCCGTTCATCACGAACACGTAGTGGTACGGCGCGGTGATTTCCCAGCGAAAGCCGTGCGCCGCATCGAAACGCAGAAAGCCGTGACTGACCAGTGGCGCGCCGAACCCCGGCAAGCTGCGGGTCTGCACGAAGCTCGCATCGAAGCTGGGCGTGGTCGTACTGCCATCGGCGGCGCGCACGTCGAGCGCCGTGCACAGTATCAATGTTCCGGCCAAGATTGCCTGCCACTTCATAAATAATCCTTGAGCCGGTCCAGCAGCGCGGGCGGACTTACCAATTGCAGTTCGCGCGTGTGCGCATTGATCGCGCACTGGATGGTGTAGCCGGTGGTGAGCCGCTTGCCGCTGCCGGCATCGCATACCAGGTAATCCACTTTCAGGCGGTTTTCCCATTCCGTGAGTCCGGCCTGCACGCGGATGCGCTGGCCGTAAAGCAGCGGCTGCACGAAACGCACGTGCGCTTCGATCAGCGGCCACATGAAATCCGAAGCCTGCATCTGCGGATAATCGTAGTTAATCATGCGCAGCAGTTTGACGCGCGCGGCTTCGAAATAGCGGAAATAGTTGCCGTGCCAGGCGATCTGCATCGGATCCAGATCCTGAAACGGCACTTCGATTTCAGTTTCAGCCGTGAGCAGGGCGTCGCGCACGCGCATTCATCCGTACATTGTCCAGCGGCGCTGTTTCACCGCCGCACACAGCCGCCGCAGTTCGTGTTCCAGCGGACGGTCCTCTTCCACATACGGGCACAGGCCGAGTACGTCATCGCACATGGAGCGAATGGCGGCGCTCATGTGCGCAGGTGGGCGGTTGCCGCGGCGACGGCGGATCTCCAGCGCCTGCACCGCCGCCACCAGGCACGCGGCTGCCACCTGTTCGGTGAGTTCCAGCACCCGCGTCGCATCGCGCGCCGAAATCGTGCCCATGCTGACCTTGTCCTGGTTGTGGCATTCGGTGGAGCGCGAGAACACGCTCGCCGGCATGGTGAGTTTCAAGGCTTCCGCGGTCCAGGCCGAGACCGCGATCTGCACCGCCTTGAAACCGTGGTTGAGACTGGCGCGCTCGCCTTGCGCGCCGGACAGGTTGCTGGGCAAGCCGTTGTTGAAGCGCGTGTCCACCATCAATGCCAGTTGCCGGTCCAGCAGATCGGCGATGTTGGCCACTGCGTTCTTCAGGCTGTCGGCCACGAACGCGATGTGTCCGCCGTAAAAGTGGCCGCCGTGATAGACCGTGCCCGCGTCCGGATCAATGATCGGATTGTCGTTGGCGCTGTTGAGTTCGTTCTCGATGTCGCGCCGCATCCAGCCGAGCGCGTCCGCCAGCACGCCAATGACATGCGGCGCACAGCGTATCGAATAGCGATCCTGGATGCGGATGGATTGCTCGTGGTCCGAGGCACCCATGTCGGCGAAGATCCAGGCGGCGATCTGCTGCTGGCCGGCGTGCGGTTTGACCGCGAACAGGCCGGGCGCGAAATGCCTGGGGTTGCTGCCGAGCGCGATGCTGACCATGGCGGTGATGCGGGTGGCGAGGCGTGACAGGTATTCAGCACGCTCCCAGGCCAGGCAGGTGAGTGCGGTCATCACCGAAGTGCCGTTCATTAGCGCCAGTCCTTCCTTGGGTTTGAGCGTCAACGGCGTCAGCGAATTGGCGCGCAGCGCGTCCGCGGCGGGGCATTGCCGGCCTTGATAGCGCACTTCGCGCTCGCCCATCAGGGCCGCGGCCACATACGAAAGCGGAGTGAGGTCGCCGCTCGCGCCCACCGAGCCTTCCTCGGGAACCAGCGGGATGATGCGGTGCCGAATCAGCGCTTCGAGTTGCATGAGCACCTCCATGCGCACACCCGAAAAACCGGTGGCCAGCGAACACAGGCGCGTGACCAGGATGGCGAGTGTGGTGGGTTCGTCGAAATACGCGCCCAGTCCGCAGCCGTGGTAGCGCACCAGATGCGCGGGCAGTTGTTCCAGCACCTGTTCCGGGATCGTGACGGTGCAGGAATCGCCGTAGCCGGTGGTGACGCCATACACGGGTTTGCCGGCGGCGATGAACTCCACCAGCAACTCGGCGCCGCGGTTGATACGCCGGCGGAAAGCGGCGTCGCTTTGCAACGCCAGCGGCGCACCGCGCGCCACTTCGCAGACTTCGTTGAGGGTCAGCCGCCGGCCGCCGATGATGACCGGCGTTTCAGGCGAGGGTGTTGCTATGTTGCGCATCCGGCTTGGTCTCGTGCAGTTGGTTCGATAGCGGAGCCGGGAGCGCGGCGCCAGCGGCCCAGAAGTCGTAGAAGTTATACCACTGTAACGGAAAACGGGTGGCGTAATGCGCCAGACGCCCGGCATAACGCGCGGCCCAGTCGGCGACCGCCGCGTTGCGGTCCCGACGCGGCAAACGGATGCGCTCGGCGAACAGCTCCAAGTGTACGGTATAGCCATTGCGGTCACGGGTGCAGAAGAACAGGTAAACCGGGCATTCCAGCACGTGCGCCAGCACATAGGGGCCGAAGGGAAACGCAGCCGACCGGCCCAGAAACTCCGCTTGCACCACCGGGCTGTGTTCTGTCACCGGGGTGCGGTCGCCGACCGTCACTACCACCTCGCCGGCCGCGATTTTCTCGCGCAGCATCAACGCGGTATCCGGACCGATTTCCTGCACATGGATGAGGCGCAGGTTGTAGGCGTCGCTGGTTTCCTCCAGCATGGCGTTCACTTTTCGCGCATTGCCGGTATAGACCAGTGCATTCACCCGCAGACCGGGGATGAGCGTGGACAGCGCGCGTGCCAGCTCCAGATTGCCGAGATGTGCGCTCAACAACAACACGCCGCGCCCCTTCGCTACCGCGCCGGAGAGAATCGCGCGTTCTGGAAACGCCAGTTGGATGCGTGTCGGAGCGTACCAAGCGGCCACCTTGTCCAGAATGGATATCGAGAACTGCATGAAGTGGCGGAAACTGTTGCCGAGCGAGGCGCGTGCACCGGCCGCCAACAGGAACTGACGCGACGCGCGGCGCGCACGCGGATGCGTAATGAAAAAATACGCGGTGACCGGATACAGGATGGCGTGACTGATGAGGCGGCCGAGCACGCGGTCCATGAAGCCGATGATGCGTAGGCCGAGCAGGCTGCCACGTTCCCCGATGTGCGCCCAATGCTGACGCCGATTGCGCATCAGGTTGCGGTACAGCAGCTTGGGGATACGCGGCAGCATGCCGAGAAACAAGCGCAGGTGCAGCCAGGCCATGCGCGCGTTGTCGGCCAACATGCGGAAATGCGAGAGGCCGTCCTCGGGATAGCGCACCCGGGTCGGCAGGAATAGGCTTTCGGTGCCGGCCCAGTACAAACGCGTCATGATGTCGGTGTCGAAATCCATGCGCCGTCCGATGCGCACGCGCCCGGCGAGCGCCAGACTCGGCGCGACCGGATAGACGCGAAAGCCGCACATGGAATCGCGCAAACGCAGCGAGAGCGTGTCGAGCCATATCAGACTGTGGGTGAGGTAACGACCGTAGAAACGCGCGGCCGGTACCGAATCATCGTATTGCGGCAGGCCGGAGATCAGATGTTGCGGATGTTGCTCGGCCAGCGCCAGCATGGCGTGGATATCGGCGAGGTTGTGCTGGCCGTCCGCGTCCATGTGCAAGGCGTGGCTGTAACCGCGTTCGCCGGCGCGCGCCATGCCGGTCATCGCGGCGACGCCCTTGCCGCGGTTTTCCGGCAGCGTCAGCAATTCGACTTGCGGATTGCCGTCCGCAATCTTTTCCAACGCGCGCTTGGTTTCCGCGCTGCTGCCATCATCCACCAGGATGACCGGCAGATTGTTGGCGAGCAAGGCCGCCACGATCTGTTTGAGGCTCGCGTGATGATTGAATACCGGAACCACGGCGCAGGCATGCAATGTCATGCCGCGGTCCCGAATTGCAGCGTACCGCTCGAGTAACGCAACTCCGCATCACGGTATTCGTAACGCAATTTGCGAGTGCTGGCCTCCGGCATCAGGTGCAGCGTCAACTGTGCGCCCGGCAGGATCGGACGCCTGAATTTGATTTGTTCAAGCGTGGTTACGTAGGCATCGAAGCCGTGCAACTCGCAGGCGAAATGCACCGCCCAGCCGATTTGCACCACACCCGGCAGGATCGGCTGGCCGGGGAAATGGCCGTCGAACCACGGGTTGTCGGCGCTCACCACGATATCCAGCTCGCTGTGAATGGCGTCATGGCGGCGTGCGACGATGACCGGCAAACTATTCATACGTGCGGCTCGAACAGGCGAAGCAGGTGTTCATGTTCAATCTTGCCCATATTGTTGTCGGGCAGCGCATCCACGAAACGCCATTGGCGTGGAATCAGGATGGCTTCGTAGCTGTTGCGCAACCAGGCGCGCAGCGCACCGGCCACCGCGGTCTTGCCGGATTGGTTCAACATGTCACGGCCCCCGGCATTGAGGATCACCGCCGCGCCGATCAGGGTGCGGCGTTTTTGCAGCAACACTAGGCGCGCATCCTGTACCCAGCCGTGCGCCAGCAAGCGGGTGCGTATCTCGCTCAACGAGACGCGCTTGTCCTCGAATTTCACCACATCATCGGCGCGGCCCAGCAGCACAAAGCGGCCGTTTTCCCCGTGGCGCGCCAGATCGCCACCCGGCATCCAGTCGGCTTGCCAGGTCCACGCGGAGCGTACCCACAGCCTCTCACCCGCCGGCTCGGTGCGCAGTTCGGTCTGCACGCCATTGATGGGACGCCACCAAATGCGTTGCTGCGGACCGGACCAGGCGCGCCACGCGACACCGCCGGTTTCGGTGCTGCCATACACTTCAATGACGGCGTGTCCCCACTCCTGCGCCAGTTTTTCCGCCACCGCATCGGGCAGCAGCGCGCCGGAACTGAACACCACCGCCACCTGTCCGGCCGGCGGCAGTTCGGCACAGTCGCCGACGCGGCCGAGGAAAGCGGGACTGCTGACGATAATGCATTTGCCGCGCGCCGCCGCGGTATGCAGGGCTGCGGGTTGCAGACATAGGCTGGTCAGGAACGCGCGCCCGGATAGCACCGGCCACAGGATGCGGAACAGCAGGCCGTAAAGATGATGGTGCGGCACCGTGCCCGTGACTAGCGCGTCACCAAGGCGTGCGCCCCATTCACGTTCCAGTGCTTCCACTTCGAGACGCAGTTGCGCGAATGTCTTGGGTACGCACTTTGGCGCGCCGGTGGAGCCCGAAGTGTAGAACTCGACGCGTACTGCATCATTCGGCATGCACGGCGTGTCAGAACCGGCCGCTGCGGGTTCACGTGTCACCAGAGGATTGAAACCGGGAAACTGCTCCGGCCGGTCGGTGAGAACCGCATCAATCTCTGCGCCGGATGCGGCCAGGCTGCCGGCCAGCGGAGCCTGTGGCAGCACGATGGTGCGTCCGCTGTGCGCCAGCGCGAACAGGCCGGCCGCGAACCAGGCACTGTCCTCGCAGATAAGCGCCCAGCGTTGTTCCGCACGCGATTGCAGCGCCGCGCTCAAGCCGTGCACGCGCTGCCAGAACGCGGTCTGCGTCAATACGCCGTGATCATCCAGGGCCGCGATCTGGCTGCCGCCGGCCCCGTTCAGAACTCGCGCATTCATGCCGCGGCCCATTCACGGCGCACACACGTCTCGGGCTGCATGAGGACTCTCAGGTTTGCGGCTGTGACTGGATGAACTTTGCCAGGTTTTCGACCGAATAAAAATGCTGGCGCGTGTCGGCCGAATTGGCATCCAGCTTGACATGGTATTTCTTCTGGATCGCAACACCCAGTTCCAGCGCGTCTATCGAGTCCAGCCCGAGGCCGTCGCCGAACAAGGGCGCATGCGCGTCAATATCGGCTGGCGTGAGGTCCTCGAGATCAAGCGAGGCGATGATGAGCTGTTTCAATTCTTCGATCAGTGTGTTCATGGCTGGCAAGCTGTTGTTTGAAGAAATCTTCCAGGGTCCGGGTCAGGTGCCGGGCCGCGACACCGTGTGGCAGATCCTCGCGGCATCCGAGCGCCGCGAGTTTCTGCGGCGGGTAGAACTTTACCAGCAATCGCCACGGCCGGTCCGGCACCTGGTACCAGCGGGTGTTCTTGAGCAGCGCCGGCGGCGAACACTGGATCATCACCGGCAGTATCTCGCAGTTGCCGCGCACCGCGACCTGCGCGGCGCCGCGATGGAAATGCAGCGGCTCGCCGGGCACCGAGCGGGTGCCTTCCGGGAACAGGATCAGGGTGCGGCCGCGTTGCACCGAGGCTACGCAGGCGTCAATCAGGGCCGCGGAATCGGCATTGCTGATGTAACCCGCGGCCCGCACGAAACGCCGGTAAAACGGGTTACGCCACATGGCGTTTTTCACCACGCAATCGGCGTGCGGCAGCAGCATCAACAGTGCCACCACGTCCAGATACATGGGGTGGGTGGCGAGCACCAGCTTGCCCTGGGCCTGCGCCAGCCACTCGCGGCCTTCGACTTCAACATGGCCGAGTCCCAGACCCGCGATGCACGCCAGCAGCGCGCGGAATGACCAGCTCACCACGATGCGGATGCGGCGTTCACGCGCCGTGGTGCTGCCCGGCCACAGAATCAGCACCGGCAGCACTGTCAGGCTGCACAGCAGGCTGAGCGTGCCATACACCGCGAAGCAGAAACCGGTGCCCAGCGCGCGCCACCAGCGATCGAACTTAGCCGGCATCAGGACCCCGTTCCAGCCGCCAGGGCTGGTCCACGCCAAGGATGGAAGCGGCGGCATTTTCCACCAAAAACCGCAGCAATGCTTCTTCCGGGACTTGCGTTGCGGCACCGGCATGCCGCGCGAGCCGGCAGCGCACGGAAGCTTCGGCCGCCGGCACCAGCAACAGGGAAATGGCAAACGGCAGGCGCGCGCTTGCGGCCGCCACGAATGGCCGGTAGGGCGCCGGCACCGCATCGTCCGCGTAGCAGACCAGCACGCGCCCGGCGCCTTCGGCAAGCAGGTTTGCGCCTTCGAGTAGGCTCATGCACAGGGTGTCGGCACCAGCCGCCAGCGCGGTAATGGCGCTGCGGTCGCCGCGGGCGATGGAAAACAGGCCGGCCGTGCTGTTGTGCACCGAGAGACTGAATAACGCGGGTGATACCCCTTCCTGATTTGCCAGGCTGGAAAGCAAGCTCACGGTCCGGTCGAGTGCGCCGTGCCGCGAAGCGAACACCAGCCGGATCGAATCCAGTCCTTCGGCGCAGGTCCAGGCGGTGTACAGGGCCATGCGTCCGAACCGATCCAGCCGGCGGCGCATCAATGCCGGCAGGAAGCTTGCGTCCGGTTGAGCATCGGGATTACCGGCGAGCTGGCCATCCAGCCAGGCTCGCCAATCCGGCATACCGTTGACTCCCGGTGCCCAGGCTGCCCAACGGGCAATGCCGAAATATCCAGTGCAATCTATTGCCCGCAGCGGGTGGCTTCCGTGGTTTTTCAATCCCCAATACCCTTCTGTGCGGAGCCACACAGGCTGTGGAAACGTGCGAAGCGCGGCATTTTAATGGCCAATTTTCCCCGGCCGCAAGCGAACATGGTTATTTTAGAAGATTTGTTTCTTGGGTTGAACCCGGCTTCGGCGCTCAGTCCGAGCCAGGCTCACCTTGCAGCACCCGCGGTTTGGGCAAGAGCCGCAACTGCACCACGCTGACCGCCAGGGCCAGCGCCACACCGGCGATGAGATCCAGAAACACGTGCTGCTTGGTGGCCAGTGTCGAGTATAGAATCCCCAGGCACCAACAGGCGTTGAGCACGCGCAAGATCGCCGGTGAATCCATTTGCTTGAGCAGACGCTGCAACCATACGCCGGTCAAAACGGCAAACGCCACGTGCAGTGACGGGCAGGCATTGCCCGACGCGTCCACGGATTTCAGGAACGCGACGGAAGGATACTGCGCCCAGTCTATGTTTGGTTTTGGCACGGCTGTCGGCCAGAAAAAGAAAATCACGAAGCCGGAGACGCTCAACATCATGGCCGCGCTTAGATACGGCAGAAGTTCGCGCCGGGTGTAGAGCAGCAGCGGCACCAGCGAGATGTAAAGCCACAAGGAAGCATACAGTGCGATGCTCCAGGGATGAAACCCCACCAACCGGTCGAAACCGGTTGAGGGCATGACCGTAACCGGAAATACCGGATGTTTGAGCAGCCAGAAGTAACCGACGAAGAACAGCGCCATGCAGGCCGGAGTTCCCAGCATCTTGAGCAGCCAGTGCCGCTTGATTCTGGCCGCGGCTTGCCGCCGCCAGCTTGCCGGTTGACCGGGATCAGTCATGGCTGGTCCGTGTCCCGGCGTTCGCTGCGACGGTGGACATGATTGCGCGAGGCAAGGTTGGTTCCCGAATCCTGGTTACCGGCCATGACGGTGTTTTCATTGTCGGTGATTGTGCGGCGTTTTGTAAAAGGTTCGAAAAATTCCCCGCCAGTCAGCGCCCGGAACCGGTTCGAAACAACAGATCTCTGTCGGCGTGCCCAGGATAGAATGAACCATCCGGGCGGTTTCCGCATCAGGCAGCGGCAATCCGGAATGGAGTTTGCAGAGTCAACGCTTGCAGGAGGAGTCGCGCGTGATTATCAAACCCAGAATCTGGGGTTTTGTCTGTACCACCACGCATCCGGTGGGATGCGAGAAGAACGTGCTGGACCAGATTCGTGCCACCCGGGACCTGGGCTTGCGCGCGGATGGACCAAAGCGCGTGCTGATCATCGGCGCATCGTCGGGTTACGGCCTGGCCGCCAGAATCACCGTGGCCTTCGGATTTGGCGCCGCCACGCTCGGCATATTCTTCGAGAAGCCCGGCAAGGACACCCGGGCCGGCACCGCCGGCTGGTACAACTCGGCGGCATTCGGCAAGTTCGCACGGCAGGCGGGACTTCAGACCTGGTCCATCAATGGCGACGCGTTTTCGCCCGCAACGCGTGCGTGCGCAATTGAACTGATCAAGCAAAACATGGACGGCCAGGTTGATCTGGTCATTTATTCACTGGCGTCACCCGCACGCCGCGCGCCGGATGGCGCAGAAGTCATTCACACCGTGCTGAAGCCGATTGGCGAGGTCTATACCGGGAAATCCATTGATACCGATCGCGACACGCTGGTTGACATTTCTTTTGAACCGGCAACAGCACAGGAGATTGATGACACCGTCGCGGTCATGGGAGGCGGGAACTGGGCTGACTGGATCGAGGCACTGAACGACGCGGGAGTCCTGGCGCAGCACGCTACGACGCTTGCGTTCAGCTACATCGGGCCACAGGTTACTTGGCCCATCTACTGGCATGGAACCATCGGCCGCGCCAAGCAGCATCTCGAGGACACCGCCAAGAATCTGCGCGTCCGATTCGCGGCCGGAAAACTGAACGTGCGCGTGGCGATAATGAAATCCGTTGTGACCCAGGCGAGCGCCGCCATCCCGGTCATACCGCTGTATATCTCCCTGGTGTTCCGGATCATGAAGGACAAGGGACTGCATGAAGGCACGATTGAGCAACTGAACCGGTTGTTGCGTGAATATATCTATAGAAAGGATGGCCAGGCGCCCGCCACCGACCAGCAGGACCGCGTGCGGCTGGATGATCGCGAATTGCGCGCCGACGTGCAGGAGGCGTGCGCCGAATTATGGCCACGGGTTACCGGCGAAAACCTGATGTCTATCACCGATTACGCGGGCTACAAGCGCGAGTTCTTGCAGCTTTTCGGTTTTGCCCGGCAGGACATTGACTACGAAGCCGACGTGGTGCTCAACACAAAATTCGATTGCATTGAGCTCTGAATACCTCGGCTGCAAGCTTTGGGGCTGTGCATAATCCGTGTGTGCCGCCGCGTGGCGCCGGACCAGAGCCGGACCCGTAAATGTGCTACCGGGCGGTTGATTTTCCTGCGATACTGCCGCGAAGGGAGGCCGGCGGCTGGAGGGATCCATGCCGAAGTCAACACAGCGGGCGCGAGCAAACATGGGTTTGAAGACCAATCCGGGCAAAAAGCAGGTGCTGGTTGTCCACTATGCATCGCCCAGTGGCCAGTTGAGTAATGTAATTCAGAACCTGATCGCGCCCTTGGTTGAGGCCGGCCATATTGAATTGCAGCAGCTCGTGTTGCGCCCCCGCACGCCTTACCCGTTTCCCTGGCCGGTACTGCGCTTCTTCGATACCTTCCCGGAAGCCATCTATCTCGAGGCGCCCGCGCTGGAACCGCTGGGGTTGGGAGCAAACCGGCGTTTCGATCTGGTAATCCTCGGCTACCAAGTGTGGTTTCTGTCTCCGTCCCTGCCCACCACCGCGTTCCTGAAAAGTCCCGAGGCGCGCGCGTGGCTCAAGGACACGCCGGTGGTCACGGTAATAAGCTGCCGGGACATGTGGCTCATGGCCCAGGAGCGGGTCAAGAAACTGCTGACCGATTGCGGCGCCCGTCTGGTCGGCAACGTGGTGCTGGTGGATGAGGCCGGCAGCATTGGCAGTTTCCTGGCCACGCCGTTGTGGATGCTGACCGGCAAACAAGGGCCTCTGCTCGGCGGCCTGATTCCGCGCGCCGGCATCAAACCTGAGCAGATCCGCGACAGCCGGCGTTTCGGCGCGCGCATGGCGCAGGTTCTGGATCAGGACCAGCCGCTCGATACCGAGCTGTTGCGCGGTCTTGGCGCCGTCAAGGTCAACACGCGCCTGATCGCGACGGAAAAGGCCGCACGCCGCAGCTTCCTCGCCTGGGGTGCACTGTTGCGCGCACTCGGCCGGCAGGGCGCCTGGGCGCGCCAGCCGGTGGTGATGATTTACATCGTGTTTCTCATCGTATTACTCATCACGCTGCTGCCCATCAGTGCCCTGCTCAAAACCCTGGCCGCGCCGCTGCTGCGCAAGCGCATCGCGGCCCAGCAAAACTATTTCAGCGCACCGTCAGGCGAATGATCCAAAACCAAGCATGACAGGCAAGGCCTACATCACCAATCTTTCGGCATACCTGCCCAACGCTCCGGTCGGCAACGATCAGATGGAAACGGTGCTGGGCATGATTAACGGCCAGCCCTCGCGCGCGCGCCGCATCATCCTGCGTTCCAACGGCATCAAGACCCGCTACTACGTGATTGATCCGGCCACCGGGAAGGCCACGCATACCAATGCGCAACTGACCGCGGCCGCGGTGCGCGGCCTGGCGAACGGTCACTTCAAACTGGAACAGACCGACCTGCTCGCCTGCGGAACCACCTTCGCGGATCAACTGGTGCCCAGTCATGCCAACATGGTGCACGGTGAGCTTGGCATCCCGCCCTGCGAGAACATATCCACCTCCGGCGTCTGCATCAGCAGTACCAGTGCGCTCAAATACGCCATGCTCGGAGTCGCCAGCGGCGAATTCAAACATGCGGTGAGCGCCGGTTCGGAAACTCCGTCGGTGGTGATGCATGCGCGAAATTTCCAGGCCGAGGGCGACGCGCAGATCGAGGCGTTGGAAAACAACGGCGTGTTGGCGTTCCAGAAGGATTTCATACGTTGGATGCTGTCCGACGGCGCGGGCGCCGCGCTGGTTGAGCCTCAGCCGGTGCCGCAGGGGTTATCGCTGCGCATTGACTGGATCGTGGAGCGTTCCTACGCCAACGAACAGCCGGCCTGCATGTTTGGCGGCGCGGAAAAACTGGCGGACGGCAGGCTCAAGGGCTGGCCCGAATACCTGCCCTCGGAGTGGGCACCGCGCTCGGTGTTTACGCTCAAGCAGGACGTCAAGCAACTCAATGAGCACGTCATGCCCTACACGGTTGAGCGCCCGTTGCGCGAGATCGCGCAACTCAAGAATCTCAAGCCCGAACAGATTGATTTCTTCATACCGCATTACTCTTCGCACTATTTCCGCGAACGGGTCCACGAGCACATGTGCAAGGCCGGATTCGATATCCCGTTCGAACGCTGGTTCACCAACCTGTACAGCAAGGGCAATACCGGTGCCGCCTCCATATATATCATGCTCGAGGAGCTGTTCCATTCCGGCCGATTGCAACCCGGCCAGCGTCTGCTGTGCTACGTCCCGGAAAGCGGTCGCTTCAACACCGCCTGGATACATCTGACCGTGTGCGATGCGCACGCCAACCACTGATTGCCCCGCATGAAGACAGACGAAGTTCCGCAGCAGCATGCCAAAGCCTTCATGGGCCACAGCAAACTTTTGTACGCCGTGGATGAGCAGGGCCGTTACGTACCGGCGCCCTGCAACGGCTGGGAAGCCGAAGAAATCGTGCTCGACCAAGCCATCGCGGAATACCAGCGCCAGGCGGCCAATGCCTGGCAGTGCGCGCGCCAGGGACTGGCCTCGGCATTGGAATATCACATGTATCACGAACGCATGGATGTGGTGCTGCTCGCGCAAAGTACCGGCTTCTTCAAATGGCGGGTGCGCCGACATCTGCGCCCAGGGGTGTTCCAGAATTTGTCCGCGGCCTGCCGACAGCGTTACGCCGAGGCGCTGGGCAAGACGCCCGCGCAGCTCGACGCGCTTCCGGAACAGCCGTGAACGCGGTAGCCGCAGCGGCCGACATCGAGATCGGTTTCGATCACCGCCAGAGCGCGCATTGCGAAAGCGGCGCGATCTCCGCGCTTTTGCGCCATCAAAAGATGCCCATTTCCGAACCGATGGCATTCGGCATTTCCGGCGCGCTGAGTTTTGCCTATCTGCCGTTCCTCAAGTTCGGGGGCCTGCCGCTGTTCGCCTACCGCATGCCGCCCGGCCATGTCATCCGCGGGCTGACCCGGCGCCTCGGTATCAGGATGCACTTTGAAACTTTCAGGCAACCGGCGGCGGGCATGCAGGCCCTGGATCAGTATCTATCCCGGGGGCGAGTGGTCGGCATACAAACGTCCGCGTACTGGTTGTCGTATTTCCCGCCCGACATGCGCTTTCATTTCAACGCCCACAACCTGGTGGTGTATGGAAAGCGCGGCAATAATTACCTCATCAGCGACCCGGTGATTGACATCCTGGTGGAGTGCGATGCCGAGGCCCTGCAGAAAGCGCGTTTCACGCGCGGTGTGCTGGCGCCCAAGGGCCTGCTGTATTACCCGGAATACATCCCGTCGCAGATGGACATGGCGCGTGCCATCCGCAAGGCGATCCGCTTCACCACCGGCATGATGCTGTACACGCCGGTGCCGATCCTCGGCGTATGGGGCATCCGTACCGTGGCGCGCAAATTACGCCGGCTGGACCCGCGCCGGGAACATCACAACAAACTGCTGCTGGGCCACATCGTGCGCATGCAGGAAGAAATCGGCACCGGCGGCGCCGGGTTCCGGTTTTTGTACGCGTCTTTCTTGCAGGAAGCCGCAACCGTCCTGAACCAGCCGGCACTCACGGAGATTGCCGGCGAACTGACCGAAGTCGGCGACGAGTGGCGGCGCTTCGCACTGCACGCCGCCAAGATGTGCAAGGACCGTATGCCGATGGATTACGATCTGCTGGCGGATCAGCTTTTGCATTGTGCGCGCGGGGAAGCCAAGGTTTACCGACGCTTACGCGCGGAAATGAAATAGCTCCCAGCCGCATTCAAAATTTCCGTTCACCAGAAACAGGCTGGCGTGCGGCTGGCTGACCGCAAATCCGGTGACCCGCGCCGCGTCCAGACTGTCGTGAAACGCAACGTGACTCTCAGCGGGCGCAGCATCGGGAAACCGCTGCATCAACATCTGCGCCGCGCGGCTTGCCATGTCGCCGGCGCAGCACACGCGATCACCGGTGCGCCATGCGGATTTCAGAAACGTCTCCAGCTCCGCATACTCTGGGTAACGCCGCACTTCCAGCGAACCGCGACCGTCGGCTCCGGTTTGCAGCAGCAGCCAGTGGCTGCCTTCCGCCAATGGCATGTCCTCCGGCAAGTGCTGCCGCGCCCGGTGTTCTGTGAGCGGCAGCGTGGCTTCTTCCACCACTCCCACCAATGCCTGCCTGACCACGCCCAGTGACAGATCTGCCGCTGCCACGGTCAGCAGCGCAGTGAAACTCGCACCGCGCCGGGAAATAAAAAGGTTTTGGCCGTGCAGTCCCAGGTTGCGGGCTACGTAGAAACCGGCGCCGCTGCCCAGCGTGTTGATGAAGTTGAACGGCTTGGGAATCAGCGCAGCGCGGATCAGTTGCTCCTGGGTCGCGATGTTGTTGCTCATGGGGCCGAGACCGGAACCGAGATAAATCCCGCAGTCCGGTTGCAGGCTCCGGCCCGCCGCGCAACGCGCCGAACCCAGCAATGCCAACTGGATGAAACGGTCAATGCGCCGCAAGGGTTCGCGGCAGACATTTTTCAATTCGTCATCGAGCGCCGGCAACGCCGCCGGCTCGTTCAGCGGCTGGAAATAATGACTGACCGATACGACCCAGATCATCGGGTGGTTTTCTCCAGCACCAGCACCGCGTTGTTGCCGCCGAACCCGAAATGGTTGAGCAGATAGCAGCCGTCGGGTGCCGCAACCGCATGTTTGATCGGTTGCAGTTCAAATGCGGAATCGGGCGCTTCGAATCCGGGGGTGGCCGGCAGGATTCCCTGCTGCAAGGCGCCGGCAAACAACACCAGTTCGTTGACGCAGCAAGCGCCGAGCGTATGGCCGAGGTAGGGTTTGAGTACGCACACTGGCGGGGTGCTGGTAAAAATCTTCCGTATGCCAAGCGCTTCGGCGGTGTCACCCATGGGCGTCGCGGTGCCATGCGCCTTGATGCCGCGCACCTGCTGCGGCTGCACCTGCGCCTGTTGCAGCGCTTGTTGCAACACCGCCGCCACGGATTTGCCGTCCGGGTTGGCGGTGGTCACGCTGAAGGTGTCGCAATTGCTGGCGCCGCCGCGGATGCGCGGAGCATTCACGCTCTCCTCCGCCGACAGCAGCACCGCACCGATGCCTTCGCCCAGCACCAGACCGGCGCGTTTCGCATCGAATGGCCGCAGCGTTTCGGCGATGATCTGCAAGCCGGAAAATCCCGCCAGGGTAGTGAGGTTGGCCAGTTCCACGCCCACCACCAACGCCTGCCGGTGCCAGCCCAGTTCCAGCATGCGCAAGGCGCCCAACATGGCGTTGGCGGACGCGGTGCAGGCGGTGTTGTAGGTATAGGTTTCGCCCTCACAGCCGAGTGTCTGCTGCACAAGCTTGGCGATATCCTGGTAGCCGCACACGGACATAGGCATGGCATCCGGCGATTCCAAGGCCAGAGCTTTTGAGTAGCGCGCTTCCGACTCGCCGATGGAAAAACATGAAGAACCGATGAACAAGGGCAGTTTGCAGATTTCCACTGCGGTCAGTCCGGCCTGTGCCACTGCCGCGTGCACCACCGGCGGCAGCAGCCGTTGCATGCGTCCGCTGTCAAACAGCTCGCCGCGATCCGGCATGCGGTAATACGGCATCCGCAGGGATTCGGACAATCTTTCCAGCCGCAGTTCCGAAGGCCGTACCGTCTCGTGCAGCATGGCGGCCACGCAGGTTTCCGCGTCCGCACCCAGCGCACAACTCAATCCCACACCGCGTACGCAGGCGCCGGTCATGCGCGTTTCAGGGCAGGGCGCCCGTGAGGATGAAATCCGCCAGAGTGTTGATGGAAGTCAGAGCGGCGCGCGTGCCCTGGTTGCCGTCTATGCGCTTGCCGTATTTTTGCTTGACCGCGAGCGCAATCTGCAAGGCATCGAGCGAATCGAAATCCAGTCCGCTAGCGCTGCCGATGAGAATGGCGTCATCCGGAATCTGCTCGGGCGTCAGGTTCTTCTGGCATTCAGCGATAATCATGCGTTTGAGTTCGAGCTTGAGTAATTCGCGGTCCATATCGTTTATTTCCGTTTGCGTATGCCGAGCCGCAGTCCTGCCAGCAGCAGACAGGCGAGGCCGAACCCGAACAAATACAATGCCTGCGGCGCCACCGCGCGCAGGCCGCCCTGACGCAGAAACACATCCAGAAAACCGTCCAGGCCCCAGGCCATGGGCGAATAGTGACTCAGGGTTTGCATCAGCGGCGGCATCAGGAAACGCGGCACCATGATACCGCCCACCGCCGCCATCAGCAGATTGGCCACACCGGTGAAAATCGTGGCCTGCTCGCTGGTGGAGGCCAGGTTTGCGATCAGCAGCGCATAGGCCACCGCGGCAAAACTTACCATCAAGGCCATGAGACCGAGCGCGAGCGGTGCGTGGCCCAGCGTCAGCCGGTCGCCGCCGAACCACGGCACCACGACGATGCCGATCCCCAGCATCACTGCCACTTGTAGCAAGTTGATGCCGAGATACGGCAGCAACTTGCCCAGCAACATGCTGCCGGCGCCGAGACCCATGCTGCGCAAGCGTGCAAACGTGCCCTGTTGACGCTCCTGCACCCAAGTGGTGGAAAGTGGAATGGCGATGAAGAACATGGCGAACAGCAACCAGGCCGGCACATTCTGTTGTACTGAAGACGGCCGCTGATTTTGACCGTCGGCGAGATACAGCGATTCATCGTGCAACAATTTGCCGGCAGCATCGAGATTCAATTCCGCCGTCCCGGCGGAATCGGAACTGGACGATAGCGATTTCATGGGTGCCAGGGTCTGCTGCAGGTACACCCGCACCAGAGCCTCGCGCAATGAAGCTTCGAAAAGTTTGTACACGGCGGGCTCGACATCCGGGCCCGCCAGCATCTGCACCGGCAACGGCGACGCGCTCAACATGTTCTTGTTGAAACCATGTGGGATGCGCACCAGGAATTGTGCCCGGCCGGCGCGGACCCGATCCGGCAGTTCTGCCGCGGGCGCATCCGCGGTCAGGGTCTTGAATCCCTTCGCGTTGGCGAGTTCCCCGATCAGTCGCTCGCTCGCCGGGCTGTGGTCCTCGTCCACCAGGTAATACCGGATGCTGACTCCCTGCTGCTGCGCAAACCTGTTCTGCAGAGCCAGCGACATGACCAGGATGAACACCGCCGGCATGGCGAACAGCAACAGCAGCGCGTGCCAGTCGCGCAGCAACAGCATCCATTCTTTTCTGATGAGTGCGAACAGTCGCATCTCAATCCCTCAATTGCCGGCCGGTCAGCTGCAGAAACAGTTCCTCAAGATTGCCGCAGCCGTATTGCACGCGGTTGATCTCCAGGGCCTGGTTCGCCAGCAACCCAATCAGGCGCTTGAAGGTAATCTCCGCACACTGCGCCAGGCGCAGTTCATTGTTGGCGATTTCAAGACCGGGAATCACGCTCAAGGCGGTGCATTGTTGCGCGGTGGGCGCCGAAGCCAGACTTACCGACAGCGTACGGTCTGCGTTCTTGTTCAGCAATTGTGTGAGCGTACCGTGCGCCAGCAGTTGTCCTTGATCCAGCACACCGATTTCGTCGCACAGCATTTCCACCTCTTCCATGTAGTGTGAGGTGTAAATGACGGTCGTGCCTTCAGAATTGATGCGCTTGATCGCTTCCAATATGAAATGCCGCGATTGCGGGTCAATGCCGACGGTCGGTTCGTCCAGGAACAGCAGGCGCGGCCGGTTCAGGAGTCCGATGGCCAGATTGAGGCGCCGCTTGAGTCCGCCGGACAGATGCTCGGCACGGGTAGAAACGAAGGACCCGAGTCCGGTCACCGTCAACGCTTCCAGCAGCCGGGCAGGCAGGTCGGCGGCCGGGACCGCCAGCGCGCGGGCGAAGAACCGCAGATTTTCCGTGACGCTGAGACGCGGATAAAAAGCGTATTCCTGCGGCACCAGCGCGCTGAAGCGTTGAACCGCGCGGGCTTGTGAGGGCAGTGATTTGCCGTCTATGCGCACTTGCCCAGAGCTTGGCGCAAGCAACCCGGTCAGAATCGAGATCAGGGTGGTTTTGCCCGAGCCATTCGGACCCAGCAGGCCGAACAGGCTGCCCTGCCGGACTTGCAGCGACAATTCTCGCACGGCATCACGCTCCGCACCCGGATACCGGAAACTCAAATCCTCGATCTGAATCACCCGCGGCTGCTCCCGGTCATGTCCTGCCTATTGCGACTCAATCCACGTGATCATGCCGGCCAATCTAGCATGACTGCTGCGCTTGGCATGCAACCGCAAGTTCACTGGTCAATTTTCCGGAACACCCAGGCCACCACGAATCCGAACGCGGTTTGGTGGTGCTGGCTCACCAACGGACTGGCGTTGAAGCTCGCGCCGCCCAGATTGATGTAGCGGAAAAACGCGCCGTACACCATGTCGCCGCGGTGCAAGCTGAAACCGAGCGACAGCCGGTATCCGCCGCGGCCGCTACCCGCCTGATAGGCAGGGCGCGTCGCCGTCGCATACTGCGGTGCCACGCCATACAGGTAATCAAAGTACTGGCTGGTGGCATATAGCGACGCCAAACTGAGATCTGCGTGATAGCGATCCTCTCCGCGGCCCCAGTCGCGCGCCAGTTCAATCCCAGGCTCCGCGACCCAGCCCCGGTGGTGCAGCGCCCAGCCATCCGTACTGACCGCAATCCGCACCGGCAATTTCAGATCCAGCCTGAAGCCGCTGCGCTCATCGTGCCAGGCGTGGTAGGTGAGAATCGGGCCGGTTTCGCCGATCCAGCCCAGATTCGGCATGCCCTCGCGTTCGACATCGCGCGACGAGTTCACCGGCACCGAAGCGCTGAAATCAACATCCAGCGACCAGTGGTTTCCCCACAGCAATTTTCCATGCACGCCGTCCCGATTGGCATCCAGGCGCGGGGTATGCAGTGTGATGTACGGGATCGGCAGCAGGAAATTCCAATAGCGGGATGAACCCGGATAGTCGGCGAAATGCGCTCCGGCAATGCCCACGCCCAGTTCAATGTGGGTGGTCTCGCCGGCGGATGCCGGCGCACCATCCGCGCGTGCGGTTTGGCATGTGCATGCCGCCATGCCGGCGGCCAGCAGCGCGACCGACGCTATCGTGATTTGCATTCGCGCACCGGCAATTTGTGACTGTGCTATTGTTCGCGGACGCCCGCGGCCGGTCAAGGAGAACGTGTGCATTCTGACATCCAGATCATGCTCATGGACTTCACGGTCAGCACCCAGGCGCAACTGGAATGGGATCTGCTGCCACGTCTGTACCCTCTGGAACAGGACCGTTACCGCACATTCACAAGTGCGCGGCGCCGGCATCTGTGGCTGATGGGACGCGCCTTGCTGCTGGCGGCATTGACGCGCAGATTGGGGCACGCCGATGCGGCGGCGTTACGTACCGATAAGCTGGGCGGCGTTCGTTACCACCACGGCGCGCCGCACCTCAGCCTGAGTCATTGTCGCGATATGCTCGCGGCTGCCTTGTCGTCTGTGCGTATCGGAGTGGATATCGAGTGGCCGCGTGCGCGTACTGCGCTGCAGCATGCCGCGCGGATATTCCCGGACGCCGAAGCCAGGCAATTGGAAACCTTGCCGGACGCGGAACGGCAGGCGGCCTTCTATACTTTGTGGACGCTGAAAGAAGCGGCCGCCAAGGCGGCCGGTATATCGCTCTGGGACAGTTTGCACAGCGCGTGCTTTGACCTGCAAGCCGGCAGCTTCAGGTTGACTTTGCCATTTATTTCCGATGGCTGGACTTTCATGCATGCGCACGTTGAACCAGCCTGGCAGTTGGCCGTCGCCGCACACGGCGGCAGCACGGCGTTTGACATCGAGTGCTGGCGCATGACTGCGGCGAAGCAATGGCGCAAGCAGACGCTGCTGCGACCAACCCTGATCCACGACGAACACAGTCGCGCGCTGCCGCATTATCATATTGGCGGCTGACAAAACCGATACGCGGTGCGGCGAACGCGATGGATCAAGCAGCAACCCCGATGACGGTTCCAAAAATGAGGCTACGCTGGCTGCGTTGGAATCTGCGCAACCTCAGTCTGATTTATATCGTGCTGGCGGCAATCGGTGTGCTGGTATTCGGTTGGCCGGTGTTGCTGCCGGGCGTGATCGCCGTTTTGCTGGTTCTGCTGGTAACGAACGGCATCGCCCGGCCGGGTTCCAGCCTGTTTTATCCCACCGTCACCCACGGCCCGCGCGATGGCAAGCGCGTGGCCTTGAGTTTTGACGACGGCCCGGATGCGGAGATGACGCCGCTGATACTCGATGCACTTGCCCAGGCCGGCGCCTGCGCCACCTTCTTTGTCATCGGCCAAGCGCTGGTTGCGCAGCCGGCGCTTGGCCAGCGCATCCTCGCCGAGGGTCATGTGCTTGGCAATCACTCATGGCGGCATTCGCGCTGGCAGAACTTTTATTTCCACAAGCGGCATGCGCAGGAGATTGCGCGTGGCGAACAGGCGATTGCCACGCTGACCGGTTCCGCGCTACCGGTGCTGTATCGTCCGCCGATCGGTCTCAAAAGCAGCGAACTGGCGCGTGCGGTCTGGCAACGCGGCCTGACCCTGGTGGCTTGGTCATTGCACAGCCACGACACACGCCTGTCGGATCCAGAACGCATCGCGCGGCGGGTGCTGAAGCGCATCCGTGGCGGCGACATTGTGCTGCTGCACGACGGCCACGATTTACCCGGCCGGCGCCGGCCGGGCATTCATGCGCAAGCCGTGCGCCTGATCCTGCAGGGCTTGCGCGAAAAAGGCCTGGAGTGCGTCACCATCCCGGAATTATTGGGCCTGCCCGGCGCTGCACCGCACCCATCGGCCTGACCGGCGCACAATGGATTCGGCACATTGTTCCATCCGAATCCGTGCGGCTTTGATGGATGGGGATGCGCAAGCCGATTGTTCTGGCAGCCCGCCTGATTTAGGTTCGTCAGTATTCAAATCGGCTGCGGAATATGGCAAAGTCCATTTCGGTTTAGTCCGCATCCACCAGGGAGATACGCATGCCTGTGCAGGACGTTTTTCAAACGCTCAAGGACACACTGGTGGAACAGTTCGAGCTGGATCCCGCCAAAATCACTCCGGACGCACGCTTGTACGAGGACCTGGATCTGGACAGCATTGATGCCGTAGATATGGTGATCAGGCTGCAGGAAATCACCGGCCGCAAGGTGAGCCCGGAAGATTTCAAAGGCGTGCGCACAGTGGGGGATGTGCAACGCATCATCGAAAAGCTGCTAGCCACGCCCGTCCCAGCCGTTTGAGCGCGGCTTTGGGCCGCATTGCTATTTGGTAAACCCGGAAGTATCGTCTTTATATTCGTTCGAGGCAGGCGAATCGCCGGCAGCATTGATGTCTCGAAACCAACCCTCAAGCTGTCACCGCCGCCGCGCAGTCAGACCCGGATACCGAGTGGTGCTGCTGCTGTTTCCCCGGGGAGGTAGGTAGTGTTTCACCGCGTAGTGGTGACCGGCATGGGCGGCCTCACGGCCCTCGGCCATGATTGGCAAACCATCAGTGCGAATCTGCGCGCGCGCCGTTCCGGCGTGAAATACATGCAGGAATGGTCTGCTTATACGGATCTCAACACCAAGCTTGCCGCGCCCGTGGCGGCGTTCGATTTGCCGCCGCAATATAATCGCAAGAGCATGCGCAGCATGGGCCCGGTGGCGGTCATGTCCACGCGCGCTACCGAACTGGCCCTCGAAGATGCCGGTCTGCGCGCGGATCCGGTGCTCACTTCCGGCCGTACCGGAATCGCGTATGGGGCGTGCGCCGGCAGCGCGGCACCGACCGTGGTATTTGGCAGCATGGCCGCCACCGGCAGTTTGCGCGGCGTGACTTCCAATACTTACGTGCAGATGATGAGTCACACCGGCGCGGTAAACATCAGCCTGTTCTTCGGCATCACCGGTCGCATCATCCCGTGCAGCAGCGCCTGTACTTCGGGCAGCCAGGCCATCGGCTACGGCTATGAAACCATCAAATACGGCAAGCAGACGGTGATGATTGCCGGTGGCGCCGAGGAATTGAGTCTCGGCCCCACCGCCGTGTTTGACACCTTGTTTGCGACCAGCACGCGCAACCACGCGCCCCACATTACACCGCGTCCCTTCGACCGTGACCGCGACGGTTTGGTGGTTGGCGAGGGTGCCGCCACCCTGATTCTCGAGGAACTGGAACACGCCCGGCAGCGCGGCGCGCATATCTATGCGGAAGTAACCGGCTTCGGCAGCAACACCGATGGTTCGCATATCACCCAGCCACAGGTGGAAACCATGATCACGGTGATGCAACTGGCGCTGGAAGACGCGGGCCTGCCGCCGGAGGCGGTCGGCTACGTCAATGCCCACGGCACTGCCACCGAGCGCGGCGACATTGCCGAATCCGTCGCCACCCACCAAGTGTTCGGCAAGCGCATGCCCATCAGCTCGCTGAAAAGTTATTTTGGCCATACCCTCGGTGCCTGCGGCTCGCTGGAAGCCTGGCTGAGCATCGAGATGATGCGGGACAAGTGGTTTGCGCCCACCATCAATCTGGATAACCCGGACCCAGCCTGCGCGGAACTGGATTATCTGACCGGCGACGGTCGTCAGCTCGAAGTCGAGCACCTCATGAGCAACAATTTCGCGTTTGGCGGCATCAACACCAGCCTGATCTTCCGGCGCTGGAACAGTAACTGACATACCATCGTTTCAGAGATGTCATTCCCACATGAGTGTGCATACAGGTGCAAGTTTCGGTTTCATCGGCACGCGCCGGGGCATGTTTGTGCAGCCAAGTGCGGGAAAGTCCGCTGTGTGTTTTGTGTTGCTGGCGATGCTGGCCGTACCCACGCCGGTATTGGCGCGACATCATGCCCGGCACCAGGTCCTGGCAGAATCCTGCTCGCAACCGCGTCCGCCCCAAACCACGGTTTCCCTGACCGGCGTTCAAGCGACTGTGGATTTTTCGCCGGACGGCGGCGGTCAGGCCTTGATCTTGCAAGTCCTGGCGGCGGCTCGGCACAGTATTCTGGTGCAGGCTTACAGCTTCAGCGACCGGCGCATCCTGGCGGCACTGGGTGCGGCCAAAGCCCGCGGCGTGGACGTGCGCGTGATTCTCGACAAGACCGATGCCGAGAGTTATCAGCACCACAAACCGGTGGCAGCCATGATCGCCGCGCAAGGTATCCAGGTCTGGATTGACGACTCGGTACGCATTGCCCACAACAAGGTCATGATCATTGACGGCACCGACCTGATAACCGGTTCCTACAACTTCACGTATTCGGCGGCCCATGCGAACGCCGAAAACCTGCTGTACCTGCGCAACGCGGCCGCGCTGGTGCAGGCGTATATCGCCGACTGGAACTGGCGGCAAAGTTGTTCCCGCGCCTACACCGGCCATTGACCGGATCATCGGCATGGGCAGCGTCACCTACTCCGCGGTACTGGAACTGCTCGACAGCGGTGCGGCACAGATTGAGGCGGTCGGTGTATTCTGGGGACAGGCCGGGCGGGTCCGCTTGCCCGGGGTGAACGCGCCCGTGTTGAGCGTGCCCACCACGTTGCACCTAGAAGGGGAACTCGACACCATCGCGTACGCGCAACTGCTCAGCGGTCCCGGATTGAAACAGGCTCAGCGGCGTGCGGACTTGATCCTCGCCTGGAGCCGACACCGGCCGCGCCGGGGCCAGGAGCGGGCCGCCGTCAACAGTTTCGCCATTCCGGATCTAGCTCTTTATTGGCAGGCAGACGCTCGCGAGGCTGCCGCATTGCAACTGGGTGTGGAATTCGCCAGCGTGCTGGCGGAGGAATTCCCGGATCCGGTCGCGGAATTGCTGCGCTATTTCGGTACCGACCTGGAGACGCTGGCCAGCCAGTTGGCGGAGGCGGATTACCTGCAGGCCGGCACTACCCTGATGTCGCACGAGCACAAGCCTTAATAAAGAGTGTGGATATCGGCTCAACTGGCGCACATCTGCGTCAGGGTCCAGGCTGCGACATAAATGGACTGCGGTACGCCGTTGATGGTGAAGGCGTGGTATTTGAAGCCACGCTTGTCCTTGTCCATGAGGAACTGGAATACGGCGGTGGCGGATTTGCCCTGGTAGGTGACGACGCCGTTGACGTTCACGAAGTCACGCCCGTCGGAGGTGGCACCGGCTTCCCAGCGGGGCGAGGCGAAAAATCCGTTCACTTCCTGTTCCACGGTCTTGTGCTGGCAGTTGTCGAGATACGCACTTTTTACCAGGCGCAGATCGTCCGCGTCCGGCATCCAGCGCGGATCGGCGGTGAGCGGCACCGGATTTTTCTGGCGCTCCGCGGCCTGCTGCTGGGGCGACAATTTGCCGTAACCGGTGGCGATAATCACGGCGGCGAGAATTGCGCCGGCGACGAATAGTATTTCGATAATCACCGCACCGATCAGCCAGTTCCCCAGGTGGTAACGCCGCCGTTCGCGCAGATAGGCGGGATAACCCAGCGGCCACAATACCGCCACGAATCCCAGCCAGCCGAACATGGGTTTCAGCGGACTGCCCGACTCCCAGGCTTTGGGCGACTGGAAGATTTCACCGGCGGCGAAGCCCGCGGTGATGAGCGCGGTCAGCACCAGGACCCAGATGAAACCCGCGATTGAATGCGCCGCCAGCGCCACGATCAACAGACACACACTCGCGACCACCGGCACGGACAGCAGGTAGATGCCGTAATCCGCGCCCGAGACTTCCGTGGACATCAACTTGCCGGCGGCAGATGCACGCAAGGGCGCGCCGCAGTGACTGCAACGACTGGCGGCGGGGGTAGGTGAACCGCAGCTCGGACAGGTCGTTTGCGGAGGCTCCTTCGGCATCAGTAAGCTCATCCTTCGTGATGCCGCCGGACCGGTGGGCGTTTCTTTCTTTTCCGTTGCTGCGCTTTCCGCTCTGATGCGCGCTTCATCTGGTCGGCGCGCCGGTTTGGCCCGGCTTCATGCAGACTGTTCTCGGCGCGGCGCGGATATCGTTGCGCACGCATGTTTTGCCCGCCATGCGAACGGTAGTGCGCGGTATTTTGCCAACGTTGCTGACGGTGTTGCTGGATACGGCGGAAATTGCGCTGGTCGCGGGCGCGATAACGCATGGGCAGTTGCATGTGCTGCAAGGCGCGCGGCGGGTATTGCAGGTGCCGGAACGTTGAGCGGCGATTCTGTACATATCCGAAATGACCGGCCGTGGTGACGCTCTCGCCAGCCTGGTTGCGCACCGCGATGGCGCCCTTGCCGACGCCGGTATAAAGGCCTTGTTCGCCCGCCGGGCAGCCGCTGTCGCAGTAGCGCACTTCGTAACCGGTGCCGCGGATGCCGATGGTGGCGACGGGCGTTTCCACGGCGTAATCCTGGTGCTCCGCGTGGCCGATGAAACCGCTGATGGCCCGGAAACCGCCCTTGATCAGCCGGAAGAAAGCGCTTTCATGTTCCTGTTGCGCGGGCGCCGACGCGGAAGGTGACGGTGTGACCGGTGTCGGCGAGGCAGGCGCAGGCGCGGGACCAGTTTGCGCGTAGGACTCGGGTTCTGCAGGCGGCGCCAGGGCGTAATTGTGAGCGGCGGGATCGTAATGGTATTGCTGAATCTGGAAATCGGTATCGGGGCGCAGCAGCATGCGGCCGCCATCCTCGAAATTCAGGTCGGCGTAACTGTCGTCGCCGGTGCTGATGGCGTCGCCCAAATACACGTAATCCCCATCCTGGAGTTGACGGCGGCTGCCATTGGCGGCGGTATCAATGACGTTGCCCACAGCCAGCACCGCACTGCCGGCCGATTCGGTCTGCGCGGTGTTTGCCACGGGCGTGCTGGTCGCGGCGGCGGATGCGAAGTCCTGAGCCGGTACGGCTGCGCCGAACAGGCTCACGCCGACGGCGGCCAGCGTGGCGATCAGCAGTTTTGAGTATTTAGGCATGCGCACTGCCCGTTGATAAAGCCGAAAGATTTTGTTGCATGCGACGTAAGATAACGCTTGGCTGGCGCCGGCGATGACGGCCCGCCGGCTGCGTTACTTCAGTTGGTCCAGCACCTGCATTTCCGGCACTGCCAGGAACGTGTCGGGATTATCGGGATCGTCGCTGACCGGCAGTGTGCCGCACATGAGCTGCGACAACGCGGTCTTGCCAAGCACGCCCGGCTGCGGATTGCCGCCGATATCGTATTTCAGCACCTGGCCGCGGGCGTTCCATTCCTGCGGCAGGTCGCGGGCGGTGGGGCGCACTTCCACCGTCACCTCGATCCATTTGTTCCAGCCCCAGGTCTCGGTGTGATAGTTGTAGGGATTGCCGCCGTTGGAAGCCATGGTGGCATGCCAGTTGGTTACATCATAGGACTTCTGGTTCAGGCCTATGCAGGCAATCGCGAGCTGCTTGACCACTTGTTTGATAATGGTCTGGTTGGTCGCTGGAATGCCGGTTTGCAGGGCGACGGTTTTGTCCGGGGTCTTGGAGCAGGCGGCCAGCAACAGGACGGTGCAGCACGCAATGATGAGTTTTTTCATGGCACGTTTCCAACGAAGCTTTGGCGTGCCGAAAGTATAGCCCAGGAACGCCGTGTTACAGGGCGCGCTTGCGCCAGTGGCGGCGCAGGACGTATAGCAACAGCGCCAGCAGCAGCACGATCAGCGCCACGATGAAATACAGACTGACCTCGTCGAAATAACCGGCATACTTTTGCAGATGCCGGCCCAGACGGTAAGTTCCCAGGCCCCATACACCGACCCATAGCAATGCACCCGCGGCATTGAACAGCAGGAAGCGCCGGAAGCGCATGCCGGCAGTGCCGGCCACGATGCCGTTTACCTGGCGCAGCACTTCAAAGAAACGCGCAAAAGTCACGAACCAGCCGCCGTGCTTCGTGAACGCGGTCTCCATGTTCCGTACCTGGGTTTCGCCGATGTGCAGGTATTTTCCAAAACGCAGAATCAGGCGGCGCCCGCCCAGATAACCGATCCAGTAACCCAGGCTGTCACCAATGACCGCGGCCAGGAATGCCGTGAGCAACACCAGGGTGAGATTGAGTTTGCCGTGCGCCGCCAATAATGCCGCGGCGATGAGCAGCGTCTGTCCGGGCGCGGGTATGCCAAAGCTCTCGATGACAATGACCAGGAAAATCACCGAATAGCCATATTGCGTCAGATACGGCTCGATGGATTTCAACAGGTCATGGAAGGCGCCCATCAGCGGCGGATGCTCATGGCTGGGTACATGGGTGCATGGTAGCAGACGGGTTTAGGGGCAACGCGGTTCACAGGCCGCCGGGATCAATTCACCTTTTCCGAAACGGGCAACTGGCTGACCCAGGCACGGTTCATGATGAGTTGCTCGCAAGCCTGCACGTCGAGCGGTTCGCTCAGCAGGAAACCCTGAATCAGTTCGCAATTCTGTGCTTGCAACCACTGCAGTTGGGTTTCATTTTCCACGCCCTCCGCGACCACGCGCAGGCCGAGGGAATTGGCGAGGTATATGGTAGCGCGCGCCACTGCGGCGTCCTCGCGGCTGATGGCCACGTCGCGCACGAAACTCTGGTCCAGCTTGAGTACGTCAATGGGGAAGCGCTTGAGATAACCCAGCGAGGAATTGCCGGTGCCGAAATCATCCAGCGCCAGTTGGATACCCATACCGCGCAGTTTGCGCAACTCGTCCAGATTGTTGCTCTCATTGGAGAGCGCCACACTTTCGGTGATTTCCAGAAGCAGCGCCTGGGCCGGCAGACCGCTTTCGCCAAGAATGCGTCCCACCACGCTCGCCAGATCCGGCGCAGTGAATTGGCGTGCCGACAGGTTCACCGCCATGTGGAAATCGGCGCCGCAAATCTCGCGCCAGTGCACCGCCTGTTTGCAGGCTTCGCGCAGTACCCACTCACCGATGGGAATAATGAGCCCGGTGTCCTCGGCCAACGGGATGAATTCCGCAGGCGGCACCAGGCCGAATTCCACGCTGTACCAGCGCAGCAGTGCTTCCAGGCCCATGAGCCGGCCGTTGCGAATATCGAACAACGGCTGATAATGCAGTGCCAGTTCGCCACGGCTCAAGGCCTTGCGCAATTCCACCTCGCGCTTCAATCGTTTGAGCACCGCTTCGTGCATGTCCGGGGTGAAGAACTGGTAACTGTTGCGGCCGCGATGTTTGGCGCGGTACAAGGCGGTATCGGCGTTGGCCAGCAGGCTCTTGGTATCCGGGCTGTCGGTGGTCAACAGCGTGATACCCACGCTGCAGGTGACGCGCAATTCAGTCTCGTCCAGCAGCATGGGGCGCGCGACGGTGCTGAGGATACGTTCCGCCAACTGCTCGATCTCGTCGCGTTGCATGACATGCTCCACCAATATGATGAACTCATCGCCGGACAGCCGCGCCACGGTGTCGCGGTCACCGGTACAGCGCTTGAGACGCTGCGCCACGCGCTTCAATACTTCGTCGCCGGTTTGATGGCCGAGCGAATCGTTGATGTGCTTGAAGCGATCCAGATCCATGAATAGCACCGCCAGTTGCACGTCACCGCGGCGCGCACGTTTGATGGCGTTGACCAGCTTTTGCTCGAATTGTGTGCGATTCGGCAGACCGGTGAGGGAATCGAAATTCGCCAACCGTACCAGTTGCTCTTCGGCGCGCTTGCGGTCGGACATCTCGTTGCGCAACTCGTCGGCGATATCCGCGAAGGCGAAGCGCGTATTCAACTGCTCGACCAGACGCTTTTGCATGCTCAGCGACATGCGCAGCAGCAGCGCCATCATGACGCAGGCCAGCACCGCGGCGGTAAGCTGGATTTCACCGAAAGAGAACACCAGCCTGGCCACCAGCGGCAGCGCCGCCACCAGCAGGAAAACCAGATAACCCTTGAGACAGGGCGCCAGCGCCGGCATGGCCACCGCGCACGCTGCCATGATGATGAGGGTCAGGAACATTTGGTGCGCCACGTCGCCAGCCGGAAACAGCACTATGGCCGCGAGTCCCCAACCACAGGCGCTCAGCAGGTTGCCGGCCAGGAAGCGCCGTTCCCACAAACGTGCAAAGGGAATTTCGATGGACTGATGGCGGAAGCGACGGTTCTGCAGTCCGCGGCCCACTTCCACAGCCAGCATGCAGGCGAGCCATGCCGCCATGACCAGGCGGCTGACAGCTGTTTCCCGGAACAGGACGACCAGAAGGAGGGCGGCCAAGAGTGCCGCCAAGTGAGTGCCGCGGGCATTGTGATAGAGAAGGTTGGTGAGTTCCGCCTTGACCAGCAGACCCACATTGCGGCTGGGTACAAGCGTACCCGTCATGGTGGCAATCGCCATCAAGCCTCCCGGTCTCTTGGCGAGCCGCTACTCTCGCGGACTCGCAAAGCTACCTTATGTTCACCACATGCAGCCGCGCGAAGTGTGCACAGTCGCGGTTGCGCTGTCCAGTGGCGATGGCTCGCGGGATATGGGCGGTATGATTGTACCGACTGGCGGTCTTGTAGCCGGATTATGTCAGGGGCATCATTATGCAAGCGCCAAATTAGCTTGCATCAAATTCTCCACGGCGCATTCGCATCCAGGGCAAGGAGTCGGTATTGGGGGCGAACGATATAAGCATGCAGGTGCTGCTTTACTTTGGCCTCGTCAGCCAATTGGCGGCCATCATTCTGCTGGTGGTGTTGTTCGTATTGCTGCGGCGACATGCGGTACGGCGGCCGTATTTCTATGCCTGGAGCAATGCCTGGATCGTATTTGCCGCGGCGCTCGCCGCGCTGGTGGTTCGCAACAGCCTGCTGCCCAGTTTCTTCGGCAAGGATATCGACTCCGGGTGGACCGGTCTTTGCTACTTCGTTTATCAGTTCGGCAAGCTGGCTTTTCTGGTGCTGCTGCTGCGCGGCAGCCTGCTTTACCTGAAAGGCGTGGCGCATCCGTCCTTTGGCTTCATCCGCTGGTTGTGGGCCGGCGTTGGCGGCTACACGCTGGTGTCGTTGATATTTTCATCCACGTTACAGGCACTCGTCTTTTGGCAGGGGCTGTGCAATGTGGTCGTATATGCATTTTGTGCGGTTGCCATGCTGACGCTGCCGCGTTCACGCCGCAGTCTGGGTACGCGCGTGACCGGCATCGTGCTGGCCGCCACGCTGGCGCTGTGGCTCGTCTATTTGCTGGCATTGCTGGACGCGGTCATGCCGCAGGTGCACATCAACTCGGAGCTGCGCGCCCTGATGGAAGGACCCAATAACTATCTCGACCTCAGCCTCTGCATGTTGTTGGCCTTCGGCATGGTGCTGGTGTTGTTCGAGGACACGCGCCGTGAGATTGACAATGCGCATCGGGAATTGCGCGTGGCCCACGAACAACTGCTGCGGGAATCCTATCTGGATGCGTTGACCGGCGCCTACAACCGGCGCGCTTTCAACGAGGGTACCGGGCTCGATGACGCCAAAGGCAGTTTTGGCGTTGTGGTGGCGCTCGACATGGACAACCTCAAGGAAGTGAACGACCAATATGGTCACAAACACGGCGATGCGCTGCTCCGGCACTTTGCATCAGTCCTGCGCGCGGGCTTGCGGCCCTCCGACAAGCTTTACCGCATGGGTGGCGATGAATTCCTGGTGGTGATGCCGCGCGCCGTGGCCAACACCGCGGGTGCGCGCATCCAGGAAATCATCGCTACCGCACCTTCCCTGCGCCTGGCCGATAGCGGCGCACTCATCAACTTGCGCGCCAGCGTCGGAGCCGCGGCTTTCGCCAGTGTCGAGGATATCGAAATAGCATTGCATGCGGCGGACCGCTCCATGTACGCCCACAAACGCGCCCACCGTCACGAACACACCGCGCCCGATGCCCGCAGGCTGGCGGGCGAGGCTTGAAGCCGGGTTTGCCGCACTGTATTCAAGGCGAGATTGATCCGCGTTTTCACGGCTTATTTGCCAGCCCGCTTGGAAATCACGCGGTTTGGGTGCTTGGCGCACTTCTCTTTTTACCGCCGTGGTCTATGATTCTGTATATGCAGCGTGTAAACCGCGTCGTTGGCTCCCGCGCACAACGGTAACAACCCGATGCCCCCGTATCCACTGCCGGAGCCCAAGTGAAACCAACCGATACCTCGAATCCCGACTACTTTCACCGGGTCGTGGATTGCCAGTGGGCCTGCCCGGCCCATACCAACGTACCCGAATACATCCGTCTCATCGCTCAGGGCCGTTTCGCCGACGCCTATATGCTGAACCGGGAATCCAACGTGTTCCCCGGCATTCTTGGACGGGTCTGCGACCGGCCCTGTGAACCCGCCTGCCGCCGCAGCCGGGTGGACGAAAAACCGGTGGCCATCTGCCGGCTGAAGCGCGTGGCGGCCGACTACAAGGGCGACATCGCGGAACGCCTGCCAAAAATTCCAGCGCGGAAAAACGGTAAACGCATCGCCTGCGTCGGTGCCGGCTGCGCCTCGCTCACTGTCGCCAACGATTTGCTGCCGCTCGGCTATGAAATCGTCATGTTCGAAAAACAGCACGAGCCCGGCGGTCTCATGCGCACCAATATCCCGGCGTTTCGCCTGCCGGCCAGCGTGCTCATGGAAGAGATCAACATGATCGTGGACCTGGGCGTGGACCTGCGTCTCGGCGAGCCGATTGAGAGCATGCGGCAGTTGCTCGGCCAGGGATTCGATGCGGTGTTTATCGGCAGCGGCGCGCCGCGCGGCAAGAATCTCGACGTCCCCGGCCGGCATGCCGATCCAGCGCACGTGCACATCGGCATTGACTGGCTCGAATCGGTGGCCTTCGGTCACATTGATTCGGTGGGTAAACAGGTGCTTATCATCGGCGCCGGCAATACCGCCATGGACTGCTGCCGCAGTTCACTGCGCCTGGGCGCCAGCAATGTGAAAGTCATGGCGCGCAAGCCGCTGACCATGACCAAGGCCTCGGACTGGGAACTGGAAGAAGCAGTCGAGGAAGATGTCGAAATGGTCGAGTGCCATTCGCCAAAAGAGTTTGTGTTAGAGAACGGCCGCATTCGGGGCATGAACTTCGAGGTGCTGGAATATCACGAAGAAGGCGGCAAACTCAAATCGAAAAAAACCGGCGAGAAATTCTTTCCCGCCGACGACATCATCCTCGCCATCGGCCAGGAAAATGCTTTTCCCTGGATCGAGAACGGCATCGGCATTGAACTGGATCAATGGCACGTGCCGGTGGTGGACCGGAAAACCATGCAATCCACGCGCCCCGGCGTATTCTTCGGCGGCGACGCGGGCTTCGGACCCGCGAACATCATCTGGGCGGTGGAGCACGGCCATCAGGCCGCGATTTCGATTCACAAGTACTGCCATGGCGAGGATATCAATGCGCGCCTGCCGTATGCCATGAATCTCGTCAGCACCAAGATGGGCATCCACGAATGGAGCTACAGCAACAGCTTCGATCCCGCGGTGCGCAGGTTGGTCCCGCACGTGAGCCTCAAGGAGCGCTTCAAGAAGATCAACATCGAAGTGGAGCTGGGCTTCACCGCCGAACAGACCGAGGTGGAAGTGGAGCGCTGTTTGAACTGTGACATCCAGACCGTGTTCTTCGCGCCATTGTGCATCGAATGCGACGCCTGTCTGGATGTGTGCCCGACCGCCTGTCTTACCATCACCGCAAACGGCGAGGAAGACGATTTGCGTTCGCGCCTGAAGGCGCCCGCCGAAAACCGCCAGCAGCCGTTGTACGTGTCCGCGCCGCTCAAGCAGACCGGCCGGGTCATGGTCAAGGACGAGGATCAGTGCGTGCACTGCGGCCTATGTGCGGAACGTTGTCCTACCGCCGCCTGGGACATGCAGAAATCCACGCTCAAAATTCCGTATGCCGGCGATGAATCCGCGCCACCTGCCACGCAGCGTAAACGCGCCTGACCGCCATGAACGCGCGCGTCAACGACTTCGTCATCAAGATCGCCAACGTCAACGGCACTGGCTCGGCGAGCACCAACGGCCTGCTGATGAAGGCCATCTTCCGCATGGGTATCCCGGTGGTGGGCAAGAATTTCTTCCCCTCCAACATCCAGGGCCTGCCCACCTGGTTCGAGATCCGCGTGAGCCGCGAAGGTTATCTGGCGCGCTCCGGCCGGGTGGACATCATGGTGGCCATGAACGCCCAGACCTATGCACGGGATCTCGCCGAAGTCAGCCCCGGCGGCTACCTGATTTACGATTCCACCTGGCCGCGCGACAAGCAGCTCATGCGCGAGGACGTGACCATCATCGGCATTCCGCTCGCGCAACTCGTGAACGGCGAATTCGAGAACGTGCGCGCGCGCATTCTCATGAAGAACGTGTGTTATTTGGGCGTGCTCGCGGCCCTGCTCAATCTCGACATGCAGGTGGTGGAACAACTGCTCAAGGAAACCTTCGCCGACAAGGCGAAGCTGGTGGCCGGTAACCTGAAAGCCATCGAACTCGGCTACCAGTACACGAAACAGCACTTTGATTGTCCGCTGCCTTTGAAATTCGAAGCGATGCACGCCACCGACGGCCACATCATGGTGGACGGCAACACCATGGCGGGGCTGGGTTGCGTGTACGCCGGCGCCACCGTCGGCGCCTGGTATCCGATCACGCCCTCCACCTCGCTCATGGATGCCTTCAAGGAATTCTGCGAGCGCTACCGCGTGGACCCGGATACCGGCAAGCGCCGCTACTGCATCGTGCAGGCGGAAGACGAGCTGGCCGCCATCGGCATGGTGCTCGGCGCTGCCTGGAACGGCGCGCGCGCCTTCACACCCACCAGCGGTCCCGGCATCTCGCTCATGAATGAGTTCATCGGCTTTGCCTATTACGCGGAAATCCCGGCGGTCTTGTTCGACGTGCAGCGCGTCGGGCCTTCCACCGGCATGCCCACGCGCACCCAGCAGTGCGATTTGCTGTTCTGCGCCTATGCCTCGCATGGCGACACCCGCCATGTGCTCTTGTTCCCCGCCGACCCTGGCGAGTGCTTCCACATGACGATTGCGGCCTTCGATCTGGCGGAGCGGATGCAAACGCCGGTGTTCGTGCTGTCGGATCTCGACATCGGCATGAACGACTGGATGGTTCCGAAAATCCAGTGGGATGCGAACTACGCGCCCGACCACGGCAAGGTCTATACGCGCGAGCAGCTCGGGAACATGCAAATCTTCCATCGCTACACCGACAATGACGGCGATGGCATTTGCTACCGCACCTACCCCGGCGTGCA
Source organism: Gammaproteobacteria bacterium (assembly GCA_049698775.1). Lineage (GTDB taxonomy): Bacteria > Pseudomonadota > Gammaproteobacteria > Natronospirales > REEB76 > REEB76. Next base: position 34,915 of record JBAVYM010000025.1, read on the forward strand.
TCCGAAGGGTGCGTTTTTCGTGCGCGGCTCCGGCCACAACCGCCGCGGCGGCTACACCGAGGACGCGGCCGATTACCAGGACGTGGTGGACCGGCTGCGGCGCAAGCACGACACCGCGAAAGAGCTGGTACCGGCGCCGGTCATCCGCAGCAAGAAGGGCGTCAAGACCGCCATCGTGTCGCTCGGCAGTTGCGACGGCGCGGTGCGCGAGGCGCTGGACGTGTTCGCGCGCGAGGGCACCGAGGTGAATTATCTGCGGGTGCGCGGGTTTCCGTTCAGCAAGCAGGTGGAAGAATTCCTGGACCACCACGAGCGCATCTTCGTGGTGGAGCAGAACCGCGATGCGCAGTTGAAATCGTTGCTGTTGTTGGAGACCGGCGTGGACCGGCGCAAGCTCATTTCCATCCTGCATTACGGCGGCATGCCGATTGATTCTCGCTGCATCGTCAGCGGCGTCAGCGCGGCATTCGCCAAGGGAGCCGCGGCATGAGTTTCATGAAAAAACCCGCGGTCAGCCATTCCAAACTGCCGAAGAACGAGCTGGGACTCAGCGTGCGCGACTACGAAGGCAGCATGTCCACGCTGTGTGCCGGTTGCGGCCACGATTCCATCACCGCGGCGCTGATTCAGGCGTTCTGGGAACTGAACATCGAGCCCTACAAGGTCGCCAAGATGAGCGGCATCGGCTGCTCCTCCAAGACGCCCACGTATTTCCTGTCGGAAGCCCACGGCATCAATGCGGTGCACGGCCGCATGCCGTCAGTGGCCACCGGCGCCAACGCTGCTGACCGCAATCTCTATTACATCGGCATTTCCGGCGACGGCGATTCACTGTCCATCGGGTTGGGCCAGTTCGCCCATGCCCTGCGCCGCAATCTCAACATGCTGTACATCATTGAGAACAACGGCGTGTACGGCCTCACCAAAGGTCAGTTCTCGGCCTCTGCCGACGTAGGCAGCAAGGCCAAGAAAGGCGAGGTCAACCAGCAGCCGCCGATTGACCCGGTGATCACGGCCTTGTCGCTCGGCGGCAGTTTTGTGGCGCGCAGTTTCTCCGGCGACAAGGCGCAACTGGTGCCGCTCATCAAGGCCGGCATCATGCACAACGGCTTCGCCATGTTGGATGTGCTCTCGCCCTGCGTCACGTTCAACGATCACGAGGACTCCACCAAGAGCTACGCGCACACCCGCCAGTTCTACCATCCGGCGGTGCACGCGGATTTCATCCCGCCCAGGAAACCGATCCGCGCCGCCTACGACGACGGCGAAGCCATGCCGGTGGAACTGCACGACGGCAGCACGGTACTGCTGCGCAAGGTTTCCAAGGATTACAACCCCACCAATCGTGCCCAGGCCTACAGCTACCTGCACGAACACCAGAAGCGCGGCGAGATCGTCACCGGCTTGCTATATATAGACGAGGACCAGCGCGAGATGCACGACATCAGCGGCACCGTGAGCGCGGCATTGCGCGATTTGCCGTATTCGGAACTCTGCCCCGGCGCCGCCGCGCTGGAGGAAATCCAGAACCTGTATCGCTGATTGATCCAAACCCTGCAAGATGAGCCGAGATCTTTCCCTTCCCCTCGGCGTGAAGCGGCCCGGGACACGGGCAGGGTCTTGATTGGTGAAATAGTGTTTGCCGTCTATACTTGCCGCGGGTGCTTCTCAGCACAGGGATATTGCCGTAACCGACAACATCTTGGCTGAGGAGGCCGCGCATGACCGAACATTTCCTGAGACTCACGCTGTACGGCCGCGGGGATGCGATTCGCATCAATATCGAGGAATCCGACTACGCGGAGCTGATGGACGGCGTGAAAGCGCTGGCGGCGGGCCAGGCGCATGTGCCGGCTTTTTACCTGTTTCCGGTGTCACCGATCCTGAGCGTGCTGATCTCCGTCAAGGAGATTCAGTTCCTGCAAAGCAGCAAGCAGCCCAATGGCCATGACTGGACGCCGGTGCTGCAGGCGGGCGGCGTCGCTTTCTACCTGCGCGGCCGCGAACATCCGTTGGTGCTCGATTATTCAGGCAAGGGTCCGCTGGACGACATGTTTCACGGCCTGGCGACCGCCACTTACTCCGACGAGGTGCCCGGTTGCATCATGCTCGCGGACGGCGCCGGCGACGCGGTGTTCTTTCGCCTTGACGAAGTGCAGTTCGCGGTGGTGCGCACCGAACTCATTCAGCGGCCGTCCTGAAACGCTGTTGGCCAGACAATGGCGTAGAATCCAGCGCCTTGTCGAATATAACCAGGTTTCTTCCAAACTCTTTTTCGGAGGTATTCCCATGTCCCTGTCCATGTATCAAGCATCAGTTCCGGTGTTTATTCGTACCCTGACCAACCTGTCCGCGATTCTGAAAAAGGGCGAGGCCCACGCGCAGGCACACAAGATTGATCTCGCAGTATTGGTGAATGCACGGCTTTATCCCGACATGTTTCAGCTCACGCGCCAGGTACAGCTCGCGAGTGATTCCGCCAAGGGCTGTGCAGCGCGTCTCGCCGGCCAGGAGCCGCCCGCCATGCCGGATACCGAGCAGACCTTCGCCGAGCTGTACACCCGTATTGACAAGACCATCGCGTATTTGAAGACCTTGAAGCCGGCGCAAATTGACGGCTCCGAAGAGCACGCCATTGAACTCAAGATGCGCGACCGTACCTTGCATCTCAAGGGACAGGAATACTTGCTGGATCGCGCGCTGCCGAATCTTTTTTTCCACGTGACCACCGCTTACAACATCCTGCGGCACAACGGTGTGGAAATCGGCAAAGGCGATTTCCTCGGTCTCTGAGCAAAAACACCGACCGCAGAAATCGCGACAGGGACTGTCGCTCCCACACAGACCTGGAGCCTGATTCTTGTAGTAGCGGCGATACTCGCCGCGACCCATCGTCCTGCCCGATGTTGGGCATCCATGCTTTGTGAGCACCGTGATATGGCTCCAGCCGCGCTAACAAGACCGGGCGGACACCGCCTGCTGGTGCATGACAAGCTCATTCAACCCATGTCGGGAGACTAGGTCTCGCAGCAATCCATGCGCCAAAAACTGGCGATCTGGTATTCGAGGCAACTGCCGCCGGATCAGCGGCTATTGAATTAAGCCGCTCCATTCAAATGCCAGCAGCGCGCCGCCGCCGGGAGCACACGCCAAACCCATTTTGATTAAGTGAGTTATGCTAATATAATTGGCATAATTCACTTAATCAGGATTTCCCATGGCCGACTTGCGTGAACAATTCCTGGAGCGCCTGGCACGGGCGCTGTTCCAGAAGAAGGGCGAGGGTTTCGTGCTCAAGGGCGGCGGCGCCATGCGCGCGCTGTTCGGCGCGCAGCGCCTTACCAAGGACATTGACCTGGACTTCACCAACCCCAGGCGCAGCGCCGACTCGCTCCACCACACGGTGCGCCGCGCGATTGAGTCGGCCGCGCGTGGCCTGCCGCTGCGCGATCTCGCGGTCTCGGAGCCGGGCAAGGCGGAGGCGAGTCCGAAATGGAAAATCAATTTCGCCGACGCCTCCGGCCAGCGTTTCCACGTGGAAGTGGAAGTCTCGCGGGATGCGCGCCGCGCTCCGCCCGGCGCCGTGGTCCAGCAGCCTTTCGTACCGCGCGCGGCTGCGGGCATCCCGCGTTTCTGGGTGGATATCTACGATCCGCCGACGCTGATCGCCACCAAGCTGGCGGCGCTGCTCGGCCGCGAGACGGCGCGTGATGTGTACGACCTCGACCTGCTCATGGGCGCTTCCGCGGCGCCCTCGCCGGAACAGGTGCGCTGGGCCGTCAAGCGCGCACAGTTGCAAGAGCAGGATCCGCTCGCGGTGCTGCGCGCACACCTGGACGGACTCGATTGGCAGCGCTACCTGACCGAGCTGCGCGACGCGCTGCCGGAGGAGACCGCAGCCCGCATTGATGAGCGGGAATGGAGCGCGCTGCGCAAGCGCGTAGGCGATTATGTTGCTGGGTTGCTGCACAAGTCATGAAACCCTGGCAGATCCAATTCGAATCACGCCTTGCCGCCGCCGACGCGCCGCCCGTCCTGAGCCGCGACCTGCTGGCGCGCATGGCGCGCAGTGCGCGCGGCGGACGGACGGTGCCAACCAGCAGCCTCAGCCATTGGCTGAAATCGGCGCAGGCGCGCGGGCGATTGCCGCGCGTGCAGCGCGGGCTTTATCTCAATGGTTTCCGCACGCCGCCGGGCCGCTTGGCGGATGCCGCAGCCTGGCTGCGCACGGACGCTGTGCTCTCGCTCAACACGGTGCTCGGGGACGCGGGCGTGCTGAACAATCCTTCCCGCACAGTCACCGCCGTGGTGCCGGTGGATGCGGGCGCGGCGCCACCGCAGTTGGGGCGCAAAGCAACCGCCGCGGGGATCTTTCACTTCTTCGGTTTGCCGCGCCGCATTCTGGAAGCCGGTGCAGCGGCCGACCGGCTGCAACAAATGGATATCGGCGTCGAACACGCGCGCGCCACGCCGGAAAAAGCATTGCTCGACTGGCTGTATCTTGCCGCCAGTCCGCGCAGCCACCGCACTTGGCCGGTGCGCAGTGATGTGG
>JBAVYM010000026.1:0-19005 GCA_049698775.1 Gammaproteobacteria bacterium
TAGCGGATCAGCGCTGCGCCCCAAGTAAAGCCACCGCCAAAAGCTTCCAACAGGATAGTCTGGCCGCGCTGAATGCGGCCGTCGCGCACCGCCACATCCAGCGCCATGGGCACAGAAGCGGTGGAGGTGTTCCCGTGATCCTGCACGGTGAGAATTACCCGCTCCATCGGCAACTTGAGCTTGCGCGCGGTGGCTTCGATGATGCGAAGATTGGCCTGGTGCGGCACCAGCCAGTCGAGTTTTTCCGGCGGCATGTGGTTGGCTTCCAGCGCCTCCACCACGATTTCGCCGAGTTTCTTGACCGCCACCTTAAAGACCTCGCTGCCCTTCATGCGGATGAAGTCGCGACGCGCGTGGAAATCATCGGGTTTCTTGGATACGCCTGAGGGAAAATACAGCAGATCGGCGTACTGGCCGTCCGCGTGCAGGTGTGTGGAAATGATGCCAGGCTCGTCGGAGGCTTTCAGAACCACTGCGCCGGCGCCGTCGCCGAACAACACGCAGGTGCTGCGATCACTCCAGTCGGTCATGCGCGACAAGGTCTCGCCACCCACGATCAGTGCGCATTTGGCGTCGCCGGTGCGGATGTATTTGTCGCCTATGTCCAGGGCATAAATGAAACCGGTGCAGGCAGCTTCCAGGCTGAAAGCGGTGCAGCCGTGGATGCCAAGCCGCTGTTGCAGCAGGCAGCCCATGTTGGGAAACACCAGGTCCGGTGAGGTGGTGCCGACGATCACCAGATCAATATCATCGGGGCCGACGTTCGCCGCTTGCATGGCGTTTCGCGCCGCCAGTTCGCAGAAATCCAGATTGGTTTCGTCATCAGCGGCGATGTGGCGGCGTTCGATGCCGGTGCGCGAACGGATCCACTCGTCGGTGGTGTCCACCATTCTTTCCAGATCACGGTTGGTCAGGATTTTCTCGGGCAGACCGCGGCCGGTGCCGGCGATCCGGCTGTGTATTGCTTTCATTGCGCGCTGCCTTGGGTTCCGGCGAGCTGGCTTTCCAGCAGCTTGCTGATGCGCTGCGGAACCTGATTCTGAACCTCGAGGATGGCGACACGGATGGCGCTGGCGAAACCCACGCGGTCAGAACCACCGTGGCTTTTCACCGCCACTCCGCGCAGTCCCAGCAGGCTGGCACCGTTGTAGTGGCGCGGATCCAGACGCCGCTTGATGGCATGCAGCACTGGCAGCGACGCCAGCGCCAGCAGGCGCGTGAATGCGGTGCGGCGGAATTCCTGACGGATCAACTGACTGATGAGCTTGGCCAATCCCTCGATGGTCTTGAGCGCCACGTTGCCGACGAAACCGTCCGCCACCACCACGTCCACGTCCTTGGAGAAAATATCGTCGCCTTCCACGAAGCCGATGTAATTAAGATGACTGGCGCTGAGCAACTTGGCAGCTTCGCGCACTTTCTCGATGCCCTTGATTTCTTCTTCGCCGATGTTGAGCAGGCCCACGCGCGGTGATTCGATGTGGTACACCGCACTGGCCAGCGCCGAACCCATTACGCCGAACTGGAAAAGCTGTTCCGGCGTGCAATCGGCGTTCGCGCCCAAATCGAGCATGTGGGTGTGGCCGCCGTGCGAGGGAATCAGCGCGCAGATTGCCGGACGGTCAATGCCGGGTACGGTCTTGAGCACGAAGCGTGCAGTGGCCATGAGCGCGCCGGTGTTGCCGGCGCTGACACAGGCATCCGCCTCGCCCACTTTCACGAGATTGATAGCCACGCGCATGGAAGAATCTTTCTTGCTGCGCAGCGCCTGGGAAGGAGGCTCATCCATGAGCACTGCTTGCGAGGCGTGCTGCACCCGCAGGCGTTCGCCATACATATTCAGATGACGGTCTGCCAGGGGATTCAAGATCGCAGAATCGCCCACCAGAATGACGCGCAGGAAATCGTGTTTGGCGAGCATGTCCACGGCGGCCGGTATTACCACGCTGGGGCCGTGATCGCCGCCCATGGCATCCAGTGCAATCGTGACGGTATTGTTATTCATGCCACGGATGTAAAAGCTTCACGCCCTCGCCTGTGTTGCCGACGCTGTAATTTGTGCGCGTCCTGTGCCGGGCATCGGATAAAAGCCACCGGAACAACTAGGTTGCTCCAGTGACTCCAGAAACAGAATCCGCTCAGTCTTCCTGCGGGATATTCAGGATTTTCTTGCCACGATACTGGCCATTGGCGCCTACATGGTGGCGGCGGTGGGTCTCCCCCGTGGTCTTGTCCACCGACAGCGTCGGTCCGGTGAGCGCGTCATGAGAGCGGCGCTGGCCGCGACGCGAAGGTGATACGCGACTTTTCTGGACTGCCATGATCAACTCCTGATGATAAGTTTTCTATTTCATTCAACGGCGCTTCAGCGCCTTCAAGGCCGCGAAGGGTTTAACCAACGCCACATCCACGGCCCCGGCACGTGGCCGCGAAGCACGCGGAATCATTTTGCCGCATTCGCTGGGACGCTCATGCCGAGCCACCATGGGCAAGGCCAGCAACAGTTCCTCCTCGATGACGTCTGCCAGTTGCACGCGCCCATCGGCAGATATCAGCGGTTCATACGTCTCAGGCAAACGGGCCGCTTCTTCAGCACGCCGCACCCATGCCAGATTGAAGTCCGCCGTCACCGGGACGCCCAGTTTCCCAAAACAGCGCTGGCAGGTCAGGCTCAAGTCCGCCTGTACTCGGCCCCACACTACTTTGCGGCCGCCTGCATCGAAAACCTGCAGATCAACATGCGCCTGACCACCGGAATCCGTAACCGCTTCGCCCAGCCTCCGCAAGCCGTTGAGATTCAACTGGCCTGTCAAACGCAATGGTGCTTGGCCCGCCTTGGTCAGGTCCAGATATTCCGGGAGAGCGCCTGACATAGGCGCGGTATGATACGTTTCACAGCCGGGCTTGTCAAAATAAAATCGCTCCAAGCCCTTGTTTTTATTGCCTGTTGGCCATTAAATACGGACGTGACATGTTTGCTGCACCAGATACCGGACCTGCCATGAAAGTTGTGCTGGCTTCGAGTTCCCCTTACCGCAGCGCGCTGCTGGAACGCCTGGGACTGGTGTTTGTGGGTGACCCGCCGCAAGTGGACGAAACACCCCAGGCCGGCGAAAGCCTCGAGACGCTGGTGCGGCGTTTGGCACGCACCAAGGCGAAAGCGGCCGCGCTCCGGCATCGGGACAGTCTGATAATCGCCTGCGATCAGGTGTCCACCCTGGATGGCGCGATTCTGGGCAAGCCCGGAAGCCATGCACGCGCGGTGGCACAACTCACCTCCCTTTCCGGCCGGGCCGTGAACTTTTCCACCGGCTTGTGTGTAATCCAAACGCGCACCCGCAAACGTCAGGAGCATATAGATACCACGCGCGTACAATTCAGGGCCCTGACGGCGGTTGAGATCGAGCGTTATCTCAAAGCCGAACAGCCCTACAACTGCGCCGGCAGTTTCAAATCCGAGGGCCTGGGTATCAGTCTGTTTGAGTCCATCGAATCGAATGATCCCACGGCATTGATCGGTTTGCCGCTCATCGCCCTGTGCCGTTGCTTGCGGGAATTCGGCGTGGCGCTGCCTTAACCGCTTTCAAGCCGATCCAGAAGCATCCGCAGGTTCTTGTCCAGCGGCGCGCTGATCAGCAGCGGTTCGCCAGTGGCCGGATGGGTAAAGCTCAGGCTGTTGGCGTGCAGGAACATGCGCTTCAGACCCAGCGCCCTGAATCGTTTGTTGGCCTCCCGGTCGCCATACTTGTCATCTCCCAGCACCGGATGGCCGAGATGGGCTGCATGCACGCGGATTTGATGGGTCCGGCCGGTTAGGATCGCAACCTCGACCAGCACCGCACCCGGAAACTTCTGCAGTGGCCGGAAATGGCTCTCGGCCTGTTTACCCTCCTCCGCCACCCGCACCCGGCGCTCGCCGCTTTGCAGGACATTTTTTTTCAGTGCCAGCCGTACGCGCCGCTCGTCGCCGCTCCAATCGCCCACCAACAGCGCAAGATAGCGTTTGTCCACTTGCCCTTTCCGCAACGCCGCATGCAGAACCCGCAAGGCACTGCGTTTCCTTGCGATAAGCAGACAACCGCTGGTGTCCCGATCCAACCGGTGTACCAACTCCAGCGAATGTTCATACGGGCGTAGTGCCCGCAAGGCCTCAATCACGCCAAAACTGATGCCGCTGCCGCCGTGCGCCGCCATGCCGGCAGGCTTGTTGATTACCAACAGCCAATCATCTTCGAACAGGATGGCGTCCTGCAGTGTCAGCAGTTGGCGGCCGCCGGGCCGGGATGGCGTAGGGTTTTCCGCTTGGCGCACCGGCGGAACCCGTACTTCATCGCCGCTTGCCAGGCGGTAGTCAGGTTTGACGCGCCGGCCATTGACACGCACTTGGCCGGTTCGCAATAAACGGTACACATGGCTCTTGGGCACTCCCTTGAGTTGCCGGAACAGGAAATTGTCCAAGCGTTGCTCCGCTTGCTCGTGCCCGATGGATAGGCGTTGGACCTTCGGAGGCAGGTTTTCCACATAAGCTCCTGAAAATAAAAGCCTTCGGGTCGTTGAAGGGGCACGGTCGCGCTGTTATAGTATCCGACAGGTGGCTGAGCCGTGAACAAAACACGCAGCCTTGCGCCACCACCTGAAAGACCCTGAATGGGGTTTTGCAAGGTTTATAGGTGGGGTCTGCCGTGTTTAATCCAGCAGCCCCGTGTGTAGATGACGTCGCCGGCCTGAATGACCGGGTTTGAGCGCCGTTAGGACTGCGCTCCCATGCCTGATGCATGGTCACGACGCGCCGATTTGCAGCCCTGGCTGGATTGTGTTCGGCTGCCGCTTCGCGCGGCGCCTGATAATAGAGCAAGCTCTGGAAATCCCGCCCGAGGGCCGTCCGGCCTAACGTGATCCTGCGCAGACCGTGGTTGAGCGTCTGCGAGAAACAACATGAAAAGAATGCTGGTGAATGCAACTCAACCGGAAGAGTTGCGCGTGGCCATGGTGGACGGCCAGAAACTCTACGATCTGGACATTGAAGTCCCTTCCCGCGAACAAAAGAAAGCCAACATCTACAAGGGCAAGATCACGCGCATCGAGCCGAGCCTCGAAGCCTGCTTTGTGGACTACGGTTCGGAACGCCATGGCTTTCTGCCCCTGAAGGAAATCTCCCGGGTTTATTTCAAACCCGGCGCCGATCTGTCCGCCCGTCTCAATATCCGCGAACTGCTGCAGGAAGGCCAGGAATTGGTGGTGCAGGTGGACAAGGAGGAGCGCGGCAACAAGGGCGCGGCACTCACCACTTTTCTCAGCCTTGCCGGGCGTTTCCTGGTCCTCATGCCCAACAATCCGCGCGCTGGCGGCGTGTCGCGCCGCGTGGAAGGCGACGACCGCGATGAATTGCGCGAAGCGCTGGCAGCCCTGCGTCTCCCCGACAGCATGGGCATCATCATCCGTACGGCCGGTGTCGGCCGCAGCGTGGAAGAACTGCAATGGGATCTGGACTACCTGATCCAGGTATGGGAAGCCATCGAGAAGGCTTCAACGGGGCGCCCCGCGACGTTCCTGATCTACCAGGAAAGCAACGTCATCATCCGCGCGCTGCGCGATTACCTGCGCACCGATGTGGCCGAGATCCTGGTGGATGACGAAAAGATGTTCCAGGAAGCGCACCATTTCATGGAACAGGTGATGCCGCACAGCCTCACCAAGCTCAAACATTACGAAGACAGTGTGCCGCTGTTCACCCGCTACCAGATCGAAAGCCAGATTGAAGCCGCCTTCGGCCGCGAAGTGCGTCTGCCCTCCGGCGGCGCCGTGGTCATAGACCACACCGAAGCGCTGGTGGCGATTGACGTGAACTCCTCGCGCGCGACCAAAGGTGGCGACATCGAAGAAACGGCCCTGCGCACCAACCTCGAGGCCGCCGACGAAGTGGCACGGCAGTTGCGCCTGCGCGACTTGGGTGGGTTGATCGTCATTGATTTCATAGACATGGGACCACCCAAGAATCAGCGTGAGGTAGAGGATCGCCTGCGCGATGCCCTCAAGATGGACCGCGCGCGCGTACAGGTGGGTAAGCTCTCACGCTTCGGCCTGCTGGAGATGTCGCGCCAACGTCTGCGTCCATCGCTGGGCGAATCCACCCAGGTGGTATGTCCGCGCTGCAATGGTGAGGGCCACATCCGCGGTGTCGAATCCCTGTCGCTTTCGATATTGCGCCTCATTGAAGAAGAGGCTATGAAAGAACGTACCTCGCGGGTAGTGGCGCAACTGCCGGTGAACGTGGCCACCTTTCTGCTCAATGAAAAGCGCCAGATCATCTCGGAAGTGGAGAAGCGCTGCGGCATGAGCGTGGTACTGGTGCCCAACCCGCACTTGGATTCTCCGCGTTATGATATCCAGCGCCTGCGCGACGATGAATTGACACCGGTTGGCACGCCCAACACCAGCTACAAGCTGGTGACCGAACCCGCGCCCGCGCCGCTACCGGGTATGCAGCCCAAGCGCGAACCGCCTCCAGAACCGGCGGTGAAAAGCATTGCACCGGCGACGCCCGCGCCGCCCTCGCGAGTGGACGCGCCGCGCAAACCTGGAATGCTGACGCGTTTCTGGCGCGCACTGTTCGGCCGCACCGGCCAGTCCGCTCAAACTCAAGCGCCACGCCCGCGCCCGGTCCAGCGCCAAGAGCCGTACCGGCAGGAGCGGGGCCGCGACCATCAACGCGACCGCAATCGCAACCGTAATTTTTCACCAGGCTCGCGCCGTCCCGAGCGCGGCAGCCAGCCGTCACGATCTCAGGACCGCAATCAGCCTCGGCCGCATGAGCGGACCCAGCCTTATCTTCCGGAACGCCCCCAACCACGTCTGCAGGAACGCCCGCAGCCACAGCCTCCGCGCCCCGTGCCCGTTCCGGAACGTACGCCACCCGTTGCTGCTCCCGTTCAAGAAAATACCGGAGTACCAACTCCTGCCACCGCTCCGTCGGCAATTTCAGAAACCCGTCCGACTGAGCGTGACACCGGCCACGGCAATCGCCCGCGCAGTACCCGCCGAGGACGCCGCGGTGGCCGCCGCCGGCGGCGTTATGAGGGCAACAAGGAATCAAGCAATCGGCCAGTTACGGAAGTAAAACCGCAGGAAAACCGCTCGGATACCATTCCAAATTTCCGCAGCGGCCCCCCGCCCGAACTACCCCGCGAACCGCAACCGTCAGCGCCGGTTGAAGCCCGTCCGACGGAGGAAATCAAACCGCGGAGCATGGACAGATCCCCCGAAGACTCGACCATCCCGTTGTACAGGGCGCGTGAACAAGGCGACGCGCCAGCGGTGGAAAGGAATGAAACCAGCACCGGCGCAGGTGCTGAACGACACGAAGACTGAGTAACCATCAAGACAGGCACCTGTCCGACGTATGGCCGGACAGGTTTTATCTGCGCACTATCGCTCAGGCCTTTTCAGCACAATTCCATGAATCCGGCAAATATGCCTGAGCAAACCCGTACCACCCTGCTCCGCGAGATCCAGAACCCGGCTGAAACCCTGCGCATCGCCATAATACGGATCCGGTACTTCATCAAGCGGGCAGTTTTCTGCATATTCCAGCAGCAAACGCACATCGGCGTGACTGGTTGGCGGCTGATGCTTGCGTAGCCATTGAAGATTCACCCGATCCATGGCGACGATGTAATCGAAATCTTCGAAATCGGCACACGTCACCCCACGGCCACGATGTGCGCTGATATCAATGTTGCGTTCATGCGCCGCTAAAACCGCACGTCTATCCGGCGATTCGCCAACGTGATAATCATGGGTACCGGCGGAATCCGCATGCAGCGCAAGCTGCGGTGCCAACTCCTGGTGCAATTTCCGGAACACACCTTCCGCCGTGGGTGAGCGGCAAATGTTACCCATGCACACAAAGAGCACTGAAATATCAGGACGTTGCATCATTTTGCCTAAGAAAAAGTGTTTACTTGAACTCAGTAATATCAACAGTTTACGTGAGTCCCTTAGGCAGTTTTTAGTGAGCCAGAGGTCTTAGCTGATTTTCTTCGTGTCGCGTCTCACCTAATCGGGGCCAGCGTCGTCTCACCGATTCGGGGCCACGCCGCCGGATGACTGTATTTACGAGTTAGGCGGCGGCAAAAGTTTCGGATATTCTGCCGCCTCTATTGCTTGTGCCTCGCTTTTACTCGATGAGGTCTGAGCAACAGATTTGTCCAACACATCCTTGCTTTGCGCATCACTACTCGCGCCAGCAGGTGTACTTTCACCTAGGAGCGCAGCACATCCCGTAAACAGCAGTACGGCGACAATGATGGCGCCTACGAGAACTAATCTTGCGTGACTGGAGGTTCCCTGCTTAAACATTAAGTTATCCCCTGCGTTGGTGCTGCGATTGATATGATACTGGCTAACTCATCAGATAGGCCGCCACAATGAACGTGAACAGACTCAACGCGAAGACCCCGAACCCCGAATAAATGAAACATATATTACTCTATGTGTACACGGTCATAACCTAAACCATACTATGTCTCAGGATTATTCATTCATCAAGGTGTATTCTTGCATACGCTAACTTAGATTCTAGGGCACCTCTATTCTATCTTGCGCATTTTTCAATTCATTACTCATATACCTAATCATTTCTTACTCGATACTCGCAGATTGAGTTTCATATTTAATTATCGGCATCTGCTGAGCCAGTCGATAATAAATTAATTATCCCAATGTGTGGTGCTTTACCCCCATTTACCAGGTCGACCGGTGGGCTACCAATCGCAATACCTTTAATAAGCGTGTTGACGCCGGGAGCATCATCCACAAAATCAACTTGAACAGGCGGATATGTATTGGCCTGTGAGCATACCTTTTCCATCATCGCTGGGCCATAATCGCCAAGCAACGACGCTCCGGCTTCTGCGGTACCATTAGTGCAGCCGTATTGCGTATCCGAAATCGATGATGCGGTATTCGCGCTTAACAGTTGTTGTATTACACCTTGATAATAGACACACTTGTTAACAATCGAATATGGGTTTATTGCGTTCACGGCATCATATTTATCACCATCTTTGTGTACGTTGACTATGTCACCACCACATTTATCTTCGATTATTTGCTTAATGGAATTCCCATCTTCATTACTTAGTTTATAACTAGATATTATCGTTGATAAGAAGCGCTGCGCCCTTGGTGTGAGTGGCATAGACTTAGGTGGTGGCGGCGGAGTGCTTCTTGCTGTTGAATTGTCAGGTAGCTGAGTATTCGCTGCCGTTGACTGACCCGTCGCATGTTTGGACGAACAAGCTGGAATTAGCAAAATTAGTAATAGTGCAACCCCAATTAAGGCTGTCTTTCGTATGCATGTCATAGTCTATTACCTCTCTTGTTACAAATATCATGAACGCTGAAATGCTATAGTTACGTCGCTCTACGTTTCAAACCATTTATGTATCACTCGTACACATAGTTAAATTGCTTTGTGCTTCTTCGACATCGGATTGTGTGGATTCAACATCATCTTTGACATTCACATTCATAATATCGGGTACGAGTATTAATCACGACAATTGGGAAGTAAGTACTTATTTGGTACCGTTGTACCTATACCAGTTATATTTCCAGTTTGGTCGCTATTATTTCCACATAACCAATTAATACCTGCATTTGTAACTATTGGGGTCAAAGTTAGCGTGTTGTTACTTGTAGTCATGCCCGCGCCAACTGTATCCGGATTATAAGTGATAGTTATTACACCTGTTTTACCAGCAACTGCAATACTGGACACATAAGCGCCACTGATACTAGCGGCTACCGGCAGGCCATAACTATTTTCACCCATATCATTGCCTGTCGCAGGTAAGTAACCCAGTTCTTTATATGTTTCTTCGACTGCAGTTTTGGGTGCAGCAGCTAAATTTAAACCTTCAGTTATCTTTGAGCGCACTACGTAATCTTGATATTGCGGTATTGCTATCGCTGCCAACATTCCAATAAATGCGATTGGGACTATCGAGAAATAACACACTACACCGGCTATAACCCAACCTGAATTTTGGGGAGGCTGTTTTCCATAACGATTCTCTCCGATAGTTCCGGGTGTAAATAGCAATACCAGTATAAATATGATATTACCGAGTGGAACTAACATGAGCAGCGTCCACCACCCACTAGCATTCATGTCATGCAAACGTCGAATTGTAAATAATATGCCCATTACGACTAGAAATATGTAGCTAATTATTGATACCGTTGTACCCAACCACACTAAACCGGTACCTAATAAAACAGTTCCAATTACCATTGGAATTAATGCAAGTAAGTCAGCCCCAATGGGATAGGCAAGATATCGTAATCTGCCTATACGCGTTGTCGCGTCAAAGTACCTTATCTCGGTAGCATTATTTGGAATAGGTGAAGGAACTGGGTGATTAGAAGCTTGAGCGTTATCTGGTGAGGAGGTCAAATCGGAGTGGCAATGCTTACATTTAATCGCGTTAGCATGAATTTCTTCTTTACAATATGGACATTTCTTTATTTCACTGGCTTCTGTCATTATCATCTCCCAATTAGCGAAGTTTGCTTAGTACCCTCTAAATAATGTGCGCGTTACATCATATTTAAGGACTGTGTCAAGAGTAAGTCCATTGTCCATAGACCTATCAACCTTTCATAACAGAACACACTAGACGTTTGCGCAGACTATCTCACTTTTGTACTGGTACAGCTGCGCTTGAAGCTATTTTTAGGGCCATTTTCGAGTTGTATCTTCCAGCACATAGAAATCCATCTATAACAAAAACTAGCCAAAATATTGCTATCAACCAAAATACCCCAACAATGCCAGCTATTCCGAAGTAGTAAAGTGGTAAAACAACAAACAATAGAAATACAAATATCCCAAGAACAGGTCTATCGCAATATAAATAGCCCGCACCTGGCACACATAAGTTTAGAACCGCAGCAAGCAGCCCGCTCTTCTTGCGTGCTTCGTATTCAAGCATGGCGTTAGCCTGGGACGGTGGTGAATTAGGCGGTGTCTGTCCTGAAGATATTTGCGAAATTTCACCAGATAGATTGGAACCGCAATGTTTGCACTTAATCGCCTCGGCTTTTATTGTTTCAGCGCAATATGGACATTTTTTAATTTCTAGATTATCTGTCATTGCTATCTCCTAAGATGGGCGCTCATTTGTCAGAAAGTGACAAATTCTGTCACTTGTCCCATTGACGTTAGCCCTTAATTTCGTGTCTGGCATGTTCGCTAGCGATATTATGGACCGCAAACACTGGTCTTTAACTGTTAAACAAGGTGTTATTCGCTTTGGGTTATGCCTGATTCGTACATACCTCATGATTTCTCATATATGTACATGCAAACAAGATGCCAATGTCACGACCAATCAGAGTTGCGTGGAATCCGCTTTCATTTTGAGGATGACTAGCACCAATCTAAGATAACGACTTAGTTAGCTGCGCCGTGGTGTTGAAGCATTCCCGCCCTATCCTATCTCTCGCCAATCCCATCATGCGATTTGAATTTTTGCGTGAAGGCCGTTAAAATACTTTCCCATAAATGACCCTTCTTGGGAATGTTGAGGATACCCGTATGAGCAATGTCGTGGCATTGCAGCCGGCTCGGCACCGTCCGCCAACCACCCAAAATGGGAAAGTTGCCCCGCCCCGCCGCAGCAAGAACGCAGACCGGCGTTCCCGGGAATACCTGAAACCAGATGAAGTAGACGCCCTGATGGAGGCCGCCGCCAAGGTGGGGCGACATGGACATCGGGACCAGACGCTTATCCTGCTGGCCTACCGACATGGGCTACGTGTTTCTGAGCTAGCATCGCTCCGATGGGACATGATTGACCTAAAGGCTGGCCACCTCCACGTCGTTCGGGTTAAAAGCGGTACCCCGTCTGTTCATCCGCTCCGTGGACCGGAGCTGCGGGCACTGAGACGGGTACTCAGGGAATATCCAGCTAGTCCCTATGTGTTCGTTACGGAACGTGGTGGACCCCTGACAACGTCCACGGTGCGCAAGCTCGTCGCGCGGGCCGGCAAGAAAGCCCGCCTGCCCTTCCCTATCCATCCACACATGCTTAGACACTCCGCCGGTTACAAGCTGGCCCAAGACGGCCAGGATACACGGGCAATTCAGCACTACCTGGGGCACAAGAACATTCAGCACACGGTCCGATACACTGAGCTTTCGACGAGCAGATTTAAGAACTTTTGGGTAGATTAAAAAGTGTATTAACTTTTCAATTGATATTTCGCGTTTGGTAGAATGCACTGACAGCATTTAAGAAATATCAGCTCTGGTTCAAGCGGATTTACCGGCTAGAACATTGTGTAATGGCTTATGAGCACACTTCTAACTGCAAACACCCAAACCCTAGGGTTCTGCTACCGCGCCTGTAATGAAGATGAAAATATCAGATAAGAAAACGGAGAAGTTCACAGAACTTTATCAGCAGGTTGCACACCTGGGTCTGTGGCCCTTAATAATTTAAGGCTATCCGCAGGCTCAATTAAAATGAAGCAGGTCGCACAATGCAATGGATAGCACCATCTGAGAAGGATGCCGGTACTACCGCACTGGAGAAGCGGCTCTGGGATGCCGCCGACCAGTTTCGCGCGAACTCCGGCCTTACTGCGGCTCAATATTCACAGCCTGTACTTGGCCTTATCTTCCTGCGCTTCGCTGAAGTACGTTTTGCTGCACAACAGGCCAAGCTAGCCAAGACCGCTGCATCATCGCGACGGGGTGCGCGCACCGAAGACCCAACCGCATATCATGCTGACGGCGTACTCTATCTAACACCCGGAGCGCGTTTCGACCACCTGTTAGCGTTACCAGAAGCTTCTGATGTAGGTAAAGCTATCAACGATGCCATGCGCGACATCGAAAAGAGCAACCCACAGCTAGCCGGTGTATTGCCTAAGACCTATAACCTGTTTACCAGCACTCTCCTTAAGGAACTGCTCAAGAAAGTATCCGAAATACCTGCCACGCTTGGCTATGACGCCTTCGGACGCATCTACGAATACTTTTTAGGCGAGTTCGCCATGACTGAGGGGCAGGGCGGGGGCGAATTTTACACCCCGTCCGCCATCGTCCGCCTACTCACTGAAGTCATAGAACCGTATCACGGTCGCATACTTGACCCGGCGTGTGGCTCTGGCGGCATGTTCGTTTCATCCGCGCGTTTCGTATCCGAGCATAAGAAAAACCCATCGTCCGAACTCTCCATTCATGGAGTTGAGAAAACTGAAGAGACGGGACGCTTATGCCGCATGAACTTAGCGGTGCATGGTCTGGAAGGCGAGATTCGCCACGGTGGAAACGTCAACAGCTATTATGATGACCCACACGATGCGACCGGTAAGTTCGATTTTGTTCTCGCTAATCCGCCGTTCAATGTCAACGCCGTGGACAAGGAACGGCTGAAGGACTCAGTCGGGTCCGGCAGGCGCTTTCCGTTCGGTTTGCCGCGAACCGATAACGCCAACTATCTTTGGATTCAACTTTTCTATTCGTCGCTGAATGAGAAAGGCAGAGCTGGGTTCGTGATGGCGAACTCCGCATCCGATGCCCGCTCGTCCGAACAAGAACTCCGCCGTCAGCTTATACAAAGCCACTCCGTGGACGTGATGGTCGCTGTCGGCCCGAATCTGTTCTACACCGTCACTCTCCCCTGCACGCTCTGGTTTCTCGATAAGGGAAAAGAAAAGACTCCCCGCGCCAATACCGTTCTCTTCGTGGATGCCCGCCACATTTACCGGCAAGTAGACCGTGCTCACCGGGAATGGACTTCCGCACAGATTGGCTTTATCGCCAACTTAGTACGACTCTATCGTGGAGAAGCGCTCGACTACACGTTAGGTGGTGAAGAGGCACGCGCGAAGATTGAAGAAATCTTTGGCAAGAATCCAAAATACACCAATGTTCCCGGTCTGTGCCGCGCTGCAACACTGAAGGAAATTGAAGCGCAGGGTTGGTCGCTCAATCCGGGGCGCTACGTGGGCGTAGCCGCTGGCGACGAAGTGAGCGACGAAGATTTCAAGGCACAACTCGAAACGTTGAATGAGGAACTCGAAACCCTCAACACGCAGGCGCGCGACCTAGAACAAACCATCGCCGATAACGTGGCGGAGATTCTGGGGGCGTGAGCAACTTACCCAACTTCGACACCGTATCAATAGAGGACGCGACCGACCGACTTATTGACTACCGGGGGAAGACACCGCCTAAGGCTAATTCTGGCGTTCGTCTTGTCACGGCGAAAGTCGTAAAGGGTGGGCAGATACTTGATGAACCGGCTGAGTTTATCGCCACAGATTTCTATGATGAATGGATGCGTCGTGGATTACCACGGAAACTCGACGTTCTCCTCACCACGGAAGCCCCTCTCGGTGAGGTTGCGGTTCTTAGAGACAATGAGAAAATTGCGCTCGCACAACGTATCATCCTACTTCGCGCAAAGTCAGGCCATGTTGACCCGCTATTCTTGTTCTACGCCTTGCAATCGGACTATGGACAGAGTGAGCTGAAGGCTCGCGCGTCAGGGACAACCGTTCTGGGAATCAAACAGAGTGAACTAAGGCAAGTTCGCATCCCTATTTTCCCGCTTCCAGTACAACAGCGGATAGCAAGCATCCTGTCGGCCTACGACGAACTTATCGAGAACTGTCAGAAGCGCATCCGAATTCTGGAGACAATGGCCCGAGCGCTCTACCGCGAGTGGTTCGTCCAGTTCCGCTTCCCGGGCAACGAAAAGGTTCCGCTTGTAAACTCACCAATCGGAAATATCCCTGAAGGTTGGGCGGTGAAGAAACTCGGCGACATTCTCAAATTGAACTACGGCAAAGCACTTAAAAAGGAAGAACGCTATGGCGGACAATTTCCTGTGTTCGGCTCAAGTGGAATCGTGGGTTATCACAACGCGAGCCTTGTAAACGGCCCGGGCATAATCGTAGGTCGCAAGGGTAACATCGGAAGTGTATTTTGGTGCGACGATGATTTCTTCGTAATAGACACCGCCTACTTTGTGACCTCTACAACTCCGTTGCGTTACTTGTTCTACGTCTTACCAACCCTGAATTTCATTAACAGTGATGCCGCTGTTCCGGGATTAAGTCGCAACCAAGCATACACATTAGAAATCGTTGTTCCGCCTGCTGCCCTGCTGAAAAGATTCAGTGAAATGGCCGAGACCTTTCAGCGACAGGCATCAACCCTTCTCGGTCAAATAAATAACCTTCGCCGGACGCGCGACTTATTGCTGCCGCGTTTGTTATCGGAACATGTGAAACTTGAAAATCAAGAGTCTAAAGGGTGAGCGCTCCCGAAAATATGTTCAAGGGAGATGCCACACAACTGACTGGCATCGATATCGACTCACCGCTATCTTCTGCGAAAATGCCAGCATGTGAATGCTATCTAGAATCCTACGGATTGGCTGCCAAGAAAGCCGAAGATAACGGTGAAGTACAGAAGTCACAGGTGTTCCGCTTCTTACAGGCCATCGTGAGTTTTCAACCGAGTTTTGATACACCCTTGCAACCATTCGTTCCCATGTGGCAGATTGCGGGCACCCGTTCGATTATTCCAAACGACTTGACCGCAACTGATATCGATGTGGTTCGTGGTCTAGCTAAACAAACTATGAACCCTGCGCTCAGTGCTCGTCTTCATGACGTGTTGTGGGAACTAACAAAAGACCATCGTGCGGGCATAGAGGCTGCTCGTTGCTACGCAATGGCAGCGGATAAACTCGACGTCACCGCCAACTGGATATTTGCAATTGTCAGCTTCAAACGCGCTATTTATCTTGCGAATAAATTCGGTCGTGATAAACCTCTTTATGAAAACATAGCGACAACTGTAGTGACCGCAGCTAAGCGCTCCGTACCGAGTGCTGATGCTTATCACTGCTGTCAACTTATGAAATTGATGCTTACAACTGGCATTGGAGAGCCGAGAGAGTTTGCAGGCATCTCATCGTCAATTGCGACTGACGCGGAGACGAATGGCGAAACGAGCAAGGCTAAGGTCTATTGGGAAGTCGAAGCGGAATGGCGGAAGCTAGCAAACGATACTATTGCTGAACAGAATGCTCGTCTGGCTGCAGGGGAAGCAGCCGTCACAGAAGCGAAGAACCGGGCACAGGGTCCGGGCGCGAGTTTCCTAGCAGCCGCCTCGCTGTTGGCCAAAGCGATTGAGGAATTGAGGCGTGCGGGGGCTACTGAGGAAAGGATTGCGGAACTACGCCGCTGTTTGAATGAATGGCAGGGACAGGCATTCGCAGAATTTAAAAAGTTCTCAACCGAAATGGACATATCTAATCTAGCAGTAATTGCGAGCGAACATGTTAAAAGTAGTGATTTCCCTACAGCAGCTATAAAGTTTGCTTTTGGTCAGAATTTGACTGATTACACAAACCTCAGAGACCAAGTCTTGAACCTTGCGAAGGAAGCGCCGCTGACCTATCTCATAGGTGCAGCCATAGTCGATAATCAAGGGCGTCCAATTGCGCGGAAGGAGGGGTTTTTCAGCCTCAAAGGTGAAGCATTAGAACAGGCGCTTGAAGCAGAATCATTTTCTCATGCCATGCGGTTCCATTGGCCATTAAGGGTTACCGGGTTCATTGAACCGGCGCGTATGCAAATTTTAAACGACCACAATCCGACGTTCCAAGACCTACTCTTTATTGTCCAAAATAACCCATTCATTCCAACTGGTCATGATGGGATTTTCCTACGGGGACTTCATGCTGGATTTCAAGGTGATTTCCTTGTTGCAATCCATCTGCTCACGCCTCAGATTGAAAATTCGCTACGCTACGTTCTCGAAACCCATGGTGTCGACGTTTCTAACTTGATGTCAGATGGAACGCAGCCAGTTAAGCATTTGGGTGCTATCTTTGCAATGGCTGAAACTAAACGGATTTTTGGCGAATCACTTTGCTTTGAACTTCGTGGTTGCCTCATCGAGAAAACAGGATTCGATTTCCGCAATCGTGTTGCACATGGTTTTATCGATGAAGGTGAATGCTATTCAGTTGCTGGTGTGATGCTCTGGTGGCTTGTCCTTCGTATCTGCCTTACGCCTATTTTCAAAGCAATTGAAGATAAGCAAAAGACGGCCACCACTTTGCAATCTCAGAATGAGTCTGAAAGACCACAACACAATGAACCATCTTCTGAAACATAATCATGAAACGGAGCGTCAAAATTCCCCATAATGCACACAGCATTGAGAGCACACCCTTTGCCACGATAAGATGTGGTAACTGGATGTGCTTTGGCCGATTCGATTGCGCAGTTATAGGTCTTAAAGAAAGCATGAACCTTTGGCCATTAATTAATCGAATCATTTGACATGCCAAATGCCTACACTGAGGACCAACTTGTTGAGCAGCCCGCGATAGGCTTGTTTGCGCAGCTTGGCTGGACCGTGGCCGGGCCGCCTCCCAATGCTGGCATCGACGGTGAACCACACGATGCTGGTCTATTGGGGCGCGAGACAAAAAGTGAAGTTGTTTTGGTGCCCCGTTTACGTGCCGCCTTAGAACGTTTGAATCCAGCATTACCGGCAGAGGCTATAACAACTGCCATTGACGAATTAACACGCGACCGCTCAGCCATGACCTTGGAGGCCGCGAATCGTGAGGTGTATCAGCTTCTCAAGGAGGGTATCAAGATATCCGTGCCAGACCGAGAACGCGGGGGGCAGAAGACAGAGCGTTTGAGGGTGGTGGATTGGGAACAACCGACGAACAATGATTTTCTACTTGTTAGCCAGTTCAGCATCACGGGGGCACTCTATACCTGTCGCCCTGACTTAGTCGGTTTCGTTAACGGCTTGCCGCTGGTGGTCATCGAGCTAAAGAAACCCGGGGTGCCTGCGCGCGAAGCATTCGATGAGAACCTGACGCACTACAAACAAGCGATACCCGCACTGCTTTGGTTTAACGCGCTACTCATCGCGTCAAATGGTACTGATAGCCGCGTTGGCTCAATTACCGCAGATTGGGAGCGTTTCTTCGAATGGAAGCGTATCGAACGTGAAGACGAGCCGCGAAAGGTTTCTCTGGAAGTGATGATTCGTGGCACATGCGACCAAGTG
The DNA here is from genome assembly GCA_049698775.1 of Gammaproteobacteria bacterium. Lineage (GTDB taxonomy): Bacteria > Pseudomonadota > Gammaproteobacteria > Natronospirales > REEB76 > REEB76. The sequence goes on from JBAVYM010000026.1 coordinate 18,128, forward strand.
CGGTTACTCGACTTTTTGGAGAACTTCACCCTGTTCTCTGAGCACAAAGCCGGTTTGGTCAAAATAATTGGCCAGAATCATCAGTATCTTGGCGTCAACAATACCATTGCATCGATGCTTGCAGCCCGCAAATCAGGCCACGGACGCGGTGGTGTGTTCTGGCAGACGCAAGGTAGTGGTAAGAGTTATTCAATGGTGTTCTTCGCACAAAAAGTTCTGCGAAAAGAACCGGGCAATTGGACATTCGTGATTGTGACCGACCGTGTCGAACTGGATGTCCAGATTGCAAAGACGTTCAAGGCAACCGGCGCGGTGAGTGAAGCCGAAGGTGACGAGTGCCACGCTGCCAGTGGCGCACAACTGCGAGAGTTATTGCGCGGAAATCATCGCTATGTCTTTACCCTCATTCAAAAGTTCCAATATCCTGAATTACTCTGCGACCGTTCCGACGTGATTGTTCTCACAGATGAAGCGCACCGTAGCCAATATGACACGCTGGCGCTGAACATGCGCGCTGCCCTGCCAAAGGCGATGTTTCTCGCATTTACCGGCACACCACTCATTGCCAGTGAGGAACGAACGAAAGATGTATTCGGCGATTACGTTTCCATCTACGACTTCCAACAATCCGTGCAGGACGGTGCGACTGTTGCCCTGTTTTATGAAAACCGCACACCAGAGTTGAAATTGGTCAACCCTGACCTGAATGAAGACATTTATAACCTCATTGAAGACGCAGAACTCGACCCGGAACAGGAAACAAAGCTAGAACGCGAGTTAAGCAAGCAATACCACATCCTAACCCGCGACGACAGGCTGGAAACAGTTGCCAAGGATATTGTGCGGCATTTCCTTGGACGCGGATTTATAGGGAAGGC
>JBAVYM010000027.1:0-8205 GCA_049698775.1 Gammaproteobacteria bacterium
CTACCTTCGCTTTGAACAGTGCCGTATGGTTCCGTCTTGACCGTTTCATGTCTCTACCTCCAAGCTATTAGGGTAGAGCCGCTAATCCACTTAAGCTACTGCCCAGTTTTTGGGGTCCACTTCAGTAATCCAGTCGGTTTCTAAATTAGCGGCCTTGTTAAGCGACGGTATCGCAACATTGAATCAGAAAACTGTCGAATATGAGTCAATTCACGATACATCTACAGTCGGCCCAAAGAACGCCTTTTTTGTGTTGTTTTCGGTTAGCGGGTGGGGAGGCAGTGATGCAGCAGGACAGTATCTGGCCTATTTCTATCCTCCAAATGCTGGGTTATTCACACCTCGGGAAGAATATGTTTTACAGGACTTTATTCTTGTAGGTGGCAATGGGTGGCGCTGGCTTCATTTGAAAAGCATCAAAGGCGATGTTATTACACTGTCCGGCAAGAAAGATGGACCCAATGATTGGTGTTGCCCTACGATTCCCATCACTGTGGGGTTGACGTTTAGAAATGGGCGCTTTGAATATCTGAATAAAGATGATGTCATACATGCAAATAGATAGTATTGTGTCTCAAGCGAGCGTTGGCTCGTGTGCCAGCTTGGGTTGAGAACTCATAACATCCCCGTTCTGATGCCGTGACCGATTCCCTACCGCTCGCGTCTGGTAAACGCACTTTGCAGTACTATCTTTAATCATCGGGGCGAGACGGCAAGCAGGAATGGAAAGCTAATCTAAATGTCTTACGCACGCGTTCTTGCGCTGACCGCACTCACCATGATTGCCTTTGCCAGCAATTCGCTGCTGTGCCGGGCAGCATTGGGGCGCACCCACATCGATGCTGCCAGTTTTACGACGATCCGCTTGATTTCCGGCGCACTGATACTGTGGCTGATCGTTCAGATCAGTGGTGGTACGCGCACTGGTGGGGGCAGTTGGCGGTCCGCAGTCGCACTTTTTATCTATGCGGCCGGATTCTCCTACGCCTACCTGAGTCTCTCGGCTTCCACCGGCGCCTTGCTGTTATTCGGCGCGGTACAGGCCACCATGATCGGTTACGGAATCTGGATCGGCGAACACCTGCGGTATATCCAACTCGCCGGTTTGTTACTGGCGTTCGCCGGCCTCATCGGTCTGTTGCTGCCGGGCGTGACGGCGCCGCCCTTGATCGGTTCGTTATTGATGCTGGGCGCGGGCGTGGCCTGGGGCGTATATTCGCTGCGCGGCCGGGGCGCCGGCGATCCCACGGTGGTGACGGCGGGCAATTTCCTGCGCACGGTTCCCATCGCCATCATACTGAGCGCGGTGATGTTCAAGGGCATCGGCATAGATGCCGCCGGTATCGGGTACGCCGTGGCATCCGGTGCTCTGGCCTCCGGCCTGGGCTATGCGATCTGGTACACGGTCTTGCCCGCATTGAAAGCCACCAGCGCTGCCACGGTGCAACTCAGTGTGCCGGTTATCGCGGCCCTGGGCGGCGTCTTGCTGTTGGGCGAGCACATCACCTTGCGCTTGGTATTGGCGTCCATCGCCATCCTGGGCGGCATTGCGCTGGTGATTCTGGAGAAGCGTCCTGCTACAGGTACGCAACAATCGGCTGCCCAGCAGTAAAATTAGAGCCCCTGACAAAATGCATTAGCACTCCTCATTCTGACCTTCTCCCACAGGGGGAGAAGGATGTTTATATCTAGCGTGCCACGTTTTGTTGGTATTCTCGGGTTCCGATGGAAGCGAAAGATGACCAGCGATAAGAATCAGAGTTTCGAAGGCGGTTGCACTTGCCGTGCAATGCGTTACCGCATGACCAGCACGCCGCTGTTCGTGCACTGCTGTCATTGCCGCTGGTGTCAGCGGGAGACCGGCGCATCGTTCGCGCTCAATGCGTTGATCGAGGCGGATCGGGTGATCTTGTTGAAAGGCGAAGTGGAAATCGTCAACACGCCGTCCAACAGCGGCAAGGGTCAAAAGATCAGCCGCTGCCCGGTTTGCCGCGTCGCGCTTTGGAGCAATTACGCGGGCTCAGGTGATGCGATCCGCTTTGTGCGCGTCGGCACGTTGGATGAGCCGGATCGCTTCCCGCCCGACATTCATATTTTCACCTCGTCCAAACAGCCCTGGGTCGTTCTGCCGCTGGGCATGCCAGCCGTTCCCGAGTATTACGACCGCAATGTGTATTGGCCGAAGGCAAGCCTTGAACGTCGCGCGATGTTGCTGGCGTCTGCGGCCCCAAAGTCTCACTACTGAAATGGATAGTTTCTGGCTTCACCACGGACTTTGGTTCATTTTGTTCATGTGCTTCTTTCCGCGGCTGACGTTGTTGTTCTCAAGCGTGCCGTTCGGCGGCTTGTTCTGGTGGTTGGGCTGGATTTTTGCTCCACGCCTGCTGGTCGCAATCCTGGCGACTTTCAACTATTGGCACACCAATCCGCTTCTGTGCGTGCTCGCCTGGATCTGGGCGCTGGCAGGCGAAGGCACGGAAAAGACCGTGGTCGTCAGGACCGCGCGTTGATTTTGATTGATATTGTCTGCTTGTGAATAACACCGAAACAGTTGATATCCAGTGCCCGTATTGCGGGGAAACGATCGAGGTCGTCATTGATTGCTCGGTGGAGGATCAGCGTTATATAGAGGACTGTCAGGTCTGCTGTCGCCCCATGGATATCACGGTTGCCATCGATGCAGACGGTGTGCCGAATGTCGAAGCGTCGGCGGAAGATGAGGCCTAAGATAAAACCAGTCGGATCAGATCCGTACCGGATTGATTAAGAGGTTTCGTCGTGCGGTATCGGAGGACCGTCATCGGCAGGTTCTGCGGCCGCTTTCCTGGCTTGTTTTTTCAGACGCTTGTCTTCCTGCTTCTTTTTCCTGGCCAGGTCACGCTGGCGCTTGTCGAACTGATAATTGATTTTTGCCACGGAAATACCTTCTGTTGGTACGCGCAGTATAGGGCAATCATGACGAAGATGATGCCTTTAAGCCCGAAGCGGGATAAAGTGCTGGTACGATGGCTTGCCTTAGCAATGAATACAGATAGCCCTAGCGGGTTGCGCCGGAACATCTGATGAAGCCCGTCAAACCGTCACTTCCCGACACTCAGCTCACGTTGGGCGGCATGCAGGCAGACCAGTCAACCGATCGCCTGTTCTTTGCAATCTTTCCCGAGCCGGACACGGCAGCAGCCATCGGCAGGTTGGCGCAGAGTTTGCGGCGCGAGCAAGCGTTGCGCCACAAACCGCTAGCGGCAGAGCGGCTGCATGTGACCTTGCATCACCTCGGCGACTACGCTGGATTGCCACAAGCGGTAGTTACTTCCGCCTGCGAGGCAGCCAAGCGTGTTGAGGGATCCGCATTCGATGTTAGCTTCGACAGCATATCGAGTTTTTCCGGCCGGTCTCACAATCGGCCATTCGTATTGTGCGGCAGTAACGGCTTGCAGGCCGTGCGCGCATTCCAACGGGAGCTTGGTGAGCGCATGGTGGCGGTCGGCCTGGGTCGATTCTGCGAACGCAAATTCACGCCGCACGTCACCTTGCTGTACGACGATCATTTGTTCGAAGCACAGTTCATCGAACCCATTGTCTGGACGGTGCATGAATTCCGGCTGGTCCATAGCCTGCTGGGCCGCGGCGAGCATCGCGTCCTCGGACGCTGGCCGTTACGGCCTTTGCCATAACCGGATGATTTCCGAGTCGGCCGCGCATTGGGATGCTCTTGGCCTGCAAGGCGAGTGCGGGTAAAGTGCGCCTTTCGCGCCGGATGACCGGCCGGTCCGTTCACCCCCAAATGAGGAACCCGCGATGTTGCGCACTGTTACCTTTACCCTGGCCGGCACGCTGATGCTCGGCGCATCCAGTCTGTCTCTGGCTTCGGAGCCTGCTGTCATGAGTGAAACCAATCCCTTGCTTACCCCCAGCACGTTACCGTTCCAGGCGCCGCCCTTCGACAAGATCGGGGACGGCGATTTCCAACCTGCGTTCGCAGCGGGCATGCGGCAGCAGTTGGAGGAGGTGGAAAAGATCGCCGACAACCCGGCGCCGCCGACCTTCGAGAACACCTTGGTGGCGCTGGAAAAGAGCGGCCAGTTGCTGACCCGGGTGAACCAGGTGTTCAACGTGCTCAGCGGAGCCAACACCGATCCCGAGTTGCAGAAGGTGCAGGAGGAAGAAGCGCCGAAGCTGGCCGCGAGTCAGGACGCGATTTACCTCAACACCAAACTCTTCAAACGCATCCAGACAATCTACAACGAACGCGCCACACTCAAGCTGGATACCGAATCCCATCGTCTGATCGAGTATTACCATCAGGAGTTCGTGCTGGCGGGCGCCAAACTCTCGCCGGCCGACAAGGTCAGGCTCAAGAAGCTCAACGAGGAAGAAGCCACGCTCAGCGCGCAATTCGTCAACAAGCTGCTCGCTGGCAGCAAGGCCGGCGCGCTGGTGGTGAGCGACAAGGCGGATCTCGCCGGACTCTCGCAAAGTGAACTGGATGCGGCGGCACAAGCCGCTCAAGCCCGTGGCCTGGAGGATAAATGGTTGATCCCTTTGCAGAATACCACTCAGCAGCCACTGCTTTCGCAACTCACCGATCGTGCCACCCGCGAGAAGCTGTTCGAAGCTTCCTGGACGCGCACCGAGCATGGCGATGCCGACGATACCCGCGCCACCATCGCAAGGCTCGCAAATATTCGTGCCGGACAGGCCAGACTCCTGGGTTATCCGGATTTTGCAGCCTGGAAACTCCAGGACCAAATGGCCAGGACGCCTGCGACCGTGGAGGATTTTCTCGGCAAGCTAATTCCCGCCGCGACTGGCAAAGCGCGCGAAGAAGCGGCCGAAATCCAAAAGGTAATTGACGAGGACGGCGGCAAGTTCCAGTTGCAACCCTGGGACTGGGAGTTTTATGCCGAGCAGTTGCGCAAGCAGAAATACAACCTGGACGAATCCGAGGTCAAACCATATCTGGAATTGAACAACGTGCTGGAGAACGGTCTGTTCTACGCCGCCAACCAGCTTTATGGCATCACCTTCAAGGAGCGTCATGACCTTCCGGTGTATCAGCCAGATGTACGTGTGTTTGAGGTGTATGACGCCGACGGCAAGCCGCTGGGCCTGTTCTACTGCGATTATTTCAAGCGCGACAACAAATCCGGCGGTGCCTGGATGGACAACATGGTCACGCAGTCGAAACTGCTGGGCCAGTTACCGGTGATCTACAACGTCACCAACTTTACCAAGCCGGCGCCGAGCCAGCCCGCGCTTATTAGCATGGATGACGTGATCACCATGTTCCATGAGTTCGGTCACGCACTGAACGGATTTTTCGCCGATCAAGAATATCCGAGCCTGTCGGGCACTGCCACCGCGCGCGACTTCGTAGAATTCCCCTCGCAGTTCAACGAGCACTGGGCGCTGAATCCCAAAGTGCTGGCGCATTACGCCGTCAACTACAAGACCGGCCAGCCCATGCCCCAGGAACTGGTGGACAAGATCCGCAAGGCCAGGACCTTCAACATGGGTTACAACATGACCGAGGCACTGGCGGCCGCCGACCTCGACATGCAATGGCACCTGCTGCCGGCCAGCGCGCCGTTGCAGAACGTGGATCGGTTCGAAATCACAGCATTGAAAAAAACCCACCTGTATTTGCCGCAGGTACCGCCGCGCTATCGTTCCAGTTACTTCCTGCACATCTGGGCCAACGGTTATGCCGCCGGTTACTACGCCTATTCGTGGACCCAGATGCTGGCGGATGACGGTTACGGTTGGTTCCAGGAACACGGCGGCCTGACGCGCGCCAACGGCGATCGCTTCCGCAAGATGGTGCTGTCGCGCGGCAACACCGAGGATCTGGCGAAGGTGTACCGCGACTGGCGCGGCCGCGACCCCATTATCGGGCCGATGCTCAAGGATAGGGGACTGCAATAAGCAGCCAAACAAACAAAGGGCTGGCGTATTGCCGGCTCTCCACTGATTCAAAAAGCAGGAGAGAACAAGCATGATTTACCAGGGCAGTTGTCATTGCGGAAAAGCCCGCTACGAGGTGGAAGGCGAGATCGGTGAACTGGCGGAGTGCAATTGTTCCATCTGCAGCCGCCGGGGGCATCTGCTCTGGTTCGTGCAGCGCGACCAGCTGCATCTCAAGACGCCAGAATCGGACCTCGCCACCTATACGTTCAATAAGCACCGGATCCGGCACCGCTTCTGCGCAACCTGCGGCTGCGGAACCTATGGCGAGGTCACCGATCCCGAGGGCAACAAGATGGCCGCGATTAACGTGCGTTGTCTGGAAGGCGTGGATATCGCTGTATTCAAGATCAAGCATTTCGACGGCCGAAGTCTGTAGGATGGTCCGGAAATCACTTTCCAAAAATCAATTCTGGGTACTCAGCAAATCTTTTTGGCTTCTTGCGGCAAGTTACAGAGTAAACTAAAGTCTTCAGTGCGCGTTGTAATTCTTGGACTGTAATTGGAGGAAAAGCCATGAAGCGTGTAACGACAGCTTTGATACTGGCGGCGGCAATGGCGGGGGCCTTGCTTGCCATACCTTTGAATTCGTCTGCGCAGGTCAGCGTGGGCATCTCGGTAAATGTTGGTCCGCCTCCGATCCCTTATTATCCGCAGCCCTTTGTCCCTGGTCCGGGTTACATGTGGACGCCCGGCTATTGGGCGTACGGCACCTATGGCTATTACTGGGTGCCCGGAACCTGGGTACTGGCGCCCGCCGTGGGTCTGCTCTGGACTCCGGGCTGGTGGGGTTGGCGGGATGGCCGTTATTGGTGGAATGCGGGATATTGGGGTCCGCGTGTTGGCTTTTACGGTGGCATCAATTACGGCTACGGTTATGGCGGCGCCGGTTACCGTGGTGGTTACTGGCGCGGCGGCGGGTTCTATTACAATCACGCGGTCAACAACGTGAATGTCACCTATATCCACAACACCTATAACCAGGCGGTCGTCAACAACACGACGATAAATCGCGTGAGCTACAACGGCGGCCGAGGCGGGATCACGGCCCGGCCGACGGCTGAACAGGAAAGTTATGCGCGGGCAAAACACGTGGCGCCCACGGCGGCACAGTACCGCCAGGAACGTGTGGCGATGAACAATCCAGCGCAGCGGTTCTCAACGAATCATGGCCGGCCGAACATCGCGGCCACCGCCCAGGCAGGGAAGTTCAGCGGTCCCGGTGTGGTGCGGATGAACAAGGCGCGGGGCACGTATGCCTATCGTCCTGCGCCACGCGATAAGCAGGCATTCCAGAGTACCCAGCGTCCCGTGCAGTCCCGGCAGCCTGAAGCTCGAAGTGATCACCCTGGTGAGGGAAGCATGCCGCCAACCCGGCAGCATGGAAATCCAAACACCGAGCGCCGTGCTCAGGGCCAGTCACATCCTCAGGGACACGAAAACTCCAAGCATCCCAAGAAACCCAAGGAGGAGGGCAGGCCACCACGCTGAAAAGCTGCCAGCTCTGACCTGTAGATTCAGCAAGATCCTCTGGACCTGAAAATTAAAACCCGGAAACCCTGTTTCCGGGTTTTTCTTTTCAGGCGCGCGGATTTGAAGATGCTGGTAGTTTGATTTGTAACAAACTGTAACAACAGGGCATACATTGCCGAGGTTTAATGTTGCGTCCGCGTTCGCGAGGTAAACTTTTCTCACTGGACTTGCGTTTTCCATCGCAAGGCCATTTTGAGGAGAGCGCATCATGAAACGGATAATCACAGCCTTGTTGATGGCGGCGGCATTCGCCGCTCCCATGTTCGCCATACCGAGCACGGCTTCGGCACAGGTTTACCCCGGCATCTCCGTGAGTTACGCGCCGCCGGCCCTGCCTGGGTACCCGCAACCCATCTGCCCCAGTGATGGCTATATCTGGGTGCCGGGTTATTGGGCTTACAGTCCCTACGGTTATTTCTGGGTGCCCGGCACTTGGCTGTTGGCGCCGGCCGTGGGCCTGCTCTGGACACCGGGGTATTGGGCCTGGAATGGTGGCTACTATTGGTGGAACCCGGGTTACTGGGGTCCGCAGGTTGGTTACTACGGCGGCATCAACTACGGCTACGGCTACACCGGCTATGGTTATGCGGGTGGTTACTGGCGCGGCGGCGGGTTCTATTACAACCGCGCGGTGGCCAACGTGAACGTTACTTATATATACAACACCAGTAGTGTCCGACACGTTTCATAACAAGATCAACTGGTTAG
>JBAVYM010000028.1:0-35922 GCA_049698775.1 Gammaproteobacteria bacterium
AGACGCCGTTGTTCCGGCAATAAAACCCGGCGCAATTCCGCCGGACGCAGCGCCAGCACTCCCAATACATCGCTGGAACCCTTGAGGGGCAGATACAAAGCATCGCTGCCCGGAAGCGTATCGGTACCTTTACCCGCTATCTGCCCATGATCATGTACCCACTGCGCGACACCCAGGTCCGCGTGCTCCAGGGAACCCTCGGCGGGGCTGCCGTTCGGATATCGGATCCGACCGTGTTCGTCCGGCAATAGCACAATGGCTTGGCTACCGAACACATCGGCTATGTGCCGCACCGCTATATTCAGCAGGTTTTCCTCGCCACGAGTACTGGCGAGTTCGCGACTCATGGCGTAGAGCGCCACAGTACGCCGCTCCCGGTGCGCCGCCACCCTTGCCTGCAAGCGAACGCTGGCAGTGAGTGTGCTGATGACCAGGCCCACCACCAGCATGACCAGGAAGGTAACCAGATACTGGGTGTCTGACACCGCAAAATTGAAATAAGGTGGAACAAAAAAGAAGTCGAATGCCAACACCCCCAATATCACCGTGAGTATCGAGGGACCCCGACCAAAACGCACCGCTACCACTACTACACCCAGCAGGTACACCATGATCAGATTGGACAACTCGAAATGCGGCTTCATGAGCGCTGCCACCGCCGTGCACAGACCGACGGCAGCGAGTCCCGCAAGATACCCGCGCCGGCGCGATTTACGCCCGGGAAACTCACTCTTCTTGAGGCCGAGTCCCAGATAGGTCAGCCGCGAAATGCGCCGTGGCAGTGGCGCGCGTGCGTCCGTTTCTGTACTTACCACGTTTACATCAATAGCGCCGCTGCCAGCGACTATGGCGTCCACCACCGAGCCGAACAGCCAACGCCGCCAGCCGCGGCGGTGCGGTTTGCCCATGACGATGGTGGTGATATTGCGAGCGTGCGCATAGGCAAGTACTTCCTCGCTGAAATGTCTGCTGCCGGATAATATGATCGTTTCCGCGCCGAGTGTTTCCGCCAGCTGCAGAACCCTGGCCACCACTTCCCTTTGGTTCTCTCCCAGTTGCAGCAGATCGTGGGTTTCGATGTACACCACCAGCCATTCGGCGCGCAGCGAATCGGCCATGCGTTTGCCGGTACGCACCAGCTTTTCGCTTTCCGCACCGGGGCCGATACACACCATGATGCGTTCGCGCACCGGCCAGACTGCACTAATGGCATGCCCCGCGCGGTAATCCCGCATCTGCACGTCCACACGGTCGGCGGTGCGGCGCAACGCCAGTTCCCGCAGCGCAATCAGGTTGCCCTTGCGGAAAAAATTGCGTACTGCGCGCTCCGCCTGCTGTGGCAAATAAACCTTGCCTTCCTGAAATCGCTGTAGAAGCTCGTCAGGTGGCAGATCCACCAGCTCTACCTCGTCCGCCTGCTCAAAAAATGTGTCCGGCACCGTTTCCCGCACACGCACACCGGTGATCTGCGTCACCACGTCGTTCAAGCTTTCAATGTGCTGGACATTGAGCGTGGTGTATACGTCAATCCCGGCGGCTAGCAGCTCATCCAAATCCTGCCAGCGTTTGGCGTGCCTTGACCCCATCGCATTGGTGTGCGCCAGCTCGTCCACCAGCACCAGTGCCGGGTGCTTGGCCAGTGCAGCATCCAAGTCGAATTCCTGCAGTAGGGTGCCGCGGTATTCCACTGACCGTCGCTGCAGTACTTCCAAACCCTGTAGCAACGTGGCGGTTTCGAAACGGCCGTGGGTTTCCACCACGCCCACCAGCACTTGACGCCCCTCCCTGAACAGTGCCTGTGCCGCCTGCAGCATGGCGTAGGTCTTACCCACGCCGGCTGCGGCGCCCAAAAATATCTTGAGGCGTCCACGTTTCGCCTTGCGTGCTTCGTGCTCCATCCTCGCAAGCAGACCATCCGGATCGGGACGCCCGTTACCCATAGTGCCCACCTGAGTGAATTTGGCTAATTAGAACACAATCCCTGTTTCGAGCAGCAGGCGTGTCTGGTCGGCTTGATCGCCGGCATTGCCGAACGCATGACCTAGCGCATAGTCCACTACCCGCGCATAGGATAGTTCGGCACGTGCAAAAAGAGCCTGGGACTGCCAGGTGGGCGTGAATGTCAATGTCCAGGCGCGGCTGCCGGGGCCGTAGCCCAGCAGGTTGTTGTTGGCGCTCGCATTGTCTGCGCCAGAACTCATGACGAACTCTCCCCGTGCGCCCAGACTCCATTGCTTGTTGATTGCGTAGTCCGCCAAAAGCGCTGCGTCGGAAGAGCTGTTTTCATGAGTGTAACCAAGCTTCGTGGATGCCGGCGATTCTATGTATTGCAAATAAGGTGTGAAAGTCCAATTTCCGACGCTGTGTGTGTATATCAGATTATAGATGCGCGCGTTATTGAGCACTTCCGGAGTGGCGCTGGACCCGTAAGGTGTATTACCGAAGGTGTCATACACCACCGCCGTGAGCATATCCGCCGGACTCAGTGTGTAAGTGAATGATACCGTTAGGTTGTTGAACCGGTGTGAGTAAAACCCATCTGTCCAGGCCAGTGAGGTACTGACCATGTCCTTTGAGTAATTGAACTGTACGCCGCGGGTTACCGTGTTCTCCAGATTCCACAGCAGGCCGCGCTCGATGTTGTAGTTACCCCAGGGCCACGCGCCTTCAGCGCCCAACAAGCTCGGCAACTTGCCGGCCTGCAGGGAGACGCTGTCCGTGGGTACGAATTTGATGTATGCCAGCGGCACCGGTCCGTACAGATTCTTCACCAAATCCGGGGTGTCGGTGAACGGTTCACCAACCACTGGAAAGTCATACGCGCCGCCTTGTACCAGAAACTGCACTTCTCCTGAATCTTTCTGCAGAATCAGTTGGGCGTTGTCCACGTCGAAACGCTGGCTCTGGTCGCCGCTCATAGCATTGCTCTGGGAGGTGGCCAGTCCGCTCAGTATGCCCTGGACCTTGAGTTCGCCCAACGGGCCACCATCAATTGGGACAGCCGCGGGCAATGTCAAAGTGTCTGCATTCGCCGGTACGCCCCCAAGCAGGACCAAGGCCAAGATTGCCGCTGCCAACAGCAACCAAAGGATTGACTCTTTGTCAGGACGCGGCTTCATCTGGCTCGCTTCGTAGCGTCCAGCGCCAAGTTCAGTTCCAACACATTCACCCGCGACTCGCCTAGAAAGCCGAGCTGTCGTCCTTGCGTGTACTTCCGCACCAGTGCGCGCACGTCTTTCTCGCTCATATGACGTGCCTGCGCCACTCGTGCTACTTGGTATTCCGCCGCTGCCGGGCTGATGTCTGGATCGAGACCACTGGCTGAGGAAGTTACCAAGTCAACGGGGACCAGACCTTTCTGATTCGGGTCCGCCGCCTTGAGTGCGGTGATGCGTGCCTTCACCTCATCGAGCAGGGCCGAATTCGTGGGGCCCAGATTCGAACCGCCAGAAGCCTGTGGGTTGTACGGGAATGGGGCAGTCGCTGACAGTCGCCCCCAGAAATATTCTGGATTGCTGAATGGCTCGCCAATCAGCTTGGAGCCGAGTATTTTCCCATCCTGTTGGATGAGACTGCCATTGGCCTGATGCGGGAATATCGCCTGTGCGATGCCCGTCACCGCCAGCGGATACAGCACGCCGGTGATGGCGGAAAAAATAATCAGCATGAGGAAACCGATACGCAATTGAGCAATCATGTTTTCTCCTCAAATTATGTGCAATGCCACCAGCAGCATGTCTATCAGCTTGATACCGATGAACGGTACGATGATGCCGCCCACGCCGTAAATCCACAGGTTCTTGCGCAGGATGGCGGCAGCACCGATGGGCCGATAACGCACACCCTTCAGCGCCAGCGGGATCAGCGCGACGATGATCAGCGCATTGAAGATCACCGCTGACAAGATCGCGCTCCGCGGGTTCGCCAGATGCATGATGTTTAGTGCATTCAACGCCGGGTAAGTTGTGGCGAATGCCGCAGGGATGATGGCAAAATATTTGGCCACGTCGTTGGCAATGCTGAAAGTGGTCAAGGCACCGCGGGTCATGAGCAACTGCTTGCCGGTTTCCACCACCTCGATGAGTTTGGTGGGATTGGAATCCAAGTCCACCATGTTGCCGGCCTCCTTGGCCGCCTGGGTGCCGGTGTTCATGGCCACCGCTACATCCGCTTGGGCGAGCGCCGGCGCATCGTTGGTGCCATCGCCGGTCATGGCCACCAGCTTGCCTTCGGCCTGATAGTCACGGATCAATTTTAGTTTAGCTTCCGGCGTGGCTTCTGCCAGAAAATCATCTACGCCTGCTTCCGCGGCAATGGCCGCCGCGGTCAAACGGTTGTCGCCAGTGATCATCACGGTTTTGATGCCCATGCGGCGCAGTTGTGCGAAACGCTCCTTGATTCCGCCTTTGACGATATCCTTGAGTTCGATGACACCCAGCACACGTATATCGTCCGCCACCACCAACGGCGTACTGCCGCGGCGCGCCACGACTTCCACCAGCGTGGTTACCGCATCGGGAAATTTGCCACCCAAGGATTCCACCTGCGTGCGGATGGCGTCGGCGGCGCCCTTGCGGATGCGGCGACCATTGAGATCCACGCCGCTCATGCGGGTGCGGGCGCTAAAGTGCACGAAGCTCGCACCGAGCGCACGGATGTCACGCTCCCGGAGGCCGAATTTCTGCTTGGCCAGCACCACGATGCTGCGGCCTTCAGGGGTTTCATCCGCCAGCGAGGAAAGTTGCGCGGCGTCGGCCAGCGCTTGCTCCGTCACGTTTGGCGCCGGCAAAAACTCGGCAGCTTGGCGGTTACCCAGGGTGATGGTGCCGGTCTTGTCCAGCAGAAGTACGTCCACGTCGCCCGCGGCTTCTACCGCCCGCCCGGAGGTGGCGATGACGTTGGCTTTGAGCATGCGGCCCATGCCGGCGATGCCGATAGCGGACAGCAGCGCACCGATAGTGGTGGGGATCAGGCACACCAGCAACGCAATCAGTACAGTGATGGTAACCGGATGGCCCGCGGCGGTGACGGCAACGCTATATACGGAGTACGGCAACAGCGTCGCTGTGGCCAGCAGGAACACAATGGTCATGGCTATCAGCAGAATGGTCAGGGCAATTTCGTTGGGGGTCTTCTGGCGCCGAGCGCCCTCTACCATACCGATCATGCGGTCCAGGAAGGTCTCACCCGGGTTGGCGCTGATCCGCACCACGATCCAGTCCGACAGCACGCGGGTGCCGCCGGTAACGGAACTGAAATCACCGCCGGCCTCGCGGATCACCGGCGCGCTTTCGCCGGTGATGGCGCTCTCATCCACCGAGGCGACACCTTCGATCACTTCGCCATCGCCAGGGGTAAAGTCGCCGGTTTCCACCAGCACCACATCGCCCTTGCGCAGACTGGATGCTGACGCCGTGACGACAGCGGCTCCATACCGCGGTTCTTGGAGCGTTTTGGCGGTGATATCGCGCCGCGCGTTGCGCAGCGCGGCTGCCTGCGCGCGGTTGCGGCTTTCGCTCAAGCCTTCCGCGAAGTTGGCGAACAGCACCGTGAACCACAGCCAGATAGCGACTCCGAGGATAAAGCCGGCTGGCGCCTCACCATGCCCGCCCAACGCCTGCACGAACAGCAGCGTGGTAAGCAGGCTGCCGATATACACAACGAACATCACCGGGTTGCGCAACTGATCCTTCGGATTCAGTTTCCGAAACGAGGCGCTCACCGCCTCCAGCAGAAGGCGACGGTCAAACATGAATGCGGACAGGGTTTGCATAGTCATGCGGGCCTCCGCGTTCAGTGCAGGCCGATCATGCTGAGTTGTTCGGCAATGGGTCCAAGCGCTAGAGCCGGCAGATAGGTCAGGGCGCTCACCAGCAGCACCGTGCCGATCAGCAACACAATGAACAGCGGTGTATGGGTGGGCAAGGTGCCCAGTCCAACGGGAACGCGTTTCTTGCCGGCCAGTGCACCAGCAATCGCGAGCGTGGCCACCGCCGGCCAGAAACGGCCGATCTGCATGCTGATGCCAAGGATGATGTTGTAGAACAGCGTGTCGGCATTGATACCTGCGAAGGCGCTGCCATTGTTATTGGGAGCCGACGAGAACGCATAGAGAATCTCGCTGAAGCCATGCGGACCGGGATTGTCGGCTCCCGCCCTGCCGGCAGCGGTCATGACGGCAATGGCAGCACCCACCAGCACCAGCAAGGGCGTAATCAGGATTACCATGGACACCATCTTCATCTCGAAGGATTCAATCTTCTTGCCCAGGTATTCCGGTGAGCGACCCACCATTAAGCCGGCCACGAACACCGCAAGCATGGCAAATACCAGCATCGTGTAGATGCCAGAACCGACACCGCCATAGACCACTTCACCAAGCTGGATGAGCCACAGGGGCACCAAGCCACCCAATGGCGTAAAGGAATCGTGCATGGAATTCACCGCTCCACAGGAAGTCGCGGTGGTGACAATGGCGAACAGCGCTGAGCCTACGATGCCGAAGCGAGTTTCCTTGCCTTCCATGTTGCCACCGGCCTGCACAGCCGAAGCGGTCTGATCCACTCCCATTTTTGTGAAGGCGGGATTGCCGTGCTGCTCGGCGTACACCGCTACGCTCAAGAATGCCACCAGCAGCACTGTCATGGCGATGAGAATTGCCCAGCCCTGACGGCGGTCGCCGATCATTTCGCCAAAAGTGAAACAGACGGCGCCGGGCAATAGCAGGATGGCCAGCATCTCCAGGAAATTGCTCAGCGACGTCGGATTCTCGAACGGATGCGCGGAATTGGCGTTGAAGAAGCCACCGCCATTGGTGCCCAATTCTTTGATGGCTTCCTGGGAAGCTACCGGCCCCATGGGCAGTAATTGATCTTTCTGCAACACGGTTTTTGTTATCGGATTGCCATGGACATCCTTTACCGGGTTGCCGCCTGCATCGGTCACGGGATTCTGATAGGTAAGAGCGTTGACCAGCGGAACGCTCTGATAATGCCTGAAATTCTGTATCACACCCTGACTCACCAGTGCCACAGCCAACAGCAATGCCAGCGGTAGCAGGATATAGAGCGTGCTGCGCGTCAAATCCACCCAAAAATTGCCTATGGTCTGCACCGTGTGGCGCGCAAAACCACGGATCAGGGCAATGGCAATGCACAGGCCGGTGGCCGCGGACAGGAAATTCTGCACCGCGAGCCCCAGCATTTGGGTGAGATAGCTCATGGTGGTCTCGCCGGAATAGCCTTGCCAATTGGTATTGGTGACGAAACTGATGGCGGTATTGAAGGCGGAGTCCGGCGGCACGGCGCCGAGCTGTTGCGGATTCAACGGCAGATAAACCTGCAAGCGCTGCAGTGCATACACCGCAAGAAATCCCAGGAAATTGAACACCAGAAGGGCCACGGCATATTGCGTCCAGCCCATCTCGGCATCGGTGTGTACACCGCATATTCTGTAGATCAGACGTTCCAGCGGGCCACCAATGTGACTGACAAGGGCCAGCCGTCCCTCATACACACGTGCCATATACCAGCCGAGCGGCTTCACCAGCGCCAGCACGATCAGCAGATAGATTCCGATTTGCAGCCAGCCGCCCAGTGTCATGAGAAATACTCCGGCTTGAGCAGGGCTACAACCAGATAGACGAGCACCGCGATAGTAATCACCAAGCCGATCAAATATAGCCAGGTCATGGCTTTTTCCTCAGGCGCTCGAAGCCAAAGATCAAGGCCACGGTGGCCGCGAACAGGACAGCCATGAGAAGCAGGGGAATGATATCCATGGGTGCACTCCAAGTTCACTGCGGAGGCTGCGAACTTTAGGCGCATCGGCGTAAAGACAGTGTAAAAATAAGCTCCGGGGGTATAAAAATTCTGCAAAGAAAGACCGCGTTGAACGGTTTGCTGCATAAAGCCTCGCGCAGCGAATTTCAGGAAGGCCAGTTAGCTCCGCATCGAAAAATGACGCCCCGGAGCGAGATCCTCCGGGGCATCCAAGTCCCTATTTTTCACGTCAGCGCCGGCTCATGCAGCCAGCAAATCAGAACGCCTTGGTCAGACCGACAAAGAAACCCCGCCGCGGGCCATACTGTGGCGCGCCCACGCCGATGCCGGTACCGTTGCGGATTTCATAGACACGGTCAAACAGGTTAACGATGGCGAAGCGCACGCCGATGGCACCGATACCCGGTGCAGTAAATTCCCGCGAGGCGCCTAGGTCAAACTGAGCGTAGGACGGCAGACTCTGAGTATTGGCGAACCCACTGCGCAGGCCGCTGCCGAAAATACCATCCAGACTGTAGCGTGTACCGAACCAGTTGTAGGCCAAACCACCGGACGCCGTCCAGGTCTGGTCGTGATCCAGATGCACGTAATGATCGGAGATATAGGCCAATTCCTCCGGCGAGAAGTTGTATTGCCCGGATTCCACGTCATTACCGAGTGCTCGCGAATACGCCAGGTTGAAATAAGACGAGAGGTTTTCCACCTGGTAACTGGTGGTGAACTCAATGCCCCAGACCCGGCCATGCGCATAGTTGAATGGCGAGAAAATCAGCGCCTGACCGAACTGGCCCTCGTCCAGCAGGTTGGTCGCGTTTTTATAATAGCCGTCCAGGCCCGCCTGCCAGTTCGGCGTGAACTGGTGGGTAATGCCAAGGTCGTAATAATCATCGCGCTCCGCCTTCACATTGGTGTTGGAATCGGAGGGCAGCGCATTGGTGGTGTTCTGGAACAAGGCGATGTCCCTGGGCGAAATCAGCTCCAGTTCCGGCGGGGTGAAGTACCGCGAGTATCCACCGTGCAGGCTGGTAGCCTCGCTCAACTTGTACACGAAGTTGAGCCGCGGGCTCAACTGGTCTTCGCGCACATAGCCGTTGGAAATGTCGTAGCGCAGGCCATAGTTCAGCGTCAGTGCCTTGCTTATCAGCCATTCGTCTTGCAGATAGGCACCGTAGAGTTCCCCGGTCTTACCGCTGCTGTCCGTGATGGTGAACGGCACATCGCTGGCCTGTCCGCCGCTGGAATTGGCGGGAAATACCGCTGAATTGTTGTTGCTGGTGGTGTTCTCCTGATCCACAAATAACCCCCAGCGCAGCGTGTGGGCCGGATTCATGGCATAGCTGGCATCCGCTTGAATGCCGGTAGCGATATTGCGCTGAAAGATCTTGGCCGCCACGCCGTTGTAAATCAGGTCGCCGATGAAATCAGGGCTGTAATCGGTGCTTGAATAGCGGCTGAATAGCGCCACCGAGTAATTCAACTGATCCTTGACGCCCTGGAGATCGAGGATGCCGTAGTCATTCAGTTCGCGCTGGGTCTCATTGAGATTGGCCGACGGATAACTGGGCACTCCCTGCAACTGATACGCCGGCGTCAGTCCTGGGTTATTGGGTATCTGGAAGTTACCCAACGAGTGGCCGATGATGGCTCCGAGGCGCATGTCGTCATTGAGCAGATAGGACATGTAACCGAAGGCCCGATTCTGCTCGGTATCATCGTGCACAGGAGTACCCGGAGTGGGTGATTCGATGCCCAGGTTGCTCTGCAGATAGGTACCCGTGAAGTAGTAGTCCATCCTGCCCTGGGTGCCACCATATTCCACGCTGGGTTCAATGGTGCCATTACTGCCACCGTACAGATCCACACTGCCACCATTGGCGAAATCCAGGCCGTCATTGGTGGTGATGTTCACCACCCCCGCGGTGCGATATCCATATTGCGCCGGCAGCGCGCCAGTCAGGAAATCAATCTTGCTGATGAAGCGGGTGCCGAGCGTATCGCCGAAGCCGCTGATGAACTCCGGGATGATGATGCCGTTGATACGGTACTGGATATCGGCATGATCGCCGCGCACATGCAACTGGCCGAAGGAGTCCTGGGCTACGCCCGGAGCCTGCAACAGTACATCCTGCAACGGCGCGTTGTAGCCTTGCGGCAGCGCCGCAATGGCCTGGGTATCGAAGTGATAGCTGCTGGTGCCGGTTTCCACGTTGAGCGTGGCGCGTGCCCGGTTCAGGCGTTCGCCTACGACCTTGATCGAGCCAAGCTGTACCGTCTCGGCCGCATCCGTCGCGTTGTTGGACGTGACCGCCGCGGGCGCCGGCGTCGTGGCAGCAGCCGGCGCGGCTTGAGTGTTTTCGGCTTGCACTGCGTGATTCTGGATTGTGACAAACAAGACACCTGCCCACAGAGGCAGCGCCGATAAAAAGCGTTTCATGTTGTTCTCCTTCAATGCAGCAACCGTCCTGGGGACGTGATGCCGGCTCATGTCAATGTGCTCCGTAGCGCACGAGTCGTGCGGAGGCATGCCGGCGCGGAGCCGGCTTGTGTTCAGACGATGGAAGGAGCGGGAAGCGGCGGGGCGCGGGGCTGGGGCTTGAGGTTGAACCGAAGGGGAACAGCGAAGAATTCCTGCCGTGGCAGAGTGTGGCGATACCAGCTGGCGTAACTGACAACGGGCGTAAGGTTCGGCTTGAGCAGGCTTGGAGCGCCATGCGCCATGACCTGGCACACCGGACAGGTCAGCTCAGCCCTTTCAGTCTTGTGGTGATGGGTCAGCGCGATGGAATAGATGCCGACCATGCATACCAGCGCCGCGACCACCAGCCAGCGGCGCCAGCGCGCGCGCCGCAGAGCCGGATAGATGTCGCGAGTGATCGGTGGTGTGCTCGTCATGAATTCAGATTGGATCCGTGCTTCGAGTTTTGTATAACGCTGGCCCTTCGACTTCGCCGCTGCTCGGCTACGCTCAGGGCGAACGGGGAATTCCGTGCTTCCCTGCATTAGTTGCGCGGCCAGCCTAACATGCTTGTCAATACCCGCCAAGTCCACAATCAGTAACTCGCGTGCAAGCGCACGCCGATGACGCGCGCCGGACCGCGGTCGCGGTTGTAGCCGGGATTGCTGATGAACTGCACGTCGGGGCTGAGTTGGAGATAGCGGCCGAACTGGAAACGATAATAGGCTTCCAGGATTTTTTCGTAGCCGTAGTTGAGGGCGCCGTCGCAGAGCTCGAAGCCGCAGCCGCCCGCTTCCAGATACTGCTTGTGCTCCGAAGACAGGGCGTTGAGGGATGCCGCCACACCCAGATGGTCTTCCGCCCTGCCCCAGTGCATACCGGACAACTGCGCGCCGAAACTCAGGTTGCGATCCACCTCGGTGAACACGAAGCTCTCTGTGCGCCCGTCGTTCCAGCCGGCGCGTAGAAATACGCCGGTCTCGCCACCGTCCGCCAGCGGCTGTTCGAGATTGACAGCAAAGCCATGCTTGACGCGGCCTTCAGCGTCGTCCGCCACGATGTCCGGCGTCCGGCCGGTACGCTGGGCAATGGCAATCGCCTCGGAATAAATGCCCATGCGCGCGACATTGTGGTAGGCCAGAAACCGGATCACAGTGCCGCTGTTGCCGGGCATCAGATCCAGTTCCAGGTTATCGCCGTGGGCCAGCGTTAAGGGCCATTCCAGTGCTTCCTGGTTGGCGCGCTCCGGCATGCGATACACGCCGAACTTAATCGCCCAAGCCGGTTGCAGATAATCGAACACTAGGCCGTCGGTATAACCACGGGTGTCGGCAGCGTAATCCCAGGCACCCTCGTTGACGAGCGTCCAGTTCAGAAATTCGGTGCGCGCATTGTTGGCGTAGCGGTTCTGATCGAAATCGTCCGCCACCGATAGCTTACCGAGTTTGAAAACGAAAGCGCTGAGCGGCTGCTCGCCCGGCAACTGGTCCTGGGCGCGGGACACCGGCACGGTCGCCGACGCGAGCGGCAGCGTGTACTGCACATAGGCACGCGCCACGTAGGGCGTTTTGGGCAGCCCGTTGCCCTCGCGCACCACGTCGCCGTTGACCGGACCGCCGAGGCCGGTGGCATTGCCAACGCCGCCGCCTTTGAACATCTCGAGGTCCAGATACGCCTGCCAGTGCGAAGTCATTTGCATGCCGAAGTAAGCGCCGAAGGTATTGCTGGTCTGGGTGTCGCCGTTCGGCGTGAGACTCAGCGGTCCCGAATAGGCGGCATCGAAGGGATACAGATGCTGGCGGATGCCGGTGTACTGCGCAGCCAGCAGTTGCGGTACCCAGAATGGAGCCGTGTCGGCGCCCTCATCTGCCCGAGCGGCGGCACCGAGCAGGCCAAAACCGCCTACAGCAAGCAATAGCAAAACTTGCGCGATTCTCATGTCGCATTTTCCACGGCTGCGGCACCTGTTAATTAAGCCCGAAGCGCCGCACCAGCCTGGACTTGGCCCATTGGGTCAGCGCAATGTAGCCCACCATGATGAGCGGCATGAGCAACAGGAACGACGCCGGCACCGGCACCATGCTGAAGCCGTGCGCGAAAATGCTGAACGGCAGCCACACCCCGATGATGCAGATCAATGCGGTGGTGCCGAGCAATGCCAGGCTTGGGCGGCTCTGGATGAACGGCACCTTGGCCGTGCGTATCACGTGCACGATGAGCGTCTGGGTGAGGATGGATTCCACGAACCACGCGGTCTGAAACAGCGGTGCGTTATGCCAACCGTGATAGAAGAAAATCAGTATGCCGAAAGTAATGTAATCGAACACCGAGCTTAGCGGGCCGATCACCACCATGTACCAGCCAACGTTCCTCAAATCCCACTTGCGCGGTTGCTCCAGATATTCCGGGTCCACGTTGTCGGTGGGAATCGCGGTCTGCGAGAAATCGTAGAGCAGGTTGTTGACCAGGATCTGGATCGGCGCCATTGGCACGAACGGCAGGAAGATGCTCGCGCCCAGCACGCTGAACATGTTGCCGAAGTTGGAGCTGGCGCCCATCTTGATGTACTTGATGATGTTGCCGAACACCTTGCGGCCTTCCAGCACGCCCTCCTCCAGCACCATCAGGCTTTTCTCCAGCAGGATGATGTCGGCGGATTCTTTGGCGATGTCCACCGCGGTATCCACGGAAATACCTACGTCGGCGGTCTTGAGCGCCGGTCCGTCGTTGATACCATCGCCCAGAAACCCGACCACGTGGCCCCTGGCGTGCAGGGCGCGGATCACGCGCGCCTTCTGATCCGGGGAAAGCTTGGCGAACACCGCGGCTTCCTCCACGATGTCCGCCAGGCCTTCGTCACTCATGCTCTCGATATCGCTGCCGAGCACGATGTGCTCGACTTCCAGACCCACTTGCGAGCAGATCTTGCGCGTCACGGCGTCGTTGTCGCCGGTAAGCACCTTGACCTTGATGCCGTGCTGCTTGAGCTTGGCGATGGCTTGGGCAGCGGATTCCTTGGGTGGGTCCAGAAAGGCGATGTAGCCCAGCAGCACCATGCCGGTCTCGTCTTCTTTGGCATACACCCGCTTGACGTCAACAATTTCCTTGTAGGCCACGGCAATCACCCGGAAGCCGTCGTTGTTGAGCGTCAGCGTCACCTCCTGCAGATGCCGCAAATCCTCCGGTACCAGCGGCTTGCAATGGCCATCCACCTCGGTTTGTGAGCAAATGCTGAAGATCTCTTCCACCGCACCTTTGCAAATCAGCAGGTGGCGCTCGTGCTCCTCCTCCACCACCACCGACATGCGGCGGCGCTGGAAGTCGAAAGGGATCTCGTCCACCTTGCGGTAGTTGCGCTCCGGGTGCAGATCCGCATACATCTCCACCTTTTCCAGCACCGCGGTGTCCAGCAGGTTGCGCAGCCCCGATTGGTAATAGCTGTTGAGAAAAGCCAGCTCCAGCACCCGTTCGCTGTCGTTACCGTTGATGTCCACATGCTTTTCCAGGAATACCTTGTCTTGGGTAAGCGTGCCGGTCTTGTCGGTGCACAGCACATCAATGGCGCCAAAATTCTGGATGGAGTTCAGGCGCTTGACGATCACCTTCTTGCGCGACATGGCGAGCGCGCCTTTGGCGAGGTTCGCGGTGATAATCACGGGCAGCATCTCGGGAGTAAGCCCCACCGCCACGGCCAAGGCGAACATCAGGGCTTCCGCCCAATCCCCCTTGGTCAAGCCGTTGATGAAAAACACCAGCGGCACCATCACCAGCATGAAGCGGATCATCAGCCAGGTAAAACGGTGGATGCCGCGATCGAAGCTGGTTTGCACGCGCGCGCCCACCAGGGTGTCGGCGAGCGAGCCGAAATAGGTATCGGCGCCGGTCATCACCACCAGCGCGATGGCAGTGCCGCTCACCACGTTGGTGCCCATGAAGCACAGGTTGGCGGTTTCCAGTGGACTGTTGTCGCCTGCTTCCACCGCGGTGGCGAGCTTCTCCAGCGGCAGGGATTCGCCTGTCAGCGCCGACTGATTGATGAATAAATCCTTGGCGGACAGAAGACGTACATCGGCGGGGATCATGTCACCGGCGGATAATTGCACCAGGTCGCCCGGTACCAGCTCGTCAATGGGAACCTGCCTGCGCACCGGCTTGAACGTCGCGTCCGGCTGCGCGCCGGTATCGTCATTGCCCTCCGCCACGGCCGGCGCGGTATCTTCGCTCTCCTCCTGGCGCAACACCGTGGCGGTGGTCTTCACCATGGCGTGCAGCTTCTCGGCGGCCCGGTTGGAGCGCGCCTCCTGGAACCAGGCCAGGCTGATGGCCACCACCACCATGATGAAAATGATGCCGGCGCCATCGAGGTCGCCGGTCACCAGCGACATGATGGACAGGATGATGAGCAGCAGGTTAAGCGGGTTGGCGAGCCGCGTAACCAGTTGTCGCAGCCAGCCTTTCTTGCGTTCCCGGGCCACGGTGTTGTGGCCGTACTCGTCCAGACGCTCCCTGGCTTCGGCTTCCGTCAGACCCTGGATGCTGGTGCGAAAATCATCCAGGGCGTCCTGGGCGCCCATGCGACTGATTGCCAACAGGCGCGCCTGCACCCGGCCGCTGTTACGCCCGCCGTTGTGAGCGGCGGGACGCCCGCCGCCGTTGCCACGCAACAGATTGTTGACCACCCTTAGTTCCATGCTTGCACCTGACTTACGTTGAGGCGCACCGGAAACGGCAAACCCCGGCTTAGCCGGATGGCGGACACAAAGCGCCGACGGTCATGCAATACAGCGACTGCTTGTTCAGGCTTTGACTGTGCATGGACACGTGGATGTCCTGGTAATGCCTGGCGGCAGGACCACCCACGCGGAAAAAATCAGGCGAGGGAGGGGCTGCCCGTCAGACGGGTTTCCCGTTCACAGCGACTACTGCAACTGCCCATTCGGGCGCCTCCGAAAAGCCAAACCGGCGCGGATGCTAGCCCCCGACATGAAATGAGTCAACGGTTTTGCATAAGCTTTTTGCAAAAATATACGGGCATGACGATTACAACGTGGACAAGAAAAAAGCCGGCGATTGCCGGCCTTTTCCCAGTCAACTTCGAGCGTCTAACAAAATGCCTTTGCTCCCCTCACCCAAACCCTTGTCCCGCCAGCGGGAGGGGTCTAGAGACGGGAAAAGCGAACTCATTCATTCTTCGTCAGGTGCTCTTAATACCCCCGGCCTGTTATTTCGGATTCGGTCCCTTCACCACTTCCACCAAATCGGCCGGCCGGATCCACTGCTTGTAGGCTGCCTGGATTTCGGGCGCGGTGAGCTGCATATAGTGGCGCGCGGCCACCATTGGCTCATCCAGCGGCAAGCCGTCGGTGGCATAGGTCAACCAGCCAGTGGCAATGCTGTCCACGCTGGACTGCCTGAGCGGGATGCCGCGCAGCGCCAGCGCCTTGGCGCGTTGCAGTTCCACCGCCGTCACCGGGGTTTCCTGCATTTCGGTGAGATCCCGCACCACCAAGTTACGCGCTTCGTTCACTTTGTCCGGATCACAGCCATATTCAACCGCAAAGATGCCGCGGGTCGGTGTCAGGGTAAAGCGCGAACTCACGTTATAGACGAGGCCGGTCTTTTCGCGCAGATCCCGGTACAACCGCGAGGCGTAGAACCCCTGCCCCAGCACCTGATTGCCGAGTTGCAGGGCATACCGGTCCGGGCTGAACAGGTTCACGCCCAGGGTCTGGCTGAGCGCCACTGTGTCCTGCACGCTGGTCTTGTCCGGCACCACTGCCGTAGATGACTGGTTGAGCGGGATGGCCGGCAGATTCGTGACCGGCTTCGGTCCTTGCGCTTTCCAACTACCGAAGTATTTCTCGATCACCGACTTGGCTGCCGCCGGCGTCACGTTGCCGATCACCACGATGCTGGTGAGGTCCGGACGGAAGGCTTGCCGGTGATACGCCTGCACATCCGCGAGCTTCAGACCCATGATGCTCTGCGGCGTGGCTTCGCGCAGCGTGGGATCGCCAGCAGGCACCAGCGCCTTGATGCCGGCGCGCTTGAACAGATAATCGGGGCTTTCCAGTTGCCCGGCGGTCAAGCGCGCGGTCTGCATCTGCACCACCGGGAAATACTGCGCCGGCAGCGCCGGATTCAGCTCGTTGTCCGCCAGCAGTTGCACTGCGCGCTCGAAGTGCGCGGCGGGCACTTGCACCGAGAAACTCGTGCCGGCGCTTTCGTTGGCCGCGATGTCATCCAGCGCCTTCTGGAACGCGAGGCGATCCAGGCTGGTGGTGCCGTAGCTAAACAGGCCATCCAGTACATCGGCCACACCGTCCTGGTCCGTGGGCTGCTGCAGATCCGGCTGATTCTTGATGCGGCCGTACACGCTCACGGTATTGCTCACATCCGTGGGCTGCACGATAAGCTTGATGCCGTTCGGCAATGTGCTCACCGATGGATTGAGCGTGCTCTTCGGTAGATTGAGGCGCGCCAGCGCAGCCGCAGCCCACTCGGGCAACGGCACGGCTTTTTCGGGCGCACTGCTGAAAGACTCGGCCCCGCCATAGCCCTTGCCCAGCACCGGTTTGCCGGAGGATTCGGGCGTCAGGATGGCGGTAAAGGCACGCTCCTGATTGAGATATTCGTGCGCGACCCGATCCACGTCAGCGACGGTCACTTTATCGAAGGCCGCAATCATGTCGTCCGGCGATTCCAGCCCTTGCTGCGCCAGAGCGTTGGACCAGGCGTTGGCGAGGCCGTCCACGGAATTTTTCTGGAATTCCAGTTGCGCAATTTCGCTGCGCTTGGAAGCTGCCACGAGATCCGCCTGAACACCCGTCTGCAGCATCTGCGTCAGCACCTTGCGGAGCTCCGCGGTCAGCGCGGCGGAATCCCCACCCTTGGGGAAAAGCCCGACGGCAATACCCAGCCCCGACGCGGGCATCGTAATTCCAAGAAATCCGGCATACAGAGCCTTGCCTTCCGGCACCAGCGCGTATAGGTTGCCGCGCTGGCTCGCGAGCACGTCACTCAGCACCACACCGGCTGCGTAGTCGGCGCTGTGGTAGCCCGGTAAACGGAAGGTGATTAACGACAAACCGTAGGGCGTGTCGGTGGGCAGGTTAATGGTTTGAGCCTGCACCGGCTCAAACTTGACCGCCGGACGCGCCGGCAGTTTTTTGGCCGGGATATCGCTGAAAAATTTCTCCACCCGTGCCAGAGTTTCTTTGGGTTGCACATCGCCCACGATTACAAAAATTGCGTTGTTGGGTGCATACCAGGTGTTGTAAAAGTCCTTGATCATCTGCGCGCTGGTCCTGTCGAAAGACGGGCGCGTTCCCAAGGCATCGTGATCATAGGGTGTGCCCTTGAACATGACCGCTTGCAACTGCTTGAACATTACATACTGCGGATTGGACAAGTCGCGCGCCACTTCCTGTTCAATGGCACCGCGTTCTTTTTCCCATTCCGCCTGGCTCACATCCAGTCCGCGCATGCGGGTCGCGGCAATATGCAGCGCCACGTCGAGATCGTCGGATGGCACGGTGAAATAGTACTGGGTGAGCGTGTCTTGGGTGTCGGCGTCAAAATTGCCGCCCATGGCGGCGGAGATTTCCGCAAGCTGATCCTTGGAGAGGCCAGGGCTGCCTCGGAACATCATGTGCTCCAGCGCATGCGCCGTACCGGGGAATTGGGCCGGCGCCTCATTGGAGCCAACGAGGTAATTCATTTCGGTGGTCACCACCGGTGCCAGCGTATTGCGCACGATCACGACCCGCAGACCGTTCTTGAGCGTGGCACGCAGCACGTTCGGATCAGTTTTGGCGGCAGCCAGGCAAGGCACCGCAATGGATAACAACAGGAAAACGATAAACAGGCGTAACACGGAACGCATGATGTAACCCTCACGAACGATATGCCCCACCGGACGGCGGGACCGCGAAACTATATGAGATTCTTCATCAGCTTACAAGCGCAAGGCTCGTCATGCGCTTAGCGCATCCTGCTTCAAGTCATTCTACCGTGGCACCTGTTTCATGGCGCTGACGATGGCGACAGTACGCACACTCACGCTGGTTACACGCTGCAGCAGATCAATCACCTTTTCCTTGTAATCCGCGAAGCGATAGGTATTGAACTTCTCGCGGATAGTGGGGTCTTTGGGTTTCTTTTCCTTGTACTGATCGAGGATCCATTCCAGCGCGCTGCGGTTACCGAGCTTGTAGTCCCAGGCTTGTGCCAGCACACCGGACAATGTGGTTTGCGCATCCAGTAGAATGCGACCGCCCTGCTTGTCTGCCCTGAGCAAGGCCTTGGGCGCATCGGCTGCCGCTTTCGCCGATGGGCCATCCACTTCCGCCAGCAGAGCCTTTGAACGACCCTGGCGCACTGGCACGCCGCGATCCATGGGCAAATCAGTGCGCTCTAATGGAAACGGCTCCACACTTTCATAGCTGATGTGCAGCTCCACCAGCTCACGGCCCCAGTCGGCCCAGCGCCAGAAGTCCGGATAGAACGGAATGCGCGGAAATTCGCGCTTGAGGTTCAGCGCGTACTTCTCGCGATAGACCGGATCGTGCAGTACGGCATAGACATAGTGGAAGATGGCTTCCTTGGTAATTTCCAGCTTCTTGCTCCCTTTCCCGCTTGCTTCTTGGCCCCCTCTCCCTCCGGGAGAGGGTTGGGGTGAGGGTTCAGCCTTGTAGTGATCCCGAAACTGCTTCAGCGCCCAGTCGGTGATGTTGTCGATGCGGTTACCACTGTCATCGTAACGCCAGAAGGGCAAGCACTGGTTCGCGTCAAGCGATAGGACAGTCAGTGATGGAATTGCATTGGTCGAAAAAGCGAAGAAGTCCAGGCGGCCGCCAGTCGTGAAGCAGATCGCCACGTTGGTTGATCTGGGCGGAAAAATTGCGAAGTTCTGGTACGCGCGATGGGTAATTACTGGCGCGAAGTACATCCACTTCTTCACGAACGGTCTGTACAGAGAAGGAACAATGTCCGACGTGTCGAATTGCAGCTTCGTGCCGCGCTTCAGATGTGCTTCGAGTTCGGCCGTCCACTTGATCGAACGATCAACGAAGTCACTGATCGATAATTTCTTGTCAGAATGGGCCCATCGTTCTGCTTCGGCTTGATAGACGTTGCAGAAGAACTGTACTTTCTCTTCGAGCGCCTCCTTTGAGTCCGCATAAACCCACTCGTCGCGGTTCGAAGCAACCCCCAACGAAAACAGTTTGAAGATCGCCTTTTCCTGCGACGGCTTTTTTGCAGCCTTCGCCGCCTTGCTCGCGACCGGAATCAGTGTGTCGAAATCGTTGTCGGTCAGGTTCAGCCAGTTGTGCTTGGCGTCGGGGCGGATTTCGCTGCGTTCGATTTCCGACAGCCGCGCCTTCGACAGCCACCCCAGCTTTTCTTCCGCCGTTTCCATCTCCGGGCGGCGCGAGTAGAAGATGCGGCAAACGCTCTCACCCCTGGCCCCTCTCCCGCTGGGAGAGAGAGATTTGCGCTTGACCAGAAAGCCGATCGCCACGCCGGTCTGGATGCCGAACACGTTGTGCTTGGTGCCGGAAAGTTTCGGATTGGCGCGCACGTCGCCGCCGAGGTCCACGATGTGGATTTCGTTGAACTCTTTCGTCACCACGTCGCGGAAGCCATCGAAAGTGCGCGAATCCACGTAGCTGCGGTTGCTGATGAACGCCACCACGCCGTTCTCGGCGATGCGATCCGACGCCCAGCGGAAGAAGCGCGCGTACATGTCGTACAGCTTGGTCTTCTGCGCTGTGGACGCCTTGATGTAGGTGTCCTTGATGCGCGCATCAATGTCCGGGTATTCGCGGTTCTTATTGTTGTCGTTCTCGTTGGCCTGATTGGCGTTGTAGGGCGGGTTGCCGATCACCACGCTGATCTTGCGGCGGTTCTGGCGCTTGATGCGCTCGATGTTCTCCTCGCCCATGCCGAACAGGTCCGCCACCTGCTGGCCCGAATAGCGGCGCAGACCAGCGACGTTGTCCAGCGTGTCCACGAAACACAAGTTGGGGTATTCGAGGTATTCACCGCTGATGGCGGCGTAGGTCGCCTCGATGTTCAGATTGGCGACGTAATAGGGCAGGATCGCGACCTCGTTAGCGTGCAGCTCTTCCAGATATTTGTGCTTCAACTTGGCCGGTTGGCCGCGGAAGTGCTCCAGCATTTCACAAATGAAGGTACCGGTGCCGGCGGCGGGGTCGAGGATTTCCACGTCCCTGTCTATCAGATTCCTGCCGAAGTGCTGTTCGCACAGCCAGTCGGCGGATTCGATCATGAAGCGCACGATCTCGTTGGGCGTGTACACAACGCCGAGGCGGTCAGCGGCCTTGGGGTTATAGACCTTGTAGAAGTTCTCATAGACGACCTTGAGGAAGGTCTGCTTCTCGTGGTGGCTGCTGATCTGTCCCGCGCTGCGGCGGATTGCGGCGTAGTAAGGCTCCAGCGCACGCAGGGTCTGGTGCTTGGTGTTGCCGGTGAAGAACGTGCCTTCGAGCTTGTAAAGCTCGCGTGCGACGTTGTTGTCTTCGTGGTAGCTGGTGCCCGGAAAGACCAGCGCAAAAATCTCCTCAGTGAGGATGTGCTGGATGAGGATTTCGCGCACATCGGCGGCGGTCAGGCCTGGATTGATGGATTCCTGGGCTTGCTTGAGAAACGCATTGGCGGCAGTGCGAAAGCCGGCATTTTCGGCATAGGCGCCTTCGATCATGCCGCGCAGGGCTTTCAGTACCTCGGGCAGGTCAGTCTTGAATTGCTCAACCGCCTTGCGGAATTCGGCGATCTCGGGCCGTTCGTAACCGAAGAAAAGTTCCAGCAGACGTTGCAGCCGATCCACGTCGTCCACCGGACAGCGCATGACTTCGCGCCGGTTCTGTATGAGGACCGCCTGAACGGAATCCTCGAAGATGATGTTGTCCTGGGGGTAGCCGCGGCGCAGCTTGTACTCGATCTCGGCATCCAGATCATCCTTTTCGTCCTTAGGCCTCCCAATAGCCAAACGGCATGCGCAGCATGTGCAACAAGGCGCCATCCACATAGCGGCGCTCCCTGGCCGGCGTGGTGATTTCATATTCCGGGACAAACTTCAGGTCGAAGGAGCGAGCCCAGTTTTTGAGCAGGTCTTTGAACGCTTCGCGCACCACTGATTCGCGGCCGGTGCCCGCGACCTTGCGCAAATCCTGGAGATCATTGAGATATTGTTGGATCAATATCTGGCTCATCAAGCCACCGCCTTTATGCTTGGATTTGGCAGCCAGCCCCAGCTCTCTCGCTGGCGCAGCCGCATCATAACGCCTGTGCGCGGAATGGTGCGCTTTATCCAGCCATCGGTTTATCCACCGCATCCAGGATGGAATGCACCAGATACAGCTTGCCCCGGCTTCCGCCGGAGATTTCCCACTGATCTAAGCCGTCCACGGGTTCTCCAGTTTCACGGCCAGCCGCGCAAAGTCATTGGTATTGCGCGTAACCACGGCCAGGTCGTGAACCCGCGCGGTGGCGGCGATCATGGCATCCAGCACCGGCGGCGGCAATCCCTTGCGTCGCGCTTCACCGCTCAGTCTGCCCCACTCTTCCGCTTCGACCGCACCGAATGCCAGCAGTCGCTCGGCGAAGCGTTGTGTCAGATCCTGCTGCAACCAAGTCTCCAGTTCACGTTTGCGCTTTGAATCCGCCAGTGCCGCAACGCCTTGCCGGATTTCACCCAGCGTGATGACGGACAAATGCAACGTGGTTTCGTCGGCGGCATCCAGCCAGCGGAGCAAGCCGGCGTCGGGACGAGGTTTGGCGAGTTCCGAGAGCGCGCAGGTATCGAGCAGGAAGCTCACAAGGGCACATCCCGCCCGGCGTCCGTGCTGCGAGTAATGGACAGGCCGGAATCAACCAGTGGCGACTTGCGCAAGAATTCTCCGATGGAACCCCGGCGTTCAGCCAGATTGTTCCAAGTCTCCACCGACACCACCACCGCCTCGGCCTTGCCATGACGGGTAATGATTTGCGGGCCGCGCTGGCGCGCAAGCTGCACCAGCCGGCTCAACTGATTTTTGGCTTCCTGTAGCTGCCAGCGCATGTCGCGTTCCTCAATCTGGCTATTCTGGCCAGAATCATAAGCGAGTGACGGGCCGGATTCAAGCACGGTCAAACTGGCCATGCCAGCCGGCCTGATTTATGCGCGCAGGATGGCGGAAAGATCGACGTGAGTGCCTAGGCCGTCGGGAAATACGCCGGTCAGCGACGCATCCGGCAGATGCAGTTGGCGGGTGAGCACCGTGGCGATGACCTGGCGGAAATCCGTGGTGATGGCGAGATCGCGGTTCTGGTAAAGCTGGTCGTCCGCGAGTCCCGGCCATTCGCCATACACCTTGCCGCCGTTCACCTTGCCGCCCAGCAGCCACATGACGTTGCCGTGGCCGTGATCCGTGCCGGCGTTGCCGTTCTCGCGGAAAGTGCGGCCGAATTCGGACATGATGAGAATAGCGGTGTCGTTGTATGTGTTCCCCAAGCCTTGCACGAGTGCCGCAAGACCCTCGCCCAGCGCTTGCAGATGATTCGCAAGCTGGCCCTGGGCGGAGCCTTCGCCCACATGCGTATCCCAGCCGCCGACGGATAAAAACGCGAGCCGGATGCTGCTGTCACCGGCCATGAGCCGTGCCAGCCGTTGCGTGTCATTCGCAAAGCCGATCGCCGGCGGTGCGCCGTTGTAGGAATCGTTCATGTCCTTCTGCAAATCCGACATCAACTGGCCGCGCGCCTGCTGACCTTCCGCAAAGGCGCGGTCCACGGCGGTATTGCCCTGATAGAGCGCGTCAAAAGCATCGGCGATGCGCGGCCGGTCCAGCGGCATGGGATGCGCAGCGTTGCGGCCGAGCGGCAGGTTCGACACCGTGTTGGGTCCGGAAAAAATGCGCGGCACCGTCGGCCCAAGGCTCAGGGCTTCGGTAGGTACATGCGGACCGGGCAGCGTACCAAGCAAGCGGTTCATCCAGCCGTCCGGCGTGCTGCCAACGCCTGGCGTGCCGGTTTCCATGTAGGCCTGAGCTTCGAAATGCGAGCGGTTGGGATCCGGCGAGCCGCTGGCCTGCACAAACGCCATGCTCTTGTTCTGCCAGAGCGGCAGCACGGACGCGAGTGCCGGATGCAAACCGAAATAGCCGTCCAGATCGTTCACGCCGTTAGCGTGGCCGACTTTCGGAATGGCGATGCTGGGGCGCGCTTCGTAATAGCGGTCCTCCGCATACGGCACCACCACATTCAGGCCATCCACCGCGCCGCGCATGAACACCACGATGAGCCGGCGATTGCCGCCCAGAGTATCGCTGAGGCGCGCGGCCCAACCGCGGGTACCGAGCGTGAGCAGCGAGGCGCCCGACGCCAGCAGAGCATTGCGCAGAAATTCACGACGATCCATGACTTGTCTCCTTCACGCTCAGCGGTATTGGAACTGCGGGCTGCCAAGTATCAAACCAGCGCGCAGCGGTTCAGGCTGCGAATCAATGGTCACGATCTGCTGCGGCGTGAACAGGCCCGGCAAGGCGTCCAGCAACTGTTCCGCACGTTGTTCCGGTGTTTCCGGATCGGGAACGTCCGGATCCAGACGCACATTGCCGTGGCCGATGGCAGTCGCAAAACTCAGACGCATCATCATGGCATCGGGATTGAGCCAGGCGCTCTGCGTGTTCTTGTAGCCGTCGGGCGTGAGATAGCCGTACAGCGGCATGCCGAGCTGATTCATCATACCGAGCAGTGGTTTGACGTTCGTTACTGGCTCGCCGGTGGCCCGCACCATGGAGATCACGTATTCGTAGGGCGTCTTGAATTTGGTGCCGGTGTGTTGCGCTGATTTGAATTCCGGACTGTGGAACAGCGTATCCAGCACCGCGGCGATATCGCCATCGGTCTGCATCCATTTCTTTGTCAACCTGTCCACCAGCGCCGGCGGTGGATCGTCCACTACAAAATACTGAGCCAGTTCATAACTCAAGTGATGCGCCGTGGCGGGGCTGGCGGCGAGCCTATCCAGCGCCTGCTCGATTTCCTCTTCGCCACCGCCGATTATGGTCTTGCCCAAGAACACCTGATTACTGAAATCATGGCGCTGCGGATCGAAACAGAAACCGCCGGGACCAGCAAATCTGCCCCGCGGTGGGCATAGGCCCCAGCCGGTGAGGATATGAGCCAAAGTGGTGACATCCGTTTGCGTGTAACCGCCGTTCACGCCTAAAGTATGAAGTTCCATGACTTCGCGTGCGTAGTTCTCGTTGATGCCCTGGAAACGACCTCGAGCATGCGGCGTGCCCGGCTGTGTGTCCAGCCAATTGTCGAGATAAAACAGCATGGCCGGATGTTTCGCGGTGGCAAACAACAGATCGCGGAAATGGCCCAGGGCATACGGGCGAATCGCCTGTTCCTCGTAACTGCCGATCCACAGACGATCCAGGCCCTTGCCGCGGAATACATTGAAGTGATTGAACCAGAAATTCACCATCATTTCTTGCAACTGACGCGGGCTTTCGATGGCGCGCAGCACGCGTGCCTGCATGGCCTGCATAACGATGGTCTGGAGCCGCTGATTGAACGCCTTGCGCTCCTCGGGCGTGGGTTTCTGGCCGCGCGGAGCTTGCGGCGGACCGTATTGCTCGAATAATTCGGTGGGCGTGAGCTGGAGCGTATCCAATGAGTTGAGTTGCTGTCGGAGATCAGCCGGCAGCGGAATGGAATCGGGATGCAGTTGCTGCTGGATATATTGGTCCACACCCATGGCGGCTACACGTCGCACGTCGCTGGGCGTGGGGCCAAACGCCAAACGGTTCAGTACATGCAAAGCCTGTGCATCGGTGGATGCCAGTGCGCTTGCCGACAGCAGCAATAAAAATGCCGGCGCCAGAATCCGCAGCAATTGCATTTGCATGCGTAATCCGGCGCCGGCGTTCATGGTCGTCAGCCTTGACTCGTCAGATCAACCGGGATGACCGGGGTGGTTCTGCTGATGGCGCTCGTGGCGCAGATGCCGACGGTTTTTCTTGTCGTGGCGGATGTCCTTCTTGTCCTGGCGCATGTCCTTTTCCTGGGCCTTGGCCTTGCCGAACTTGCCCTGGGTCACATTCTTGTTCACTTGGCGCTGGTCCTGGCGCACATCTTTCTTATCTTGGCGGATGTCGCGAGTGTCCTTGTGGATCTTGTGGGTCTCGTTCTGCTGGGGCGTGGTTGCCGGAGCCGGGGTCTGCTGGGCAAACACCAGCGGGCTGGCCGACAGGGCCAACAGCGCACCCGCAACGAGTGCAGTGGTCAGTTTCATGGTCTTGATCTCCTGAAGGGTTGAAATCAGCGGGTATTCCCAGCCTTAGGCGCAACAACGGGCCGGCCGAAGTGGAGTTGACGTTCACAACATGAAAAATTTGTAAGCCGGGATGTCAACTGGATAGAGGCGGCTCGCGCGCCAAGATGATTGTGTCTTGCCCGGCAACGGTAAATGGTGCGCAAGCGCACTCTGTCTCTGGGCTAATGAACAGCCCTCACCCCGCCCTCTCCCCTCAAGGGGAGAGGGCGATTTTGACGGCGACCCTTTATTCCGACGGGGTATAACCCAGGTTCGGCGCCAGCCAGCGCTCGGCGGTTTCCAAATCCATGCCCTTGCGTTTCGCATAGTTCTTTACTTGGTCACGGTTGATCTTGCCCACGGCGAAATAGCGCGATTGTGGATGGGAAAAGTAGAAGCCGCTGACCGCCGCCGCCGGCCACATGGCGTAATGCTCCGTGAGTTTGATGCTGGCGCGCCGCTCCGCGTCCAGCAACTGCCAGATGCCGCCCTTCTCGGTATGCTCCGGACAGGCGGGGTAACCGGGCGCGGGGCGGATGCCTTTGTATTGCTCCTGTATCAATGATTCGTTGTCGAGTTGTTCATCGGCCGCATAACCCCAGAATTCGCGGCGCACCCGCACATGCAGCAGTTCGGCAAAAGCTTCCGCTAAACGGTCCGCAAGTGACTTCAACAAAATTGCGCTGTAATCGTCATTGTCGGCCTCGAAACGCTTGAGATGTGCTTCGATACCGAGACCAGCGGTGACGGCAAAGGCACCGAAATAATCCTCAATACCCAGATCCTGCGGCGCCATGAAATCCACCAGGCACTGGTTGGGTTTACCCGCCGGTTTTTCCTGCTGCTGGCGCAGGAAATGGAAGGTGATGAGTTTTTCGTCACGGTTGCCATTTTTGAATACTGCCACGTCGTCACCATTCACCGCGTTGGCGGGAAACAGGCCGTACACGGCGCTGGCGCGCAGCCATTTCTCCGCGACGACATGGTCCAGCATCTGGTTAGCATCGGCGTATAGCTTGCGCGCCGTTTCGCCCTTCTCCACATCTTCCAGAATCCTGGGATAGCTCGCCTTCAACTGCCACACATGAAAGAACGGCGTCCAATCTATGTAGCGGCGTATGTCTTCCAGGGAATAATCATTGAACACTTCCACGCCCAGACCGCGCGGCTTGGCCGGCGCATAACCGCGCCATTCGATGAGCGTGCGGTTCTCGCGCGCCTGCTCCAACGTGAGCCATTTGGTGTGGTTCTCGCGGCCCGCGTGCTGGGCGCGCACTTCGGCGTATTCACGCGTGACGGAATCCACGAACGCCTGTTTGCCACCGCCCAATAAACTCGTTGCGACACTTACGGCGCGCGAGGCGTCCTTCACATAGGTCACAGAACCTGAATAACCGGGCGCAATTTTCACCGCCGTATGCACCCGCGAGGTGGTCGCGCCGCCGATGAGCAGCGGAATGGTGAAACCTTCGCGCTGCATCTCCTTCGCCACGTGGATCATCTCTTCCAGAGACGGCGTGATCAAACCGGACACGCCGATGATGTCCGCCTTCTCGGCACGCGCGGTTTCGAGGATTTTTGCGGCCGGCACCATGACGCCCAGGTCCACCACTTCGTAGTTGTTACATTGCAGCACCACACCCACGATGTTCTTACCGATGTCGTGTACGTCGCCCTTGACCGTGGCCATGACGATGCGGCCCTTGGCGCGCGCGTTGGCGTCCTTCTCCGCCTCTATATAAGGTGTGAGCCAGGCCACCGCCTTCTTCATGACGCGCGCGGACTTCACCACCTGCGGCAGGAACATCTTGCCGGCGCCGAACAGATCGCCGACCACGTTCATGCCGTCCATGAGCGGACCTTCGATCACATCCAGCGGCCGTTTGGCCT
This sequence comes from Gammaproteobacteria bacterium, assembly GCA_049698775.1. GTDB lineage: Bacteria > Pseudomonadota > Gammaproteobacteria > Natronospirales > REEB76 > REEB76. The sequence goes on from JBAVYM010000028.1 coordinate 27,458, forward strand.
GCTGGCGCGCTTCTTCCGTGTCCGCTTCGATATATTCGGTGATGCCCTGCACCAGCGCGTGAGACAAGCGCTCGTGCACCGGCAATGAACGCCAGGCTTCGTCAACTTCCTTTTGCTTGCCACCGCGCTGCAAGGTTTCGGCGAACTGCACCAGCCGTTCGGCCGAATCGGAACGGCGGTTCAGCAATACGTCTTCGACGTGTTCCAGCAGGTCTTTCGGGATATCCGCGTACACTGCCAACTGGCCGGCATTCACGATGCCCATGTCCATGCCGGCCTGGATCGCGTGGTACAGGAAAGACGCGTGCATGGCCTCGCGCACCGTGTTGTTGCCGCGGAATGAGAACGACACGTTGCTGACGCCGCCGCTGACGAGGGCCTGCGGCATTTTTTGCTTGATCTGCTTCACGGCTGCGAAATAATCCACGGCGTAATTGGCGTGGGCCTCGATGCCGGTGCCGACCGGGAAGATATTCGGATCGAAGATGATGTCCTCGGCGGGGAAATCGGCTTTTCTCGTAAGCAGCCTGTAAGCGCGTTCGCACACCGCTACACGCCGTTCCAATGTATCGGCCTGTCCGTTTTCGTCGAAGGCCATGACCACAACCGCCGCGCCGTAACGGCGCGCCAGTTTCGCCTCACGCAGGAATTTTTCCTCGCCTTCCTTGAGGCTGATGGAGTTGATGACGCATTTGCCTTGCAGGCATTTCAGACCCGTCTCGATGATTTCCCAGCGCGAGGAATCAATCATCACCGGAACTTTGCAGATGTCAGGCTCGGAGGCCACCAGCATGAGGAAGCGCCGCATGGCCGCCACGCCGTCCAGCATGCCTTCGTCCATGTTCACGTCAATCATCTGCGCGCCGTTCTGTACCTGTTCGCGCGCCACGTCCAGCGCGGTTTCGTAATCACCCTCCAGAATCAATTTCTTGAATTTCGCGGAGCCGGTGATATTGGTGCGCTCGCCCACGTTCAGGAACAGGCTGTCGGGGCCGATGTTGAGTGCTTCCAGGCCGCTCAGGCGGCATTGCGGTTTGATCACCGGCACTTGCCGCGGCGCACGCCGGACAATCACTTCCGCCAGCGCACGGATATGATCCGGTGTGGTACCGCAACAGCCGCCCACGATATTGAGAAAGCCGCTCGCCGCCCATTCGTCAATCAGCCCGGCCATGTGCTGCGGCGTCTCGTCGTAGCCGCCGAAGGCATTCGGCAGACCCGCGTTGGGATGGGCGCTCACGTAGCAGTCGGCAATTCTCGACAATTCCTCCACATACGGGCGTAGTTGTTCGGCGCCCAAGGCGCAATTCAGACCGATGCTGAAGGGCCGCACATGGCGCACGGAATTCCAGAACGCTTCGGGCGTCTGGCCGGACAGTGTGCGCCCGGAGAGATCGGTGATGGTCGCGGAAATCATCACCGGCACGCGCTCGCCACTCTTCTCGAAATGTTCCTCGATGGCAAACAACGCCGCCTTGCAATTCAAGGTATCGAATACAGTCTCCACCATGAGCAGATCAGCGCCGCCGTCCAGCAGGCCGCGTACCGCTTCCGCATAGGTTGCACGCAACTCATCAAAGCTCACGTTGCGGAAACCCGGATCGTTTACATCCGGTGATAGGGACGCGGTGCGGCTGGTAGGTCCGAGGATGCCGGCCACAAACCGTGGTTTTTCCGGCGTGGCACGCGTCATTTTTTCCGTGAGCCGTTGTGCAAGCCGCGCGGCCTCGCGGTTCAGTTCATATATCAGCGCTTCAGTGCCGTAATCCGCCTGCGAAATGGCGGTGGAGTTGAAGGTGTTGGTTTCGATGATGTCCGCGCCGGCATCCAGGTACGCCTGCTGGATTTCCTCGATGACGTGCGGCCGGCTCAGTACCAGCAGATCATTGTTGCCCTTGAGATCTCTCGGATGATTTTTGAAACGCTCGCCGCGGAATTCCTGTTCAGAGAGCTTGTAGCTCTGAATCATGGTGCCCATGGCGCCGTCCAGCAGCAGTATGCGCTTTTCGAGAAGTTCTTCGAGAACGGTTTGAATAGACATGATGTTCAACCCCGGGCCACGGCGTCATCAGGCGCCACGAGGGTTTCATCGGGTTGGGCACCGGCGCGGATGCCGAGCAGATGACAGATGGCGCGCGCAAGTTCTGCGCGGTTCAAGGTGTAGAAGTGAAATTCATGCACGCCTTCCGCTTGCAGACGCTGGCATTGTTCACCCGCCACATGCGCTGCCACCAGCTTGCGGGTTTCCGCATCATCGTCCAGACCTTCGAAATGCCGTGCCAGCGAAGCTGGCACGCTCGCGCCGCAGCGGGCAGCGAATTTCTGCACCTGCTGGAAATTCGTCACCGGTAGAATACCGGGCACCAGCGGCATGCCGACACCGGCTTTGGCGGCGGTGTCGCGGAAACGCAGGAATACCTCCACGTCAAAGAAGAACTGGGTGATGCCGCGGGCCGCGCCCGCGTCCTGTTTGCGCTTGAGATTCTCCAAGTCCGCTGCGGGCGAGATCGCATCGGGATGCACTTCCGGATGCGCGGCGACGCTGATTTCGAAATCCGCCACGCGTTTCAATCCTGCCACCAGTTCCGCGGCACTGGCAAAACCGCCGGGATGCGGCGTGAACTTCCCTTGCCCTTCCGGCGGATCGCCGCGCAGCGCCACCACATGCCGGATGCCCGCTTGCCAGTAACGGTGCGCAATCGCCTGTATCTCGCTCTTGCTCGCGCCCACACAGGTCAGGTGCGCGGCGGGGCTCAAGGCCAGCCGCTGCCGGATGTTCACCACCGTGTCGTGCGTGCGTTCGCGGGTGGAGCCGCCGGCGCCGTAAGTCACCGACACGAAGCGTGGCGCCAGTGGCGCAAGGCGCTCGAGCGCCTGCCATAACTTCTGCTGCAGCTCCGGTGTCCCGGGCGGGAAAAATTCGAATGATACCGCCGGATGCGCAGGAAACGCCTGCCGATCCCAGGACGTGGAAAGCGGATTCATAGGCTATCTGCTCAATAAAAAAACCCGCTCAGCGTTTTATCCCAAGGGATGCTAGAGCAGGTTCTTTGAACCCCGCTTTAGCCGTATTTATTGAGCGCCCGCAAGCTGAGTATCAAATCGGCGCTGGTGTAAATTATTCTCCCCTGTGGCAGTGCTGTCAACCCGAGGCGGGCGGGCGGCGCAGATTGCGCAGGTGCCGCCAGACATACCAGATGAAGCCCAGCACTACCAGGACCACGATGAGGGTATCGAAGCGGTGGAACCAGGGTCCGAGCGTATCCCAGTGCTCGCCGAGACGCAGGCCGATCCAAGCCAGCGCCCAGCACCAGATGAAGGAGCCAATGAATGTGTACAGGACGAACTTGCTCATGGACATGCGCGCCACGCCCGCCGGAAAGGCGATGAAGGTGCGCACCAGCGGCAGCAGTCGGCCAATCAGGATGATGATGTCGCCGTGACGCTTGAACCAGCGGTCCGCCACATCCAGATCGTGATGGGATACCAATATATAGCGACCGTATTTCTCCACCAGCGGCCGTCCGCCCCGGGCTCCTATCCAGTAGGCGACCAGCGATCCGAGCACGCAGCCGACGGCGCCGGCCAACGCCACCAGCCACAGATTCAGGTCGCCGTGAAACACCAGATAGCCGGAGAACGGCATGATGATTTCCGAGGGCAGCGGAATGCAGGCGCTTTCGATGGCCATGAGCAGCACGATGCCGCCGTAGCCGAGCATGGAAATAGTCGAAACGATGAAGCCCGCGATGAACGCAATCAGCTTGGCGAGCATCCGGCCCTCACAACTTCGAGGACGGGGGTGGTTGCGGAGGTGCCGCGGCGCGCGAGGGACGGATTTCGGCGAAACGCAGGCGCAAGCCCAGTTCCACGGTGCGGTCCGGCGGAATCTGGTAGAAATCCGTGGCGCGGATCGCGTTACGCGACATGAAGGAAAAAAGTTTCTCGCGCCAGGCCATCATGGTGGGCATGTTCTTGGTGGGCACCAGGGTCTCACGGCCGATGTAATAGGTGGTGCTCTCGGGGTCTATGTTCAGTCCGTAGTCCTTGGCGCGCCTCAGTGCCTGCGGCACGTTGGGGATCTGCATGAAACCGTAATGCGCCAGCACGCGATAAAAGCCCTGATCCAGTTTCTCCACTTCCAGGCGCCGTTGCGGGTGCACGAACGGCACGTCTTCCGTGAGCACCGTGAGCAGCACTACCTGCTCGTGCAATACCTGGTTGTGCTCCAGATGATGCTGCAACATGGGTGGCGTGCCGAGATTAGGCGCGGTCATGAAGATGCCGGTGCCGTGCACGCGCACAGGTTTGCTCTCGCGGATGTGTGTCAGGAATTCATCGAGTGGTTCGGTGCTGGCCCGCAGCCGGTCAATGAGGTTCTGCCGGCCAGTGCTCCAAGTGGTCATGATGGTGAAACCCACCAGGCCAACCAGCAACGGCAGCCAGCCACCGTCCCAGATCTTGAAGATATTGGCCAGAAAGAAAACGAAATCCACGATGAAAAAGAACCCGATGATGGGCATCACGACCGCGATATTCCAATGCCAGCGCTCACGCATTGCCAGGAACAGCAGCATGGTGGTGATGAGCATGGTGGAACTCACGGCCACTCCGTACGCCGCCGCCAGGTTCTCGGAACTCTTGAATCCCAGCACAATGAGGATGGTGGCGATGGCCAGAATCCAGTTAAGGGAAGGAATATAGATCTGACCTTCCTTGTCCGGTGAAGTACGCACGATGGTGAGCCGCGGACTCTGGCCGAATTGGATGGCCTGACCCATGAGTGAAAATGCGCCGGAAATTATCGCCTGCGAGGCAATCACGGTGGCAGCCGTTGCCAGCACCACCATGGGATACAGGAACCAGGACGGTGCAAGATTGTAAAACGGCTGCGCAACTTGCTGACCTGGATGCGCCAGAATGGCCGCGGCTTGGCCGAAATAATTCAGCAACAGCGCCGGCATCACATAGAAGAACCATGCCAGCCGTATGGGTGCCTGACCGAAATGGCCAATGTCCGCATACAGGGCTTCGGCACCGGTCACGCACAGGAATACCGCGCCCAGCACCACGATGTCGGCAAAGCCGTGGTGAAAGACAAAGTGCAGGGCGTACGCGGGATTGATGGCCATTAACACAGCCGGATACTGGATTATCGCGACCAGTCCCAGCAAAGCGATGACCAGAAACCACACCACCATGATGGGACCAAACACGAATCCCACCCGCTTGGTCCCGCTTTTCTGGAATACAAACAGCAGCAGCAGCACGATGACGGTGATGAGAATAATCACCCAGCGATCCAGCGAGGGCGTGGCCACCTGCAAACCTTCCACCGCGCTCAGTACCGAGATGGCCGGCGTGATCATGCCATCGCCGTACAGCAGCGCGGCGCCGAATATCCCCAGCGCGATGAGTACGCGGGAACGTTTGTTGCGGCGCATGCGCCAGGGGTCCAGCAGCGACAGCAATGCCAGAATGCCGCCCTCGCCCTTGTTGTCGGCGCGCAGCACAAATATCTGATACTTGATGCAAACGATGACGATGAGCGTCCACAGCACCAGCGACACCACGCCCAGAACATTCTCGGGCGTCATGCTGAGGCCGTAACCGCCGGAAAAGGCGCTGGACAGCGTGTACAGCGGGCTGGTGCCGATGTCGCCAAACACCACGCCCAAGGCGCCCAGGCTCAAAGCGAACAGACGCTTGTTCCCCTCAGGAGCCCCGCCGCCATTCGCGGCCCGGTTCCTGATGAATTGCGTTGCGGTATTTATTTCAGGCTTGTTCACCCAACGCCTCCCCGACCCAGGGATTCCAAAAACACAACCGGCCGGTCTCGTTCGAGCACCAGCCGGCATCGTGCTAATCCTGCATTTCTATTGGCGGGCGATGATGTGCCCCTGCCTGTTCAGGGCGCGAATTGTACGCCCAAAGGCGTTGTGCTCAAAACAGCTTGTTCCGTACCAAGCCGCGGTTTGGAACAGCTTGCATCTGCACAAAGATATATGGCGTCCCCAGGGGGATTCGAACCCCCGTTACCGCCGTGAAAGGGCGATGTCCTGGGCCTCTAGACGATGGGGACGAGGCGGTAAAGCGTCCCCGAAACGCTTGTATGGAATTATTTGGTGGAGCCGGCCAAGGCGAGGCGGAAACTGGCGAAACATCGTTTCGCCCCGCCGAGCGCCCTGCCATGGATGGCAGGGCCGATCTGCACACCATGGACGGTTCCATACCACCATCAATTCACAAACTTTGGTGGAGCCAGCCGGGATCGAACCGGCGACCTCCTGCATGCCATGCAGGCGCTCTCCCAGCTGAGCTATGGCCCCACGCGGGGCGCGTATTTTCGGGCCTGATGCTGCGAGTGTCAATCCAAACCCGGCGAAAATCAGGCGCTTTGCGCCTGAATGTGGCGAACGGCACGATCCAGGCGCGCCAGTGTTGCATCGCGACCGAGAATTTCCACGGTGACATCTATGGGCGGCGATACACCACCGCCGGTGACCGCCACCCGCAGTGGCTGAGCAACCTTGCCAAGCTTGAGTCCCAATGCGGCAACCGAGGCTTCCAAAGCCGCATGGATGGCATTGGCAGACCAATCTTTGAGCGCGGCCAGGCGCACGCGGATATCGTGCAGCGCCGGCAAGGTCTCACGCGTCAGATTTTTGTCGGCAGCCTTCGCATCGTACTGCTCGAACTCCTCGAAAAAGTAGCGGCTGGCTTGCGCCATTTCCTTCAAGGTCTTGGCGCGCTCCGCCTGCGCGCGCACCACCGCCGCAAGTTTTGCATCATCCTGCACCGTGATACCCAGATGCGACAGATGCCAACTTAATTCCGCGCCCAGTTTCTGCGGATCGCCATGCTTGATGTAATGCTGATTGAGCCACAGCAGTTTGTCCGGATTGATGGCGGATGCGGATTTGTTCACGTCGGTGATGTCGAAATATTCAGTCATTTCCTCGCGGCTGAAAATTTCCTGGTCGCCGTGCGACCAGCCGAGGCGCACCAGATAATTGAGCACGGCCTCGGGGAGATAGCCGTCTTCCCGGTACTGCATCACGCTCATCGCGCCGTGGCGCTTGGACAGCTTGGTGCCATCCGGGCCGAGAATCATCGGCAGATGCGCATACTCCGGTGGATTGGCGGCCAGCGCTGTGAAAATGTTGATTTGGCGCGGTGTGTTGTTGAGGTGATCGTCGCCGCGGATCACATGTGTAATGCACATATCCAGGTCGTCCACCACCACCGTGAAATTATAGGTGGGCGTGCCATCGGATCGCTCGATGATCAGGTCATCCAGTTCGCGGTTGTCGAACACCACCCGTCCATGCACCAGATCGTTCACCACGGTCTGCCCGGTCTCGGGGTTCTTGAAGCGGAGCACAGGCTGCACGCCGGCGCGCGGTACCGTGCGCCGGCGGCAACGTCCGTCGTAACGGGGCTTCTGCTTGCGTGCAAGCTGTTCATTGCGCATCTGCTCCAACTCTTCCTTGGTGCAATAGCAATGATAGGCATGGCCGTCCTTGAGCAACTGCGCAGCGACTTCCTTGTAGCGATCGAAGTGCTGAGTCTGATAGAACGGACCCTCGTCCGGCCGCAGGTCCAGCCAGGCCATGCCATCGAGAATCGCCTGCACCGCCGCTTGCGTGGAACGCTCGCGGTCGGTGTCTTCAACGCGCAGAATGAACGTGCCGTGGTACCGCCGTGCATACAGCCAGCAGAATAAGGCAGTGCGGGCGCCGCCGATGTGCAGATAGCCGGTGGGACTGGGAGCGAAACGGGTGCGGACGGTCATGGGCGCTCGGACTGGATGAATTCAAGAGCCATCTATTTTACACGACCAGCCGATGCAGCCAGCACAGCCACCTAAGACTGGAAATGCAGCAACTGACTCAATAAGGTTTCGGTATTCACCTCTTCCCCACTCAGCGCCATGGCCAACAGCTCGCCACCGAGGATTTGCGGCGAGATAATCAAGTCGGGATGCACGCGCTTGACGCTGGCCAGATTGCGCGCGTCATTCACCGCGACCACGGTCTTGACCTGCTGGGCCAGCTCACGCATGGCCAGCACCACAAAGGCATTCCGGGAATCGTCGTCACTCAGGGCCAAAACCGCTTTCGCCTGTGGCGCGCCTGCCTGGCGCAGCACCTCGAGGTCGCTGGCATCTCCGATCACCAGATCCAAGCCGGCCACCGCCTCATCCGTCTGGGCGCGGATAAAGGTGATCTGCTGCTTGCGCTCGCGCAATTCCTTGTAGGTATTGCGCGCCAGCGCGGTGTTACCAACGATGATGTAATGCTGTTTGCGTTCCATTCTGCCCTTCCCCGGCTTGAGCAGCCGCGTGACACGACGGTTTATGACCGGCACCAGTACCGCGCTCAGTGAGGCGGCAAACACACTGATGCCCAGTACGATGACCGTCACCACAAACAATCTGGCTTCCGAGGTTTTGGGTGTAATGT
>JBAVYM010000029.1:0-47496 GCA_049698775.1 Gammaproteobacteria bacterium
TTGATCTTTTGCTTTCTGGCGGTGTTAGAAATGGCCTCAAAATCCTCATGTATTGGCATATACACTCCGGTTTCTCGGCCATTTCTGCCTACCCAGAAATCAAAATCTCTGATTTTTAGAGGTACCCATATATAAATATCGCTACGTTTCATATCCGCAACGGTTGACGTTATTTTTTCAACGCTGTTTCTTCCTGTTGCACCAGGAAGTCCACGCACTTCATGATGTCCGCGTACTGCAACTGATAGCCCGCGCCGGTCATCCATTTGCCGTTGACCACAAACGTGGGCACGCCCTGGATTCCGTAACGCGTCAGGGTCTGCAAGGCCTGATTCATCTTGAGTTGCACGCCAAAGGAATTCCAAGTGGCGTCGAACTGCTGTTTGTTTACATTGTACGTGGCAAAAAATTGTTGCAATGCGTCCTGGCTCTGGGTCAGGCTGTACTGGTTCTGCTGGTGGATCGCATCGAACAGCGGTTCGTGTATTTTGGGTTCGAGCCCCAATGCCTGGGCGGTGTAATACGCCTTGGCATCCACATTCATGTGCTCGCCGCCGCTCCAGGCTGCCGGGATAAGTTTGAACACCACGTTTGCGGGTTTGTGCTTCAGCCAAGACTGCACGTACGGTTCGACCGCATAGCAGTGCGGGCAGCCGTACCAGAAGAATTCGATTACCTCGATCTGGTCCGGCTGCACGGTGGTGGGCTGGGCCGGCGAGACCGGCACGTAATTCACGCCTTCCTGGAAAGTGGCGGCGGCCACGCTTGCACCGCTGACCAACAGCGCGCCGGCGGCCAAGAGTCCGATAGCTGAAGTTTTCAACGCTTTCATCGCATGTCTCCTGAGAATGAATGCCACTTTAGGGTGGCTCTAAAAATCAGAGATTTTGGTTTCTGGGTAGGCGGAAATGACCGAGAAACCGGAGTGTATATGCCAATACATGAGGATTTTGAGGTCATTTCCAACACCGCCAGAAAACAAAAGATCAATTTTTTAGAGGTACTCTTTAATTATGAGCCCGCAGACAGAGCCGTCTGCTCCCGCTGCACCAGCCAGTTTACCGCGCTCATGATGTCCGCGGTGGGCAGCCTGTAGCCCGTACCGGTCAACCATTTGCCGTTTACCGTCAGCACCGGCACGCTGGTAACACCGTAACGTTGCGCCAACACTTTGGCCTGGGCAATCTGTGTATCCACCGCCAGCGAATTCCAGACAGCTTCAAACTGTTTTGCATTAACGCCCAATTGTCCGCTGAACAAGTTTTCGTAATCCGCTTCGCCGCCCAGGTTCAGGTGACGCACGTTGACGGCCTGATAAATTGCCGCATTCGCCTTATCGCCGACGCCGAGTTGCACAGCGGTGTAATACGCGCGTGCCGCCACATCCCACTGCGGATTGAGCGCCGCCGGCACGCGTGTCAACACCACGTTCGCGGCCTTGCTCCTGTCCCAGGATTCCAGATACGGCTCCAGCGCGAAACATTGTGGATTGCCGTACCAGAAGAATTCCAGCACCTCGATTTGTCCCGGATTCACGTTTACCGGCTGGGCCGGCATCACCGGGATGTAATTGATGCCTTGTTTGTAGTCAGGCGGTGCGGCAGCATGGGCCGCGCTGGCAATCAGGCCGAGCGCCAGCAGACTGGGCAGCAGGAATTTCTTTATGCCGCTCTCCGCGAAGCCATACCGGTTAATGAAACGCTCGAGCATAGAGAACGTGCACCGGTGCAATAAGGTTCAATTCCGGCGCAGCACAAAGCCGGCCTTCACGGCTGTATCGGCGCGTAGTGCAGACCCTGGATGTAGGAGGCTACCGCTTTCATCTGCGCCGGCGTCAGCCGTGCGGCGATGGTATCCATGAAGGCCGATTTCCTGGTGCCGTTGGCAAAAGCCTGGAGCTGGCTTACCACGTAATCCGCGTGTTGACCGGCCAGCGCCGGAATAAGCATCGGTCCGTTGCCGGCGCCATCGGGACTGTGACAGGCCAAGCAGGCGGGCACGCCCGATTCTGCATCGCCGCCGCGGTAAAGAGCCTCGCCGGTTTTCACCAGGCTCGGGTCGGCTTCGCCGGGTTTCACCGTCTGGCTGGAAAACCACGCCGCCAGATCTTGCATGTCCTGCGCGCTCAAGCCTGCGGCCATACCGGACATGATGGGATTCTTGCGCTCGCCAGACTTGAACCGCTCAAGTTCCCTGGCGATATAGTTCGCAGTCTGCCCCGCGAGTTTGGGAAACTGCGGACTCACGCTGTTGCCATCGGCCCCGTGGCAGGCGGCGCAGGTGGCGGCCTTGGTCTGGCCCGCGGCGGCGTTGCCAGCCACCGCGCTTTGACCACTGGCATTGGCGGCCAACGCGAACACACTCATGGCGGCCGCGATCATCACAAACTTGTTCATGCGCAACAGCTCCCGGAGAAAGGCGGACGGCGCGGCAGTCGTGAGGTATGCTCGCGGAACTGAAGCCCACGGCCCTACTGCCGCAAATGAAGGCAGGATTTTACACCAAGCCCTTGAACCGGCTCCACCGGAACCCCGTCATGGCCGTTGATTTCCGCATTACCCGCTTTCTGAAAAGTGCTGCCAAGCTCGCGGATTTGCCGCCGGACATCGGCCGCGAAGTGGCGTTCGCCGGCCGCTCCAACTCCGGCAAATCCAGTGCCCTGAATGCCATTACCGGGATCAAGGGCCTGGCGCGGGTAAGTAAGACTCCGGGCCGCACCCAGTTGATCAACCTGTTTGTACTGACGGACGTCGGGCGTTTCGTGGACCTGCCCGGTTACGGCTATGCCAAAGTGCCGGATGCGGTGCGCGCCGGCTGGAACCGGCTCATGGAGGAGTATTTCAGTTTCCGGCGCGCGCTCGCCGGTCTGGTGCTGGTCATGGACATCCGCCATCCGCTCACGGATTTCGACACCCGCATGCTCACTTGGGTGGCGCCCTTGAACCTGCCGGTGCTGGTGCTGCTCAACAAGGCCGACAAGCTGTCACGCAGCGCGGCGCTGGGCATCCAGCGGCGCGTGGCGGCAGAACTTCCCGGCTACGTCCGCGCCCAGGTGTTTTCAGCTTTTTCCGGGGACGGTGTGGAAAGCGCGCGCTTGGTCATTGCCGAGTGGTTCGCGGCGGATTGACGGGCAATGGGCAAAAAGAAACCCCGGTGCCAAAGGGGGAAAACACCGGGGTTAATGAATCCACTCGGCTTGGGGAGACCGGGTGGCTTTTCCCGCTCAGGGAGGTGAGCGGGGTGAGCATCATTGCGACGCTCACAGAGTTTGAAACCCGCCCTGGGAGAAAGTTCCGGGAATTATCAGAAAAATCGCAACTACCTGAATTGATGGGAATTTTCTGAACCACCTAGTGCGCTTCGTCCCAGTTCGCGCCCACACCCACGCCCACCACCAGCGGCACCTTGAGTTGCGCGGCGCCAGCCATGAGCTTGGTCACGTCACGTCGCACGTTATCCAGTGACGTTGCATTCACTTCGAACACCAATTCGTCATGTACCTGCATGATCATGCGCGCGGCCGTGCCGCTGTCCTTGAGCCAGCGGTGCACGGCGATCATGGCGCGCTTGATGATGTCGGCGGCGGTGCCCTGCATGGGCGCGTTGATGGCGGTGCGCTCGGCGTATTGACGCACTTGCGCGTTGCGCGCGCGGATGTCGGGCAGATACAGGCGCCGGCCGAACACGGTTTCCACATAGCCCTGTTCGCGCGCGATTTCACGGGTGCGGTCCATGAACTGTTTCACACCCGGATAACGCGCGAAATACAGGTCCACGTACGCCTGTGCCGCGGCGCGCTCGATGCCGAGCTGTTTCGCCAGACCAAACGCCGACATGCCATAGATCAATCCGAAGTTGATAGCTTTTGCGGAACGGCGTTGCTCGTCGCTGACCTTATCCGGCGGAATGTCAAACACTTCGGCGGCGGTGGCGCGGTGGATGTCCATGCCCTGCTCGAAGGCGCCGAGCAGGCCAGCATCGCCGGACAGGTGCGCCATGATGCGCAACTCGATCTGGGAATAATCCACCGCCAGGATTTTGCAGCCCGGCGGTGCGATAAATGCCTGACGGATACGGCGACCTTCGGCGGTGCGCACCGGGATGTTCTGCAGGTTGGGGTCCGTGGATGACAACCGGCCGGTGGCGGCTACCGCTTGATGATAGGACGTGTGCACGCGGCCGGTTTTCGGGTTTACCTGTTCCGGCAGCTTGTCGGTATAAGTGGACTTGAGTTTATTCAGGCCGCGGTATTCCAGGATCACCTTCGGCAATTCGAAATCCGCCGCTAATTCCTCCAGTACATCTTCGGCGGTGGATGGCTGTCCGCCGGGCGTCTTGCGCAGTGCTGGCAATTGCATCTTCTCGAATAATATCGTCTGCAATTGTTTGGGCGAATCCAGGTTGAAGGGCTGGCCGGCGAGTTCGTGGGCCCGCAGTTCCAGCTTGCGCAGCGATTGAGTGATTTCCTCACTTTGTTGCTTGAGCATAGTGGAATCAATGAGCACGCCGGTATGCTCCATGTCCAGCAGCACCGGCACCAGCGGCATCTCGATATCCTCAAACACTTTGCGCAGCGCTGGCACCGCGCTTAAACGCGGCCACAGAGTTTCGTGCAGGCGCAGAGTGATGTCGGCATCTTCGGCTGAATAAAGGGTGGCGTCCTCGATGCGCACCTGGTCGAAACCGATCTGTTTTGCGCCCTTGCCGGCCACATCTTCGTAGTGGATGGTTTTGTAATCCAGGTATTTTTCCGCCAGCGCATCCATGTTGTGCGGGCCAGCCACGCTGTCGAGTACGTAGGATTCCAGCATGGAATCGAAGCGGATGCCGCGCAATTCCACGCCATGGTTGCGCAGCACGTGAGCGTCGTACTTGATGTGATGCCCAAGCTTGGCATGTGTGTCACTTTCCAGCAGCGATTTCAGGCGCTGCAAGGTGCGCTCGCGATCCAGTTGTCTGGGTGCGTCCGCATAGCGATGCGCCAGCGGCATATACGCCGCTTCGCCCGTTTGCACAGCAAACGACAGGCCCACGATTTCCGCGCGCATGTAATCCAGGCTGGTGGTCTCGGTGTCGAAGGCGAATAATTCTGCGGCATCCAGGCGGTGGAGCCATTTGTCGAGCGTGGCGTCGTCGAGGATGGCTTCATAGTTGACCGAAGAAGGTGCGGCGTGCTGCGTGCTGGCCGCTTCCGGCGTCCTGATTCCTCCCCCTGCGGGGACTTCCAAGGGTTGCGCGGCACTTGTACGCCCTTGTACATCGCGTGCGGCGTCAGTGTCGCCGGCAGCCTCTTTGCCGAAATCCAGTTCACGCAGCCAGGTTTTGAATTCGAGTTTTGAATACAGTTCGCGCAGTGCCGCGGTGTCGGGTGGCCGCATCTTGAGGTCGGCGGGCGTTTCCGGCAGCGCCACATCGCAACGGATGACGGCAAGCTGGCGCGAGAGCGTTGCCTGCTCATGTTGTGCCTCGAGTTTTGCCGGCAACTGTTTGGCGCCGCGGATGGTGAGCTGAGGAATTTCGTCCAGCCGCTTGTACATTTCTTCCAGCGTGCCGAAATGCGCCAGCAGCGGCGCCGCGGTCTTCGGGCCTATGCCGGAGACGCCCGGGATGTTGTCGGAGCTGTCGCCCACCAGCGCCAGATAATCAATGATCTGTTCCGGCCACACGCCGAATTTCTGCTTCACGCCGGCGCGGTCGAGTACCGTGCCGGTCATGGTGTTTATCAGCGTCACGCGCTCGTTCACGAGCTGGCCCATGTCCTTGTCGCCGGTCGAGATCAGCACGGGCAGACCGACATCCGCCGCCTGCTTGGCGAGCGTGCCGATCACGTCGTCGGCTTCGACGCCAGCGATTTGCAACACCGGGAAACCTAGCGCCTGCACCAGCGCGTGCAGCGGTTCGATCTGTACGCTCATGTCGTCCGGCATGGATGGGCGGTTGGCTTTGTATTCCGCGAACAGCTCGTCGCGGAAGGTCTTGCCACGTGCGTCGAACACCACCGCCACATGGTCCGGCGCGTAATCCGCCAAGAGCTTTTTGAGCATGGCGGCGACGCCGCGTACCGCGCTGGTGGGCTCGCCCTTGGAATTGCTGAGCGGTGGCAGCGCGTAAAACGCGCGGTACAGATAGGATGAACCGTCCACGAGGATAAGAGGTTTTTGTGAATTGTTCATGGAAGTAGTGTAGAGGATTGGTACAACTGCGGCTGCAAAAGCCTGGTTGACAGTCTGGCGAATTGTGGCGCTTTAATCGGCGTTGCAGGCAGCGTTCCGCGATAGTTAACCTGGCGTAATCAGGGGCACGGTATGGAAATATGACTGGTACCGGCGGGGATCGCGCGTCAGGATCCGGCAACCGAGCACCGCCGCGTGCGCGCCGACGAAGAAATCGGCCAGCACGTTATGTTTGCGACCACCCGCACGGCGGTATTTGGCAAAGGCCTTGCCGGCGAGAAACAAAGCTGGGCGGGGCAGCTCCAACAGGTTCAGAGCGAGGTCATGCACCGCCCGGTCCAGTTCTTCGGCCGATGAAAACGTCAGCGAAAGCTCTGCGTAAATAACCGGATTGATTACCAGATCGTGGACCTGCGCCTGTGCCTGCAGCTGGCTGATGGACCAGTTGGCCCACTCGGGATCATCTTCCAGCACGTCCACGAGCACATTGGTGTCCACGAGCAGCATCAATCGTCCCGCAATAGGGCCATGAGCTTGTCGGTGCGCCACTTGATTTGCGCACGGCCGCGCGCGCGCTCGAAACGATCCGGTTTGCCGCGCCGCTGCGCGCCTGCCTTGTGCAGCACCACTTGGCCGTCGGTATTAACGTTAAATTCCACGCGGTTGCCGGGCGCCAGTTGCAGCGCATCGCGGATTTTCTTGGGGATAGTAACCTGCCCTTTGCTGGTCAATGCGGTGTCCATGGTGCCTCCTGAGGTATTACTTATATTTAAATAGTAATACCTGTGGCATAACGCCGCAACCACGCATGCCCCGTAAGGCTGGTTGGGCCGGGATGACGAGGTTCTGCGACCCAGGCCACTCACTCAGGCAACAATTCCTCCTGCGTCATCAGATCGTCCAAGGTCTCGCGCCTGCGGATGAGCGTGGCGCTGTCGCCGTCCACCAGCACCTCCGCGGGCCGCGGCCGGGAATTGTAATTGGAACTCATGGAAAAGCCGTAAGCGCCGGTATCCATGACCGCCAGCAGATCCCCGGCTTGCGCCGCGAGTTTGCGGTTGCGGCCGAGGAAATCCGCGCTTTCACATACCGGCCCGACCACGTCGCAGAGTTCGGTGGCCGTATCCGCGCGCGGCCTGACTTCGCGGATCTCGTGCCAGGCGTCGTAAAGCGCCGGCCGGATGAGTTCCGTCATGCCCGCATCCACGATCACGAAACGGCCCTGGTCTGTGGTTTTCAGGTATTCCGCGCGGGTGAGCAATATCCCGGCCTGCGCGACAATGGTGCGTCCGGGTTCGAGGAGCAGACTCAATCCGCGGCTTTCCGCCAGTGCGCGCAGCCGGGAAATGAGATGGCCGAGATCAAGCCTGGGCTCGTCGCGATAGCGGATGCCGAAGCCGCCGCCGAAATCCATATGTTCGAGCGCAACTCCGCCGTCATGCAGGCGATCAACCAGATCCAGGATGCGCTGTGCGGCTTCGAGAAAAGGCGCGGCGTCGGTGATTTGTGAGCCGATATGACAGGCGATGCCGGTGACGCGGACGCCGGAAAGCCGCGTCGCGCGTTGATACAATTCCATGGCGCGCTCGGCGTCAATTCCGAACTTGGCGTCGCGATGACCGGTCGCAATATGCGGATGCGTGTGGGTTTCCACGTATGGATTGACGCGCAAGGCGACGGCAGCAGTTTTGCCTTCATTGTGCGCAAGCGCCGACAGTCGCAGCAGTTCCGCTTCCGATTCAACGTTAAAGCAACCGATGCCCACGGCCAGGGCATGCCGCAATTCATCTTCACGCTTACCGACACCGGAAAACACAATGTTCTGCGGCTGGCCGCCGGCGCGCAGCACACGTTCCAGTTCACCCACGGACACGATGTCGAAACCAGCGCCCAGTTTTGCCAACAGTTGCAGTATCGCCAGATTGCCATTGGCCTTGACGGCATAGCAGATGCGATTGGCACTGCCACCGAGCGGCGCGGCGAAACGCGCATGGCCATCCACGAGCGCGCGACGCGAATACACGTATAGCGGTGTGCCGAAGCGCTGTGCGAGCGCGTCGAGGCTAACCGACTCCGCATGCAGTACCCGCTCGTGGTAATCAAAATATGGAGAAGGCGCAGCATCACGCCCGGCGGCGCTCATGCCTGGGGATTGGTGGTGGCAGGCGGCGGGTTCGAGGGTTGCGCCTGAGTGGGCGGCAGTGCCGTTGCAGCAGGCCGGGCCGTGGTGGCCGCGGGCGGCATGCGGGGAATCGTCCGCGGCGGCGTCACCGGCAGATACAGTGGACCTTTCTGGCCGCAGCCGGCCGATAGGGCCGAGAACACGCCGACAAAAATAACAACCGGAAGCAGGGTGCGCATGCCGCAAGTATAAACATTGCGGGCAATGACGCCTACTCGGGAGCCTGCGGCGCGCCATGCTAGAGTTAAGCCTGATATTTTCCTCGGGGTCGGCAATGGACAGTTCAACGCTCACGCTCTACATCGCCACCGCCGTGCTGGTGATCGTCGCCATCATCGGCGTGGTGCTGTTCTTCAGTGGCTTTGCCCGGCTGCTCAACGGACGCTTCCTGAACGGTCCGAGCCGGAGCCTCGGAGGACTGGTGCTGCTGCTGTTGGTGGCGTTCATCGTGGTGGTGGCGGTGGATCTGCGCACCTATTTCGCCCTGACCTACGAGAAACCGGTGGCCACCATCCGGTTCAAGACCCTCGGCCCCGAGTATTTTCATGCGCAGCTCAAGTATGGAGGGGACCGCGTGCTGGATGCCGATTTGCACGGCGATGAATGGCAACTGGATGCGCGCGTCATCAAGTGGAGCGGCTTCGCCACCGTGCTGGGCTTCAAGACCCTGTACCGGCTGGATCGCCTGAGCGGACGCTATAGCCAGGTTGCGGAGGAGCGCCAGGGGCCGCACAGTGCCGTCTCCCTGACGCCGGACAGCGGGTGGCCGGATACTTGGTCATGGGCGCATCGCTATGGGCAGTGGCTGCCGTGGGTGGATGCAAGCTATGGCAGCGGCGTGTATTTGCCCATGGCGGACGGAGCCGAATATCAGGTTTCCCTGAGCACCACCGGGCTGCTGGCCCGGCCCGGCAATGCAATCGCGCAGCAGGCGACGGCCCACTGGTGATTCATTACGCATGAGCGACTGGAATTTCAGGGTCATTTTATGTCAAAATACGTTTCCCCATTGAACGCCATTTTCTGAGCGATCATGTCATCGCACGCCGCGCGGGATTGGAACTGCGGCGTGCATTACGGAAGCCGGCCAGCGGCTTGAGGTAACGGAGGACAGCAATGTTCCTGCGCAAGAAAAAATCCAGGTCCGGGACGAGCGGCCCGCCCCGCCTGCCGAGCTACGTGCGCAACGTCAACTCGGCACAATGCCTGTTTTGCCCCTACGGCACCGACGTCAAGGTCGGCGACCGGGTGATTGCCTGGGATGAGAAAACCGTATTCGACCGCGAACAACGCGAGCGCGTGGTGGAAATCACCGCGATCAAGACCTTTCGCACCAACGGGCGGGTGGTGACCCTGGATTTCGTGGTGGCTTCCGAGGAGGACGTGACGCGTATCGCGGAAGACAGCGAGATTGCGCCGCACGCGCTGTTGACCCATCGCAGCGGCAAGTCCACTTACGATACGGAAAACACCCCGGTGGTGGTGTACTTCCGCACCTACGAACCGAAGAATGACATGCTGCAACTGGTACCCGATCTGGACATCGCCACCGCCGGCAATGCGCCTTTGAGCCGTTATCGTTACACCAGTCCCTGGAGCCGATTCAAGGCTTGGCTGCGCGGCTGGACGTGGCGGAATTCCTGAGAGGTTCCGACGCGGCGAGGTGGCATAGCGGCGGGATGTGACACCGGCACACCAAGGGGTCTCTTAGGCTGTACCCGGTTGACACGGGTCATGTCTGTCCTTACCATAATGTAAGGAGATTACCTATAGGTAAGGAAAATGATTGCCACCCTGACAAGCAAAGGCCAGCTCACGCTGCCGAAGGAAGTACGGGACCGGCTCAAACTGCATCCCGGTGACCGGCTGGATTTCCGGCTTGAAGACGACGGAACGGTGCGCATGGTGCCGGTTTCAACCTCGGTGCGCGATCTGAAAGGCATCTTGCCCAAACCCAAGCGGGCGCTGAGCTTGGAAGACATGGATGCTGCCATTGCCAAGGGAATTTTGCTGCGATGATTGGTTTGGACACCAACATCCTGGTGCGCTATCTCGTTCGGGATGACGCGAAACAAGCGGTCATCGCGGGCAAATTGATCGAAACCCGGTGTACGGATGCGTCACCGGGTTTTGTTTCTCAGTTGGTCCTAGCGGAGCTTTTCTGGGTGCTGACGCGCGGTTACGAATATCCCAAAGCTCTGCTTGTTGGCGTACTGACAAAACTGCTGACTGCGTCGGAGCTTGAGATAGAAGACTCGACGAACGCCTGGACGGCGTTGCGCGCTTACGAAAGTGGCAACGCGGATTTCGCAGATTATCTCATCGGCTTGTGTGCCCGCTCCACCGGCTGTGAAACCACTTATACTTTCGACAAACGCGCCGCAAAATCGGGGCTGCACACTTTGGCGACAGCGTGAGCAACGACCGGAGCCGCACGGTCAGGCCTTCAACTTGGCACGATCCAGCACCGCCATGCGTTCGCCGCTTTGCGGCGAACGGCGCACCATGGATGGTGCGGCTGGTCAACGCGCCATGGACGGGTCAGTGAACGACTATTAACTGTTGATCTTTGAGCGATCCAGCACCGCCATCGTTATCCGCGAGACACACACCAGCCGATCCTGATCATCCGTGATTTTGATTTCCCACACCTGGGTGGTTTTGCCGATGTGCAGCGGCCGCGCGGTGCCGGTGACCTGACCCGCGCACATGGCACGCACGTGGTTGGCGTTGATGTCGAGCCCCACGCAGAGTTTCTGCTTGCGGTCCACCACCAGGTTGGCGCCGGTGCTGCCCAGCGTTTCGGCCAGTGCCACCGAAGCGCCGCCGTGCAGGATGCCGGCCGGTTGTTTGGTGCGTTCGTCCACCGGCATCGTCGCCTTCAAATAATCCTCGCCGATTTCCGTGTAGCGAATGCCGAGGTGCGTGACCAGCGTTTTTTGCTGGTAGGTATTGAGATCATCAACCGTGATGGGCTGTAGCCAGATGCTCATGCGACACCTCCGTGGGCATCAAGTCGCAGAAATGAAAACGGGTATCGCGGCGCACGCGCTCACCGCGGGTGAAGGCAATGGATTTCCGGAACACCGGGCCGGCGTAGACGAAGGTATGGAATTCGCCGTTCTCGCCGCAGGGGTCCACGGCCGCCGGCAGGTCCTTTAACAAGTTTCCATCATACTCGCGGCCGGCGAACTCGCCGCTGAGCGCCTGCTCGTCCACGCAGCACAGCACCGCCTTGAAGCCGAGCGCAATGAATTCCCGCGCCAACCCGTCCGTAGGCTTCAGCCAAAGCGGGAACAGGCATTCCATATCTGCTTGGTGCATATTTTTGATGCGGTATTGGCGGATGTCTTCCAGGAACAGATCGCCGAAGGCTACGTGCCGGGTGCCTTGAGCTTTGAAGGTTTCCAGTGCCGCGCGCATCTTGTCCTCATATTCCTCGTTCGATGAATGCTCGGACAGTCTCACTTTATGCAACGGTAAACCGATAGATTCCGCTTGCGCGTCCAGTAGGCTTTCGCGCACACCGTGCATGCTGATGCGACCGTAGTGATCGTTCACACTGGTTAGCAGCGCGACGACTTGGTAACGCGGGTCATGTTTGAGTGCGTGCAGCGCCAGCGCGCTATCCTTGCCGCCGCTCCAGGAGAGAATCACAGGAATCGCTGCGCTCATCGTTTCAGCTTCGCAGGTACGACGCGCCGTTCACGTCCAGTATGCAACCGGTCGCGGATAGCATGCCGTCGGCGGCGAGCCGCACCACCGCTTCGGCGATTTCTTCCGCCGTGACGACGCGGCCCAGCGGGCTCTGTTTGCGGATGGCTTCGCCCTGTGGGCCATCCAGCAGCGCTGCGGCCATATCGGTGTGCACGAAACCCGGCGCCACCACGCCCACGAAGATGTTGTACGGCGCGAGCGCCTGGGCGAGCGATTGCGACAACTGATTCAATCCGGCCTTGGCCGCGCCGTAGGCGGGCGCATCCGGTTCGCCGCGGAAGGCGCCGCGTGAGGAGATGCTGATGATCTTGCCGTTATTTTGTTTCATCATTATTTTCGCGGCCAGGAAACAGAGATTGGCCGGCGCGACCAGATTCGTGTCCAACGTATCTTTCCAAGTCTCTTGCCATGCGTCGTAGTCCAAATCCTTGAGCGGCCGCACTTCATAGATACCGGCGTTGTTCACCAGCACATCCAACCGGCCGTAATGTCTCACTACATCGTTAATCAGTGATTCGCAGGCAGTGGGATTGGTGAGATCCGCACTGAAAAGGTGGTGATTGCTGCCCGGCAGGGCAGGGATAAGCTGTTCAGCCTGTTCGCGGCTGGTATGGTAATGCACCGCAACGGTTCCGCCGAGTCGCGCAAACGCTTCGGCGGTGGCGCGGCCAATGCCACGCGCCGCGCCGGTAATAAGAATAATTTTGTTTGAGAAATCCATTGCGACCTCGAATGTGAAATGTAGATTGGGGTGAACGCAGCGAAGCCCAACAAGAATTTCCGCTAATCCCCTTCTCCAGTCTAGGGGAGAAAGTGAGGATGAGAGGCGAATCAACACCACCCTCACCCCTTTTAGGCTGCACAGTCCTGCTTCTCCTGAAAGGCCAGGACTGCCATTCATGGCAGCCCGCTCGCCGCTATGCGGCTCGCCCTCTCCCGTCAGCGGGAGAGGGGATATTCAGAAGTATCTTTGTGAACCTGTTGGGATTCGCTTCGCTCATCCCAACCTACTAAAATCGCCCGCTCATTCTAACGGAGAGTGTAATGGCGGACCTGCTCGATTGCGTGGAAGTGGAAACCGGCGTTGCGGCCAAGGCCAGTATCATCTGGCTGCACGGCCTTGGCGCGGACGGCCACGACTTCGAGCCCATCGTGCCTGAGTTGCAACTGCCGGCGTCACTACCGGTGCGCTTCGTGTTCCCGCACGCGCCGGTGCGGCCGGTGACGCTCAATAACGGCATGCCGATGCGTGCCTGGTTTGACTTGGTGAAGATCGGCCTCAACCAGCCGCGCGACAAGGCCGGCATGCTGGCTGCGCGTGCTGCGCTGGAGGGTTTGATTGCGCGTGAGAATCAACGCGGCATTCCGGCTTCACGCATCGTACTGGCAGGCTTTTCCCAGGGCGGTTCGGTGGCGCTTTACACCGGCTTGCAATACAAAGAAAAACTCGCCGGCATCATGGCGCTGTCCACCTACCTGCCCATCGGTGAGGGGTTTGATCTCAGCATCGCGCCAGCCAACAACGCCACGCCCATTTTCTACGCGCACGGCACCCAGGATCCGGTAGTGCCATTGCAACTCGCGGAACACACGCGCAACACGCTCACCGCTCTCGGTTGTTCCATCCTCTGGCACACCTATCCCATGCCGCATTCAATGTGTGCCAAAGAAATCATGCACATCCACGCGTGGTTGTTGAGTGTGCTGGTGCAATAATTGGCAACTGCAACACATAGCGTCGAAATTAAATTACATATTATGTTACTTGACAGAAGAAAGTACTGAACTATGCTTACAGAGTCGGAAGAACCAACTGGATAAAAGGAGCGTGTCATGAATATAACTACATTTTTCTTCACGTCTTCACGTTTCTTGTTGCTGTGATTGGATTATCTGCGATTGGCAACGCATACGCGATTTGTGAGCCACAAGTAGTAGCAAAACCCGCAACATCTGTTCAGCCGAATACAGGCTGTCAGCCTCCTAATCCTAATCCCGTTCCATTTAGCCAGCAGTACTCGTGGGGCACTGCAACGGGTACCGCGCACCCAGCAACGGGAACAAGCTCTGGAGCTGTTTCGACTTCAAGTGTTTCTCCAATTCCAGGGCAGGTAGATTTTAAAAATGAGGTTATTACGGGGTCTTTGCCGCATTCTGAAATTCAAATTACCAAACTGGTCAATAA
Organism: Gammaproteobacteria bacterium; assembly: GCA_049698775.1. Taxonomy (GTDB): domain Bacteria; phylum Pseudomonadota; class Gammaproteobacteria; order Natronospirales; family REEB76; genus REEB76. Next base: position 14,258 of record JBAVYM010000029.1, read on the forward strand.
TGGCTCTGTTGAGTTTAAGTTTTATGTTTATACGATGAGTTCTTATGCTCCTAATGGCGATAGTGGTACTTTTGTACTGGATACAAACGGAAATTTTATTGAAGGAACTGCTGCTGATTGGTCACGGTTGCAGCAAGAAGTCACCGAGGCAGATCCAGAAGCAGTATCGAATGCTGAAGTCGTATACAGTGGTTTTGGTGACTGGTTTGATTCGCATGCAACCCAAATCAGAGCGTGCGCAAACTTAACCACGGTTGCGGCCTTGAATGTGGCGCTTTTTGCTTCAGGCCCAATGGGTGCTGTTGCGGCATTAGGTGCTGACTGGGCGGGAGAAGACGCGATCGACGAGGAAATGGTACAGTGCTTCTAATGACAACAGCATCATTGATCATTTCCGTTTCTTGGTAGGTATATTTATGCATTTCAGATCTGGAAATAAACATCCTGGGAATGCCTTGTTGGTGATGGCAGTAATTTTATTTATTGTTCTTGTGTCTGCACTGCGTGTGCATGAACAAGAAACGAGATTGTTAACCCTAATGGGAGGAATAGTTGTTATTTTGATCATATCGCGAATATTGCGTATCTATCGCGCAAACCGCCACAAGGCTGGACAAGGAGATGCTGACACCGCGGATATTTTCTTGCAACGATCCCCGCCTAAACGTTCACAAATGGCATTTATCGTGATTACCGCGTTTTATGCTTTCACGTCTATTACAGCCAGCGCATATATCCACTTTTTTTCGTTGAGCACCATGGATAGATTCACAACTATATTTTGGGTTTGTGTTGTAGCGGCCATGATATGTTGGCTGATATGGCTCGGTTTACTCTTTAATCGAGCACACAAGACGTCGATCAAGTTTCATTACATGAATGGGTTCATTCTGACATTAGCCTTCATGTCAACTTTCTCTGTCGGTTGGATAGCGATAATACTTGCTACTGCATATCATATGAGAATTTCAGTGATTGGCTTTGCTGGTGCGTTGGCTTACATAATTCCAATACTGTTGTTGTATAGTCTAATTAACGGCTCATTCGGAAGAAAATTGTTTAGTAACAAGAACCATTGATTTTTGATCGAGCCGCCATTGTGCCGGTAATGGATTGCCGGGTGGCATTCAATGTATGTGCTACGTTATCTGTATAGCGTGCGCTTCTGCGCTCCCTCCGCTTTGCGGAGGCGCTCAACGCTCGATGGAGTAAATCAGATCCGCGCCGCTGGCGAACCCGGTCTCGGCTTCCAGCATCCAGCGCGCGCTCAGGGTGTACTGGATGCGCAGGGTGTTGATGGGTTGGGTGAAACCCACGCCGTAGCTGATGTACAGCCGCGGTGAAAGATATTTACCGAGGAACATGGCTGGAGCGTTGGTGCCGTTGGCCAACGATACGTTCTGCACACTCACATCCTGAACGCCGATCTGCTGGCCGAGTTCCGATGCCAGCACCTGGCCGCCTGCAAGCTGGGTCACGTCCGACGCGGTGGTGGGCGGCGCACCAATGAGCGGTGAGAGATTCTGGTTGACACCGGTCTGGCCGGTAAGCAGGTAGGACAGCAGTTGCGACTGCGGCAACGGCGGTTCGGCGAACAGTGAAATCTTCGGAAGCCGCAAGTTGCCGCGCACGATCACACCGACTTTCTGTTCGGTGGCGCCGGGCGCCACGGTGACGGGGTGTGCCGGCGGGCGGATGGCACGGATGTCCAGGGCCGGATTGTCAATGGCGCCGCCGTTGAACAGCAGCCGGCCGCGTTCGATCCTGAGTTTCTGGCCGTAGGCGGCGACTTTGCCGTCCACGATTTGCAGCGTGCCGGTACCAGTGGTGGGGTGTCCCGGCTCGTCCACGGCCTCAACGCTGCCGGCGATGCGGCCGCTCAAGCCGAAGCCGGCGAAATCCACGTCTTGCCCCATGATCGCGCGCACTTTGGTGTGTACGCGCCACTTTTCCTGTGGCGGCTGGCTGTTGGCACCGACGATGACCTGATCGGGAGAGACAGCCGCGGTCTGACTGAGATCGCGCGGCCGTATCTTTGCATGCGGGATGGTCACGTCGCCGTCCAGCCAGATATCACGGTTATCGAGTCTGACATCCAGCGCCGGTGAAACGTCAATCTGCGCTTCGGGAATGTCGGCCACGCGGAAATCCGCGCCGCTGAGTTTGCCCTGAGCCTGCCACAGGTTGCTATTGCGTGTGGCGTTGCTGGTCCAGTTCACGCTGCCGTTGCCGGAGTGAGCGCTGCCATCCAGTGTCAGATGGCGGCCGTCGCCTTTCAGGTCGAGCAATATGTCGGTGATGTTCAGTCCGTAGCGCGGCACGCTCACCGCACCGTCCGTGAACGCCGCATTGCCGTCAAACAGCGGATCCGAGGGCGTGCCGCCCAACGCCAGGTTGAGCTGGAGCTTGCCCTTGACCGCGCTGACGGCGGGAATGAGCGCCGGAATCAGATCAAAATCATGCAACTCGCCCTGGATGCTGCCGCTCAAGGTGAGATTTTCACCGTGCGTAATTTGCGAATCAATCTTCAGGTAGCCGCCGTCCGCGAGCGCCCAATTCAACTGACCAGTGGTGAGTTGCGCGTTGGAGTGCAGGTTGAAGTCACCGGACGTGTAAGCCAGCAGGGTCACGTGGCGGCGGGCGATGACATTGTGAATCGCGCCCGGCGCCAGACTGGCGGCGAGATCCAGACTACGCTTGCCGTCCGCCTCCTGAATATGCAGCGTGCCGCCGAAGCTGCCTTCGTAGTCCAAGCCCTCCGGGAGCAGCGCCTGCAGATCACTCATAGGCACCGCCGCGATGAGCGCATCTGCCCGCCAGCGGCCCGGCTGCCAGGCGGCTTGCAGGCAGGTGCGGGCCGCGCCTTGAACCAAGCAGGCTTGCGGCAGGCTGAATTGTGCGGCCGTGATGCGCGGTTGCCAGGACGTTGAATTCTTCCAGCTTCCCGCGCCGCGCAGGGACAGAGTGATATCCGACAGATTTCCCTGCCAAGTGCGGTTGGCATACGTGCCATTGCCGACGAGTTGTGTGTTGCCGTAGGGTGAAGTGAGCGCAAGTTTCAAATTGTGATTGCTGAGTGAACCCGAAACTTGGCCCTCTGCGGAATCAATTTGCAACTTGCCGATCTGTACACCAGCCACATCAAAACTGGCATGGCTGGATGATGCTGTGCCCTGCAAATTTACCTGTGCGTTCAGTGTGTCCAGACTGTCTTCACGGTAATGCAGTCCCTTGCCTTGGAGCGTGAGCACGAGCACGGGTGCAGCACCGGAAAAATCCGCCCGGCCCTCGCTGTTCAAACTGCCTTGAACTTTCGGCCACAGGGAGGCGAGATCGGGCGCGTCCAGCGTCCAGGCAAGGCGTGCTTGTTTGCCGTATTGACCGTCGAGTTGCAGATGGTTGTTGCCCGACTGTACGACGACATTTTTGAATTGCCAGAGGTTCGCGCTGCGACTGATGGTCCCGGCTGCCTGCACCGGCACGTTGCGCAATTGACCATCCAGTTTAGTCACCTCCACGCTCCAGGCGGCGCGCGGCGCGAAGCGGCCGGAAAGTTGTGCGCTGAAGTTGAGCGTACCCGGAAACTGAGGATACAAGGCCGCGGGATTGATGCCGCGTGCAGTGACGGTGAATTGCCAGGGCTGACCGTCGCCATGTGCGATGCGGCCCTGAGCCTGTATGCGCCCGTCAAGCCAGGTGGCCAGGAAACGGTCCACGCGGGTAATGCGGGTGTCGCCGTGACCCTGGAATTCCAGGTTCATGGGCGGCAGCGGCTTGCCACGGTTGAATGAGGCCGTGGCCATCTGGAATTTCTGCGCGCTGGCTGCGAGTTTCCAGGCATGTGGCGCGGACATATTGACGTTGCCTTCCGCCTTGAAGCGGCCACCGTTGCGCAAGCTGCCATCCAGGCTCAAGAGCGCTTGCTGTCCCTGGGTGCGGATGTCGAGTTTCCCGCGCGGCAATGTAAACCAGGGGATCCCGGTAAGCGGCAGCGGCAGGGCGCGCCATTCGCCGCGCACGGCCGGCTCGAAGTGTCCGTGCGCGTACAACACCTGACCGCTCAGGTCGAAGCGCGTGCCGGTGCTGGCGCGTGCGAGATTCAGGGTGCGGATTTCCAGCGCGCGACCCACCAAACGCAAATCCACACGGTTCTGCCACACACCATACTTGGGTTCGCGGGCGTTGATGTCACCGGTGAGCACGGTGGCCTGGGGATTGCCTTGCAGGTGCAGTTCGCCCTGCGTCAGAAGTTCCGGCCAGCCGGCGCGCAGGCGCTCCGGATCGAGGCCGCTGAAATTCAGCGCGCCGTTCCAGGCGGGCGCGGTGAACAGCCTGCGTATTTCCGCCGCCAGTTGCAGTTGGAATGGTGCGCGTAGCGTACCGCGGATTTGCATCACCTGATCGTCACCCTGCACCTGCGCATCGCCCGCGAACGGCGGCAATTGCGGCAGGCTCAACTGCCATTGCAACTGCGCCTTCACCTGATCGCCGTGTCGGAACTGCCAGTCGCCGTGCCCTCGCACCTGTACGTGGGCACCGCTGGCCTGCAACGCGCTCAGCGTCCAGGAGCGATTGTCGAGCTGCGCCGCGAGCGAGGCCTGATCCACGCTCAGCGGCTGCGACAAGCCCGGCGCGGTGATTTGCAGTCCGTGCAGCACGAGTTTCTGTACCGTCAGCGTCACGGGCAGATGTGGCGGCTGGGGTCGCACGAAACGGAACGGCTGGTGTGCGCTGCCGGATTTGAGGGCCAGATCCACGCCGCTCAATTCCAGGCGGGTGATGTCCAGGTGCCGCGAGAACAGTGCCAGTAGCCGCCAATCAAGCGTCAGGGTCTGAATGCGTGCATCGAACCAGGACTCATGCAGTTGTACGTTGCCGAGCGTAATCGGTCCCGCGAGTGTGCCGTTGACTTCGCCGATAACAAGTTGACCGGGATAATTCGCCGCCACTCGCGCCACACTCCAGCGCAGCACTGTTTCGCTGTGCAGAGCGAACAACAGCGTGCCGGCGATCAACAGAATGATCAACGCGATGACGGCGATGATGATGCGCTTGATCACAGGTCCGGCCCGATGCTGATGTGGATGCGGATACGGCCGAGATCCGGGCGTTTCACCGGATGCGCGAGATCAAAACGGATCATGCCCACGGGCGTGCGCCAACGCAGGCCCAGGCCCACGCCTTTTTCCAGAGAGGTGGTGAAGGAATTGAAGACATTGCCGGCATCAATGAACGCGGCCACTCCCCAGATGCGGCCGAACATGTGGTCCACTTCCATACTGCCCACCATCAGGTCCTTGCCGCCGATGACGTTGCCGAACTGGTCCGTGGGGCCGATGGAATTATAGGCAAAGCCGCGCACCGTCATATCACCGCCGGTGAAGAAACGCTGCGACAAGGGCAGGTCAGTGAAATTACTGGTGGCGGTGGCGCCCACTTCGCCGCGCAGCAACAGGCGCGTGTTGTCACCCACGGACACTATCAGTTTGGCGTTCAGGTCGGCACGCAAGAAACTGGTGCTGGAGCCGAGCCCCTGGCTGGCGCCGCGGATATCCAGCGATGCTCGATAGCCGTGGGCGGGGAAAATGGGGTCGTCGGTGACCACCCGCGAAAACGTGCTGCCCGGCAGTAACAGGGTGCTGATGATGCTGGGGCCGGCCACGTAATCGCTGCGGTTGTGAGACAGTTGCAGATACTGGTTCCAGGTCCAGGCGTTCAGCGTGGTGTAGCGGTTTACACCGAGGGCGGTGGTGTAAGCCACGCCGCTGCCCAGTATCTGACGCACGTTTGCCAGGCTGTACACCAGTTGCGGCCCGTTGGGCGTGGGCACGGTGTAGCCGATTTGGGTGCTGGCAAGCACGTGGGAATACTGGCCGAGCACCGAAAAGCGGTGACCCTGGTCGTTCAAACGCCGGTTTTCCCAGCCGAGCGTCATGCGCGGACCGGTGTCGGTGCCGTAGCCGACCCCCACCACATACTTGTTGCGTTTGCGCGGCGTGAGCACGATGCGGATGGGAATACGCCGTTCCGCGCCGGCGGCCTTGCGTTCCGCCTGCACTTGAACATTCTCAAAGTAGCCGGAATCGTTGAGCGCGTATTCCAGCCCCAGAAGTTTGCCGCCGTCGTAGGGGTCGCCGGGCTTGAAGGTCACGTACTGGGCCAGGAACTTCGGGTCCATGAAGTCCTGCACGAAACTGATCGCGCCGAAGTAATACTGAACGCCGGTGTCCAGATGCAGCACTACATCGGCCCAGTGAGCCGCCGGGTCCACGCGCAAAACGCTGGCGCTGTACTGCGCGTCCAGGTAGCCGTGATGCGCGGCGCTGTCCAGCAGGCGCTGCTTTACCTGTCCATACAACGGCTGGTTCAACTGCTGGCCCGGCTTGAGCGGCAACGTAGCGAGATATTTGGTGAACGCCGGATCGCTTTTGCCTGCGCCGCTGATTTGCACGTCCACGTGGCGCAGTTTTACCGGGGTGCCGGGGTTCACGGTATAGGTCGCGCTCCAGCCGTTCGCCGTCTGTTTGAGTTCGCTCGTCACCTGCGCCTGGTAATAGCCGAAAGGTTGCAGTGCGATTTTGATCTCACTCGGCGCGCGCGCGTTCATCTGGTCCACCAGACTGTCGTTCAGGTTGGGCGCATCCTTGTAGGTGTTGATGCTCAAATAAGCGAGCACGTTCCTGAGCAGCTCGCCGGAGACGCCCTGCACCTGCACGTCCATTTGGGGCGCGGCGGCGTGCGCTGTCATGCTTAGCAACAACGCTGACAGGCACAACAGACTGTAAACCAACCGCGCTGGCTGCCGCATCAAACCGGCTCCGGCAGGTTTTCGATGCACAGCGGCGGCAGCGCGTCCGCCGGTGTGAAACCGAAGATGCGCGCGTAGAAAGCCAGCTCCGATTCCAGTGCACGCTGGAGCGTGTCGGCCTGCCGAAAACCGTGGCCCTCGCCGGCAAATTCCAGATAAGCCACCGGCAGTTTGTTGGCGCGCAGCGCGTCCACCATGCGTTGCGTCTGGCCGGGCGTCACCACCCGGTCCTTGAGGCCTTGGAAGAATATCACCGGACAGTTGATGCGCTGCGCCGCATACAGGGGCGAACGGGCGCGATATAAGTCGCGCGCGGCGGGCCACTGCCCCAGCAGCGTGTCACCGTAGCGAGCCTCGAACTTGTGGGTGTCGGTCATGGCCGTGGCAAGTTCGCTGATGCCGTAATACACCGCGCCGGCCTGGAATGTGTCGTGAAATGCGAGCGCACACAGCACCGTGAAACCGCCAGCGCTGCTGCCACTGACGATGAGGCGGTTTGCATCCGCCAGTCCGCGCTCCACAAAATGACGGGCCGCGTGCAGGCAATCCTGCACGTCCTTGATGCCCCATTGGCCGCGCAGACTGCGGCGATACGCACGGCCGAAACCGCTGCTGCCGCGGTAATTCACGTCCAGCACCGCGAAACCGCGGCTGGTCCAGAACTGGATGCGCGGCTCGAGTCCGTTGCCGTTCATGGCCGTCGGTCCGCCGTGGCATTTCACCAAGAGCGGCGGCTTTTCGCGGTCCGGAATACTGAAGTCCGCATTGTGCGGCGGGTAATACCAGGCATAAGCGGTTTCGCCGCCGGTGGTGGCAAAGCTGATAAATTCGGGCGTGCTTGAATATTCCATGGGCATCCGGTTCCCGATCTCGGTAAGCGCAGTGAAGCGCTCACTTGCGCTGAGGAATATCGCCGGCAAGCGTGAGGGATCGCTGGCCAGCAATGCGCACCGATTCCCGGTCACGTGCAAGTGTTCGATCTGGGTGAAGCCGGTGGGCAGCAGCTTTGTTTCGCCGTCAATCCCGATTTGCACCAACTCCGAGCAACCGCGGTTGAAACGCGCTGCCAGGATCATGCCGTCGCGCATGAACCCGTAACTCGACATGCCGAACAGCCATTGGGCGAAACCGTGATCCATGGCCGCATGTGTGACAGCATGGATTTCCCCCTTCTCATACTTATATATATTCCAGAAACCGTCGCGATCGGAAATGAAATACGGCACGCCGCCGGGCGAGAATTGCGGCTGGAACACCGATTCATCCGTGCCGCCGGCGATGTGGCGGGCGTGTACGGGCGTACCGCCGCCGTCCAGTTCCGCCAGCCACAGCTCGCAACCGTCCCACGGCATCTGCGGATGATTCCATGTGAGCCAGGCGAGCTGTCCGCCGCCGGGACTCAGCGCCGGCGAACTGTAAAAGTCATTGCCCTGTGCCAACGTGGTAAGACGGCCGTCGCGGAGAGAAATCGCCGCCAAGCTGTTGCTCGGCGCATGTTTCCCGGTTCCGTGATCCTCGCATACGCAAATCAATCGCTCCCGCCGCTCATCCACCAGCAAATCGGCGAAGCGGCAAGCGGGCGCATCGCTCAAGACCTTGGCGGCGCCACCGTCCAGTTTCTGCACATAAATCTGCTGATCGGAATCATTCACGAAATACAATGCGCCCGCCGTAACCGCGAACGCGCCGCCGCCGTATTCGTGTACGTGGCTGCGAACGCTGAACGGCGGCGGTGTGAGGTCTTGGCTACGTTCACCCAGCCGGCTGCGTACCAGCGCGCAACGGCCCTGTTCCGCCGGCCGGCTTTCCACCCAATACACGTAATCGCCAACGACGCGCGGTTGCATCAGACGCACGCTGCCCGCGGCGACGTATGCCGCGCTGACGGGAGAAACCCAAGTGCCACAGGCGGCGGAGCGCGGCGCACGCCTCATGCCGCGCCGCCGGTGATATGGAAATAGCGGGTTTCAAGCGGCTGCCCCGACGCGTCAAAGCACCGCTCCGCGAAGCGGATGCCGCCGTCCCGATGCAGAAACAACAACGTGGAACAGCGCGTGCCGTAAACCGGATGCAGCACGAAGGGCGATGATAACGTCTGCTCGCGTTCTACACCGATGCCGGTGTCGGGCAGCGCGTCCGCCGGCGCAGATGTGCGATCGGAAAGCAGCTTGAACAGCGCATCGCTGGTGCAGGCGTCATGGGCCAGCAAGACCTCCAATCGCGCCTTGCTGAGACTGACCTTTGGCCAAGGCGTGTCCAGCAAATGATTGCTCAATCCGTGGATACCAGGAGAAATACTCTTGCCGTCGCCGCGGTTTGAAAAATAACAGAGTTGATCCCGGTCGCCGACGATCAGGCTGAACGGCGCATACTGGTTGGCGCGCCGGCCGACATCATTCATATAGTTTCGCGGTGGCACAGTGTCGCGCAGAAAGTCTGCGGTGAGTTCGCCGCGCGAACGCGGAGCCTTTTTCGGGGCCGCACCTTCGCGGTAATTCGTGACCACGGCAAAGCGTCCGCCAGAGGTCACGCCCAGCCAGGTGCCACCCGCTTCCAGATCGCGGCCGCCCAGCACCTGCGGCGCGTCCTCCCAGAACCCCGCCGCCGATGCGGCGCGCGTGTGCAACTCGTCGCGGTTGCCGGCGAATACCAGCGGATAATCGGGGTGAGTTTTCCAGGCCAAGACCAGCACGCACATGCGGGCATTATAGCGGCGTAGCTTGGCTCTCCCCGGTGGGGTGAAGGGCGTAGTATTTAGGGCGGGGCACCAGGGAGTGTGGACGAGCTGCATGACGGACAACGGCGAAATCGGACTCTGGGCGCGTCTTCGGCAGCATCGCTTTTACCGGGTGGTGACGATATATGCCATCGTCGCCTGGGTGCTGATTCAACTGACCAACATCCTGTCTCCGAATATTGACCTGGCGCATCGTATGCTGCCGGCGCTGATTGTGGTACTGCTCTCGGGTTTTCCATTGGCGGTGGTGCTGGCTTGGGTGCTCATCAAGCCCGGGGATCCGACGCAGTTCAACCGCTGGCAGCGGCTGCACTGGAAATTGGGCGCGGCGCTGTCAGCCGCCGCGGTGATCTTCGTGGTGCTGTCGGGTTGGTACACCTGGAAGCTCTCGGAACGCCATGTGCAACGCCTGGCGGTCGCGCAAGCAACAGCGAAACCTGCTGCGCTGGCAAGCTTCAATCCTCCCGCCGATTCGCTGGTGGTGCTGCCTTTCGAGAACCTGAACGGTGATGTGCAGCAGCAATACTTTAGCGATGGCATTACCCAGGAATTGACTGACGCCTTGGGACAGATTCCGGCGCTGCGCGTCATCGCCTGGCGTACGGCCTCAACCTTCCGCGACTCCAGACTTACCGCCACCGGGATCGGCAAGGCACTCAACGTCGCGAATCTCCTGTACGGCAGCATCCTGCACCAGGGCGACCAGGTACGCGTGACCGTGGAGCTGGTGAATACTCTCACCGGTTATCAGGTCTGGTCGGCCCGCTATGACGAGCCCTTCAGAGAGATATTTACCATGCAGGATCGCATTTCCAAAGCGGTCGCGGGCGCGTTACAGGTGCAATTTGCGGACAATGGCCGCCTGGTATTGCAAGCCACCATTTCTCCTCAGGCACATGAGTTTTATCTAAAGGGTCGTGCAGCTCTGGACCAGGGAAGCGCCGCGAGTCTGGTGGAAGCCGAGCATGATTTTGAGAAAGCAATTGCACTGGATCCGCAGTACGCCGACGCTTATGCCAGGCTGGCACACGTGTATATAAAGCTGCTGCAGGTCTCGACACTGCCCATCAAGACTGCCGTGCGGAAATCCCGCGCGGCGGCCAGCAAAGCACTGGTGCTCAATCCGCGCAATAATTCCGCACTGGTGGCGTTGGGTTTGCTTGATATTTTTGAAAACCACTCCGCCCAGGCAAAAGCGGAATTCGACCAGGCGCTGTTCATTGATCCAAGCGATGCGGCCGCGCACGTGGACTATGGTCTCATTCTTCCGCTCAAACAGGCGCTTGCGCATGACCAGACAGCAGTATTACTGGATCCCGGCAACGATGCGGCGCAGAACAATCTGGCCGCGGATTATCTGGACCTGGAACTTTATGAGCAAGCGCTCCCACCCATGCTTGCGGTAATCCGGATCTCACCGGATCAGATTGACTCTGCCTTCATACTCGCGTTTATCTATCGGACATTGCAGCGCAATCAGGACATGGTAAATGCATTCGATTTGGTGAAGCCGTCCACCCCACTGGATAAACAACTGGTTGATGCCGGCCGTCTTGCATACAGGTCGTTACTGGAACCCGGTCTCCATCCCCAAGCGCTTGCAGCGTTGGAGTCATTGCGTCACGTCAAACTCAGTCCATACTCAAAACTTGATCTTGTGCAACTGTATTTGGCGCTCGGCAAGAGTAGCCCAGCCTTGACGCTGTTGACGGCAGCGTGCCCAAGTGCTCCGGTGGTCTGCGCCGATCTGGCGATTGACCCCGTGTATGCGCCATTACGCGGAAATCCGCATTTCGAAAAACTTTCCAGAGAGTACACCACGGTTACTCTGCAATGATGTTCACGGATCTGATGGTTGCAGGCGCAATCATCAAGCAGCGACGGTGCGGATGTAGCCGATTACGCGCGCCCAGGCGCGGTGATGCCGCGTGAAAAGGCGGTTGCAGACAGCAGCGCGAGCGCGATGATGATGAGTGTCATACCCACCGCCTCGGGCCGATCCGGGTGCTCACCAAGTTGCAGCCAGGCAGCCAGCACGCCCACCACCGGCACCGCCAGCGAGCACAGTCCGCTGACGCTGGCGGACAGGCGTTGCAGCACGTACAGCCACAGCAGCCAGGCCAGCGCATTGGCGGGTATCACGTTGTAGAACAGCGACCAGATGAAGGCCCCGCTCCAGTGAATCGGATGGGAGGGCAGCCACCAGGCGATGAGCACGATGGGAATGCCGCCGAACAACATCTGCCAGCCGGTGAGCGATACCAGTTCCCACATGGATTTCACAGGGATTTTCTTGGCCACGATGACGCTGGCGCCCCAAGTGGCGCCTGCCAGTACCGCGAGGATGCTGCTGACCAGATCCGGACTCCGGTGCCAGGGTTCAAAGATGCACAGCATGCCGATGAGCGCCACCAGCACCGCCAGCCATTGCAGCCCGCGCATGCGTTCACCGAGGAAGGGCACCGCCAGCAGGATGACCCAGAACGGCATGGTGTAACACAACACCGCCGCCTTGCCGGCACCGCCATGTACCAGTGACCAGAACGCCAGCGTGGTAAACAAGGTGGTCTGGAAAAACCCCAGCCACAACACACCGCGCAGGTTGTGGGGCCTCAGCGGGCGCCGCAGCACGGCCAGCACCAGCAGCAGACAGATGCCACCCAGCATGGTGCGCAGCGCCACGAAATCGAACGGTGCCGCATACGCCAGGCCAACCTTCATCGCGACCCAGTTGTAGCCCCACAGGAAAGCCAGCGCCACCAGCGCGATCAGCGCCGGAACATCGGTATGCTTTGTCAGCGCGCCGGTTGTATTCATGCACGGCTGCCGTGAATGTCAACAGGATTAAAACTGGCCAGCACGAATTCCCCGGTTTCCTCAAACCACTCGCGCAGCAGCCAATAGGAAATGGACTGGGGCGTAGATAAGGTCAGGCGGTTGCCGCGTAGTCCCTCGATGATGTCAGCGCGCGAGAACCAACGGGCCTCGAGCAGCTCCCCGTCATTGCAATGGATGTCGGAATTTTCCGCGTGTGCACGGAATCCGAGCATGAGCGAGGCGGGGTACGGCCAGGGTTGAGAGGCGAGGTAACGCATAGCGCCGACCCGGATATTGGTTTCCTCCCGCACTTCACGGCGCACGGTCGCTTCCAGATTTTCGCCCGGTTCCACAAAACCGGCGAGCGTGGAAAAGCGGTTGCCGGGCGATGGCCGGCCAAGCAGACAGCGATCTGCGTGCGTTACCAGCACGATCATGGCGGGATTGACGCGCGGATACAGGATGTTGCCGCACCGGCTGCAATGCAGTTCGTGACCGGCGCGGCGGCTTTCGGTGGGCGCCCCGCATTTTCCGCAATAGCGGTTGTGCGCATGCCAATGCGTCATGGCACGGGCATAACCAAGCAGCGCCAGCGCATCGTGATCCAGCACGCCAAATTGCGGCCGCAGATTGGTCAGCGTGAGGTTGTTTCCCGGTAGTGCCGTGTCACCGGGCAATCCGAGCGCAAAACAGGTCTGGCCGCGATAGTTGCCCATCAGTACCGTACATCGAGCCGCGGCCAGCAGGGGTTTCGCGGCAACGCTATTCAGCAACAGCGGCGTCACGCCGTCCGCGAGCAATACGTTGTCATCGCCGCATACTGGCACGAAGCGCGTTGTAGAATCGGCCAGCCGTGCCGCGAGCCACTCGGCATCGTTACGCTGAGGCGCCAAACGATCCAGATCAGGTCCGGAAAAGACGAAAGGCAGTTCACCGTGATTGTGCATGTGGAAAGCAGGAAGCGGGGAATGCGGAGGCGCATTATCCCATAGCACAACGCTCAAATGCCTTTGAGCGCATCGCCCAAAGTGTTCACAAGCAGGTTCTTCAGCTTGTGTATCTCGGCGCTGTAATATGGTTTTGGCGGCAGTTTTCCCCACACCGGCGCCGGCCAGGCCGGATCGTGGATATAGCGCACGATGTGATGCACATGCAGTTGCGGCACCTGGTTGCCAAGCGCCGCGATGTTGAGCTTGTCGAGTTTGAAGACCGCGGTGAGCGCGCGCGAGAGTTCGGCCGATTCGTCCCAGAGTTCCCGGCGATCCGCGTCATCGAGTTCATGAATCTCGCGGATGTTCTCGCGTTCCGGCACCAGGATGAACCACGGATAATTGCTGTCGTTCATGAGCAGCAGGCGGCACAGTGCGAATTTGCCGATTGGCACGGTGTCTTTGGCGAGATGGGAATGGAGGGTGAACATGCTGCTACTGAATTGTAATAGCAAGAGCGACCTACGGCCGCAACAGTTTGGAGAGCGGGGTTTCGCCCCCGCCTGACGAGGTACTTTCCTTGTGCGGACAAGGAAAGTACCCAAAGGAAACCGCCCCGAGGATTCCGCGCTTGTCTGAAATCGAATCGTGGCGATTCGATTTCAGACGCGTTCCCTCGCTTCTCGCCTGACTCAGGGCGGCGCAGACGGAACATCCATGTACCGCTGCGCCGGCTCGTCGTCCTGACTTCGCCCCGCCCGAAGCGGGCGGGCCTAATCTTTGTCAGGCTGCGAGGCTCGGCGGAGTCCACGGGTGTTCAAGAACAAGACTCGCAATATCATATCAAGTGTGCCTTCTCATTACCCCCTTGGACGCTGAGCGCCGGGCCAGTGAAAGCCAGATTACAAAGAGGGGATGCCCAAGAGAAAAGAAGCTCTGGCTCGGTTCGTGTGTCTCGATGTGCATGCTTAGGACGTTGGCATAGGCTGGCGCAAGCAGTCCCAGACTCGCAACCCCCTGGCACGAGCTGCGTTCGCCAGTGATTCATCTGCAGTTACAAGCAGTGTTGCAGAGTCTCCAACCAGTGGAGCAAAAAATCCCTCCTGCAGGCTTAATAGTTGGAAAGCGTCCGACAGATCAATGTCATGTTGCTCAGCTATTTTCTTGGCATTAGCAAAAATATCTGCTCGGGTGAAATCCAAGTCTTTGACACTACGCGTCGAGGCCCGATACCACGCAACCACCCTTGTGGCCGCTTCAAAATATCCTTCTTTCGTTAGGTTGTACCTAAGCTTGCGGAGCTTCAGAACGCCCAGAGTCTCATACAAACAGAACGGAGTTGTATACAACGTAGAATGTGTATTCCAGTATTGGCACAGAACGTCGCTGCCTTGTTCGTTAAGAAACCGCTTTACGAGTGCAGACGCATCAAAACACGTGGCGTATCCTGCTAGGCTCATACTGTGGTCCTTCTATCGTTTCCAGCCCATTGCTCTAGTATCTAGCTCGTCGAGCCGACCTTTAATTTCCTCAAGCTGCGAATTTAGGTTCGCGGCTTCCTCTTCCAAGGAATTTGTGAGCGCGGACACACGGACCAGTTCTGCGTCGGAAATGTCAAATAAATGGCGATTCCAAACAACGCATTGATGGATGTCAACAACGCGCCGGTAAATCTCGGCAGCGGTAGCCATGGCAGACCCCAAAAACAAGGCCAGCCACCACGAACCTCCCACTAACCAGTGGACAAGCCCGACTGATACCAACCATACAACGATCAACCAGAGCCAGAAAAAGAACTTGTTTCTGTTCATGGGGCCTCCAAACGTGCTGGTCGAATAAACTGAGACACAATAATCCAAGGCAATAATCGGGAGCAATCCAGACCATGGTTTGCAAGCGGCTGTCCATGTGCTCGGCAGCCCACTAATAAAACCATAGTTCATCTTCTTATCGCCACCGGTCCAGCGCACAGTGCATCTAATGTGAATGAGGGACGAGAGGTGTGCGATGCTACGTTCCCTGTTTTCACACCCGTAGCGAAGGAAGGGCGCAGGGCAGTCGCGGCTTCCGCGACCCGTGCTCCTGGGGAATGGCTTTGGGCACTTTCGCCGAAACGAAAGTGCCTCGCCCGTGGGCGCGAGAACCCACTCCAAAAAAGTTTGCGGCCACCGGCCGCTCAAAAATTTCCCCTCTGCCTCTTTCGAACTTCGCAATCCCGCTTCGTCCGAAAGTCCAGGGCCGCCATCCCTGGCAGCCCGCTCGTCGCGGTGCGGCTCGCCCTCTCCCACAAGGGGAAAGGTACTATCGCGGTGCAGTGTACCCTCCCGGCACGCCGCGCGGCGAGAACACGATCTGCCACAATTGGTTCTTGCGGGCCCGGAACGACGCCATGCTTATACTCAGGTAATAACGCCACATGCGGTGGAAGGTTTCGTTGTACTGAATTTTCAATTCATTCCAACTGCTCTCGAAGTTACGCCGCCAGGCTTGCAGGGTCATGTCGTAATACACGCTGAAATTGTGCCAGTCCTCCATGACGAAGAAATCCTCGGCAGCGGCAGCGATCTGTTTGATGGACGGCAGCATGCCGTTGGGGAAGATGTATTTTTCAATCCAGGCGTCGGTATCGCGCACTGATTTGTTGCCGCCGATGCAGTGCAGCAGAAACAGACCGTCGTCCTTGAGGCAGCGGCGCGCCACTCGCATGTAGGCAGGATAGTTCTTCACGCCCACGTGTTCGAACATGCCGATGGAAAAAATCCGGTCGAATTTCTCGTTGAGTAGCCGGTAATCCTGCAGGCGCACTTCTATGGGCAGGCCTTGGCTGATCTCGCGCGCATAGCGCGCCTGCTGCTCCGACACGGTGATGCCGACGCCAGTGATGCCATAACGCTCGGCGGCGAGTTTCAACGCCTCACCCCAGCCGCAACCGATATCGAGCACCCGCATACCGGGCTTGAGCCCGAGCTTCCTGAATACCAGCTCCAGCTTGGCTTCCTGGGCGGCATCCAGATTGTCCGCGTCTTTCCAGTAACCGCAGCTATACACCAGGCGTTTGCCCAGCATGTGCTTGTACAGATCGTTACCCATGTCGTAATGACGCTGGCCCACTTCAAAGGCACGGGTGGGTTTTTGCAGATTGAAAAAGCGCGCGTGCAGGTAGGCCAGCACGTTGTCCACGTTCACGGCCTGTTCTTCCAGGTTCGCCATAAGCACGCGGTAGATAAAGCCATCCAGATCCGCGGCATCCCACCAGCCCTGCATATAAGACTCGCCCAAGCCCATGGAGCCATGGGCAATGGCGCGGCGGTAGAAATGTTCATTGTGAACCTGGATATCCCAGGCATTCGGACCATTGACAGTAATGCCGGTACGGTCCAATAGTTTTTCCACGCGGCGTTTGAATACGGAATGTGACATGCGCAGCTTTGCCCCTTATGTTCCTAATCGAAATAGGCGCGACCCACGCGCCAGCCGATATACGCGCCGAGCACCGCTCCCAGGCTGGACAGCAGCCATGCGGATACCAGGCCGAAATGCTTGCCCAGTTGCCAGCCCATCCCGCACAGGATGACGACGGCCAGCAGCAGGATGATTTTTTTCATGACCTTTGAAGATTTGCCCCCTGACAAGCCCGCGACACAGTTTAATGGCTTGCAGCCGGTTCACCAAATCAGCGCGCTGTTGATTACCTCGAACGGCGGCATTTTTAAGCCGAGGCCGGTTCAATCATCCAGGCATGCCCAATGCCAGGGCTCATAGGCAATGCCGTGACGGTTGCCACGCGGATAGGACAGCCGGAAACCGAAACGATCGGCGTGTTGCACCAGCCAGTTGAAAGCCGCGGTGGTCTCGAAGCCGGTTTCCAGCGGTGCGTAACCGGCGGTGGTCAAGTCCAAGGCGCAGCCGCTGTGATGTTCGCTGTAACCGGGTGCGGCATTGACCTTGAGAATCTCTTCAATTGGTTTGCCGGCGGCAAGTTTGCGGGCGATGAGATCCTGCTGATAGGCCACACTGCGGAAGCCTGAGACCACCAGCAACATGATATCGTCCTGTTGCGCTTGGGTTCGCATGGCTTGCCAGTGTTCCGCGGCGCGCGGCGCCAATTGCTGTGTCCGGCCGAAGACATCTTCACCGATGGATGCCAGTGAATCGGCTTCGGGACGCAGGCGCAGCACGAAACGTTGCGCGTAATCTCCGGGTATGTCCAGTTCGCGGTGAATGGCGGCGATACGGGCGCGGAAATCCGCTGGCAGGTTTTCGTCATGCATGCTTAAAGCCAGAATACGTTCACTTCGGATGCTGATACGTTCCGATGATCTGGGTTTCGGCGAGGATATGACCGCGCATGGCGGCAAGCAGCGCATCCTTGGTGGGATAGCGCAGATCCTGCAATACCGTGTCCAGCGCATACAACTTGTGGAAATAGCGGTGCCGGCCGATGGGCGGACAGGGTCCGCCGTAACCGGTGCGCTTCCAGTCATTCATGCCTTCGCGTGTGCCGGCAGGCAAATGTTTCGAACCGTTTTCCGGCAGCCCGTGCACGTCCACCGGAATGTTGTACAACACCCAATGCACCCAGGTCATCTTGGGCGCGGCCGGATTGGGCGCGTCGGGATCATCCATGATGAACGCAAGACTCTTGGTGCCCGCGGGCATGCCCGACCAGGCCAGCGGCGGCGAGATATCCTGGCCATCGCAGGTGAAACGTGCCGGTATTTCGCCCCGGTCCGGATAAGCGGACGAGCTGATCTGGAATTTCTGTGCCATGGGAGCACCCTCCGAAATAATGGGACATGCCGCGTCCAGAAATATGCCGACCATCACACAGCCAACCGCAATTCTGTTCAGCATGTATTTCATGACCACGGTTCCGCGGTTTTGAGCTTGGCGCACAACTCCGTCTCGCTCAACGCCGCCACCTCGCGTTCCGCCGCCAGATGGTTGCCGGACAGCAGCGGGCATTTATAGACTTCAAAGCTGCCGAGACGCCAGAACAGCATGAGCATGCTGCCGTAGGACGCATCCATCACGTCCGCCTGCCAGATCTGGCCGCTGCTGTCGCTGAAGCTGCGCATGTTTCACAGTATAAACCCGCGCGTCGCGCGGTGTTTTATTTTGACCGGCCGTAGCGACCGGTGATGCGCGTCTTGGCGATGGTGTTGAAGTGCAGATAAAACCCGAGCATGGCACCGGAAGCGTTGGAATCCAGCGGCAGCTTGGCGAGTTTTAGCGCGTACACCGTCACTTGATAGTGGTGCGGGTTATCGCCCGCCGGCGGGCACGGGCCGCCAAAATGCGAGAAACCGAAATCCGTGCGTCCCTCCACCGCACCGGCCGGTAATGAATGGGAATTTTCCGCGCCGGCATTCGCAGGCAGCCCAGTGACTGTCGCCGGAATGTTGAACACCGTCCAGTGCCACCAGCCGCTGCCGGTAGGCGCGTCCGGATCGTAAATGGTCACCGCGAAACTTTTGGTTCCGGCCGGCGCGCCCGACCAGTGCAGCGCAGGAGAGATATTCCCGCCGCTGCAGCCGAAGCTGTTGAATACCTGTGGCATGCGGATAGTTCCACCATTGACGAAGTCGGGACTGGTCACGGTGAAACTGCCCGCGGCCAAGGCGACTGCGGGAATGGCGAGTAGAAATGTCATCAATAGAGCGCTTGCGGTGCGCATGGTTCATCTCCGTAGTTCAGTCAATACAACTCAGGAATCTGCATGATGGTTGCGTTCCAGCATCTTCATGCCGCGTAATACAACGAGCGCCAGGATAGTCACGCCGACGGCGGCAATCAACTGTCCCAGGGCCACAGCAAGACCGACGGCTGCCGAAGTCCAGATGGTGGCAGCGGTGGTGAGTCCGCCTACTTTGCTGTTGTCGCCGCCGCCGCTGCGGAAGATGGTGCCGGCGCCGAGAAAACTCACGCCGGTGACGATGGCCGCGGCCACACGCAGCGGATCAATGACTACGGTGCCGCTCAAGTGCAGATAATTATTCGCTGCCGCCGCCACCGCCATGAACAGTGCCGCGGCGCCCGCTACCAGCGTGTGGGTACGGAAACCGGCGGGTTTATTGGCCAGTTCGCGCTCGAAGCCGATCAGACCGCCCAGAATCATGGCCAGGATCACCTGACCGATGATGATGAGCTGCGTTCGCCAATCTGGATCAACGAGCATCGGTTGCCCTCCGGGGTCCGCGCAACAGCCGTGCGGGCAGATGCAGAATGGCGCTCAACAGTTCGAACACCGCGTCCACGGTGATGCCCAGCAGCCGGAACGGCAGCAGGATCAGCCAGATAAAGGGATAAAGAATCAGCGCCAGCAACGCCAGTGGCCAGCACACTATCAGCAGAATCAGCCAGAGTATCAGGCCCGAAAAGATGCGCATTGTGTGTGACCTGCGGTAAAGCGTTGCCGAAAGCGTATCACCTTTTGGCGCGGTGGTTTTGCATTGCGTAACCGGAAGATTATGATGGCCGCCCCGAATATGCGGAAGTTATAAAGCATGGATACCAAACAGGCCGCGCGCGAGCGCCTGAGCCAGGCACGTGCATCGCTGCTGGCCCTGAGCCGCCGCATCCACGCCCATCCGGAACTGGGGTTCGAGGAGGAACACGCCTGCACCTGGGTTGCCGAGATGCTAGATGAAGCCGGGTTTGCTGTGAAAACCGGCATTTGCGATCTGCCTACGGCCTTCGTCGCCAAGACCGGCAGCGGACCGCTCAACATTGGCGTCATGGTGGAATACGACAGCTTGCCGGGCGTCGGCCACGCCTGCGGGCACAATCTGATTGCCGCCATGGCGGTGGGTGCGGCGCTGGCCGCTGCGAAAGTGGCGGACGAGGCCGGACTGACCGTGACCGTCATCGGCACGCCCGCCGAGGAAGTAGGCAACGCGGGCGGTAAAGTGCTGCTGCTGGAGCGCGGTGCGTTCGCCGGCCTGCACGCCGCCATGATGGTGCATCCCGCACCCATGGATTTCGTGCAGCCGAAAATAATTGCTGCGTCCATGTTCGACGTGCACTACACCGGCAAGGAAGCGCATGCCTCGGCGTTTCCTGAATTGGGCATCAATGCCGCCGATGCGCTCACGGTCGCGCAGACCTCCATCGGATTGCTGCGTCAGCACATCCGCCAGAGCGACCGCATCCACGGTATCTGCACCCACGGCGGCGACGCGCCCAATATCGTGCCGGCGCATACCTCGGCGCGCTACATCATCCGTGGCGAAACCGTGAAGGACATGGAAGAATTGCGCGTCAAAGTCCGCCGCTGCTTTGAAGCCGGCGCGCTGGCCACCGGCTCGAAGCTGGAAATCCGCGGCGGCGACAAGCCCTATACCGAAATGCATCACGACGCGGACATGGCGGAGCTTTATCGCCGCAATGCCGTGGCGCTGGGCCGTGGATTGGCTGCACCCGAATCGGTTGCGCGCTTCAGCGCATCCACCGACATGGGCAATGTTTCCCAGGCGCTGCCGTCCATTCATCCCATGATTGGCATTGATTGCCTGCCGGCCGTGAACCATCAGCCGGAATTTACCGCACACTGCGTGAGTGCTGCAGCGGATCAGGCGCTGTGGGACGGCGCTCTGGGCATGGCTTGGACTGCCATTGACATGGCGGACGACCGCGCGCTGAGCAAACGCCTGCTGGCCCGCCATTGAGACGTTTCGACATTGAACCTCGGCCATTCGGCGTTGTCCACCATGCGTCTTTGTATAAAGGGCACGTCTAAAAATCAGAGATTTTGGTTTCCGGCTAGGCAAAAATGACCGAGAAACCGGAGTGTACACAGCCAGTACATGAGGATTTCGAGGTCATTTTTAACACCGCTGGAAAGCAAAAGATCAATTTTTAGAAGTGTCCTGAAGAATGATTCAAGCCCGAAGCCTTTCAAACAGAGGTGATAACCATGAAGAAGTATCTCGGTCTCGTACTCATGATGATTCTGGCGGCCTATGGGATGTCCGCCCTGGCGGCGGATGCGCCGCCCACCAAGGCTCCCGCCGACACAAGTGCCACGCCGCCCAAAGCGGAGAAATCCGTGACCCAGGGCAGCGTCACGGTGGAAGGCCAGCGTGTGGATTACGATGCTACCGCCGGCACCATTATTCTCAAGAATGACGATGGTAAACCCACCGGCAGCATGTTCTACGTGGCCTACACCAAGCGCGGCGTAAAGAATGAAAACCAGCGGCCCGTCACCTTTTTCTACAACGGCGGACCGGGTTCCTCCACGGTCTGGTTGCACATGGGCGCGTTCGGACCGCATCGGGTGCAGACCGCTGACCATACGCACACGCCGGCGGCGCCCTACGCGCTGGTGAACAACGACTACAGTCTGTTGGATGTGACCGATGAAGTATTCATAGACGCGATGGGCACCGGTTACAGCCGCATCATCGGCAAGGATAAAGGTGGCGTCGGTGAGCCCAAGGATTTCTACGGCGTGGACGCCGACATGAAGTCTTTCGCCCAGTTCATCAGCCGCTATCTGAGCGAGAACGGCCGCTGGAATTCACCCAAGTACCTGTTCGGCGAAAGTTACGGCACGCCCCGTTCCGCGGCGCTCGTGAATTACCTGCAACAGCACGACGACATGGATTTGAACGGCGTCATCCTGCTGTCCTCCATCCTGGATTTCAGGACCGCGAGTTTCAACGCCGGCAACGATCTGCCCTTTGAACTGTTCCTGCCGAGCTATGCGGCGGTGGCCTGGTATCACCATGCGCTGCCGAATCAGCCGGCGCAACTGCAACCGTTCCTGCAGCAGGTGCAGCAGTTCGCCATGAGCGATTATGCCCGGGCGCTGGATCAGGGTAATGCACTGAGTGACAGTCAACAGGACGCCATCGCGGAGAAACTGCATGAGTACACCGGCCTGAGTGCGGCGTACATCGAGAAGGCCAACTTGCGCGTCACGGCAAGCGAATTCGAGAAGCAGTTATTGAATGATCAGGATTTGACCACCGGGCGCCTGGATGCGCGCTTCACGGGACCGAGCATGGATCCCCTGAGCGAAGTGGCGTACTACGATCCTCAGTCGGCCGCCATCAGTTCCGCCTATGTGTCCGCATTCAACGATTACGCCCACAACACCCTGAAGTTCGGCCGTGACCGGCATTACATCCCGGAGACCTATCACAAATGGGACTGGACGCATGAGAACCCTGAGACCGGGCAAGCTTGGCCGGGGACGCTGAACGTGGCCGTAGACCTTTCACAGGCCATGAAATACAACCCGGACCTCCAGGTGCTGGTGAACAGCGGTTATTTCGATCTGGCCACGCCGTACTACGCCACCGACTACACCATGGATCACTTGCAGCTTCCCAAGAACTTGCAGGGTCATGTGCACATGGAATACTACGATTCCGGACACATGGTGTACGTGCATGTGCCGGCATTGAAGCAACTGCACGACAACACGGCGCAGTTCATCAAGAGCAACGCTGATATGCAATAACAGGATTTAGACTGGTTGAAATTTCAGCAGGGCTCTTCGGAGCCCTGTTTTTTGAGGTCTTGGTATTCAGGTGCTTAGAACGCACTCCTTAAACATTTCTTCTTCCGAATCGCACCACTTTCCAGTCCAAGATATGTACATAATCTTTTTTATTGTGTCAGCATTTTCTGAATAAACCGAAATCCCCAATTTATATTTACCCGGTGGGAGTCTATTAGGTTGCGAAAGAAATGCTGATTTCACATCTAGGACAACACCAATATCAAATGTGCTGGAATCTGCAAGATTCACATAACCGCCTATCACGTTGGTTACAACATGCTGATATTGAGCGCTTGGCACCTTGAACAAATCGCAATAAAAACGCCTTCCTGTATTGATATCAACAGAACCTTCATAGCCTGAACCCCAGATCAAAGACACAGGGCTATATTTTGGTAGTTCTTGGAAATCACCGGATGCATTACATATTGCGAGCGATTCAATCACCGCTTCACATTTTCGCGCTTCTGTTTTGCCGTTGTTATGAACCTCAAATCTATAAACAAAACAGGATTGTGGATTTGTCACACCGGCAACAAGAAGAGGAATGAATGCGTTAGTCAACTGACATGCGGGTGGCGTTAAACGGACAACAATGTCCAATTTTGGTTTGTACCACCAAGCCTTTACAGATTCTGCAAGCGTAGGCGCGAGTATTGCCACAATGCCGAGAAACAGCGTCGAACAGATTTGCACAATATTTGCTATTGATATTCCGTGAGCAGACATATCTCCTCTCCACTTGTTTACCCTGGATAGCAGAGCAACATAGAATCTCAAGCAGGGTTTACGCGTTGTTTCAGCTTCGCCAGTGTCCCCAGATTATCGTGACGAAGCCGAGGCCGGCCACCACCAACGACACCCACACCGGTGCACCGCGCAGACCCAGTAGCAGCGCGCCGCTGACAATTAACGCGCCGCCCGCCATGGCGTGATACAGATGCCGGATACGGTGCCGGGTCATCTCGCGCAAGCGTTTCAATTCATCGCTTTCCATGCCGACCTGGAGTTTGCCCTCGGCCATCTGCCTAAGAATGACATTGATCCGCGCCGGGGTTTCCAGCAGCAATTCCCGCAGCGCCGGCAGGCCCGCGCGCAGACGTGTGAATGTAGCCTTGACGCCCATCTGCTCGCGCACCCAGTCTTCCAGGAACGGTTTGGCGGTTTTCCACAGGTCCAGATCCGGGTATAACTCACGGCCGAGACCTTCGATGTTGAGCAGGGTTTTCTGCAGCAGCACCAGTTGTGGTTGCACGGTCATGTTGAAGCGCCGCGCGGTTTGGAACAGGCGCATCAGCAATTGGCCGAAGGAAATGTCCTTGAGCGGGCGGTTGAAAATCGGCTCGCACACGGTGCGGATGGCGCTTTCGAACTCGTTTACGCGCGTGCCGGCCGGTACCCAGCCGGATTCCACGTGCAGCTCTGCCACGCGCCGGTAGTCGCGCTTGAAGAATGCCAGGAAATTTTCCGCCAGGTATTGCCGATCGCGTGGATCCAGAGTGCCGATGATACCGAAATCCACGGCCACGTAGCGTGGGTTTTTGGGATCCTGTATGTCGACAAAGATGTTGCCAGGGTGCATGTCGGCGTGGAAGAAATTGTGCTCGAACACTTGGGTGAAGAAAATCCGCACGCCGTTCTCGGCGAGTTTCTGCATGTCAGTGCCGCGTGCCTTGAGTGTGGCGATATCGCTGATCGGCACGCCGTGAATGCGTTCCATCACCAAGACGTTGCGGCGCGTGAGCGGCCAATGGATCTCGGGCACGTATAGCAATTTCGAGCCTTCGAAATTGCGCTTGAGTTGCGCGGCACTGGCCGCTTCGCGCATCAGATCCAGTTCGTCGAGGACGGTTTTTTCGTATTCGGCCACCACCTCACGCGGCCGCAGCCGCCGGGATTCACGCCAATAGCGTTCCGCCAGCCCCGCGATCAGGTACATCAGGTCAAGGTCGCCGCGGATGATGCGTTGAACACCGGGACGCAGCACTTTGACTACCACTTCGCCGCCGTCCTTGAGACGCGCCGCATGCACCTGGGCGATGGAGGCGGACGCCAGCGGCGTTTCGCTGAATTCCGCGAACAGTTCCGTGACCGGCTTGCCGAGTTTTGCCTCGACGATCTCACGCGCCTCGCGCCCCGGGAACGGCGGTACTTGGTCCTGGAGTTTCGCGAGCTCATCGGCGATGTCGTGGGGCAGTAGGTCGCGGCGCGTGGACAACATCTGGCCGAACTTCACGAAGATCGGCCCAAGATCTTCCAGCGCGCGCCGGATGCGTTCGCCGCGCGGCGTATCGCGCCGGCGCAGCCAGTAAAACGGCGAGAGATAAATCAGGAAACGGATGGGGCGGAAGATGTGCGCTGACAGGATGATCTCATCCAAACCATGCCGCGCCAGCACGAAGTTGATGCGCGTGAGCCGCAGGGTTTGGCGCAGCGTGATCATGCGCACCACCTTGGCCTTCCAGAGAAAATTACCCTCTCCCCTGGTGGGAGAGGGAAGGGTGAGGGGGTGATGGTATCGAGGGAATAACGATTTATCATGGGCGTCGTGTTTTTCCCGCCAAGCGTTCGAGGCGCGCCGTAAGCCGGTCCACGTCGCTTTTCAGATGATCCACGCCATCGAGAAAGCTTTCCACTTCATGCCGCGGCGGCAGCGCAGCACTTTCATATTGCAGGTATTCGGCCAAGTCCTGGCCGAGCCGGTCTCTTGCATCCCTGCCCCAGCGCAGCAGACCACGCGCCAGGTTGCCGATCTGGTGCGCGGCGATGTCGCCCACGTAGCGCGACAGCAATTCTTCCCAATCCAGGTCCGCTTGTTTCAGCAGGCGTGAGAAAATCTGCGCGGTTTCTGCATCGCCGTTCAGCTCGATGCCACGTGGCGGCGCTTCGCCGCGCTTCAAGGCGGCTTCCAGCAGCGCGAAGCTCGGTGCGCGCACCATCATGTCCGTCTTGCCGTGGTAACTGCCGTGTACCGTGAGCTTGCCATCCCGCGGCAGGAACCAGAGTTTGAGCGGCAGTTCCTTCAGTTGCAGCGCGATGACTTTGCCATCCAGTTGCTTGAGGTCGTGTTGCGCGGCGCTGGAACCTGACAATGCGCTGTTGAGCGCGACTTCCACGGCCGGGGCAAATAGCGTGCCGATGGATGGGGCAGCGGTCAAAACCGGTAACCTCGGTGCAAGGCGACGATGCCGCCGCTCAGATTGAAATACTCACAGCGCTCGAACCCCGCCGTTTCCATCATGATCTTGAGTGTTTCCTGGTCAGGATGCACGCGGATGGATTCCGCGAGATAACGGTAGCTGGCCTCGTCGTGTGCCACGAATTTTCCCAGCAGCGGCAGCACTTTGAAGGAATAGAAGTCGTATGCCGGTTTCAATGCGGGAGCCGCGGGTTTGGAAAATTCCAGTATCAGCAAACGGCCACCGGGTTTGAGCACGCGGTAAAGGCTGGCAAGCGTCTGCTCTTTACGGGTCACATTGCGCAGACCGAATGCGATGGTGATGCAGTCAAAATGTTTTTCCGGAAACGGCAAACGTTCCGCATCCGCTTGTACGTATTCCACGTTGCCGGCTACGCCTGCGTCCACCAGCCGTCGCCGGCCGTTCTCCAGCATGGCCGCATTGATGTCCGCCAGCACCACGCGGCCATTCTCGCCCACCTGCTTCGCCAGACCGCGGGTGAGATCGCCGGTGCCGCCGGCCACATCCAGCGCCGTTTGCCCCTTGTGGAACCCGGTCTGAGACAGGGTGAAGCGTTTCCATAAGCGATGGATGCCGAACGACATGAGATCGTTCATCAAGTCGTAGCGCCCGGCGACGGAACTGAACACCTCACTCACGCGCCGGGCTTTCTCGGCGAGTGGGATTTGCTGATATCCGAAGTGGGTGGTCTGCCGGGTGTCGTGGGTCATGGTCTGAATCCGCTGCCGTGGCACATTCTAGCAGCCATTGTCCGCTTCATTGTCATTCCCGCGCAGGCGGGAATCCATCCAAATCTGGAGATGGACCCCCGCTTACGCGGGGGTGACGAATGAATTAAACGTCTTTGCGTTTGTAGTCGGCGTCCTTGAGGCGCTTTAGATAGCGCGACCAGTTTTCCTGCTGATGCTTGCCAAGATCGTGGAGCACCGACCAGGAATACAGGCCGGTGTCATGGCCGTCGTCGAACCTGAGACATACGGCATAGTTGCCCACCGGCTCGATGCCGATGATCTTCACATTCTCCTTGCCGGTTTGCAGGATTTCCGTGCCGTGGCCCTGGACTTCGGCGGACGGCGAGAACACCCG
The DNA here is from genome assembly GCA_049698775.1 of Gammaproteobacteria bacterium. Taxonomy (GTDB): domain Bacteria; phylum Pseudomonadota; class Gammaproteobacteria; order Natronospirales; family REEB76; genus REEB76. Next base: position 41,346 of record JBAVYM010000029.1, read on the forward strand.
CAGATATTCGAACGGCAGCTCGAATGTTTCGCCATCGTCGAAAGCCACGGCCAGCACGCCGGCGGATTTGCGCAGCCGGATTTCGACAGGTCGAGGAGGCATGCTCACAGAATGTAGCGGCTCAGATCTTCGTCCTTCACCAGTTCGCCCACCTGTTGGTTGACGTAGGCCGCATCAATGATGACGTGCTTGCCGTTCTTGTCGGCGGCTTCGAAGGAGATGTTCTCGAACAGCCGTTCCATGACGGTGTGCAGGCGGCGCGCGCCGATGTTCTCGGTGCGCTCGTTGACCTCGAAGGCCACTTCCGCGATGCGGCGCACGCCATCCTGGCTGAATTCCAGCTTGACGCCTTCGGTGGCCATGAGCGCGGTGTATTGCGTGGTGAGCGACGCATCCGGCTCGGTGAGGATGCGCACGAAATCCTCAGTGGCAAGCGCGGAAAGTTCCACGCGGATCGGCAATCGGCCCTGCAATTCCGGGATCAGATCTGAAGGTTTCGACATCTGGAAGGCGCCGGAGGCGATGAATAGCACGTGATCGGTTTTCACGCTGCCGTATTTGGTGGTGACGGTGGTGCCTTCCACCAGCGGCAGCAGGTCGCGCTGCACGCCTTCGCGCGACACGTCCGCGCCGTGCAACTCGCCGCGACGCGCCACCTTGTCAATTTCGTCTATGAAGACGATGCCGTTCTGTTCCACGTTGGTGAGCGCGGCCAGTTTGATGTCGTCCTCATTGACCAGCTTGGCGGCTTCTTCGTCCTCCAGCAGTTTGCGGGCTTCCTTGATTTTCAATTTGCGCGTGCGCGTGCGGTTGCCGGCCATGTTCTGGAACAAGCCCTGCAACTGCTGGGTCATTTCTTCCATGCCGGGCGGCGCCATGATCTCCACACCCACGTTGCTCATGGCCAGGTCCACTTCGATCTCGCGATCCTCGAGCTCGTCTTCGCGCAGCATTTTGCGGAATTTCTGGCGCGTGTCGGACTGATCCGGCGGTACCGGCTCGTTTGCAAACCCCACATGATGTTTGCGCGGCAAGAGCGCGTCCAGGATGCGCTCCTCGGCGGCTTCCTCGGCGCGGGACTGCACGTGATGCTTGGCGTGCTCGCGTTCCAGCTTTACCGCCGCGTCCACCAGATCGCGGACAATGGAATCCACGTCCTTGCCCACGTAGCCCACCTCGGTGAACTTGGTGGCTTCCACCTTGATGAATGGTGCGTTGGCAAGACGCGCCAGGCGGCGCGCAATTTCGGTCTTGCCGACGCCGGTCGGCCCGATCATGAGGATGTTCTTGGGCGTGATCTCGTTGCGCAGTTTCGGCTCCACCTGCATGCGCCGCCAGCGGTTGCGCAGCGCAATGGCCACGGCGCGTTTCGCGGCGGTCTGGCCGACAATGTGCTTGTCGAGTTCCTGAACGATTTCTCGGGGTGTCATCTCAGACATTTTTACAAATCCAGTGAGGGGTGAGGAGTAAAGGAGTGAGGAGATACAGGATTGGAGTGAGGTCTTCCAAACTCCAACATCCCGTTTCGCAATCGTTGGGGTTCGCGGCGCTCACCCCAACCTACAGCACCTCAATCGTGAGGTTGCGATTGGTATAAATACAAATATCCGCCGCGATGTTGAGCGCGCGCTCGGTGATGGCGCGTGCGTCCAGTTCGGTGTTGTCCAGCAGCGCGCGCGCGGCGGCCTGCGCGAACATGCCGCCGGAGCCGATGGCCATGAGACCTTGTTCCGGCTCGATCACGTCGCCGTTGCCTGAAACGATGAACGAAGCATTCTTGTCCGCGACGCACATCAACGCTTCCAGCCGCCGCAGCATGCGGTCGGTGCGCCAGTCCTTGGCGAGTTCCACCGCGGCGCGCGTGAGGTTGCCGCTGTGCTCGCGGAGCTTGTTCTCGAAACGCTCGAACAGGGTGAAGGCATCGGCCGTACCGCCGGCGAAACCGGCCAGCACCTGATTTTCGTACAGGCGCCGCACCTTGCGGGCGTTGGGTTTCATTACCGTGTTGCCGAGCGTTACCTGGCCGTCGCCGCCCATGGCCACCGCCTTGTTGCGGCGCACGGAAAGGATAGTGGTGCCGTGGAATTGGTCCATCAGTCAAACCTTATAATTGATGCAGTGACGAATATGCTGCATTCTAAAACATTCCTGTAAAGGTGCTGCGTTCACCGTGCTGCGCAGGGAGCCGAGAGGAAATCGTGTTCCGGTCGCAGCACGCAGTACCCGACACGCAGCACTATTTTCTCTTGGCCCTGGGGTGCGCCTGATCGTATGTGCGGGCGAGGTGCTGGAAATCAAGGTGGGTGTAGATCTGGGTGGTGCTGATGTTGGCGTGGCCGAGCAGTTCCTGCACGGCGCGCAGATCGCCGCTGGATTCCAGCAGATGGCTGGCGAAGGAGTGCCGGAACAGGTGTGGATGGATGCCCAGTTGCACGCCCTGGGCGATGCCCCAGCGCTTGAGCCGCGCCTGCAGGGTGCGCGGACTCAAGGGACCACCGTGCGGGCCGACAAACAGCGCGCTGTCCTCCGGTTTCGCCAGTTGCGCGCGCATCTTGAGCCAGTCGTTCAAGGCGACGATGGCCTTGCGGCCCACGGGCACGATACGGGTTTTCGCGCCCTTGCCGGTGACCGTGACCGTGGCATCGCTGAGGTTGAGATCCGGCAGTTGGATGGAGATCAGCTCGGCGAGCCGCAAGCCCGACGAATACAGCAGCTCCATGATGGCGCGATCCCGAACCGCTTGCGGCGCATCGCCGCGGATTTCCAGCAGTTGCGCCATCTGATCGGTGTCGAGCGTGACCGGCAGACGCTTTTGTGCCTTGGGCGCAGCGACACCGTTGGCAGGATTGTTGCGCACCGCTTGTTCGCGCAACAGGTAATTGTAAAAACTGCGGATGGCGGCCAGCAGACGTTGCAGGCTGCGCGGCGACAGCCCTTGACGATGACGCGCGCTCACGAAGGCGCGTACGTGATGAATATCTACGCTGTTCCAGTCGGCGATGCGCTGCTGCTCGCAGTAGTGCCGGAAGGTTTCGAGATCGCGCTGGTAATTGGTCGCCGTGTGGGGTGAGAGGCGGCGTTCGTGGGACAGGTGTCCGATGAAACTCTGGATCGAATCGGCCAGCGCCGTGATCATCCAGGCAACAGCGGCTGGATGGCCGCCGCCACTAGCTCGCCGATTCGTGCGAGGAAGGCGGTGCCGAGTGTCGGACCGAAGCGATCGGCTTCGTGGCTGCCCACGGCCAGGATGCCGAGCTTGCCATGATCGCCGAGCGGCATGAGCGCGATGGAGGCGATGCGCTCCGCCTGCTCGCCGAACAGGAATTCCAGTTGCGGCGCGCGCAACCGACCGACGTAAGGCTTTCCGGCCTTGAGAAATTCGCGGAATTGTTCCAGGCCCGCATCGTCGGGCTTCAGCCAGCGCGCCGGCCCCGCGTCCAGATCGGCAGACGGATCCTTGATAAGGAACAGGCTGACTTCGTCGGCGCCAAAACGGTTGCGCAGTTCCTCCTGCACCGAATACAAACGCTCCGCCAACGTCTGGCCTTCCAAAAGCGCGACCGCGAGCCGGTGGATGCGTTCGATGAGCGCATCGTTGCCGCGCGCCACTTCAATCAGGTCCACCAGCTTGCGCTCCATCTGGCGGTGCTGCTGACGCAGCACTTCGACCTGGCGCTCGATGAGCGACACCGCATGGCCGCTCGGATGCGGAACTTTGAGGCGGGTGAGCACCTCGGTGTGGTCTTCGAAGAAATCCGGGTGCGTGGCGAGGTAGTCCGTGACCGTGGTCTCGATCTCGGTGCTGTCGCGCAGGCCGGGTTTGTGTTCAGTGCTCATAGCTCGATGCTTCCGTCATAGACCCGGTGGGCCGGGCCGCTCATCCACATGGGTTGTCCCTCGCCTTTCCAGCTTATCATGAGACGGCCGCCGCGCAGGACCACTTCCACCGTTTCATCCAGCCAACCGGCCAGCCGTCCCCACGCCGTGGTGGCGCAGGCGCCGGTGCCGCAGGCCAGGGTTTCGCCGGTGCCGCGTTCAAACACGCGCAGCTTCACATGAGTGCGGTCCAGCCACTGGGCGAAGTTCACGTTGGTGCGCTTCGGAAAGCGCGGATGGTGTTCGATCTTGGGGCCGAGTTCCGCCACCGGCGCGATGCCCACGTCCGGCATATCCAAAATCGCGTGCGGATTGCCCACCGACACCGCACCGATGTCGTAGCTGCGGCCGTCCACTTCCAGCGCGTAAGTGAGGGCGCGCTCGCGGGCCTCGAACGGGATGCGCGCCGGCTCGAACACCGGCACGCCCATGTTGACGCGCACGTTGGCGATGTCCTGCACGTCCGCCTGCAAATTCCCGCCCAAGGTTTCCAGGGTGAAAGTGCGCTTATTCACCCGGCCGTTTTCCACCAGCAGGCGACTCACGCAGCGCGCGCCGTTGCCGCACTGTTCGACCTCGCCGCCGTCAGCGTTGTAAATGCGGAAACCCGCGGTGTGTGCCGGGTCTTCGGGCCGGGTGATGAGCAGCAATTGATCGAAGCCCACACCAGTGCGTCGGTCGGCGAGCTGTTGCACCTGTAGAGTGCTCAGACGCAGCGGTTGATCTATGGCGTCAATCACCATGAAGTCGTTGCCGAGACCTTCCATTTTGCTGAATGCAATTTTCATCCGCATCATCCATTTATCAAGGCGAGATATTCTTTATATATGCAGCGGTCCATGACCACAAACATTCCGGCTTGGCGCGCCCGCTCCGCGGCAACCTCGTTCACCACGCCTTCCTGCAGCCACAACGCCGGAGCGCGAATCGCAATGCAGTCATCCACGATGGCATCCACATATTGTGGCGCGCGGAACACGTCCACCAAGTCCACCGGCCCGGGCAGCGAGCGCAGATCCGGATAGGCCTTTTCGCCCAGCACTTCCGCGGTCGCCGGGCGCACCGGAATGATTTTATAGCCGAAGCCCTGCAGGGCACGTGCCACGCCATGGCTGGGCCGCGTGGAATTGGGCGACAGGCCGACCACCGCGATGCGGCGCGCCGTTTCCAGGAGCCGCTTGATTTCCCCGGGGGACGGGTTTTGGAACATGGGCATCCGGCGTGCAACTGAGGGTGCGTCATTATAGCCGTCAAAGGATTGCCAGCCTGTATCCGCGGATATGGCATAACACTCCCCGCCGTCTATACTGGAACGGGCGAAAGGGGCGAACAACCAGCAACAGGGACACAGGTTTTGAGGAGGCAGCATGCGTACGATCATGGTGATAAATGCCAAGGGCGGTTGCGGTAAATCCACCCTTGCCACCAACATCGCGGGTTATTTCGCCAGCAATTGGGACGCGGTGGTAAGCCTTGCGGACTACGATCCGCAGGGTTCCAGCATGGACTGGTTGAAACGGCGTCCGCCGGAGCGCGACAAAATCCACAGTGTGGATGCTCACAAGCACGGCCTGACGCACTTGGATCGCAACTCCGATTTCCTCATCATTGACGCGCCGGCCCGCTCTCACGGTTCAGAACTCACGCAAATGCTGCGGCATGCCGAGACCGTGATTGTGCCGGTGCTGCCCTCGCCCATTGATATCGGTGCCGCCAGCAAATTTGTTAGCGAGCTCCTGGACGTGGGCAAGGTGGAACGCCGGGAAGTGAAAGTGGCGGTGGTGGCAAACCGCGTGCGTGAGAATCTGCTGATTTACGAGGAACTGGAAAAATTCCTCGACACCCTCAAAGTGCCGGTGATCGCGCGTCTGCGTGACACCCAGAATTACATCCGCGCCTATGCACGCGGTTTGGGCATCCACGAACTGCCGGAATATCTCTCCTGGCCGGATCAGGAACAGTGGGAGCCGCTGGTGAAGTGGATGGAGAGCAAACGAAGTCAACCGTGATGATCAATTGTTAGGGACAGGGTCATTATAAATTTAATCAGAGGGGTTCTTCTCAATTACAATTCCCCACTATTTGCGTGAGCGCAATTTCACTATAAAATTTCTTTGTTAGAGACATATATGTCGCGTTACGAAATTCCCGATAGTGCTATAGAAATAGTCGCTCAGCATATTAATGAGCGGAATAGTAAATCATATAGTATTCCTATCATTGGTAACGCAGAGAATATTTGGACTCCTCGATATTTCGAGATCATGCCATTTAA
>JBAVYM010000030.1:0-11248 GCA_049698775.1 Gammaproteobacteria bacterium
GGTTGTCAGTTACTGTTGGGAGAGAAAACACTGTCGCGCTTCGATCTTTCTTCAAGCAGGGTTGAGGGCGTAGAATTTTTGACGTTGCGGCCGCGAAAACTTTGACGGTTTTCATTTCAGTTATATGCAAGATTGCAACTTCCAGTTTAGCGGGGAGCATTGCATTCCTTATTGATCTCATCCTGGAGTTGCTGCTCCTGCTGTTCATGTTGCGCGTCGGACAGATACGTCCTGTTGCCCTGGGCGTCCACAGTGGCGACGACATTAGACTTGTTTTAAAATCTGCAGCCGCGCCATCAGGTTATTGCAGGCTTGCTGGCGTTCGGCTTGCCGCTGGGCTTCTTGCTGGGCTTGCTGTTGTGTCGCCTGAGCCTGTTGGTTCTGCACCTGCATCTGCTGAACCAGGTTCTGCGCATTTTGAATCCCGGTCGGATCCGGCGGCGGCGCACTGACGTTCGTGCTGCTGGCGTGCACGGCGGTGCTGGCCGGCGGTGTCTGGGAATAATGTACATGGCCGTCCTTATCTACCCAGCGGTAAACCTGGTCTGCAAAGGCGGCGGACATGCATACGCAAAGCAATATCGTCAATACGATTTTCATCGTGATCCCTCCCGATTCCCGGTTCTTTTAGTATAGCTCGTACCTGCTGGCCTGGGCCGCGTTGCGCCGGACGGTCTACGACATGCCAGTCCGACGAGACTCATCGCCCGGCCGGTAAAACTTTGCGACCGATCAGGATTGTCTTGTCAGACTACACGGAGTAGCCTGATTTTCGCTCTGCGAGCGATGTCCTGAATGGTGATTTACTGAAGGAGATAAACATGACTGCTGCAAAGAGTAAGAAGTCAAAAGCACGGGGCAAGAAAAAGATAAAGAAGACAACGAAGAAAACAAAAAGTAAAGGTTGGGAGGTTAAAGCCACAAGAGGCGATGTGGAGATCATTATCAAGCGTGGATGATGTCCCTATACTTGAGCGCGCGCATTGAGCGATACCGAGGTCGTGTACTTCAATGAAGGCTTGGATTGGATGATTTCGGTCACTCGGGCAACTTCCAACTGATTGAAATAGCGCATGCAAACTGTCGTCAGTCATCTGGATGAAGTGCGCCTCGGCCAGGTTTATCGCATTGCACCGGGTATCAACGGCTTTTTCTACTACCGCTCCAAAAGGCGTAGGCTAGAGCGCGTATGTCCTCCCAGCCGCTATTCGCCGACATGGAGCCGCCCGCCATCCGGGCGGAGCGTGCCGCTGACGGGTTTACCACGGTAAAGCTGACTGGTCACTGGACCTTGCGCGGCGTGGCTCAGCACGCGGATCGTCTGACGCGAGAATTGCGCGAATACACCTCCGATCCCGAAGTGCACTGGAATCTCAACACCATATCCGCAATGGACAGCGTCGGCGCTTTTGTCTTGTGGCGCGCCACCGAGGGCCGCCGGCCTCAGCATCTGGTGGTGCGCCCTGAACATCTGCCATTGTTCCGCCGTTGGACGGAGCGGCAGGTGCCCCACGAGCCGACGAAGCAAGCCGCACATCTGGATATCGTGAATTCAGCCGCGCGGGCAGGTCGCCGTGCTAAAGAACATATCGGTGGTTTTCTGAGTTTGCTTGGGCAGTTCGTCCTGGACTGTCTATGGTTGTTGCGTCATCCCAGCTCCACGCCCTGGCGCGACATCTCGGCGACTATTTACCAAGCCGGTGTCAAGGCACTCGGCATCATCGCGCTGGTGGGTTTTCTTACCGGTGTGGTGGTGAGTTACTTGTCCTCGCTGGAACTCAAGAGTTACGGTGCCGGCAATTTTATCGTCGTGATTGTGGGGATTGGTATCCTGCGTGAACTCGGGCCGCTGCTGACTGCAGTACTGGTGGCGGGGCGCTCAGGTTCCGCCATGGCGGCGCAACTGGGTGTGATGCGCGTCACCCAGGAAATAGATGCTCTGTCCGCCATGGGTGTTTCGCGGAGTCTGCGGCTGGTACTGCCAAAAATCGTGGCGTTGATTCTGGTGATGCCGTTACTGGTGGTGTGGAGTGACATTCTCGGTATGCTCGGTGGTATGTTCGCCGCCCGGGCCACGCTAGGCATCGGTTTGTGGCAGTTCATATCCGCTTTCCCGGCTGCCGTGCCGCTGGCGAATTTCTGGCTGGGTGTGGGCAAGGGCGCCGTCTTTGGTGTGCTGGTGGCGCTGATCGCCTGTCATTTCGGCCTGCGCATCAAACCTGACACAGAAAGCCTCGCCGTCGAAACCACCGGTGCAGTTGTGAGTGCCATCACGCTGGCTATAATCGCCGATGCGGTGTTCGCAATCGTATTCAGGAATATGGGATTGCCATGAACGACGAGTCCATCATACGTCTGGAAAATATGAGTACTCGCTTTGATGAACAGGTCATCCATCGCGACATCAGCCTGAGCGTGAATCGCGGCGAAATCCTGGGCGTGGTAGGCAAGTCCGGCAGCGGCAAGACCACGCTGCTGCGCGAGATGATCGGCCTGCAGGCACCCACCGAAGGGCGCGTCTATCTGTTCGGCCAGCGCCTGGACTTACTCAACCCCGGACAATTGGCGGCCTTGCATCAGCGCTGCGGAATCCTGTTCCAGGGTGGCGCATTGTTCAGCGCCTTCAACGTGTTCGATAACATCGCATTTCCGTTGCGGGAATCACATTTTGTGGGCGAAAACCTGATACGCCAGTTAGTGTGTATGAAACTCGGTATGGTGGGATTGGACAGGGACGCAGCGCTCCGGCTGCCCGCGGAGTTGTCAGGCGGTATGGTGAAGCGCGTGGCGCTGGCGCGCGCCCTGGCGTTGGAACCGGAACTCCTGGTGTTGGACGAGCCCACCTCCGGATTGGATCCCATCGCCAGCGAGGATTTCATCAAACTGCTTTCGACCTTGCATCAGGAGTTGGGGTTCACGCTGGTCATGGTGACCCATGATCTGGATGTGATGCGCGATCTCTGCCATGTGCTGGCGGTGCTCGCTGGCGGACGGTTGCTGGCGTTTGGTTCCGCTGCCGAGGTGCGCCGTTCCGAGGAACCGCTGGTGCGCGAGTTTTTCCACGGCACGTATGCCGAACGGGTGTTTGCAGACGCGGCGGGGGCGGCCCCATGAACAACCACGCTTATGCACTGATGACCGGCATATTTGTACTGCTGCTCGCGGCGGCGGCGGTGTTTGCCGGCGTGTGGATGAGCGGCTCTCACGCGCAAACCCGTCCCTATATAGTGGTAACAACCGGCAACGTGGCCGGCCTGCAGCCGCAGTCCACGGTGTATTTCCGTGGTATCGCCGCCGGTAGCGTGGAGAAAATCGGCATTGATCCTTCGGACGCGCGCAATATCCTGGTTTACGTGGACATCAACCAGGACATCCCGGTAACCCGTGCCACTTACGCCACCTTGAAACTGCAAGGCATCACCGGCTTGTCCCAACTGGCGCTGGATAATTCACCGGGACCGCTTGCCATGCAAGCTCTGGCCACCAACAGCAACTCTCCGGCGCGCATACCCATGCAGCCTTCGTTGCTTGACAAGCTCGGCAGTTCGGGAGTGCAGCTCGCGGCACAACTGGATCAACTGGTTGCGTCGCTCAACGAGCTGCTGAATACCGACAACCGCGCCCATATCAAACGGCTCCTGGCCCAGGCTGACGCATCCAGTGCGATGCTGTTGAAATTGGAAACGCAGCTTGATGCCAGCGCCAGTCAATTGCCGGCACTCGATGCACACGCCGAAGAGATGCTGGCCAAGGTCAAGAATGCCGCTGACAATGTCAGCGTACTCAGCCATAACCTGGATCGCCTGGTGGCAACCGGGCAGGCGGTCGGCGGCACACTCAACGAGCGCACCATGCCTCAGCTCAACGCCGCGATTGCCCAGATCAGCCAGGCAGCAGCCGACATGCGCCGGCTGGCAGAAAATCTGCGGCGGGATCCGCAGCAATTGTTGCTGGGACCTGCGCGCCCCGCACCCGGTCCGGGTGAACCCGGTTACAAAGGACCCAGGCAATGAGACGTGCCTTCGGCTGGCCTGCGATTTTTGCTGCCGTGTGCATCATGGCCGCGTGCAGCCTGTGGCCTGCCCAGGTGCCACTTCCGCAAGTGCATGATTTCGGTCCGCTGCCGGCAGTGCATGACAGCGATGCCGCACGCCTGAGCTTGAACCCCATTACCGCGCCTGTCTGGCTCGCGAGCGACGCCATCCATTACCGGCTCTTGTACAACGACCCTACCGCGCTTAGAACTTACGCCGATCATCGTTGGGCAGCGCCACCCGCGGAATTGCTGGCGGCGCGGCTACAGTACCTGCTGCCACTGCGCTCTGTGGGGGACACCCGTGCACACAGCGTTTACGCACTCAACGCCGCGCTGCTTGAGTTCGAACAGGATTTCAACACACCGCATGATGCACACGTGCGGTTGGTGCTGGAAGTCTCAATGCAACGTTCGAGCGATGGCCAGATCATCGCGGAACGCCGCTTTGTCATGACGCAATCCATCAGCCCCGATGTACAAGGCGCCATCTCCGGGCTGGCACAACTGGCTAACCGGACGGCAATGGCAATCGCTGACTGGGCACGCGCTCAAGTACACGAGTGAGTTGGATGCTGGCGGCCTCGTATATTCATTGTTGTGAGCGGCTTGTTGTGTTCCTCGCCATCTTGCAGCTCATCTGATTCGTTAACCAAAACAATGCATGCAAACCGTCGCCAGCTATCTGGATGAAGCGCGCCTCGGCCGGCTGCACCGGCGTTCCGCCTGGGCGGCGGGCCTCGGGATTTTTCTCGACGGCTATGACATTTCCATCATCGCCATCGCCCTGCTCCTGTTGAAACCGCAGTGGCAACTGGGTTCGCTGCAAACCGGTTTGTTAGGCGGCGCGGCGCTGGCCGGTGCATTCCTCGGCGGTCTCATCGGCGGGCCGCTGGCGGACCGCTTTGGCCGCAAGGCGATTTATCTGCTCGACATGGCCACCTTCCTGATCGCGGCGCTGGCTTCCGGATTTGCCTGGGACATCGCTTCGCTCGCAGTGCTGCGCTTTGTATTGGGCCTGGGCGTGGGCGCGGATTATCCATTGTCAGCCACGTATTTGATCGAATTTCTGCCACGCGCACGGCGCGGCCGCATCACAGTCTGGGTATTTGCACTGTGGATGGGTGGCGCGGCGGTCTCGAGCGCGGTGGGTTTGGCGTTATTGCCTTTGGGCGAACATGCTTGGCGCTTCATGTTGATATCAGGCGCGATCCCGGCGCTCGGCATCCTGTGGCTGCGCAAGAATCTGCCGGAATCGCCGCGCTGGTATCTGCGCCGCGGCCGCGCGAAGGAAGCCGTCGCGGTGCTGGCGCAACTAGTGCCGTCACTCAGCGAAACAGAACGGCAAGCACTCATCGTGACGGAACAACAGCGTCAGCAGATGCCGCTCGCGTCCTGGTCCGCATTGTTTTCGTGCCTTTATATAAGACGCACGGTATTCGTGACGCTGCCCTGGTTCCTGTTCGACATCATGGGCTACAGCTTTGGCATCTACGCGCCACTGCTGCTCATCGGTCTCGGCTTGCATGGCAATGTACAGTCCGTCATCGGCAACACGCTGCTGGATGTGGTGGCGCTGATCGGTACCGCATTGCTCGCCGTCAGCATCGAACACGTCGGCCGCCTGCGCGCGCAGATCTGGGGCTTCGTCGGCTCGGTGATCGGCCTGTTGCTGGTGTGGGTGTATGCGTTGCACGGGCCGCCTCCTTTGGCGGCGCTGGTGATCGGACTGTTGCTCTGGCAGGTGGCGGTCAGTTACGGACCAGCCAACACCTGCTGGATTTTCCCGGTGGAACTCTATCCCACGGAGCTGCGCGCCTCGGCGCACGGTCTGGCCACCGCGGTATCGCGCGCGGGTGCGCTGGTGGCCGTGTTCCTGCTGCCGCTGGTGCAGGATGTCATCGGCGTGGCTTGGCTGATGCTGATCTTCGCCGTTATCGGTATTCTCGGTGCACTGTTGTCCATGTGGCTGGGCGAGGAGACGGCTCAGAAACCGTTACCGCAAGAGCCGGTGAGATGGACCCCGATGTTTGGACAGTGAATCGCCGTTCATAAGTGGATCGCGACTCCAGGGTTAAGCTGCCACGGCGAGCGGCAGCGATGTGTAATAGACATCATCCGGTGTTCTCCGGTCAAGTGACTGGTGTCTTCTCACCCGGTTATAGAACGCGAAGTAGCGTGTCAGCCCTGCACGGGCCTCGGGGATTGAGCCATAGGCTTTCAGGTAAATATCTTCGTACTTGACGCTTTTCCACAACCGCTCGATGAACACGTTGTCCATCCAGCGGCCGCGGCCGTCCATGCTGATGGCAATCGCATGCTCTTTGAGCACACCGGTGAAGTCCGGGCAGGTGAATTGGCTGCCCTGGTCGGTGTTGAAAATCTCAGGCCTTCCGTGTGTTGTCAGCGCTTCCTGCAACGTGCTGGTACAGAAGTCGGCGGCCAGCGTGTTGGCCAGGCTCCAGGCGAGCACCTTGCGCGAATACCAATCCATGATGGCCACCAGATACGCGAAGCCCTGCGCCATCGGCACGTAGGTCACGTCCGCACACCACACTTGGTTGGGCCGATCAATGGCGAGTCCGCGTAGCAAGTAAGGATAGATCGCATGCCCCGGATGGGGCCGGCTGGTATTGCGCCGGCCCTGCAGCGCCTCGATACCCATGAGCCGCATCAGCCGTTGCACACGCTTGCGATTGACGTGCTGACCGCGATCCGCCAACGCATCGACCAGCCGCCGACTACCGTAGAAGGGCAACTCCAGATGCAGCTCATCCAAGCACCGCATCAGGGCGAGATCCGCTTCCGGCACCGGCGCCGGCCGGTAATACGCCGTCGAACGTGCCATCCCCAGCAGTTCACATTGCCGCACCACCGGCAGGGCGTGGTCCCGGTCTATCCGCTCTTGGCGCTCGGTCCGCCCAATCGACCGAGCGCACGCTGTAAAAAATCCAGCTCCAGGGCCTGCTGCCCAATCTTGCACTCCATCGCCGTCACATCCGGCCCCGTCTGCTTCTCTCCCGGTCGTTCAAATACTTCCGTCGCACGCTCCAGCAGTTGCTGTCGCCACTGCATAATCTGGGTCGGATGCACCTCAAATCGCTGCGCTAGCTCCGCCAACGTCTGCTCGCCCTTCAGCGCTTCCAGTGCTACCTTCGCTTTGAACAGTGCCGTATGGTTCCGTCTTGACCGTTTCATGTCTCTACCTCCAAGCTATTAGGGTAGAGCCGCTAATCCACTTAAGCTACTGCCCAGTTTTTGGGGTCCACTTCACATGTCTACGAACCGGTACCCGGCGAATCTTCGAAGTGGTTAAGGGGCTATGCATGGCTGCGCACCGGACCCACGGGCGACAACCTGGCCGCCGACAGTCTCATCAAACTCTACTATCCAGGAGTGCCGGCCAAAGCCAAACAGGAGATGGCGGAGTTCCGCCGTCTCAACCAATGCGGCGCCTGCCATCAGGCCAATCGACCGGTACCCACGACCGAGACGAAAGACGGTTCATCATTTCCACAGACCGACGCAGACGGTTTCTTTCAGCCCATCACGGTGCTGACCGACAGTATGACGCTGGTTAACGATCGGCCCTGGGATCTGAATGTGGACGACCCCTACATCACGGTCTGGTGCGGCAAGCAACAGGCCAAGCTGACCACCAAGGACGACTCCTATCGGCGCTATTCGTGTCCGCATCAGGCGGTGCCCACCGGCAAGCTGGATATGCTTGCGGCACTCAAGCACAAGGACAAGCATGCATTACAGGTGTGCGCGGCGCGGAAATATCTCTACGGTCATATGGAGGAGGATGGGCGAAAAGCTTTCGCACCATTCTTCGCCGAATGTGGGATCCATTGACGCTTCAAGAAATAACTTGGGGCAGACCACGTTTATCGCAAGTAACCCTGAAGATAGAGAACTGTCCTGATGTCTCCGGAGTTGACTGCGCGTAAGTGCGGCGTCAATACCTTACGACAGCATGACGCAAGATCCGGGTGCCTTCTACGACAATGACATTTTTGCCCGCCGAACAGCTTTTGGAGCTGTTCAAGCAGTAGCAGACGATCACCTGCATGGGTAGCGTCTTGCCGTCGTAACCTGGAGGTGGCGCTGGTAGCTCAGCTTTGGATACAGCGTCGATGGAAGCCTGATCCAACTCCTTGTTCTCACTGGATTTGGCGATGACGATGTTGAGCGCTTTGCCGTCCAGGTAATCGAAATCCACAGTCGTGCTGCCGATTTCTCCCTTGAGTATCGGATCCCTGGGGTAGAGCTTATTGCGGTCTATCGCTGCATATACGTTGTACTCGAACGACTCGTAAGGTGTAAACATCTCGAGCGGCAGCTCGAATTCATGGGGCTGGTCGGTATGAAGTCCGTAGGGCTTGGGTACCTTTGCTGTTACCACCTGCTGCAGCAATAGTTTGTCCAGTTGGGGATTACCTGTACTAGCGACGATCACGGGATCTTTGACGGCTCCGTTGTCGTACAGGAACTTCACTGTTCCATGTATCCTGGGCGTGGCCAGACTGGCTGCGTTGGCAGGCAAGTGCACCACGGACTGGACGGCGGAGAACAACTCCACCTGCCAAAAAGGATTCGTCCAGTAGGCTTGGTCCGAGAACAAAGGTGGTCTGTTGGGCTGATGTGGCGCGGAACCACAGGCGCTCAATGCGCATGCCAGGATGAAGACAGCTTGGTATCGATAAGCGCGCATACGGTTAATTACACCTGCCAACATCCGGAATAATAGGGGGCGGTACAGACCACGATTAATTTCAAAGCACTTTGACATCTTCGCTCCCGCGCTTCTTTCGATGCTCGATGTAGACCTTACATAACTATAGACCATCGGGAACTTCTGTGCCCCTGCCGGAATCAGAATCCGGGATAATCAGATACGGCCAAACCTGTATCATTCAATAATTCGAGCCTGACCCAAAGCCTCTTCGACCGGAGGGCCCCATGAAACCTCGTCTCAGTTTTACCTGTCTGGCTGCCGTTTTGCTTGCGCTCGCACCCCTGGCCGCCTCGTCAGATGCTACGCCAATCCAGCTTCAGGACTACCGGGCGCTGGTGCGCATTGACCCGCCGCAATTCTCGCCGGATGGTCAGCAGATCGCGTTTCTGACCGTGCGGTCGGACTTCGTGCACGATCGTTACGATGCGACGCTGCGCGTGATGGATACCGCCGGCGGCGAGTCGCGGATTCTGGTGCAAGGGATGCGCGACCTGAAGATGCCGCGCTGGTCGCCGGACGGGCATACCCTGGCGTTCATGGCGAAGGTGGGCAAGCAAAAAGATCAGATTTATACCGTGCCGGCCGCGGGTGGCACGCCGGAGGAACTCAGCGATGCTGACAACGGCGTGCAGCAGTTTTCCTGGAGCCCGAACGGCAAAACTATCGCCTACGTCACGCCGAACGATTCGCCGGTGAGTAAGAAGGACCGGCGCACGCACCATGATCTGTTCACCATCCATGATGACGACTATCTGATCAACAAACCGCCCGTGCCGTCGCATATCTGGCTGCTCTCCGTAAAGAGTGGCAAGGCGCGCCAACTCACACGTGGTTCCACCAGCGTTCTGGAGACCGCGCCGCCTTTCGGCGGCGGCGTGTCGGCACCCATGTGGTCAGCGGACGGCCAGTGGATCGTGTATACCCAACAGGCGAATGCGGATGATGGCGATAGTGATCAGACCCGCATCGTAGCGGTGAACGTGGCGACGGGTATGGAACAGCCGATCACTGACAAGCACAGTTATGAATACAACCCGCGCTTCGCACCCGCAGGCGACGCCATTGCTTACCTATATATACATGGACCGGGCGCGGTCAGCGATATGGGTTTATTTGTCGGCTCAACCAATGGCGGCACGGCGCGCGATGTCAGCACCGGCCTGGATCGCAACCTGCTTCCATCCCTGGCGTGGCTGCCGGACGGCCGCGGCGTGGTGGTGATGGCCGATGATCATGTCGGCGCCAAACTCTACGTCCAGCCGCTGCAAGGCAAGGGTCAGGCGCCGAACCTCGGTGATCTCGAACCGCTGAGTTTTGCAGTTTCATCTCATGGAGCCATCGCGGTGGTTGCCGACAACAGCACGCAAGCACCGGAGTTGTACCTGCTGCGCACGATTGATAGCCGTCCGACGCGTCTGACCGATTTCAATAGTCGCTTTACTGCGTACGCTCATGCGCGCAGCGTCGAAGTGCAATGGCGAGCGCCGGATGGACAGGTGAACGATGGCATCCTGACCTATCCCAATGACTATGTGTCGGGCAAAAAGTATCCACTGGTGGTTTACAGCCACGGCGGACCGGAAGCGGCTTCTACCGAAGGTTTCGACACCAACGAAATCGGCCCGCTGCGCGATTTGTTCGCGGCGGACGATTATCTGGTGTTCGAGCCCAACTACCGCGGCAGCGACAACTTGGGCAACGCACACATGCATGCGATCTACCGTGACCCGGGCGAAGGTCCGGATAGCGACGTGATATCAGGCATCAAGATGCTGGAAAAACAAGGCATCGTGGATGAGTCGCGTATCGCCGCGATCGGCCACTCCTACGGCGGCTACATGACGGCTTGGCTGATTTCGCACCAGCACTTCTGGCGCTGTGCGGTGGTGGCCGATGGCGCAGTGGACTGGACCGAAGAATACGAATTATCCGCCGCTGGCAACCTGGCCTGGACGCGCGATTCACTGGGCGGCAGCCCCTGGGGCAAAGACAGTGCCGCACTCTACCGCAGCGGCTCGCCCATCACCTATGCCGGTCAGATCACCACGCCCACGTTAATCCTGTCGGGCACCGACGATACCACCGTGCCGATCACCGAGTCGTTCGCGCTGTATCACGCACTCTCCAGCCGCAATGCGCCGGTGAAGTTCATCGGCATCCCCGGTGCGCACCATTCGCCCCAGGATCCGGTGCACCGCGAGCTGTACTACCAGGCCATCAGTAAGTGGGTGGTAAAGTATCTGGGGCCTGATGAGCAATATTAAGTGATAAGAAAGTCCGCAACGTGGTGGTTGGCAATAAGCGCAATAACCCTGATATGCAGTGCTCAGGCTGCCCGCCCGACGCCACCAATAGACGTAACCCGTGGGGATGTATGAGATGGACCCCGATGTTTGGACAGTGAATCGCCGTTCATAAGTGGATCGCGACTCCAGGGTTAAGCTGCCACGGCGAGCGGCAGCGATGTGTAATAG
>JBAVYM010000031.1:0-24633 GCA_049698775.1 Gammaproteobacteria bacterium
TAAATCGTTTCATTATGGCCGATACATTAAGCACATTCCTGAAGGGCCGAGGCACGGTTGGCGCTGCAGAGCTGCGCACCGCGTTGAAGATCAGCCCGGCGACACTCTCGCGCCTGACCACTGCGGAAGCTGGGTCGGTACTCACTCTGGGCCGCGGTCGGGCGACGCGCTATGCCTTGCCTCGTCCGGTCGCCGGGCTGTCGCCGCGGCTGCCGGTGTATCGCGTGAACACCACGGGGCACGCGTTACATACGGCAGAATTGGTGGCCCTGCAGGACGGCGGAAGCTGGCTCGGCGCCACGCGCGGCGGGGGCCATGCTTTCGCTGGTTTGCCGCCCGTCATCCATGACATGGCGCCCGCCGGTTATCTGGGGCGGCGTTTCGCCGCGCGCCACCCGGACTTGAAACTGCCAAACCGTTTACAGGACTGGAACGACGATCAGCGTTTGATTGCCGTGGCACGCCGCGGCGAGGATTGTCCGGGTGATCTGATTATCGGCGAGGAATCGCTGGAGCGCTTTTTTGCCTGGCAGCCGCTTGCGGCGACGGATGACGCCTATCCGCGCCTGGCGGCGGAATCCGCTGCATTGGGCGCCGGTTCCTCGGTCGCGGGTGAACAACCGAAATTCAACGTATTTCGGGACGGGCGGCACTGCTTGGTGAAGTTCTCGCCGGGCGATGGTTCGCCATCGGATGAACGTTGGCGCGATTTGCTGGCGTGCGAAGTCCTGGCCCTGGAGACACTGGCCGGACACGGCCTGCCCGCCTCGCGCGGGCGGATTCTCGATGCAGGCAGGCAACGCTTTCTGGAAGTGGAGCGCTTCGACCGCATTGGCGCGCGTGGACGGCGCGGCGTGCTCATGCTCGGACCGCTGGACGACGATTTATTCGGAGCGCGCGATTCCTGGACCGAAGCGGCAGCGAGACTGCACGCTGCGCGCCTGTTGTCCGAAAGCGATGCTCGGTGGATTCGACTGTTTGAAGCCTTCGGCATACTGATCTCGAACGGAGACCGGCATTTCGGCAACATCAGCTTTTTTGCGGATGGCTTGCAGCTCCGGCCGAAACTGCAGTTGGCGCCCGCCTACGACATGCTGCCCATGGATGCTGCACCGCAGGCCGGTGTGTTGCCGGTACTGCCCGACCAGTCACCCACTCCTCGAGCCAAACTGATGGACGTGTGGGAAGAAGCCGGCCGTTTCGCCGCTGAGTTCTGGCAGCGTGTGACGCAGGATACACGCATTAATGATGCGTATCGCCGCATGGCAGAAGCACAGGTGCGCACGCATGCTGACTGACGCGGAGCTCAAACAATTGGCCGGCGCGGCGGCCTTTGCACGCGGCCGTGGCTACCATGCAGACGGCCGTGTACGCCTGCTGCGCGAAGGCGAAAACGGAATTGAGGGCGAAGCGGAGGGCAACGAGCTTTACCGGCTGTGGCTCAAGCGCGAACAGGGCGAGTGGCGCTGGGGTTGCTCGTGCCCGGCCGCGGACGACGGCAGTTTTTGCAAGCACTTGGTGGCAGCGGCACTCGTCTGGCGGGAGGGCACGCCGCCTCGCCGCCCGGGCAAAGAGGATGAATTGCTTGATTTCCTGCGTACGCAGCCGGCGGAACGCCTCGCGGGGTGGCTGGCGGAACTGGCCGGAGAGGATTCCGACATTGCGCGGCGCCTCCGACTGCACCAGTCCCGAGATGATCCCGCGAAACTCAAGAAATCCCTAAGTGAAGCACTCGCCACACACGGGTTGCTGGACTATCACCGCAGCATGGACTACGCGCGCCGCCTCGGGCCGGTGCTGACGCAGTTGCAGGAACAAATCCGGCGCGACGCCGGCGGCGGCCGTGAACTGTGCGATTACACACTCAAACGGCTGCTCAGAATTTATGCGCGCTCGGATGATTCCGCAGGCACCATCGGCCAACGGCTCGCGGAACTGGCGGAGTTGCACGCCGAGGCCTGCCGCCTTGCGCCGGGCGACGGAGCGGAACTGGCGCGCAGACTGTACGCACTGCAAACGGCGGATGAATGGGGCTTGTTTCCGGTCAGCAAATATTGGCCGGCTTTGGGCGATGCCGGACAAGCGGAATATGCAAAGCTGATCGCGGCGGATCTGGAACGGTTGCCGCCGAAGCCGGATCCCAGCGGAAAACATGACAGCGACGCTTTTTACGTTCGCCGGCGCACGGCGGACTATGCACAAGCGGCCCGGGACTTCGAGCTGTTGATGCGCGTTCTGCAATGGGACACCTCCCATGCCGGCGCGTTTCTGGAAATCACGGATGCCTGCCGCAGGTTCAAGCGCGAACGCGAAGCGCTGCAATGGGCGGAACGCGGCGTAAAGCGTTTCCCACATGATGCCCGCCTGCGCGACGCCTTGGCCGCCTGCCTGACACAGGCGGGACTCGGTGAGAAAGCACTGGAACAACAGTGGTTGGCCTTTATGGCGCAGCCTGATGAACAACACTGGGACGCGCTCAAACAAGCGGCTGGAAAACAATGGCCCGAATGGCGGGGAAAATCCCTGGAAGCGCTGGGCGGCAGACGCAATGGTTACGATGCGGGACAACGCGTGCGCCTGCTGATGCACGATGCGGATCTGGATGGCGCACTGGCCGAAGCGCGCGCCCGGCGCATTGATCCAGAGACCCTGGTACAACTCGCGCAGCGGATCGAAAACCGGAATCGCGTGGGCAGCGGTGAGCTATACCTTCGCGTGGCGCGCGCCCTTGCCGAACATCTCGATTACAAGCAATACCCTTTGTTTACACGCTACATGCAGCGTGTCGCCCGCCTGTTGCCGGAAAACGCATGGCGCGAATGGTTCGAAGGTTTCCTCGTGCAGCACCGCCGCAAGACCCGGCTCATGGCCATGCTGACGGAAAAAGGTTTGTGTTCCTGAGTTACGCCGTCCACAGCGCCATAAAATCGTTGACCGGAGCAACTTCCAGTTTCTTCTGGTCGGCGCACAAAGTTTTGATGACTTCGCACTGTTTTGGCGGCAATCGTCCGGCGATGGCCTGCTCGAATTTTTTCACCAGCACGGGGATGCCCTCGGCGCGGCGCTTGCGGTGGCCGATGGGGTAATCCACGGCCACGCGCGCGGTCTTGGAGCCGTCCTTGAAGAACACCTGCACCGCGTTGCCGATGTAACGCCTGGCCGGATCATAGTAATCCTTGGTGAACTGCGGGTCCTCGCGCACTTCCATTTTTGCACGCAGCGTGTCAATGCGCGCATCGGAGGCGACCTTGTCTTCGTAGTCTTCGGCGGTAAGCTGCCCGAAGATGAGCGGAATCGCCGTCATGTACTGGATGCAGTGATCGCGGTCGGCGGGATTGTTAAGCGGGCCGGTCTTGTCAATGATACGCACGCCTGGTTCCTGGGTTTCGATGATGACCGTCTCTATTTGCTGCAGTTTGTTTTTCACCTGCGGGTGCAGTTGCATGGCGCATTCCACCGCGGTCTGCGCGTGGAACTCGGCCGGGTAGGAAATCTTGAACAGCACGTTTTCCATGACGTAACTACCGTACTCGCGCTGGAACCTGAAGGGCTGGCCTTTGAACAGCACATCGTAAAAACCCCAGGTTTTGGCCGAGAGCGCCGTCGGATAACCCATCTCGCCGGTGAGTGCGATGAGCGCGAGCCGCACCGCGCGCGAGGTGGCGTCGCCCGCTGCCCAGCTCTTGCGCGAGCCGGCGTTGGGCGCGTGCCGGTAGGTGCGCAGTGCGCCTCCATCAATGAAGGCGTGGGACACGGCGTTGATCACCTGCTCGCGCGTGCCGCCCAAGAGCGCCGTGACCACGGCGGTGGAAGCCACGCGCACCAGCAGCACGTGATCCAAGCCCACGCGGTTAAAGGAATTCTCCAGCGCCAGCACGCCCTGGATCTCGTGCGCTTTGATCATGGCGGTGAGCACGTCGTGCATAGTGAGCGAGGGCTTGCCGGCCGCGGCGTTCCTGCGCGAGAGGTAATCGGCCGCCGCGAGAATGCCGCCCAAGTTGTCCGAAGGATGGCCCCACTCGGCCGCAAGCCAAGTGTCGTTGAAATCCAGCCAGCGGATCATGGCGCCGATGTTGAACGCCGCTTGCACCGGGTCGAGTTCGTAGCCCGTGCCCGGCACGCGCACGCCGCCCTTGAGCACCGCGCCCGGCACCACCGGCCCGAGCAGTTTGGTGCAGGCCGGGTAATGAAGCGCCAGCATGCCGCAGGCAAGTGTGTCCATGAGGCAGTAACGCGCAGTCTCGTAGGCCTCCTTGCTTTGAATGCTGTAACCGAGCGCGTAATCGGCAATGTCCGTCAGCACTTTCTCGGGCGCGGGACGTTTGGCGGATTTCAAATCATTGGCGCTCATCATTTACTCCGTGGGATTTCGAAACGTCAGTTTTCTCTCTTCTTTTTGGGTGTGGTGCTCAGTGCTGCGTGCTGCAGGTTCCTTTTACACAATGCACTGGCTTCAATCCAATCGCTTGCACATGCATGCTGCTGTGGATGGACACAGAGATTTGAATTCGGCGGTATCCGCGATTGCCTTCGGCACCCGTCCGCGTTCGACATACTGATAGCCGTGCGCCGCAAAGAAATGTTTGGCAGTCGTGGTCAGCAGGTACAAGGTTTCCACGCCCATTGCTCCGGCATGGCGCTCGAGCGCTTCGGTGAGCTGCGCGCCCAAGCCTTGCCGGTGGCTTGCCGTCTGGACTGCCAGCGAGCGCAGCAGGCCAGCTTTATCGTAGCGTTCGAGTCCAATGACGCCGATTACAGCACCGTCGGCCTCGCGCGCCACCAGGAAATGCGACGGACGGGCGTCATGCAGATCGTCCACCGGCAAGCCTGCGTCCGCCAGCAAGGTACGGACTGTGGCGAGATCGCCAACCGACGCGGCTTCGATCCGCATCAAGGGCGCTTTTCGATGGGCACGAATTTCTGGTCTTCCGGGCCGATGTAGTTGGCGCTGGGACGGATGATCTTGCCGTCGGCGCGCTGTTCAATGACGTGCGCGCTCCAGCCGGTGGTGCGCGCGATCACGAACAGCGGCGTGAACATGGCGGTGGGTACGCCCATCATGTGATAGGACACGGCCGAGAACCAGTCCAGGTTCGGGAACATTTTCTTCACGTCCCACATGGTTTTTTCGATCCGCTCGGCGACGCTGAACAACTGCATGTCGCCGGCTTCCTTGGAGAGTTTGCGCGCCACTTCCTTAATGGCCTGATTGCGCGGATCGCTCACAGTATAGACGGGGTGGCCAAAACCGATGACGATTTCCTTCGCTTCCACCCGCCGACGGATATCGGCCTCGGCCTCCTCGGGCGTGGCGTACCGGCTCTGGATTTCATAGCCCACTTCGTTGGCGCCGCCGTGCTTGGGGCCGCGCAGCGCGCCGATGGCGCCGGTGATGCAGGAATACATATCCGAGCCGGTGCCGGCAATGACGCGCGCGGTGAAGGTGGAAGCGTTGAACTCGTGCTCGGCGTACAGGATCAGCGAGGTGTGCATGGCGCGCACCCAGGCGTCCGAGGGTTCCTTGCCGTGCAGCATGTGCAGGAAGTGGCCACCCACAGAATCGTCATCGGTTTCCACTTCGATGGCGCGACCGCTGTGGCTCCAGTGATACCAGTAGCACAGCATCGAACCAAGCGAAGCCACCAGACGGTCAGCAATGTCGCGCGCGCCGGCGGGGTTGTGGTCGTCTTTCTCCGGCAATACGCAGCCGAGCGCCGAGACTCCCGTGCGCATCACATCCATGGGATGCGCGGACACGGGCAGGGATTCGAGCACGGCGCGCACCGTTTCCGGCAGGCCGCGCAAGGCTTTGAGCCTGGTTTTGTAAGCCTTGAGTTCGGCACGGTTCGGCAGCTTGCCATAAATCAGGAGATACACGACTTCCTCGAAGTCACATTTGTCGGCGATGTCGAGGATGTCGTAGCCGCGGTAGTGCAGATCGTTGCCGCTGCGGCCCACGCTGCAGAGTGCGGTGTTGCCGGCGGTGACGCCGGACAGGGCTACGGATTTTTTGGGTTTGAAGGCGGCGTTGGTTTCGTTCATGGCATCTGTCTCCTGCGAGAATCGCGGCGTGTGACGCCGCTCCTACTTCTTAAATAGTTCATCGAGCTTTTTCTCGTAGCTCAGATAATTCAGCACCTCGTACAATTCAGCGCGCGTCTGCATCCAGTCCAACACGTCTTTCTGCGTGCCGTGCTTGCGGATCGCGTCGTAGGTCAGTTCCGCCGCCTTGCTCATGGTACGGAACGCGGACAGCGGATAAAGCGCGAGCCGCACGCCGGCATCCGCCAATTCTTTGGTGGTGAACAGCGGCGTCTTGCCGAACTCGGTGATGTTGGCGAGCACCGGCACTTTAACCGCATGCGTGAATTGTTTGTACTCATCAAGCGTAGTAAGCGCTTCGGCGAATATCATGTCAGCACCCGCTTGCACGTATTTGAGCGCGCGCTCCACCGCGGCTTTTTGACCTTCGACCGCATGTGCATCGGTGCGCGCCATGATGACGAATTTTGGATCCGTGCGGCCATCCACGACAGATTTGATGCGATCGCACATTTCCTCGGCCGCCACCAGTTCCTTGCCGGGCAGATGGCCACAGCGCTTGGCGGCTACTTGATCCTCGATATGCAGGCCAGCGGCGCCGGCGCGCAGCATTTCCTTGACGGTGCGCTGAATATTAAACACGGCGCCGAAACCCGTATCCGCATCCACCAGCAACGGCAGGCGCGTGGCGCCGGTGATGCGGCGGATGTCTTCGCAGACTTCGTTGAGCGAAGTCATGCCCAGATCCGGCAGACCGAAGGAGGCATTGGCCACGCCCGCGCCGGAAAGATACAGCGCCTTGAAGCCGGCACGCTCCGCCAACAACGCGCTGTAGGCGTTGATGGCGCCCACCACCTGCAGCGGGCGCTCGTTTTTGAGCGCGGACCAGAAACGGGCGCCGGCGGAATCGTGCTGGGCCATGCTTGTCCTTGGGTGGTAGCGGCCGAGAAGCGGGAGTGGAGTATTTTAACGGCTTGGGATGCAGGCCGCTAACCGTTGCTCGACTTTCAGCCTATTTTCACCACGATTCGGCCGCGGTGGCGGCCTTCGAGCACCTTGTCGAACACCTTCGGCAGGTCGTCGAAGGGAATCACGGTCGCGGCAATCTGTTTGAGTTTCGGCGGCTTGAGGTCGGTGGCAAGGCGCTGCCAGATCTTGAGACGCAACGCGCGCGGTGTGGCCATGGAATTGATGCCCAAGAGATTCACGCCGCGCAGGATGAACGGCATGACTGTGGTGCGTAATTCGGCACCGCCGGCCATGCCGATGCTGGCGATGCTGCCCCACCAGCCAACCGTGCGCGTGAGCCAGGCGAGCATATCGCCGCCCACGTTGTCCACCGCGCCTTGCCATTGGGTGCGCTCCAGCGGTTTACTGCCGTAGTTGATTTCGCTCCGCAGCAGAATCGAATCCGCACCCAATTGCTTGAGGTAATCCTGCGCGTCGCGCTTGCCGGTGACGGCCACCACGTCATAACCGCGTTTCGCCAGCATGTTGATGGCCAGCGAGCCCACGCCGCCGGTGGCGCCCGTGACCACTACCGGTCCGCCTTTCGGATGCAGGCCGTTGTGCTCCAAACGATGGACGGCGAGCGCCGCAGTAAAACCGGCGGTGCCGAGCATCATGGCGGTTTGAGTGGTGAAGCCTTTGGGCAGCGGAATCACCCACTCACCCTTGACGCGCGCGTATTCCGCGTAGCCACCATCGTGGTCTTCGCCCAGACCGCAGCCGGTGACCAGCACTTTGTCGCCTTTTTTGTAACGGCGATCCGCCGATGACACCACCACGCCCGCCATGTCTATACCGCCCACCAACGGAAAGCGCCGCAGGATCTTGCCCTTGCCGGTGGCGGCCAGCGCGTCCTTGTAATTGACACTGGAATATTGCACCCCGACCACCACGTCGCCCGGCGAAAGATCGTTCAAGGCCAGCTCTTCAAAACGCGCGACGATTTTCTTTTCAATCTCGTGGATACGATAGGCTGTGAATTGCGTGTTCATCGGGAACGGCTCCGGTTACGCCCGCATTTTCTCACAATCCTTCCGGCACGGATTCCATCAAGCAAGACCCCGGCCACGGCCGGGGTCTTGTATGCGGGCCTACCCTGCTCACTGGTTCGGCATAAAGTACCAGCGGCCGGACAGCATCCAGTTGCTGGCGTCGCTCTGGGTACCGCGGGCATAACTCAGGCCCAGGCCGAAATCGTCGGTCACTTTATACATCGCGCCCACCGATCCGGTCGTCTCTGCCCGGTTGTGGTCATGACTCATCAAACCCGCGTTGTCGCGATCAATGAACGCAGTGAGTTCGAGCTGGTCAAGCGGCATGGCACGAATCCCGAAACCGAAATCATAGCCATCCTGGGTGTCGCTGGTGGCGACGGTGAAGCCGGGGAACAGGTTGGTGCTGGGTCCCTGCTTCCAGTTGTCGCTGGCATAGGCAACCCGTCCTACCAAGTCCAGCGAATCGGTGAGGGCCAGATGGCCGCCAACCGCGAGTACCTCGTCGGTGGTAAAAAAGCCGCCGGTGAGTAAACCACCATTGAAGCTGTTATGACCGTAACTAGCGGCGACATACCAATAGTTGGCAAACGCGTAACTGCCATCCAGTTGATAGCCTTTGCCGCCACTGAAATCGTTGATACTGGCTTTGGAAAGACTCAGGTCCAGATAATTGTAATCGGGTGCCGCGGCCTGGGCCGCGAGCGGCGCGATGACCAATGCGGCCGCGAGAATCAAAACCTTTTGCATATTGAACTCCGTAATGATGAATGATTTCGACTTGGGTCAGACCGGAGACCGTCAGCGAAATGCGGTTCATGAACGCATTCACAACGCGGCGGCCAGGGTCTCGCGGAATTTGAACGGGATGGCGGCAATGAGTATATCAGCACGCGCGCCTTCAGCGTTGCGGCGTTCAACCGGTGCGTTTGAATTTGCTCCGGCACTGGCGCAGGGCATTGGCCATCTCCGCACCGGTCTGGAAACGCGCCTCTGGATCCTTCTGCATGGCACGCTCCACCACATCCTTGAGCGCGGATGAAATCTCCGGCCGCAGGAACGTCACATCTGGCGTCGGTGTGTTGGATACCTTGAACATGAGCCCGGTGAGTGACGGCGCCTCGAACGGCAGCTCGCCGCGCAGCAATTGATACAGGCTGACACCGAGGGAATACAGATCGCTGCGGCCGTCGGCTTTGCGGCCGGCCACCTGCTCGGGAGACATATACGACGGGCTGCCGAGGATGGTGCCGGTCCGGGTCTTGTTGGCATTCAGCACGCCCGCCACTCCGAAATCCGTGATCTTCAAACGCCCGGTCTCGCGTTCATACATGATGTTGGCCGGCTTGATGTCACGGTGCACCACTTGGCGGCTGTGCGCGTACTCCAGGGCTTCGGCAACTTTCATGACGATGACCACGACCTCGTCAATCTGCAACAGTTTGCCGGGCACCGCATAATGCTGCAGCGGTTCGCCGGTCAGGTAATCCATGGCGATATACGCGAGCCCCTGGTCTTCGCCCACGTCGTAAATCGTGACGATGTTGGGATGA
Source organism: Gammaproteobacteria bacterium (assembly GCA_049698775.1). Classification (GTDB taxonomy): domain Bacteria; phylum Pseudomonadota; class Gammaproteobacteria; order Natronospirales; family REEB76; genus REEB76. The sequence goes on from JBAVYM010000031.1 coordinate 9,596, forward strand.
TTGAGCCGGCCGGCAGTTTCCGCTTCACGGAAGAAACGCCGGGTGATTTCTTCCGGAACCGTGCCCTCGAATTCATCCTCGAATGACAGGGTCTTGATGGCCACGGTGCGGTTGATTTTCTGATCGCGGCCCAGATACACCACGCTCATGGCGCCGCGTCCCAACTCCCGCAACAACTCATAGCGCCCCAGCACCGGCTTCTGCAAACCGTTATCCGGCAGCGCGACATAAGCTCCGCGTCGGCGCGTGATGGTGGTCTGGCTGTCCAGGGTCTGCAATTTGTGCAGACGATCCTCCACATCCCCGTATTCCGGCACCAGCCGCTTCATCTCGGTATATACCTCGATGGCTTCCGGATAGCGGCGGTGGCGTTCATGTTCGTGGCCAAGTTTCAGGAGGTTTTCATGCAAGGACGCCGACGGGAGGCATTTGCCGTAGTAGCCGAGCGCTTCGTCGAAACGTCCGAGCTTCTGGCAGGCCAGCGCCAACTGCCGGTTGGTTTCGGAAAATTCCTCGCGCGACACGCCATGGCGGTCGTGCAGATAACGCAGTGTCAGCACTACCGCGTGTCCAATCAACAGGAACAATATCGGCAGCGTGAGCGGCAGCCACAACCCGCGTGAGATCAACGGAACGAATTCAGCATTGACCAAGAGGATCAGCAGCATCACGCTGGCCGCCAGGCCCAGCCATATCCGCAGACGCACGACCGCTGCCAGCAGATAAATACCGATCAGCAGGGTCAACAAGCCACGCAACCACCATGCCCAGAAAGGCGCCGCCACCAGATCGTCGTTCAAGATGCTGGAGACCATGCCGGCGGCCACGACTGCCGGTGAAAGATTTGCACCAAGCGTCGGCCCTACAATCACGGCTTTGCCGGCCAGATTTTCCGCGGGTACTTTTCCGTTCAATACCGCATCGAATCCGTACACCGGAATCGCATTGCGACCGGCGACGGCATCATAGCGGCGCGCCTGTACGCGCATCTGTGCATCCGTGAACAGATATTCATCGCCCAGGCTGATGCCGCCGGCCGCGTGTGCAATGATGTCGCTGTTCTTCAAGCCCAGATCCCGCGCCGCCACCAGCAAGCTGAAGCTCGGTACGAGCTGCCCGCCATCGTTGACGATCAACGGCTGTGGACTGTCAGCAGTGGATTCCGGCAAATACCCGACGCTCTCCGCCGCCTGTCCGAACAGGGCCAGCGGCGCGCGCAGTTTCACGTTGATGGGCCGGAAAAAAATCCCGGCCGCGCCATTTTGCGCCGGATGGGATACGCGCATTTTGAAAATCAGCCAGGTGGGCAACTGTGCCGCCGCTAAATCCACGGCGTATCCGCCATGCGCAGCAAGAATCACGTTGCCCGCGTTCTGGATGCTGTCAGCAAAGCCGGCATCCGTGGACAACGCGGTTTGCGCCTGCGCAATCAGGACCGCGGCATCGGTATCCCTGTTGACGGCACGCACCGCGGACAATTTGCGCAAGTAATCCAGCGCTTGTGTGTTCTGAGCCGTATCGAATTCAGGCGTGAACGCAATGACCCGCGCCTTGTCGGCGGCAAGTTGCGTGGTCAGCTTGGCCAGGAGGTCGCGCGGCCAGGGCCAAGCGCCGTATTCGTGCAGCGCCTCAGCGTCCATGCCCACCACCGCGACATCGGCGCTCGGCGGATGCTGCGGCACCAGCCACATGCCCATGCCGTAAACCGTCTGTTCCGGCCCGCGGCCAAACTGCAACACCGCCAGCGCCGTGAGCAGCAGCGTGATAAGGACGCCCGGTATCCATTTCTTAGCTTGGCTAATGGTCACGTGATACCTGCGTTGAATCGGGGTTACACGGACGTCCCTGTTCCCGGCCATCGCGAGGCGCTGATGGATCGTCCAATATTATGCAAAATAGCTTAACCGAGATTGATGCCGCGGGATACGGGCGGGCGGAAACCGCAATCCATCAACCTCCGGACTCAACCCGCCGTTTGAGGGCGCGGTTGAAGGCCGCAAAACCCTCCGCGGTGGGCGGTTCCAGCCGCCGCCACAGCCACGGCGTCAGGACACCGCTGAAGCTCTCCGTCTGCCGCAAGCGCGTGCCGCCACCAAACAGGTATTCAAGAAAGAAGCCATGTTCCCCGTCGAGCAGTCCCGGCACCCACAGGTTCCCAAACCAGCGCAGCACGCGCGTTCGGGTTACCTGCAAGACCATGGGTTTGAAAACACGGGATCCGCCGCCGCTCGCGATCCTGATCCGCAGGCGCGAACCCGGGATGGCCGGACCTTCAATCTGCAGCAGAAACTCGCTCCATTCCGGATAGCTGGGAAAATCCAGCAGTGCCTGCCAGACCACCTCGGGTGGCGCATGGATATCAATGCTGGCCTTGAGCTCGCGCTTCATCGCGAGCGCGCATCGCTGAAACGTAATAGCAGAGTCCGCGCCCAATCCCGCAGATTGCGGCCGGCATTCGCGGCCAGCAGCAAAGCCAGGCCGAAGAAATTGTCGAAGCTGCCGCTCGCGCCGATCACGATCATGGTCAGCACAGTCAACAGCACCGGCAACGCTAAATTCACCCACACCATCGGCGCGCGCAGCGGATAATTCCGGGCATCGTCTTCCGGAGCGCGGCGCGGCACGATGGCAAACACCCCGGCGGCGATCAGCGGGACGCACGCCGTGAATACCAACACGCCCATGTGCACATGACCGCGCGGAATCCAGAACAGTGCCTGCGCAATCACCAGCGCCGTGCCCGCGAGCCCCAGCAGAGCAGACAGGAGGTGCAGGATGACGGTGGACATGCGCGGCGCAGCGGGATTGGTCGGGGTCTGCATGGCTAGCCGCGCGCGTAACCGAAGATGAGGAGCGCGACTGCCGCCAACGCAAAGCCAGCGTGCAGTCCCACCACCAGACCGGGCAGCGCTTGATGTCCGGCGCGGAAGCCGAACAACAGCAGGCCGCCGGTGGCGGTCAGGATTAGCAGCACGGTGGCGGCATTCACCGGGATGTTGTGCGGGAAATGCAGGTCATGGATAACGAGCAGCACGATGGCGAGGATGCCGGTCGCGCCGTGCACGCTGCTCACCGGCAGCGGCACATGCCGTCCGCGGAATCCAAGCGTGGCGAGCGTGACGCCGGCGAGCGCCACCACGATGACCAGAATCAGCAAGGCCAGCAGCATGCGATTTCACCGTCGGAAAGGGACGCCAATGATAGCGGCACCTGTCCGGCTGGCAAGCACGATCACTGGCCGCGATAGATTACCCGCCAGATGCGGCCGTGCTGAGAGTCACTTATATAGAGAGCGCCGTGCGGCCCCTCGGCGACGCCGTTGGGGCGGAAATGCGCATCCGACGGTGACACAATCGGGTTCACACCGGCAAAACCGCCGGCGAATGTCTCGTAACCGCCAGCGGGCTTTTCACCCTTGAACCGCACGAACACCACTTGGTAGCCGGCCTGCGGCATCGGCGCGCGGTTCCAGGAACCGTGAAACGCGATGAAGGCGCCGCCGCGATAACGTGCCGGGAAGGCATCGCCGTGATAAAACATCACGGCTTCCGGCGCCCAGTGTCCTGGAAACGCGAGAACCGGCTGGCTGTATTTGTCGCAGCCGCCGATTTTTTTGCCGTCGCCGCCGTATTCCGGCGCCAGCACTTTCGCGTGCTGGATCTGATCGTAATAGCAATAGGGCCAGCCGAAGTTGTCGCCGCGGTGGATCAAAAACAATTCCTCGGCCGGCAATTGCGCGCTCTGCTCGGCGGTGTAGAGCTTTGGCCAGTTGTCGTACAGCTGATCGCGGCCCATCTGCACCACGTAGAGCGCGTTCGCGCCCGTGCTCCAGGTGATGGCCACGGCGTTGCGAATGCCGGTCGCGTAGCGCTGCCCGTCCTGCGGGAAATGCTGATTGATCTTGTCAGCACTGAATTCCCAGATGCCACCGTGCTCGGTGAGATACGGGCAGGACCGGATGCCGGGCGAGCCGCGCACCCGGTCCTCGCGCTGGCAGGCGTTCGAGGGCGCGCCCACGTTCACGTACAGGTGGCCGGCGTTATCGAAGGCGATGGTCTTGGCGGAGTGCTCGTGCTGTTCGGGAAAACCACCAACCACGAGTTCCGGCGACGACGATGGTACGAGCTGGCCGGGCATAAGCCGGTAACGCAGCACCTCGGTGGACGTGGCGAAATATAGGTAGCCATTGTGGATGCCCATACCGGTACCGCCCTGTTCACCGAAGTATTTGATCTCGGCGGCATGGCCATTGTTGCCGGGACGCATGGCCACGATGCCGCCGCCATGCGCGGGACTGAGCAGCGCCACATACACATCACCGTTGCTGTTGACGACGATATGGCGTGCCGTGCCGAGATTGTCGGCGAACACCGTGGCGCAGAATCCCTTGGGCAACGTGATGCCGCCGTTATCCGCATCGCAGGACGCTGGTTTAGCGGCGTGAAGAGTGGGCAAGTACAGGCCTGCGATTGCAATCAAGAAAGCAACAAACAGCCGTTTGTTCATGAGGGTACCTCCGGAATCATTACGCAACGGATGAGATGAAATTCAGCACATCAGACACGTGGTTATTGAATGGTAAATGGCACGAGGGTGGAAATATAAACACTCGGGACGAGATCGCCAGAAGCCGGCACACCCGTTGGCATGCAATTACTGGCCGTGGAGGATGTTGAATTGGAGGAACTGCTGCTGTTCACACAGGTGAGTCCGCCGATTGCTTCGTAATTGCCGGCGGGCACCGCCTGACCGCTATCGTCGACCTGGTCCCAGGTGACTGTGTAGGTTTGGGTCTGACCCGCCGGGATGGTGAGGCTGGTGGTGGTCTGAGTAAAGGTTTGAGCCAAAGACCAAGTCCACACTTCAGTGGCGGTGCCGGTATCAAACACGGCGAAGTTGACCTGCTGGCCGGTATTGAAGGTGACGGTTTGCGCGGTCGTGCTGCGGTTGCGCACGCTCAGCACGAACTGTATCTCCTGGGCCGCGGAAAAACTGCTGGCGATATTGCCGTTGGCGTCCTCGATTGCGAGCGTAGTGACAAACAACGGGCCGTCCGGTCCGGTGCCGTTGTTGTTCGTGGTCTGGCATTGGGTGCTGCCGAGCAACAACCCGGTAAGCAATCCACCCAGCAATACGCGCGCTATATACCTCACCGCTCTGTGCCTCCATCACCCTCGCCTCAGTATAGCGCCGCGCAGTGGCACAGGTTGACTCCGGCAGCGGTGGCGACCGCGCCGCGGGAAACAACAACGCAAATGTTATGATGGTTTGGTTGGGGATTTGACCTGCTTCAGGAACTTTCCGGCGGCATGGAACACTCTACCCTGCGCTCAATCCTGATCCTGCTGGCCGTGGCAGTGCTGGCCGTGGCCCTCGTGCGGCGCGTGAAGCTGCCGGCCGTGATTGCTTATCTCTTTACCGGTTTCCTGGTGGGTCCGCACGTGCTCGGCTGGATTCCCGACACGGCCGATACCCGCGATCTGGCGGAATTCGGCGTGGTGTTCCTGCTGTTCACCCTGGGTCTGGAATTTTCGCTGCCCAAGCTCATCGTCATGCGCAAGGCGGTGTTCGTGTTGGGCGGCGCCCAGGTCGTATTCACCACTCTGGGCGCGGCGGTCATCGCCTGGTTGCTGGGTGCGAAAATCCCGGTGGCCATCGTGCTCGGCGGCGCCTTCGCCATGTCCTCCACCGCCATCGTGGTGAAACAACTGGCGGAACAGACAGAACTCAATCTGCAACACGGCCGCCTGGCCATTGCCGTACTGCTGTTCCAGGATCTGGCCGTCATCCCCTTGCTGATCCTGATCCCGGCATTGGCCCACGGCAGCGGCACCGCCATCGCCGGCGATCTGCTGTGGGCCTTTGTGAAGGGCGCCATTGCGGTGATCGCGATTCTGGCTTTCGGCCGTTGGCTGCTGCGACCGATTTTCCACCAGATCGCGAGCGCACGCTCGGCGGAACTATTCACGCTCGCGGTGCTGCTGGTGACGCTGGCTGCATCCTGGAGTACGGCCGCGCTCGGCTTGTCGCTCGCACTCGGTGCGTTCCTGGCCGGCATGATGCTGGCGGAGACCGAGTACCGCCACGAGGTGGAAGCCGACATCCGCCCGTTCCGCGACATCCTGCTGGGTTTGTTCTTCGTCACCGTCGGCATGCTCATCAACCCGCAAACGATTGTGCGTCACTGGTGGCTGCTGCTCATCGCGGTCGCGGCCATCATGCTGTTCAAGGCCGCGCTCATCGCCTTGTTGAGCCGCAGCCTGGGCACCGACCGCGGCACGGCGCTGCGCACCGGCATTGTGCTGGCGCAATGCGGCGAATTCGGTTTTGCGCTGCTGGCGCTGGGTCTTGCGCAAGACGTGATTCGCGCGCCGGTGGCTGAGTTCAGCATCGCCGCCATCGTGCTCAGCATGATCGCCGGACCACTGCTGATCCGCGTCAACCGTGCCATCGCCGCCGGCATTTTTCCGCGCGGCGAAAGCGACGAGCGCGACCGCCTGCAGCACGACATCGGCCAGCATCAGGTGCACGCGGAAAATCACGTTTTGATCGTCGGTTACGGCCGCGTCGGCCAGAACGTGGCGCGCTTTCTCGAACCGGAAGGCTTCCAGTTCGTGGCCCTGGATCTGGATCCGGTGCGCGTGAAACGCGCGCGCGAAGCCGGCGATCCGGTGTACTACGGCGATGCCACCAACCCGGCGGTGCTCAAGGCCGCGGGCGTGGAGCGCGCGCGCGCCGTGGTCATCAGTTATTTCCAGGTACTCACGGCGCTGAAAATCCTCGGCCACGTCAAGAAATTCCGTCCCGACATGCCGGTGCTGGTGCGCACCCGCGACGATGCTGAACTGGACACACTCATGCAGGCCGGCGCCACGGAAGTGATTCCCGAGACCATGGAATCGAGTCTCATGGTGGCCGCGCATCTGCTGCAGTTGCTTGGCACACCCGTAACCCGCATCCTGCGCACGCTCCAGGACGTGCGCGCGCACCGCTACAGCCTGCTGCGCAGTGTGTTCCGCGGCCAGGATGCACTGCCGATTGATCCCAGCCATGCGTTCCGCGAACAACTCTATACCGTGACGCTCGAACCCGGCGCGCACGCCATCAGCCGCAATCTCGGCGAACTCAATATCAAGGCCAACAAAGTGGTGGTCACGGCGCTGCGCCGCGAAGGCGTGGTGGGCCGTCAGCCTTCATCCGATACCATATTGAAAGAGCACGACGTGCTGGTACTCTGGGGTACGCCGGAGGATTTGGAAACCAGCGAAGCCTGGTTGCTGACCGGCCCGAAACACAAAAGCCAAACCGTGACAGACACCGCATGATCACCATCGGCACGCCGCTCACGCCCAAGGCCACGCGGCTGATGCTGCTCGGCTCGGGGGAACTGGGCAAGGAAGTCGCCATCGAGGCGCAGCGTTTCGGCGTAGAAGTGATTGCCGTGGACCGGTACGCACGCGCACCCGCCATGCAGGTGGCTCACCGCGCGCATGTCATCAACATGCTGGATGGCGTCGAAGTGCGCCGGGTGGTGGAACTGGAAAAGCCGCATTACATCGTACCGGAGCTGGAAGCCATCGCCACGCCTACGCTGCTGGAATTGGAAAAGGAAGGCTGGACCGTGATTCCCACGGCGCGCACTGCGCGCCTCACCATGGACCGGGAAGGCATCCGCCGTCTGGTGGCGGAAGAACTGGGACTCAGAACGTCGGCCTACAAATTCGCCGACACGCCAGAGGAATTCCGCGCGGCGGTGAAAATCATTGGTAGGCCTTGCGTAGCGAAACCGGTGATGAGTTCTTCCGGCAAGGGCCAGAGCGTCATCGAGAAGGATGCGGACATCGCCGCCGCCTGGGACTACGCGCAGAAAGGCGGACGCACCGGCCAGGGCCGCGTGATCGTCGAAGGTCTTGTGGATTTCGATTACGAAATCACGCTGCTCACCCTGCGCCACGCGGGCGGCACCACGTTTTGTGAGCCCATCGGCCATCGTCAGGAACACGGCGATTACCGCGAGAGCTGGCAGCCGCAACCCATGTCGCCCGCAGCATTCACCGAAGCGCAGCGCATGGCGAAACTCATTTCAGATAATCTGGGCGGGCGCGGCATCTTCGGCATGGAGTTTTTCGTGAAAGGCGATGCGGTGTGGTTCAGCGAGGTTTCACCTCGCCCGCATGACACCGGCCTGGTTACGCTCATCTCCCAGGACTTGTCGGAATTCGCGCTACACGTGCGCGCCATCCTCGGTTTGCCGATTCCAGTGATCCGCCAGCACGGTCCGTCGGCTTCCGCCGTGATCCTGCCACACGGCGATTCCGACGGACCTTTATATGAAAACGTGGACGCTGCGCTCGCAGAACCGGATACTATGCTGCGCTTGTTTGGCAAACCGCAAATCCGCGGCCACCGGCGCATGGGCGTGACGCTGGCGTTGGGCAAGTCGCTGGACGAGGCACGCGCAAAAGCCATGCGCGCCGCCGCGGCGGTGAGAGTCAGATTATGAACGTCATTGCGAGCGTAGCGAAGCAATCCCGTATACGGCCGCACCTCATTACGAGATTGCCGCGTCACTTCGTTCCTCGCAATGACATGCAGTATTGCCTCGTCGCAAAACAAGTGAAAAGGTGCGGTTATGCCCTCTTTTGACGTGGTTTCAAAAGTCGATACCGCTGAACTCACCAACGCGGTGGATCAGGTGAGCCGCGAGATTGGCACACGCTATGACTTCAAGGGTACCAGCGCCCAGATTGAGCGCCAGGATGACGTGCTGACATTGTTCGCCGACAGCGAATTCCAGCTCAAACAGATACAAGACATCCTGTATCAACGCGCCGCCAAACGCGGCATTGATGTGGCGAGCTTCGATCCGCAGAAAATCGAAGCCATCGGCGGCGACAAGTCCAGGCAGCTCATCAATGTGAAACAGGGCATAGACAAGGAGCTGGCGAAGAAAATCGTCAAGCTCATCAAGGACAGCGGCCTCAAGATGCAGACCGCCATCCAAGGCGAGGAGGTGCGCGTGACCGGCAAGAAGCGCGACGACCTGCAAACGGTCATCGCGTTATTGCGCGGGGCAAAATTGGAACAACCTGTGCAGTTCGTGAATTTCCGGGATTGAAGCATTACCGCGGCGTGCTGTCGTTGAACGAGCGGCGCGTCATCAACTTCGCGCAGTGCTGCGCCAGATTCGGATGCCACGCGCGCCAGTCAATATCGGGAAGGCGGAAAGCCAGCCAGCCGAGTACGCAGCCGACGGCGATGTCGGCGAGCGTGAAGCGCGCACCAACACACCATTCACTTTTGCCCAAATCCCGCGCCATGGTTTGCAATCCGGCGATGACTTTGGCCCTCTGCCGCGCCAGCCATTTTTCGCTGCGCTCGGCCGGCTCGCGCTGAGTCTGTTCCAAGCGCATGAGCACACCCGCATCCAGAACACCATCGGCCAGCGCTTCCCAGCGGAGCACTTCGATGCGCTCGCTTCCGCCGGCGGGGATCAACGTGTTGGCGGGTGGCAGTGAATCCAGATACTCGCAAATCACGCGCGAATCGTAGAGCGCGTGGCCGTTGTCCAGTATCAGGCACGGCACCTTGCCGAGTGGATTTGTTTTCTGAATGGTGGTGTCCGCCGCCCACACGTCGTCCAGTTCCAGCGAGCAGGCGATATTCTTCTCCGCCAGCAGCACGCGCACCTTGCGCACGTAGGGACTCGAAAGTGAACCGATGAGTTGCATCTCGTCTCCCGATCTTGATGCGCGGCTGTCAGCTCAATGCTGTGGGTTATTTTTTTGCGGCGGCGATGGTCCGATGCGCAAATCCACTTCGCCGACATTGACGCTGAGCTTCATGCTATCGGGTCCGCTGCCGGCGAGATGGATGCGGCGGCCGAGGCCACTGTGCCGGCCGCCTTCGCGAATATGTTTGCCGTTCATGAACAGCGCGGCCTCGCCAATGTCGCTGGACAAATCAATGGGACCAAGTTGTTTGCTCGACGAGGTGACACTAATCTGGCCCACGTTCACCTTGGCACTCAAGGGTCCGCCTGGCGTATCGAGATCCACCTCGCCTACGTTGAGGTCGGTGTGCACGCCGCCGGCGATGCCGGTCACGGTAACCTGTCCCACTTTCATGGAGATATTCAGCGCCAGGCGCGCGGGGATCTGCACGGTCCAGTGCTGTTTCACCTGACTGGTGTCGAGCTTGCCGCTGCTGCCGAGCGACAAATCGAGCCGGTCGCCGCTACCCTGCTGCACGATTTGAGCCGTTTGGATTTCGCGCGCGGTGGCATTACTCTGCCAGTGGAAAAACCACAGAACCTCGCGCGACTTCTGCTCCAGCCGAATGCTTACGTGGATCGCGTCGTCGCTCGACGGCGTGACCCGCAACTCACCCACACCGGCGGTAATCACGAGCGTCTTGATGCCGGTGGCCGGGATGTCGGCCGTCAGTGTGCGGTTTGCGGCCGCGTTAGCCAAGAGCGGCGCAGCCAGCAGCAGTGCCAGGGCAATTACGCGTTTCATGGTCCTGACTCCTGCCGGTACGGCAAATACCGGCTCAGATTTCGGAGCGGTTGCGGCGCAACCAGATGGCACCGAGGATAAAGATAATCCCGATACCGACGCCAATCCACATCTCCGGCAGTACGAACATGTGCGCGACTGACGCCAGATTCAGGAAATGCGCGTTGGGCGCACCGTAATTATGCTCTCCCAAATTCGAAGGCAGGCCAACCTGCATGCCATGTGATGAATAGCCGCTCACCAGAATCACGCCTCGGCCGATATGTCCGATAATGGCGTTGCTCAGATAGTGGGTCCGGAACACGATGACTTCGGCGAGCATCGCGCCCAGCGGAATCAGCACCGTCCAGGCAAACGGCAGCTTCTTGGCCCAGGCCGAGCACAGCAAGAACCAACCCCAGTAGGGCATCAGCCACAACGACTGCTGGATGAGTGCAAACGCCAGCGTGATCCAGGCGAGAATGATGATGCCGGGGTGAAACACCGCGGTGAGCAGGTTTATGCCGCTAAACGCGGCGGCGATGATAAAGATGATGCCGATGATGATCTCGGTGATGATCACCAATACGAACATCAGCGCCGGCGCCGTCACCATGCCGGTAAACAGCTTCGACAGTACCGTGGTAGTGTCTGATATGGGCATGGACCTCCAGAACAAGATGCTGCGATCTTTACGGTCGCCGTACAAGCTGTCCATAAGGTAGAACCACACCATAAACAGCATCACGATGTTGAAGATTCCGGCGGCGGCCAGCAGAAAGATGTACACCGCGGTGCGGCTATCCGGTCCGGTAAGATCGCTCATGTCAACGTTGACCAGGCTCTGATGCGTGGCCACGATCAGCGCGCCGCCACCGTACAGGCTGAACAGCACTGACAGGCAGGCGATAACAATGGGCACTATCCAGAAGGATTTATGCTCCCACACCTCGCGCTTGGCCAGCGCCCAATACGGCCGGACGGCGTTCATTGCACTTCTCCTTTCATCTTGGCCACGAACAAGTCGGCGACACTGGGCGTATGGATTTCGCCCAGCTCCGCAAGCCTGTTTCGATCCACACCTTCAAACAGAAATAACTTCTTGCCGAAGACTTCGCGCTCGCTCAGCGGCTTGAACGTACGCGCGGCCTCGGTTTTATCGGCGTTCACCAGCACTTCGGCGTATTTCTCGCCCACGGCTTCCATGGAATCGTTGAGCACGAGTTTGCCGTTGTTGATGAACATCAAGTGGGTGAGCAGCTTTTCCACTTCCTCGACTTGATGGGTGGTCACCAGGATGGTGCGCTTCTCGTCGAAGTAATCGTTCAACAGATTGGAATAGAATTCCTTGCGATACAGGATGTCGAGGCCGATGGTGGGTTCGTCCAGCACCAGCAATTTCGCGTCAATCGCCATGATGAGTGCCAGGTGTAACTGCGTGACCATGCCCTTGGAGAGCTGGCCAACCCGGCTCTTTTGCGAAATCTTGGTGCGCTCCAGGAAATGCAGGGCGCGGGCACGGCTGAAGCGCGGATGTACTGCTTCGACGAACTCGATGGCGTTTGCGACCTTGAGCCAGCGTGGCAGCGTGGCTACATCGGCTATGAAACAGACTTCATGCATGAGTTTCTCGCGGGCGTGGCGCGGATCGTGACCCAGCACATTCAGTTCGCCCTCGAAATTGGTGAGACCGAGAATGGCTTTCAGCGCCGTGGTCTTGCCAGCGCCGTTCGGGCCGATCAAGCCGACGATGCGGCCTTCCTCGATGTCGAAGTCCACTTTATTCAGCGCGGCCAGCGCACCGTAGTGTTTGGTGAGACCGCGGGCTTTAATTAACAGGCTCATGACTTGCTCCGTTTGCCGTCGTCTGCGGCGTTCAGCAATTCCTTGGGGTCCATATCCAGGCGCCGGATGCGCTGCACAATCTGCGGCCATTCGATTTTCAGGAATACCTCGCGTTCGTTTTTCATGAGCGCGCGGCTGGCGCCGGTTCTCACGAACATGCCGAGACCGCGACGCTTTTCCACCAGATCCTCGTCCACCAGCGCCTGGTAGCCCTTGAGCACCGTCAGGGGATTGATCTGGTAGTCCGCGGCAATGGTGCGCACCGAAGGCAGCGGATCGCCTTCCTTGAGGCTGCCCTCAAGAATCATGGCCACCACCCGATCCCGCAGTTGGCGGTATATCGGCTGGTTGTCGCTCCAATTCGGGTCCATGTGTATCTCCCCTGCTGCTCTAGCAAACTAGAACGCTGTTTGAGTTACCTTAGCGGCCATTGGACTCAAACACCAGTGTATTGAGCAGACTCAATTCGGCATCGGCGTCCAGGAATTGACCGGGAGAAAAGGCTTCCAGCGCTTCGACCAGCGTGGCGCCCGCATCGTCCCCGGGCAGTGGGGCAGCCTCGATGGCTGCGGTGACTACCGGGCGGCGAACCCCGCGGGTTGCCGCATACCGCCAGTCGGCATCACTGGGCGTAACCACCACGGTGCCCAGTTGGATGGGGCCGGGTTGGGCATCGGCCGGGGTCACCACAATGGCGCCCAAGTTGATGGTTTGTGTTTCCGTTGTGCTGCGTTGCGAGCGCAGACTCGCCATGACTGTGGCGATGGCCGCCACATTCACAATAACGGCAACGGTGAAAATCAATTTATGCATGCTATTCATGGCTGTTCTCCTTGCTGTCCTCAAAAGTTGGCCGGGTGGCCGTTTCGGTAGTGGTGTTATAGATAACTATAACACTAGAAAACAAAAAAGCAAGGGGTTGGAAAGAATATTTTCGGAAGTATGTACTTAGCGAAAGGGAAGGCTTTAAGGCCTCTGTTCTTAGAATCAGTCTAAAACATACGTTATTTTGTACTTGACAAAAGTCCTTTCGTCATCTACAATGTTAACCATGAAACGAAAGAACCTCGTCCAAAACCGGTCCACCAAAGATGACGCCCAAACCCAGGCCATCCCACTAGCCTGTGCCTCTGAGAAGGCTGCCGTGGAATTCATGGAATCCCAACGCTGGGAAGGCCGTCCAGGCTGCCCCAAGTGCGGGGACGTAAGCGTTTACCAGATGACGGACTCCAAGACTGGAGAGCGGCAGGCTAACTACCGCTGGCGCTGTAAGGGCTGCAAGCAGCAGTTCACGGTCCGGACCGGGACAGTATTTGAGGATAGCCGAATCCCCCTGCGCCACTGGTGCTATGCGTTCTGGCGCGCCTCTACCTCAAAGAAGGGCGTCAGTGCTTTGGAGATTCACCGGCAGACCGGCCTTTCCTATAAGTCCGCTCTGTTCATGCTGCACCGTATTCGCTATGCGATGGCAGACTCAGTAACCCACCCATTGACCGGGACCGTTGAGATTGATGAGACCTATGTCGGCGGCAAACCGCGCGTCAGGGGCAAAGGCGTCCGGGCCGAATGGTCAACCAAAGAGCCGGTTGTAGCCATGCTCCAGCGGGGCGGCAAGGTTAAGACTCAGCACGTTGCAAACGTGACAAGCAAGACGCTAGGCAAGCTGGTCCGCATTTCTGTTGATCGCCGTGCCCGGATTATCACCGACGAAAAGCGCGCCTATCAGCGCGTAGGCAAGCCATTTAAGGGCGGCCATGAAACCGTGAACCATAAGCGCAAGGAATACGTCCGGGGTGATGTAACAACCAACACGGTTGAAAGTTTCTTTGCCACGGTGAAGCGTGGGTTGAATGGCATCTACCATGCGGTCAGCAAAGAGCACCTGCACCGCTATATGGCGGAATTTGAATTCCGCTACAACAATAGGCAGCTAGAAGATGGGCAACGTATAACCGCCGCTATACAAGCCAGCGAAGGCAAAAGGCTTCTTTACAGAGAGCCAGTTCAGCAGTAGGGTTGTGGTGCCCCGGGAGGGAGTCGAACCCTCACGCCTTGGTAGGCCGGTAATTCCAAGTCACCGCCGTCTACCTGTTTCAGCACCGGGGCCATTGCTTTTGGAATGGGGCAATATTCAGGAAACCGTGGCTATAGGTTCTACTGCTTTCCTCCGTTCTGCATATAATATAATTATTATATACCTAGTCAAGCCATATCTTGACAGAATATAATATTGTTGTTATAAATGTATGACGTGCTGGCGCTTTATAGATTATGTTTCCCCAGCCGGAGTGAATCTTATTCGGGACTGGTGCGAAAAATTGTCTGAGAAAGGCAGCGCACGTTTAGCAGCGATCCTTGAGCACTTGGAACAATCGAAGTCTTGGCAAAAACCAGAATTCAAGAGGCTATCTGGAAAGGCATACAAAGATTTGGGCGAAATTCGTTTCAAGGCAGATAACGTCCAACATCGGATTATTGGTATGAACGGCCCCGCTGAAGGAACCTATACCTTATTAATTGGTTGCACTCATAAAGACAATATTTATGAACCACCAAATGCTTTAGTTACCGCCGTACAACGAAAAAAGAATTTGGAAGATAAGACGGGAAGTACCTGTGACCACTAAAGAAGTTAAAGTCCGAAAACTTGAGAACAAGGCCTACCGCGATGCGTATGTTGGCGCATATTTATATACC
>JBAVYM010000032.1:0-18145 GCA_049698775.1 Gammaproteobacteria bacterium
GCCGGCTGCGATGCACCCCAAAAACCGGTTCCCCCCCCTACCCCGAAAAGGCATGCCCGTGGCTACCCAATATCCTTCGCATATCTGGCACAACGGCAAGATCAAACCCTGGGCCGAGGCCACCACCCATGTGATGGCGCACGCACTGCACTACGGCTCCTCGGTGTTCGAAGGCATCCGCAGTTATCCAACGCCCAAGGGCGTGATCATTTTCCGGTTAGCCGACCACATGAAGCGCCTGTTCAATTCCGCGAAGATCTACGACATCGCCATGCCCTACGACGCAGCGACACTTACGGCCGCCTGCCACCAAGTGGTGCGTGTCAACGATCTCAAGAAAGCCTATATCCGTCCCATCGTGTTCCGCGGTGCCGGCAATCAGGGCGCCAGCCTGAGCGCCGAAACTCCCACCGAGGTAGCGGTGGGCGCCTGGGAACTGGGCAGCTATCTTGGCAGCGATGTGATCGAGAAAGGCATAGACGCTTGCGTGTCATCCTGGCAACGCTTCGCGCCCAACACCATTCCAGCCGGCGCCAAGGCCGGCGGCAATTACCTGTCCGGCCAATTGGTGGCGCGTGAAGCGCGTCGGCTCGGCTTCGGCGAAGGCATTGCGCTCGCCAGCACCGGATTACTCAGCGAGGGCGCGGGCGAAAACCTGTTCCTGGTATTCGATGGCGCGTTGCACACCACACCGGCGAGCGCGGCGATCTTGAACGGCATCACCCGCGACTCGCTCATGAAGCTCGCTGCCGACGCCGGCATCCGGGTGGTCGAGCGCGAGTTGCCGCGCGAATACCTGTACGTCGCAGATGAAGTATTCATGTGCGGCACCGCTGCGGAAATCACGCCGCTCCGTTCGGTGGACCGCAAGCCCGTGGGCAATGGTCAACCGGGCCCGGTGACGCGCAAGATGCAGCAGTTGTTCTTCGGCCTGTTCGACGGCAAAACACCTGACAAATATGGTTGGCTGGAGCCGGTATCCTGATAGCGGAAACTTTCGGGTCTATACTTCGGTCTGGCAAATCATCGTCTTGCTCCCATGCCGGAATGCACCACAAGCCAGGGAAAAGATCTGCTCGGTTCCCGCTGGGCCGTCTGGTTGTTGTGGGTGGGGCCTTGGGTCTTGATCGTCATCGGCGGCGCCATGGGCAACCTTGCCCGAACCGTGCTCTGGACTGTCGGATTTAGTGTAGCGGGCGCCGCCTGTCTCGTGAACGCCCGCCGTTGCCGGCGGCGACACTGTTTTTACACAGGACCGCTGTATCTTTTAGCGGCACTGGCCTCCCTGCTCTACGGTCTGCACATCCTGCCGCTCGGCGGCAGCGGCTGGAACTGGATTGTGGTCATCGCCGTGGCAGGCAGTGTTGTTTTTTGTTGTGTGCTGGAGCCGTTGCTCGGCAAATACACCTCTGCTCACTGATCCCTGATCTCCAGGATTGTGCCGGCATGCGGATCGCAGACGAAGGCCGTACCCCTGCCGTCATCGGTCACACAATGCGAGCCTTTCGCAGTGCGATAGGTTGCCAGCGGCCGCAATGATCCGGACGGCGACACTCTGAATATTGTCATGCTGGCGCTGCGCGCGCCCGGCACGTAGAGATTCCGTGAGCGTGGATTGTAGCTGATGATATCTATGCCTGCGCCCGACTTGGCGGTAGCCAGCACTTTTCCGTCCTGCTTCACATCCAGTACCGCCACCTTGCCCTCGGAGCAGCCCACGAACAGGAAACCCTTCGCGGCATCCAGTGCCAAACCGCGCGGTCCCTGACAGGAGTCGGTCCACTCGCCCACCAGTTTCTGGGCTTTCAGGTCTATGACCGCGGTCTTTTCCTTCCACAAATTCGTGTAACCGCGGTTCAACGCCGGATCGAACACCAGCGCCTCGGGACCGCCGGCCACCGGAATCACGCCGCTCAAGGTGATGACCAGTTTCGGGGCGGGGTTGATGTTGAACACCTGAATCTGCTTGGCGCCCGGCTCGGTCACCCACAGTTCGTGCCGCGATTCCAGATAGCGAACGTAATCCGGCCCACTCGCCAGCTTGACGCGGGTCACGACCTTGCCGTCGCGGGCATCCAGGACCACCACGCCGGGCTGGCCGTGATCGCTGGCGAAGATATAACCATCCCCATAAGCGGCCGACGACGTGCCTTCTTCATGACCGTGCGCGGCCGCGGCGGCCGCACCCGTTACCTGGTAGGTGTCAGTGATGGCACCGCCGGTCGGATTGATCAGCACCAGCTTGCCGGTCTGGCCGGCGGGGATCGAGACCCGATCCAGTTGCGGAAAATAACCGATGTCATCGAAACCGATGCCGTGTTCGCCGCCCGGAATGCGGATCACCGCCTGCGGCGTCAGAAGTTTCGGTCCCGCCACAGCAGGGGCACTGACCGACAGCGCGCCCAGTGCAATCAATGCGGCACTGCCCGCCGCGGCCCAAATATTTGCCGGTTTAAGACTTTTCATCGCGACACCTCCCGCCGGTTATTGCCACGCTTTCCACGCGGCATAATAGGTTGAAACGCCATCCACAAATCCTCCGTGCTTCGGCTGCCAGCCCAGCAGACGCACCGCTTTGCGACTGTCCACGTGCTGATCGAGCGTCAGGCACTCGGCAAAATCGCCCATGCTCTTTTGCGCCTCGGGCAGCGGCACGTACTTGAACTTTGCCTTGCCACCCGCCGCTATGACAGCCGCGGCGGCCATTTCGTTCACTGTGGAACGTGAACGATCGGTAATGTTGAAAACCTCCGCTTTGAACCCGCTCTCAGCAAGCCGCAGGTAGGCTTCCGCCAAATCCTCCACATGCACCATGCTCCAGTGGTTGTTGCCGTCGCCGATGATACTGACCTCGCCCTTGTCGGCGCCGCTGAACCAGCCGCCGGTGAGACCGCCGCGGCCGCCGTACACACAGCCGGGCCGGACCACCAAGCCACGGACATCCGGATGTTCCAGCACCATGCGTTCGATCTCGGGGCGGCTCTTCACCATGCGCGCCGGCCTGAGTGGCGCGGTTTCGTCTGCCGGCTCGCCGCCGGTATCACCCTGCACCCATACACCGCTGGTATAAATCACGGTCTTCGGTTGTGCGCCGCGTTTGCCCATGGCCAACAACATTTCCATCATGAGTCTGTCCACTTTCAGCGTGTCGGCCTGATAATCCGCCGCCGCATGGATCAACACGGAGCATTGCTCGACGGTGGACTGCACTTCGGCTGGTTTTTGCATCGCTCCCAGCACCGGATGGATTTCTGCGCGCTGCAGCAGAATCTCGCTTTCTTTGCGCCGCACCATTCCATGGACCTCATGACCAGCACGCCGCAGCGCGCAGGCCACTGCATAGCCGATATAGCCGTTGGCGCCGGTTACAAATACTTTCATGGACAGTTCCTCCTGTTAGACAAGGCGTTCAGGGATGCTTGCGCGCCAGAGTCAGGCCGTCACCGATGGGCAGCATGCTGAGTTCAATACGCCGGTCGGCATGCAAGGTTTCGTTGAACTGGCGGATAGCCACCGTATCTTCGCTCTTGTCCTTCTTGTCTATCACGCCGCCGCTCCACAGCACGTTGTCCACTGCCACCAGACCGCCCGGCCGCAGCAGCCGGATCACACGCTCGTAGTAATTCAGATAATTACCCTTGTCGGCGTCAATGAAAGCGAAATCATAGCGTCCCTGTTCGCCGCGCTTGAGCAGGGTATCCAGGGTTTCCAGCGCGGGGGCCAGGCGCAATTCGATCTTGCGCTCCACGCCCGCTTCCTTCCAGTAACGCCGTGCCACCGCGGTGTATTCCTCGCTCACGTCACAGGCCAGGATGCGGCCTTCATCCGGCAGCGCCAGCGCGACCGACAGACTGCTGTAACCGGTGAACACGCCGATCTCGAGACAGCGGCTGGCGCCCATCATGCGCACCAGCAGGCGCATGAACTGGCCCTGTTCCGGGGAAATCTGCATGCCGTGTTTGGGATGCCGCGCGGTTTCCTCGCGCAGGCGTTTAAGTATCGGCGGCTCGCGCAGGGATACCTTCAGCAGATAGTCGTAAAGCTGATCGCTCATGGAGATGGTACGATTGGACATGCTTGGTACCGTGTGTAGCGCCGATGGCCGCTGATTCTACTCCCGTCCGCCTGCTGCAGATTACCGACACGCACCTGTTTGCGGAGCCCGGAAAAACGCTCTACGGCGTCAACACGCGCCAAAGTTTGCAAAGCGTGCTGGATGCCGCGGTCCGGCGCCCAAAGCCCGGCCTGGTGCTGGTGACCGGCGATCTGGTGCACGATCAGCCACCGCCCGCCTATCAGGCACTGGCAGACATGCTGCGGCAATTGTCGGTACCGGTGGCGGTGATCGCAGGCAATCATGACGAGCTGAAGGATTTGCATACCGTCACCGGCGCGGGTATCCGCGTGGGCGGCGTACATGCGCTTGGGAAGTGGCGCATTGTGCTGCTGAATACCCTGGTCAGCGGGAAAATCGCGGGCCATCTGGATAAATCCGAACTGGAATTTCTGGAAACCGCGCTGCGTGCGGCATCGGATTCCCCGGTTCTCATCGCCTTGCATCACCAACCGGTTCCGGTCGGCAGTGCCTGGCTGGACCGCATTGCCCTCGATAACGCGGATGAATTCTTTGACGTTGTGGATCGCGCCGGCAATGTGCGCGGCGTACTGTGGGGGCACGTACACCAGGCATTTGAATCGCGGCACCGCGAGGTGCGGCTGCTGGCCGCGCCGTCCACCTGCGCACAATTCCTGCCGGGCTCAAAAGATTTCGCACTCGACAGCCGCTCGCCCGGCATGCGCTGGCTGACATTGCACGCGGATGGGCGTATCGAGACACAGATAGAATGGGTGGAGAAGTTGTAAACTGCATATCCACATCGGCCGATGTTGCGTCCTCAAACCAGAGCGTTGTCATGATAAAAATTTTCCTGCGTGTTTTATTGGTGCTGCTGTGCGCGTCGGCAACCGCATCCGCATATGCCGCCACCCCAACCACTGCCGCCGCGGCTGCGTCCGCCGCGCCTGTTGCAAACGCGGCCGCACCGGCGGCTTCCGTCCTGCATCCGCTTTGGCGCGTGAGCCGCGGTCGTGAGAGTCTTTATCTTGCAGGCTCGATCCACGCGCTCAACCCGGATGATTACCCGCTGCCGGCGGTAATGGAAACCGCTTTCAGGCACTCGACGGCGCTGGTGGAGGAGATCAATCTCACCATGGTGGACCCGGCCAGTATGCAGCAGGAAGCGCTGCGCATGGGTGCTTACCCAAAAGGCAAATCGCTGCGCACGGAATTGCCACCGGACGTGTATCAGCAGGTGGCAACCGGAGCACAGAAACTCGGCATTGACATGAGCCGGCTCGACCGGCTGCGTCCCTGGCTGGGCAGCATCGCGGTGCTGGATATGCAACTGACCCAAGCGGGTTTCAGGGCCAGCGACGGTGTGGACCATCATTTCGCCGATGAGGCGCAGATGATGGATAAACGGATAATCGGCCTGGAGACGCCCCGTTACCAGCTCAGGCTACTGGCCGGACTGCCCGCGAAGGTTCAGCAAGACATGCTGCTGGAATCCCTGAACGAAGCCACGCGTTTCAATCTGGAAATTGACGCCCTTATCAGCGCCTGGAAAAACGGCGACAACGCGGCCCTGGAAAAAATCATGCAGCAGGATTTTGGCAATTACCCGCTGACCTACAAACTTCTGATCGTGGACCGCAACCGGGCGTGGTTTCCGCGTCTGCGGCGCATGCTGCGCAGCGAGCGGCCGTATTTTGTGGTGGTGGGCGCGCTGCACCTGATCGGGCTGGATGGATTGTTGGCGAGTTTCAAGAAGGCTGGATATAAAGTGGAACAGCTCTAGGCATGCTGCGTGCTGGCCGCTCACGGCATCCTGCCTCGCGCGGCACTTGTACATCCCTGTACGTCGCGTGCTGCAAAAGCAGCATAGCCGCATTTCCAAATTTCGATAATGTCGAAATCTTGTTTGCCACGCCGTAGCTACTCCACGCGAATCACTCCCATCATGCCCTGATCTTCGTGCGCCAGCATGTGGCAATGGAACACGAAGGTGCCTTTCGGCACGTGCCGGAAGTCGAGGATCACCTTGCTGACGCTCGGCTGGATCAGCGGATAGTCCGGGTCACGGGGATTCGGCAGCAATTTGCCGACGGGCTGAAACACGGTGTCCACCGTCATCGGTATTCCACTGTAGTTGCGCTCCTGCACAAAGGCCATCTGGTGGATGTGGAAGTCGTGGTTCTCCAGCGTGGCATTGATCAGATACCACACCTCGATGGTGCCTTGCTTGACCACGATATCCGGATTGGACGGCACCGTTGCACCTGGCTTGAATACCGGCCAGAACGGGTGCTCGTGAAAATCTGGATTGGTGGTGTCGGTAATGTAGAAAGCCCCATGCAGCGGGATCTTGCCGCGCTTGGGAAAGGCATATTCGGTGAAGGCAATCGCACGCCGATGGACGAGCGAGGAATGCGCAGCCACCCAGGCGACGAGCCGCGCTGCCGGCGTATCGGCAACTGCGATGGGCATCGAACGCAGCACATGCGGACGATCGCCGGCATTGGCGACGACGGTGATCCGCAGCAGGTCATGGTGAGTCTCACGAGTAAACCCTTCGCACCAGGGTTCGCTCGACAGGACGAAACCGGCACCAGCCGGTGCGGTTAACAGGATGGCAGCACGCGACATCGGCGAGAGCATCAATTCTTTCATCGTGATGTAGTGCGCATAAGGATGCTGCATATCACCGGAAACCGGCACACCGTCACGTTCGACCAATTCGAACGGCAGCGCATGCCCTTGAGCATCACGCAAGCGCAGCAGCTTGGGCGAATCCGCGGTACCATTGACGAAGCGCAGCAATTGCGTGCGACCGGCCGGAATGCGCAACGCAGCCGGCTCGTTTGCACCGTCCACGCTGATCAACGACTCTGCGAACGGGCCGCCGCAACCGTTCAGCACGATCCCGCCGGTACGCATCGGAAAAGCAGTCGGCCATGGAGGCGGATTGAACGGATCGTAGTGGACGGGCGGTGCCGGCTTGAGCGCCGCTTCATGCATCGCCGCCGCTGTCCCGTAGGCGAGACTCTCAGCGTTGGAAGGACTGGGCCCGTCGTTGGGTTGACCCACCTGATACGTCAGCAACAGCACATGCTGATCGGCACGCGGTATCTGCGGTGTATCCGGGTTCACGATCCACACGCCGACGAGGCCATCGCCAAGTTCCGTATCGGCCGCGCCGTGTGCATGCGGATGATAGATGTAGGTACCGGGCGGCTGCGTGCGCGGGATGGTGATCCGGTATTCGCAGGCGTGCATCTTTGTGCTCAGCGTCGAGAGGAACACGTTCTCCTCGGACGCCGGGCCTTCGAACCCGTGCAGATGCAGGTTCGTGTCAACCGGCTTCATCTTGAAATCGCGGTCGTCAATGGTGTGATTGAGATAGCCGCCCCAGCGCTGTACGGGCACCTCGGGCATGACCATCGGCTTGCAAGGAGGAATCGCGGTGGAAGGCACGCTTTCGCCGGGACTCTGGCTGGCAATATCGTTTACGATCCGGATCGCGAAGTGCTCGCCACGCCGCATGTGGATCACGGGTGCGATGGTGTGCACGACGCCCTGCCAGCGGTACACGTAGCAAAAGCGATCCTTGTCGCGGTGCACCGCCAGAATCAGCTCGTGCTCGCCCGAGGCATCCCGCGGCGCCTGCCACATGTCCACGTCCTGCGGCGGCATCACCGTGCCGTGCGTGTTTACGATTGGGCCGCAGGCATCCGCAGCCGCCGGCGCAGTCGCGGCCAGGCTGGCGTGCGGCGTCAGGCTGGCCGCACACAAAATAATGAGAGCCAGCGCCCCGGATGCACAGTCGCACCCGGTTTTCATGCATCGAAGCTTGAGTCCCATCGGAATGCACCCTTTAATGCGAGGAAAGAAACCAGGATGGTATGACAGATGCGGGCCATGAAGTGAGGCGCTTGGCTTATTTTTCCGACCCCTCACCCCTTACTCCCTCACCCCTCACTTTCTTATATTTCAATCATTTCAAAATCTTCCTTGCCCGCGCCGCAATCCGGACAATGCCAGTTGATCGGCACATCCTCCCACTTGGTGCCCGGCGACACGCCGCTCTCGGGATGGCCCTTGGCCTCCTCGTAAACGAATCCGCAGATGACGCACATGTAGGCTTTCATTATGGTTTTTGTGGCTACGGGAGCAACGGCACTCATGACTTTGAAGGATATCCGGTCTGACTACGCGAGGAGGCATATTTTCGCACGCCGTTCCCGGCAGCGGAACCTGCTGGGGTTAAAATTTGCGCATGCGCGCTTCCATACAACCGCCGGTGGTGCTGATCATCGCCGGCAACGACCCTTCGGGCGGCGCCGGTCTCGCGGCGGATATTCAGGCCGTCACCGCGCTTGGCGCTCATCCGGCACCGGTGGTGACCGCGCTGACGGTGCAGGATACGGTAAACGCGTGGCGCGTCGAGGCGGTCTCGCCGCAATTGCTTGTGCAGCAAGCCGAAGCGGTATTGGCGGATTTACCGGTGGCGGCCATCAAGCTTGGCCTGCTGGCGAACGCCGCCATCGGCAGTGCCGTGGCGCAGTTGTTACGCGTGCACCCGGGAATCCCGGTGGTACTGGATCCGGTATTAGTCGCCAGTGGTGGTGCGGCGTTGGCCGAACAAGACTTGATCAAAGTGTATCTGGATGGATTGCTGCCGCTGTGCACCGTGATTACGCCCAACGCGGCTGAAAGCCGCCGGCTGGCGCCCCGCGCCGCCGATGCGCAGGCGCGTGCCGCGCTATTGTTAAAGCACGGCTGCCGGCATGTGCTCATCAAGGGCGCCGACGAGGATACCGCGGAAGTACACAACGTCTTGTTCAGCCGCGGCGGCACACGGCAGGATTTCACCTGGCCGCGGCTGCCGGGAAAATATCATGGCTCCGGCTGCACCCTCGCCTCGGCGTTGGCGGCACTGCTCGCGCAAGGTCAGGACGTGCATGAAGCGGCCGAGCGTGCGCAGCGTTATGCCTGGGAAACACTGAAACACGCCTGGGGTTTGGGGAAAGGCCAAGCCATTCCGAATCGCCAAATCAACCCATGAGTACGCCTTCCCGTTCGTTGCATGGCCTGTATGCCGTCACCGACCACATACTCACCGCAGGCGACCAGCTCTTGCCCGCAGTACAAGCCTCGATCCGTGGCGGTGCGCGCCTGGTGCAGTACCGCGACAAGACCCATGAGCATCTGCGCCGCAAGCGCGAGGCCCGCGCATTGCGGCAACTGTGCCGCGAGCATGAAGTGCTTTTTATAATCAACGACGACGTGGCACTGGCGGCGGAGACCGGTGCGGACGGCGTGCATCTCGGCCAGGACGATGCGGCGCTTGAAGAGGCGCGGGTACAACTGGGTCCACGCGCCGTCATCGGCGTATCCTGCTACGACTCGCTGCACCGGGCCGTAACCGCCGCCCACGCGGGCGCCGATTACGTGGCCTTCGGTAGTTTCTTTGCTTCGCCCACCAAACCGGAAGCGGTACCCGCACCGCTGTCCCTGTTGGAGGAAGCACACCGGCAGTTGACGATCCCGATTTGCGCCATCGGCGGCATTACGCCGGAAAACGGCAGCGCACTCATCCGCGCCGGTGCCGACATGCTTGCAGTCATCAGCGGGCTGTTCGGCGTGGCCGATACAGAAACCGCCACACACCGTTATACGCGGTTGTTTCAATGAGTCCGGATCATCTATTGTGGGGGCGGCGATGACCGCCAGGGATGGTGGAAATGCAGATTTTGCAGGAGCAAAAATCTGCACTCGCCGCGATTCTTGAGTTTAAAACATCGCGGCGAGTATCGCCGCTCCCACAAAACAACTGCCGCGGCAAAATAACCGCAAATTCGGAGTAAGGGAAAATGTCAGCAAACCTCTTCGCGGACGCCCAACGCTACATCTCCGGCGGTGTGAATTCACCGGTGCGCGCCTTCAAGAGCGTGGGCGGTGAACCGATTTTCATCGCGCGCGCCGAGGGCGCCTATATATATGACACGCGCGGCTGCCGTTACCTTGATTACGTGGGCTCCTGGGGTCCGATGATCGTAGGGCATGCGCATCCGCAGGTACTGCACGCGGTCCGCGAAACCGCTGAAAACGGTTTGAGCTTC
Organism: Gammaproteobacteria bacterium; assembly: GCA_049698775.1. Classification (GTDB taxonomy): domain Bacteria; phylum Pseudomonadota; class Gammaproteobacteria; order Natronospirales; family REEB76; genus REEB76. The sequence goes on from JBAVYM010000032.1 coordinate 10,183, forward strand.
GGCGCGCCCACCGAACTGGAAACGCGGTTGGCGAAACGAATTTGCAAACTCATGCCATCCATCGAACTGCTGCGCATGGTGAATTCCGGCACCGAAGCCACCATGAGTGCCATCCGCTTGGCACGCGGCTTCACCGGCCGTGACAAAATCCTTAAATTCGAGGGCGGTTATCACGGTCATTCGGACTCGCTGCTGGTCAAGGCCGGCTCGGGTGCGCTCACGTTCGGCGTACCGAGTTCCGCAGGAGTACCAGCGCCATTCGCCGCGCTCACGCTCACCCTGCCTTACAACGACAGTGCCGCCGTGCACGCGGCATTCAAACAATTCGGCTCGGAAATCGCCTGCGTGATCGTCGAACCGGTCGCTGGTAACATGAATTGCGTGCCGCCGGTTCCCGGATTTCTGGAAACGCTGCGCGAACAATGCACGCAGTACGGCAGTGTGCTGATTTTTGATGAAGTGATGACGGGATTCCGCGTGGCGCACGGTGGCGCGCAAGCACTCTATAACGTCAACCCCGATTTGACCACGCTCGGAAAAATCATCGGCGGCGGCCTGCCGGTGGGCGCATTCGGCGGACGGCGTGACATCATGCAACAGCTCGCGCCGCTCGGGCCGGTGTATCAGGCCGGCACTTTATCCGGCAATCCGGTGGCCATGGCGGCAGGCCTTGCCACGCTGGAATTGCTGGACATGCCGGAGTTTTACGAGAAACTGAACAACAGCACGCAGCGATTGACGGAAGGCTTGCGCAGTGCCGCAAAAGCCGTGGGTGTTCCGTTCACCACCAACCACGTCTGCGGCATGTTCGGACTGTTTTTTACCGACGAGCCGGCGATCAATGATTATGCCAAGGTCATGGCTTGCGACGTGGCACGCTTCAAACGTTTTTTCCACGGTATGCTGGCGGAAGGTATCTATCTCGCGCCCTCGGCTTACGAAGCCGGCTTTGTGTCGGCGGCTCACACTGAAGCCGATATTGAAGCCACATTGGTCGCAGCGAGCAAGGCGTTCCAGAAAACCAGCAGAGCCTGAAGACACACCTATTCATATTTGAATCCATCACAAAATCCTTCAATCGTTCGTGTTGAGCGTAGCTCCGCGAAGTCGAAACAAGGAAAATCACGGATTTAACCCCCTTCGACTCCGCGCCTGCGGCGCTACGCTCAGAGCTTGCCCCGGACTTGATCCGGGGCGAACGATACTTTGAGATAGGTTCTTGTCAGCCACGTAAGACCTATCTCCACCCCGCCAGAACGGGAACAGTCTTCTGCGGGAACGGGAATGACGACAAAACGTATCAGTCAGCTTTGGGTCTGCGCCTGCATCAGCGTCGCGATGATATCCAGCCGCATGCGCGGATCGGAAATCTCCAGCAGATTCTGCCGCTGCACCATGGGCACGGGCAGTATTTCCGCCAGCCGATAACCGACCCAGGTGGCATCCTCATACGCGGGCGTGATCGCCGCGTAGCGCTCCGGCATCTGCATCAGCAACTGATGCAATAGTTCCGCCAGCGGTCTGGCCGAATCCGGCAGCGGCAGTGACGGTTCATCAGGCAACCATTCCACTTCACCCATGTTCAAGCCGTCATGCTGCGGGCGCACGCGCGTCACGCGGAACCGCCGCTCGCCCCGCGCCAGAATGTTGAGCAGCCCGTCCGGACCGTTGCTCCAATCATGGATGCGAGCCAAAGTACCCACCGTGTAGGTGTGCGCCGGTCCGGTTTCACTGCACTGCTCGACGAGACACACGCCAAAACCTTCCTCTTGCTTGAGGCAGCGGCCCACCATGTCGAGATAACGCATTTCAAAGATGCGCAGCGGTAGCGGCCCACCGGGAAACAGCACGGTGTTCAGCGGAAACAGTGGAATGGTCGAGGCCACGGTGCCCTTCTTTCACTGTGCGTACCAACCATCCATGGTGCGGCTGCCGGCCCGTGCTTCCTGCACGGGCGCTCAGACCGGCCGAAATACCACTGGCATTTCGGCTGGAACACGGCCCGAGCCCTCACTCCTCACTCCCTGGCTGCGGCGCCGCGGGATATTGCAAGCGTGCCATCAACTTCTCGTTGAAACCGCCGAAGCTGCCGTTGCTCATTACGAGCACGTGGTCGCCTTGCCGGATCTCGCCGGCCACCATGCTGACCAGCGCTTGCAAGTCGCCGCTGACGCTGGCGCGCGGACCCAGTGGCTGCATGGCGCCGGCCACGTCCCAGTTCACACCGGGCGGTTGATAAATGAACACGCGATCGGCCGCCTCCAGCGAAGCCGCCAGGATGTCGCGGTGCACGCCCATTCTCATGCTCGCAGAACGCGGCTCCAGCACCGCCAAGATGCGTTCCGCGCCCACGCGCTTGCGCAATCCTGCGAGCGTGGCGGCGATGGCGGTGGGATGATGCGCGAAGTCATCGTAGATCGTCACTCCGTCAATCCGGCCGCGCACTTCGAGGCGGCGCTTGACGCCCCGGAAGCGGATCAGGGCTTCCGCCGCCCGCCGCGGCTCCACGCCTACATGATGCGCGGCGGCAATCGCGGCCAGCCCGTTCTGCACGTTGTGCACGCCCATCAGGTCCCACTCCACCGTGGCGGCGGTTTTGCCGTGGTACAGGACATTGAAGGTGCCGCCGTCCTCGGAAATATGCCGTGCGGTCCAGTCCGCCTCCGCCAGCGCGAAGGTCTCGCGCGGCGTCCAGCAACCCTTCTGGATCACGCTCTGCAGATTGGCGTCGGCGCCGTTGACCACGATCAGGCCGTTGCCGGGCACGGTGCGCAGCAGATACTGGAATTGGGTTTCAATGCTGGCGAGATCCGGAAAGATGTCGGCATGGTCGTATTCGAGATTGTTGAGGATCAGCGTGCGCGGCCGGTAATGCAGGAATTTGGAACCCTTGTCGAAGAACGCGGTATCGTATTCATCCGCTTCCAGCACGAAGAACCTGCCCGCACCCCTGCGCGCGGACACGGTGAAATCCCGCGGCACGCCGCCGATCAGAAAACCGGGATCCAGGTCCGCGCATTCCAGTATCCAGGCCAGCATGCACGCGGTGCTGGTCTTGCCGTGCGTGCCCGCCACCGCCAGCACGTGCTGATGCTTCAGTATATTTTCCGCCAGCCACTGCGGGCCGGAGGCATAAGGCAATCCGCGCGTCAGCACGGCTTCCACCTCGGGATTGCCGCGCGACAAGGCATTGCCCACCAGCACGCAGTCCGGCGCGGGTTTCAGATGTTCGGGCGTGTAGCCTTCCAGCAGCCGGATGCCCAGGGATTCGAGCTGGCTGCTCATGGGCGGATAGACATTGGCATCCGAGCCGCTGACCTCATGACCGGCGGCCTTGGCGAGCGCGGCAATGCCGCCCATAAAGGTTCCGCAGATGCCGATGATATGGATGCGCATGTCAACTCTTGAGGGGGAAAAATAGTGCAAACAACGCGAAGTTCAACAAGGTGTAAGCGGCCGCGATGACAATGCCGATGGTCAAGCCGGTATCCAGTGCATGGCGGGTGACATGCCCCATGACCAGGATACTCCAGGCAAGAATACCGTACACCAGTACGCCGGCCACATAGCCAATGGGCGAATGCGGCAGCAAGGTGATGGCAAAACTGACGGGGATGGCGGCCAAGGTGATGATCGTGCCGGTACCGAACAGGGCGGTGGCGGTCTGATTGAAGCGGCCCAGCTTGTGCCAAATCCCCAGCACCACGACGAAAAATATCAGCTCCAATCCGGTATCGCACAAGGTCTGTGGAATGACGGCAAGACCACGCACGCCTTGGGCAAATAGCACGGCCGCATCCACGCCCAGGTAAATCACCAGCACCACCGCAAACAGCGACCAGGAATGGGGAAATACCTGCGGCCCATCCTTGAGCAGGCAAATCCTCCAGCAGGTGCGTACAATCGCTTTCATTTTGTGTCAGCTACTCCGGACCGGCGGGCATCATACCGTGTGGCGCCGGCGCGGCAAACGGGCATCCAGGGGTTTTGCATGGCTGACGATTATTTGTGGGTTGAAACCGGCGAGGCACTGGGTTCCGTTTGCGCGCGGCTGCAGAACTCCGGCTGGCTGGCGCTGGATACGGAATTCATGCGCGAGCGCACCTATTACCCGCAGTTATGCCTGGTGCAACTGGCCACGCCCGAACTGGTTGCTTGCGTGGACGTGCTGGCAATCAAGTCCCTGGATCCGCTGTTCGCGCTGTTGCAGAACCCGGCGCTCACCAAGGTGCTGCATTCCGCGCGTCAGGACTTGGAAACGTTCTTTCATCTCGGTGGCCGGATTCCGGCGCCCATCTTCGATACCCAACTGGCGGCGAGTTTTGCGGGTTTCCCGGATCAGGCGGGTTACGCCAACGTGGTGCAGGGTTTGCTGGGCGTGAATCTGGAAAAAGGCCACACGCGCGCGGACTGGTCACGCCGTCCGCTGCCGGAAGCGGTGCTGCAATATGCCGCGGATGACGTGCGTTATCTGCGCGAAATTTACCCGCTGCTCAAACACAAGCTGGAGGTCCAGGGCCGGATCAAGTGGCTGGAAACCGAAACTGCGCGGCTCACGGACCCCGCCACGTATCGTCCCGATCCGGACACCGCCTGGCAACGCCTGCGCGGATTGCACCGCTTGAAAGGCCGCCAATTTGCTGCTGCCAAGGCGCTCGCCGCGTGGCGTGAACGTCAGGCCATGTCGAACAATCTGCCGCGCCAATGGGTCTTGAAGGATGACGTGCTCACCGATCTCGCGCGGCAATTGCCGCGAGATCCGGAAGCCTTGCATTCAATCCGCGGCATGCAGGAGAGTGCAGTCCGCAAATATGGCGAAGAATTGCTCGCGCTCATCAACACGGTCGAGGGCGGCGAAAAACCGGCAGCCGCACCCGAACGGTTGACGTCACATGACGATGCGCTGGTGGATGCACTCATGGCGGTGCTGCGCATACAAGGCGCCGAAGCCGGCGTCAGCCCCGCGCAACTGGCGACACGCGGTGAACTGGAACAACTGGTGCGTGGCCAGCGCGATCTTGAAATACTCTGCGGCTGGCGCCTGGAAACCGCGGGCCGCGCGTTGCTTGAAATGCTGGAAGGCAAAACCATGCTCACCGTCAACGGCGGCGCGCTTGAAATTCATCCACAGAAATAAATGACCCTGATGTAGAGTGCATCCATACACCGGCGATCAAGACAAAACCATACGGCGCGCAAGCACACCCTGCCGAATCGGAATAACGCCGCGCTTATCTGCGTGCGCGACTTTTTTTGGCAAGACGCTTTGCGATCTTAGCAGGCTTTGGTTTGGCGCGCGCCAGTTTTGCGGCGGGTTTTTGCTTCACAGGTGATTTGAGCGGTGACTTCTTCGACTGCAGTTTCGCCGGCGCTTTCACTGACGGCTTGCCCGCCGGTTTCACCGACTTGCCTTTCGCGGGCGCAGCCGGTTTGATGTGTTTGACGGGTTTCGTGGGCGGTGGCGGTGGCAGTTTCGGCTTACGCAAACCTTTGGCGATGGGATCGAGCACCACCAGCAGGCGCCGGAAGATCTCGTCCACCTCACCTACGCCATTGACGATCTCGAGCCGGCCCTGGTTGCGATAATACTCAATCAACGGTTTGGTCTGCGCCTCATATACCTTGAGGCGGTTGTTGATGGTCACTTCGTTGTCGTCGGCGCGGTGGTGCAGGGTCGCGCCGCAACGGTCGCATTGCTCATCGAGACGCGGAGGATTGGTGTAGATGTTATAGGTGGCGCCGCAGTTGTCGCAGTTGCGCCGGCCGGCCAAGCGCTGCATGAGCACGTCGAAATCCACGTCCAGTAGCACCGCACAATCGAGCGGCTGGTTGAGATTGCGCAGCATGGCGTCGAGCGCCTGGGCCTGGGCGATGTTGCGCGGGAAGCCGTCCAGGATCGCGCCTTTTTGGGCGTCCGCACTACGCAGCCGTTCACGGATGATGCCGAGTACGATCTCGTCCGAGACCAGTTGGCCCGCGTCCATCGCCGCCTTGGCCTGAAGTCCCAGGGGCGTACCGGCGGCCAGCGCTGCTCTGAGCAGGTCGCCGGTGGACACATGCGGCACGCGGTATTTATCCGCCAGTTTCCTGGCTTGGGTCCCCTTGCCGGAACCGGGCGCTCCGAGCAGCACAATTCTCATGCAGTATCTCGCTTGGAATTAGGGAGGTCCGCAAGGCCCGCGTGCGGGCTGGCCGGACCAGCGGCCTTTCAAGGCAGGCGTAAAGTACCCGTTGACCCCGATAACGTCAACGCGCAACGGCTTCTGCGAGGTCCGTTTTGACATTTCACGCGCTCGCTGTTCCGGGTTTTTGCAATTCCCCGGCGCCCCGCTACAATGCCCGGCGGTTCGCGGTCCTGCCGCCGCCATGTCCAGAAATACAAGAGTTTCCAAGTCCATGGCTTCCACAAAGAACGCCCTCTACGCCCAGTCCGGCGGCGTCACCGCCGTCATCAATACCAGCGCCTGCGGGGTCATCGAGACCGCCCGTAAGCACAAAAACCGCATCGGCAAAGTCTATGCCGGCCGCAACGGCATCATCGGCGCACTGACGGAAGACCTGATTGATACCAGCAAGGAACCGGCCAGCGCGATCAAGGCCCTGAGGCATACGCCCGGCGGCGCGTTCGGCTCCTGCCGCTACAAGCTCAAGGGCCTGGACGAAAATCGCGCCCAATACGAGCGTCTGATCGAGGTTTTCAAGGCCCACAACATCGGCTACTTCTTCTACAACGGTGGCGGCGATTCGGCCGATACCTGCCTCAAGGTTTCCCAGATTTCCGGGACACTCGGCTACCCCATCCAGGCCATCCACGTACCCAAGACCGTGGACAACGATCTCGCCGTGACCGACTGCTGCCCCGGCTTCGGGTCGGTGGCAAAATACGTGGCCGTGTCCATAAAGGAAGCCGCGCTGGATGTGGCTTCCATGGCTAAGACCTCAACCAAGGTGTTCGTCATGGAAGTCATGGGCCGGCACGCGGGCTGGATTGCAGCTGCCGGTGGTTTGGCTCAGGTAAAGCAAAGCGATGCACCGCACATCATTCTGTTTCCCGAGATTGCCTTCAATGAGTCCGCATTCCTGAACAAGGTCCAAGCCAGCGTCGAGCGGCAAGGCTATTGTGTGATCGTGGTTTCGGAAGGCGTACGCAATGCGGATGGGAAATTCCTGGCCGAAGCCGGAACCAAAGACGCCTTCGGCCATACTCAGCTCGGCGGCGTGGCGCCGTTCATCGCCAACCTGGTGAAAGAAAACCTCGGTTACAAATACCATTGGGCGGTAGCGGATTATCTGCAACGTGCCGCACGCCACATTGCCAGCAAGACCGATGTGGAACAGGCGTATGCGGTCGGCAAGGCCGCCGTGGAGTTGGCATTGAAAGGTGAGAACGCGGTGATGCCTGCGATTGTCCGCGAGTCGGATAAACCTTATAGGTGGTCCATAGGCGTGGCGAAGCTCGCCGATGTCGCCAACCAGGAAAAACACATGCCGCGCCAGTACATCACCAAAGACGGTTTCGGCATCACGGCGGCGGCGCGGCGCTATCTGGCGCCGCTCATCCAGGGCGAGGATTATCCGCCCTACAAAAACGGTATTCCGCAGTATGTGGTGCTCAAGAACGTCGCTGTGCCGAAGAAGCTCAAGACCGAATTCAGGATTTGAGAAAACGTAGGTTGGGGTGAGGTCTTCCGAACCCCAACTTTGGATTATCGTTGGGGTTCGCTCCGCTCGCCCCAACCTACATGAGCATTTTTTGGGTTTTCGCTTCATAAACGGGAGATACACAAATGATGATTGAATATGGTTTGTGGTTCGCGCTGATCTGCGGCGCACTCGCGATCCTGTACGGCGTCGTTTCCGTGGGCTGGATCCTGAAGCAGCCGGCGGGCAACGAGCGCATGCAGGAGATTGCTTCCGCCATCCAGGTGGGCGCGAAAGCCTATCTCAACCGCCAGTACCGCAC
>JBAVYM010000033.1:0-23568 GCA_049698775.1 Gammaproteobacteria bacterium
GGTGTGGCGCGCACCGGGCCGGCGTGGCGTTCGTCGCCATTGGTGCGCGGCAGCGTGAGCCGCAGCCATGCCACCGCACCACCGGCACAGAGCTGGTCCAGCATGTAAGCGGCGTAATCGCTGACGCGCGTCGGCAGGATGTCTGTTTCCCAGGCGGCCGCCGGAGCGGAAAAGCCTTCCAGTTGTTCCAGCGCTGCCGCGAGCGCGGCGTGGCCTTCGGCGCGCTCCCCTGTGACGCCCTGCCATTCGAACAGAAAGCGCAGATAATCCGCCGGCGTGACCGGCTCGATTTCATTGCGCAGACGCTTCAATGTGTAACGATGGATGCGCGCCAGCAAGCGGCGCTCGCACCATTCGGTTTTCGATTCCCCCTCACCCTCGCCCTCTCCCCTTGTGGGAGAGGAAGACTGCTGCGAAGCAGCAGCGGGAAAGGGGGACAGATAGTGAGGCGTGAAATGTCCGCGCATGACGGAGCCTTCGGCTTCCAAAGCGAGCAACGCCGGCTCGATTTCATTTACGGGCAGAGTGAACAATTCCGCCAGTTCTGTGACGGTCACGGGACCGGACGCTTCCAGACGGCTGCGCAACAGTTCACGCAGTGCATCTACGCGGGCCGGCGGTTCGCCATCCGCGTCCCGCACTGGATCAATCGGTGGATCGAGTACTGCTTCGGGGTAAACAGCCAGCAGTTCTTGCAGCCGTTCGGCAGCGACCCACAGCACCTTGTGGGAGTGGCGGTCTCCGCCACGATTCAAATCAATCGCGGTCGGGACGACCGCTCCCACAATGGCAACAGAATCCAGTGATTCAAACCCCCGGACCCCGGCCTTCTCCGGGGTGATGAATGAGTTGGAGCTTCCGGCATTCAAGCGCAAACGGGTGACACGGCGATCAGTAACAAGCCGTTCAAAAAGATGATCCCAGCCAAAAAACAACGAATCGGCAGCCTGACCCTCACCCCCGCCCTCTCCCAGAGGGAGAGGGGGTAGAGGATCGAGCGTGCACAACTGAGCCCCCTGATGCTCACCACGTTGCCCTTCGGCTTCGGCAATGAAGCCGAGCACTGTGAGCGCATCGTGCAGCTCGTCGGCGTCGCGCGCCTCCGGCCAAACTTCCGCGCGCACCCGCGCAATAGCCTGCGGATCCAATTCCGCCAGCGAGCCGGCGTCCTCGATGCTCATGACGCCGCGGGATTGCACCGCCCGTGTGCGCCGCTCCTCGGCGGGCGCATCGTCCAGGAACGCATACGGTCGTGCCGAGAGGATTTCCTGCGCCAGCGGCGAAGGCGCGGCCAAGTCCCGCGCTACCACTTTGAGTTCACCGGATTCCAGACGCCGGAGCAGATTCAGGAAACCGTCGCTATCCATGACTTCGTGCAGACAATCGTTCAGCGTCTGCTGCACCAGCGGATGCTCGGGAATTTCGATGGGACCGCTGAGATTTTCCACGCAGGCGAGCTGGTCCGGGAACACCGACGCCACCAGGTCCTCGGAATCCGCACGCTGGAACGCCGGCGGCGAATGCTTACCGTTGCGATTACGACGCACCGCGAGCGCGGTGCTCGCCACCCAGCGCCAGCGCGTGCCGAACATGGGCGCCGCCAGCACCGCCTGCTCCAGCACCGGCAGCGCCGTTGTGGAATTCAGATACTGCGCCGGCTCTTCCAGCGGAAAGCTGTGAGTGACGCCAAGCGACAAGACGATGCTGTCCTCCAGCGCCGCCGCCTGCAGTTCAAAATTGAACTTGCGGCAGAAACGCTTGCGCAGCGCCAGACCCCAGGCGCGATTGATGCGTGCGCCGAACGGCGAATGGATCACGAAATGCTGGTCGCCGGCCTCGTCGAAGAAGCGCTCGAATACTACCGTGTCCTGGGTGGGCAGCACCGAGAGCGCGGCACGCGCGGCGGCAAGATATTCGGCGAGCTGGCGTGCGGCCGCGCCATCGAGTTGCCATTCATCCTGCAGCCAGTGCATCAGGTCTTCGCCCGCTGCCAGCCGCTGCTCCGCTTGCGCGCGCAAGTCCGACACCGCCAGCGACAACTCCGCGCTGCGCGCCGGCGCCTCGCCAAACCAGAATGGCATGTTGGGTGGCTGGCCTTTGGCATCCTCCACCAGCACCTTGCCGGTTTCGATCTTGAGAATGCGATAACTGGTATTGCCCAACTGGAAAATGTCGCCGGGGATGCTCTCGAAGGAAAAATCCTCGTTGAGCGAACCAATGCGCAGGCCGGTGGGCGACAGAATCACGTCGTAGTCGAACTGGTCGGGGATCGCGCCACCGTTGGTGACGGCCACGAGTTTGGCACCGCGCCGACCGCGCAAGCGGCCGTTCACCCGATCGTGGTGCAGATACGCGCTGCGCCGTCCGCGGCGTGTGGCGAAGCCTTCCGCCAGCATCCTGACCACATCGTCATACGCTTCGCGGTTGAGATCGTGGTACGGCCAGGCGCGGCGGAAAGTCTCGTACAGCTCCGCCTCGCTCCATTCGCGGCAGGCGACTTCGCCGACGATCTGCTGCGCCAGCACGTCGAGCGGCGCCACGGGCACGCGCAATGCGTCGAGTTTGCCGCGGCGCACCGCGTCCAGCAGCGCCGCACATTCCACCAGGTCGTCGCGCGACAGCGGAAACAGCCGGCCCTCAGGCAGCGCACCAAGCGCGTGGCCGGAGCGGCCCACGCGCTGCAGAAAGGTGCCGATGCCGTGCGGCGAACCCAACTGGCACACCAGGTCCACCTCGCCGATGTCGAGACCGAGTTCCAGCGAAGCGGTCGCCACCAGCGCTTTCAATTCGCCGCGCTTCAGGCGCTGCTCCGCATCCAGGCGATGCGCGCGCGCCAGGCTGCCATGATGCGAGGTGACGTGCTGTTCGCCGATGCGCTCGGCGAGATGCCGCGCGGCGCGCTCCGCGTGCCGGCGGTTGTTGGTAAAAATCAGCGTGGTGCGGTGCGATTGGATCAACTCCGCCAGCCGGTCGTAGATTTCCGACCACACTTCGTTCGCCATCACTGGCGCCAATGGTGAGCGCGGCAGTTCCAGGTGCAAGCGGCGCTCGCGCACGTGACCGGCGTCCACAATGTGGACATCCACTGTCCCTCGCCCCGCGTTGCGGGGAGAGGGGGGGACCGCCGACGGAGTCGGCGGTGGGGTGAGGGCATGCGCCGGTGTCGAAGAGTCATCGCCTACAAGAAAGCGCGCCACCTCCTCGATGGGCTTCTGCGTGGCGGACAGACCGATACGCACCGGCGGCGCAGGTGTGAGCGCCGCCAGACGTTCCAGCGACAGCGCCAGATGCGCGCCGCGCTTGTTGCCGGCGAGTGCGTGGATCTCGTCCACGATCACGCTTTTGACCGTGGACAGGATTCTGCGGCCGGAATCGGAAGTCAGCAGGATGTACAGCGATTCCGGCGTGGTCACCAGGATGTGTGGCGGCTCGCGGCGCATGCGTTCGCGCTCGCTCTGGGGTGTGTCGCCGCTGCGCACCAGCGCGCGAATGCTCACATCGGGCAATCCTTGATTCAGAAGTTCTGCGCGGATGCCTTCCAGCGGCTGTTGCAGATTTTTCTGGATGTCGTTGGACAGTGCCTTGAGCGGTGAGACGTACAGCACCTGGCATTCGTTCTTGAGGCCTTGCTCCAGGCCCTCGCGCACCAAGCCGTCAATCGCGGCCAGGAACGCCGCCAGCGTCTTGCCCGATCCGGTGGGTGCGGCGATCAGCGTGTGGCGGCCGGCGCGGATCGCGGGCCAAGCGGCGCGCTGCGCTTCAGTGGGCGCGGCAAAACTCCGGCGGAACCAGGCGGCGGTGGCAGGATGGAAGTTTTCCAGACTCATGCAACAGGCTTATTATCCGTGACGTAACCACTCATCTCCGGAGACATTATGCACCGTCATATAGGTTCGGGTTTGCTGTTGCTGGCCGCCGGCTTGTGGATCACCGCGGCCAGCGGCGCGGAAACCTGGGATATCGCGCCGCAAAAATCCTGCGTGGGCTTGACCGCCGGCTGGGCGCGTCCGCTCCCGGAACTGTCCAAACTCGTGGGCCCGCAATGGAAACCCGCACCCGGACCGGTCAAGGGACAAGGCCTGGTGCTGCTGTTCCTCACCGCCTGCCCGGATTCAAGTTACGCCGGCAAAGCCACCGGCCGGTTCAGCGGCGCATTCGTGCTGGTGCCGGTGGAACAAAACACGCCTGCCGGTGCGCCGCCCGCTTCTAATACGCACGGCATCGCAGTATTGGAAGCCGCGGGCAAACCCGGCACCCCGGTGATGAAATTATTTCGCAGTCACGACATTCCGATAAGCGACGCGCGTGTGTCATTGGACGCCCGCGGCAATGCTAATGGCAAACATGCTAAAGCCGTAATCCATTTCGCGCAGGGCACGCTCACACTCGATGCCGAGATGCTGCCGGAAATCTTGCCATATAAAAGCGTCAACACCGTCGCGGTGCGCGTGACGCCCGCGGGCGTATTGTTCAGCGGCCCGGAATCTTCCACGCGCTATGCCAAGGGCGAAGGTAAGCTGCACACGAGCGGCGAAACCTGGGCCGAGCGCTATCAACTGGAAGGTGCGCCTGTATTCGTGACGCTGGATACGGATTTTATCTGGAACTTCGCATTTCAAACCGCGCCGCATTCCTGAACATTGAGTCAGCCGGTCCGAAGCGGGAGCGCCCGGACATCACGACGCTGCTCCGGTGCCAGGTTCAACATCTAACGGAGACCCGTCATGAGTAATCTGCTGCCTCCGCCTGAACCGGAACGGTCCGAATCACAAGCCGTGCCAAAACCGGAAATCCTGAGCTTGCCGGCGCGCAGCGCGGAGCTGGGTGGCGGGTTGACGGTGATGCGTGCCTTGCCGCTGCGTCAGCACCGGCTCGTGGGTGCGTGGTGTTTCTTCGATCACTTCGGACCGTTGGCGTTCGACCACCGGAAAGTCATGGACGTGGCGCCGCATCCGCATATCGGCCTGCAAACCGTGTCGTGGCTGTTCGAGGGCGAAGTACTGCACAACGACAGCCTGGGTTTCCAGGGCATGGCACGGCCCGGTGAACTGAACCTGATGACCGCCGGACGCGGCATCGCGCATTCGGAGGAAACCCCATCGCAGAATTCCGGCCAGTTGCACGGCCTGCAATTGTGGGTGGCGTTGCCGGACGCGGAACGCCGGCGCGAACCGGCCTTTGATCATTACAAAAATCTGCCGGTGCTGGAGCCGGGCGGCGGGCGCGCGCAGGTATTCATGGGCGAACTGGGCGGCGCGCGTTCCGCGGCACGCGCCTTCTCGCCGCTGGTGGGCGCGGATCTCAAGCTCGGCGCCAATGGCAAACTGCGGCTGCCGCTCAATGCCGCCTGGGAACACGCACTGGTGATTATCGAGGGCGAAGTCAACCTGGAAGGTACGCGGCTGGCGCCGGGCGCCTTGCATTATCTGGGCACCCAGCGCAGCGGCCTGGAACTGGTGAGCAAGAACGCAGCGCATGCCGTGCTCATCGGCGGCGCGCCCTTCGCTGAAGCCGTCATCATCTGGTGGAATTTCGTGGCGCGTAGCGCGGATGAGATACAACTTGCGCGGGACGACTGGCAAGCGCGCCGCCATTTCGGTGATGTGAAGGCATATAAAGGTGAGCGCTTGAACGCGCCCTCGTTCATTGTGCGGCCCATTGCGAGTCATTAGCTGCTGTCCCAATCAGCCTAAACACCCTCACCCTGCCCTCTCCCGCAGGGCGAGGGAAAAATGAACAGGAGGTTGATATGCCCAGCGTGAAACTGAGCACGCATCAGCGCGATTCAAAACTCTGCAAGCACACCGCCCAGGCGCAGGAAGTGAACTACGCGGAGCATGTGTGCCCGGAATGCGTGGCCAAGGGCGATACCTGGGTGCAACTGCGCATCTGCATGATCTGCGGTCACGTGGGTTGCTGCGACAGTTCCAAAAACCGCCACGCCCGCGCCCATTATGAAAGCACCCGGCATCCCATCATCAAGACCATTGAAACCGGACCCGATTGGGCTTGGTGTTATCCGGACGATACTTATCTGAAATAGGGAAATGCCAACCAAGAATGTTCAGGCGATGCAGCGCACGCCTGTGCCTTGCAGGCCACAGTAGCCGTCAGGGTTCCTGGCAAGGTACTGCTGGTGATAATCCTCGGCGTAGTAGAACTCGCCGGCCGACCGGATTTCGGTGGTAACGGCCGGATAGCCGGCATCGCGCAGTGACTTTTGGTATTCCCTTTGTGATTCTTCCGCGGCGCGCTGCTGTGCATCGCCATAGGTAAATACGCAGGAACGATACTGTGTGCCCACATCGTTGCCCTGGCGCATGCCCTGCGTAGGATCGTGTGCTTCCCAGAACACCTTTAACAACTGCTCATAACTGAGGATCCTGGGATCAAACACCACGCGCACCACTTCGCCATGGCCCGTGCGCCCGCTGCAGACCTCCTCATAAGTCGGATTGGACGTGTAACCGCCGGCGTAACCCGCGGCAGTCAGGTACACGCCCGGCTGCTGCCAGAATTTACGCTCCGCGCCCCAGAAACAGCCGAGTCCGAATACCGCCTCCTCCAACCCGTCTGGGAACGGCGGCTTGAGCAGCTGGCCGTTGACGAAATGGTGTTCGGCCGTGGCAATGGGCGTGGCGCGTCCCGGCAGGGCTTGAGCCGGTGAAATCATGGCGGTCTTGCGTTGGGCAAACATGGGAAATCCTGCGATGAAAGTATTTGTTACTCAGAGACCTTAATATAAGGCCGTTTATTGCAAGTATCAGGGTGCGCTTGTGCGCGGCCGCGGCTTTACTCCGTCATTGCGAGGCCGATTTACCGGCCGAAGCAATCTCGTTGCCGGATTGCTTCGCTACGCTCGCAATGACCCTGAAAATGGTGCGCAAGTGCACCCTACCTAGAGACGATTAAAGCCGAGAGCATGCCAATGGTACATCAGACGCAGAAAATCGCAGTGGTCACCGGCGCGAACCGCGGCCTCGGTTACGAAACCGTGCGGCAACTCGCACAGCGCGGCTTTCATGTGATTCTCACCGCCCGCGGTATGCAGGCCGGTGCGGAAGCGCTCAAGCGTTTGCAGGCGGAGAGACTCTCCGTGGAGCTGCGCAAGCTGGATGTGACAGCGACCGAAGACGCGCAAGCATTGGCCAAGTATATAAAGGAATCCCTCGGACATCTGGATGTGCTGGTCAACAATGCCGGCATCCTCACGGAATCCTCGCGCGACAGCGGCGCGAAATCCTCTACCCCGCTCAAGGTGTCGCCGGTCACGGCGATGGAGCATTTCAACACCAACACACTCGGCGCCGTGCGGCTGATTCAGGCGCTCGCACCGCTGATGCCGGAGGGCGCGCGCGTTATCAACGTCTCGACCGGCATGGCCGCGCTCCATGACATGGGCGGCGGCTATCTTGCTTACCGGCTCTCCAAAACCGCACTCAATGCCGTGACGCGCATATTCGCCTCGGAACTCAGACCACGCGGTATCTGTGTCAACTCGGTGGACCCCGGGTGGGTGCGCACCGACATGGGCGGCGCCGGCGCCAATCGTTCCATCGAAAAAGGCGCGGAGACCATCGTGTGGCTGGCGAGCGCGCCGGAAGCGACCGAAAGCGGCTTCTTCTGGCGCGACAAAAAGAAAATCGCTTGGTAAAGAAACGGGCCACGAATGCGGCCCGTTCCATTCCGTCAACTGAGCGGCGGTTCAAGCCGCGAGCTTCTCTTCGTGTGCCGTGGCGCGCACCGAGGGACGCTCAGCGATACGGCGCATGTACGCCTGCAGGTGCGGATACGGACTCAGGTCCAGCTTGTGGAAGTAGCTCCAGCTGATAATGGTGTAGGCGTAGGCATCCGCTACCGTGAATTTCTTGCCCATCAGGTAATCATTCGTGGCCAAGTGCTTGTTGAGCAGCTCGAAACGCTTTTTGAGTTTGTCGAGTCCGTACTGCTTGTCGGATTCCGCGACGGGCGGGTGCCAGAGCACGCCGAAACCCTTGTGCAACTCGCTGCTGATGAAGGTCAACCATTCAATGGTACGGTAGCGCTCCATGCTGCCGGGTGCGGCCAGCAAGCCGGCCTCGGGTTTGCGGTCTGCGAGGTACTGCAGAATCGCCGCAACTTCGGTCAACAGCGAACCATCCTCCAGTGTGATGGCCGGCACGTAGCCCTTGGGATTGATTTGGTAGTAGTCCTCGCCGGTCTTCACCAGCTTGTGGGTCTTGGCAATGTCCACTTCAACTGGCTCGTAAGACAGGCCGAGTTCGTTCATCACGATGTGAGGCGCCATCGAGCAGGCGCCGGGCGAATAGTACAGTTTCATGTTGATTCTCCTGTGTTGAGTTGAGGGAAAAATCCGCTCAGGCCGCTTCGGCCTGCATGAACGGGTAATCGGTATAGCCGCGTGCGCCGCCCTGATAGAACGTGTTCTGGTCCGCTTGGGCCAATGGCGCTTGCACGCGGAAACGCTCCGGGAGATCCGGATTGGCAATGAACAGCGTGCCGTAGGCCACCAGGTCCGCGTCACCTTTGGCAATCACTTCGTTGCCGCGCTCGCGGTTATAGCCGGTGTTGGTGATGAGTGTGCCGCGGTACACAGTACGGTAATGTTCGGTCACGTTCGGCACCATGTTGGGAATCGCAGACAGATCGCCCTGGGCTTCGCGCAGGTGCAGATAAGCCAGCTCGTAACTCGACAGTGCGCCGATGACGAAATCATAGAGCGCGCGGGTGTCTGAATCGGCCGGCACGTTCCAGGTATTCGTCGGCGACAGGCGCACGCCCACGCGGTCCGCGCCGATCGCGTCCACAATGCCGTCCACGATCTCGAACAGGAAGCGCGCGCGGTTGGGGATATCGCCGCCGTATTCGTCGGTGCGGCGGTTGCTGCCATCGCGCAGGAACTGCTCGATGAGGTAGCCGTTGGCGCCGTGGATTTCCACGCCGTCGAAGCCAGCAGCCACGGCGTTGTTCGCCGCCTGCACATAGTCCTGCACCACCGCCTTCACTTCGGCGGTTTCCAGCGCGCGCGGTATGACGGTATCTTTCAAGCCTTGCGGCGTGAACGATTTGCTATTCGGATTGATGGCGGACGGCGCCACCGGCAGCGCGCCGTCATGGAAATCCGGATGCGACACATAGCCCACATGCCAGAGCTGACTGAAGATATGGCCACCGCGCGCGTGCACCGCCTCGGTGACTTTCTTCCAGCCTTTTAGCTGCGCAGCGGAATGTATACCGGGTGTGTGGACATAGCCCACGCCTTGGGGAGAAATCTGGCTGCCTTCGGTGACGATGAGTCCCGCAGACGCACGCTGAGCGTAATACTCCGCATGCAATTCGGTGGGCGCGCGTTCGCGGTTGTAGGCGCGCGAGCGCGTCATGGGCGCCATCACCACGCGGTTCAGCAATTCGTAACGGCCAAGTTTCACCGGTGTTAACAAGATTTGTGTATTCATGTTTGCTCCTGTCTGCATTCCTGTGTTTTCATATATTTCATAATCTCGATATATCGAATCTGAAAAAACCCCTTGCGGGGCGGGCCTTACTTGTCTGTTACAAGTCCTTTTTTAAAAAATCACCCAGCTCCTTGATCGCCTCCTCATTGCGTTCGTAGAACGTCCATTGGCCCTCGCGGCGCGCCATTACCAGCCCCGCCTGTTCCAGGATGGCCAGATACTGGGACGCGGTGGACTGGGACAGACCGAGCTTGGTCTGGATTTCGCCGACGCACACCTTGCGGCCGCGGCTGCCGCCCGTCGGGCAATCGCCAAAATGCTTCCCTGGCTCCTTCATCCATTGCAGGATCTTGAGCCGTGATTCATTGGCCAGCGCTTTGAAGACTTCCACCTGTTCCATGGCCGTTAGTGTATCGGCTTTTTCCGATATGTCAATACCTCATACACCTCCTTGCAGAAGGCCGGAATCGCAGGGCAGAAATGCTTCGACTCCGCTCGCTAACGCGAGCTACGCTCAGCGCGAACGGCAGAGAATCGCGGCTGGGGACCGCCGCTCCTACAATTTACAGGAGGCTAAAACTGGTCCTCGGAAAGCGCCAGCACGCCCGCGGCACCGGCGACGATGGATTCCTTGAGAGCCGGCGCCTTGGTCAGCTCGTGATCGGCGTAGAAACGGGCCGTACCGATTTTGGCCTTATAGAAAGAAGCGTCGCCGCTGCCCGCGTCGAGCTTCTTCTGTGCAACAAGCGCGGCGCGCGCCATCTGCCATCCGCCCGCCACGGTGCCGAGCAGCATCAGGAACGGTACTGACCCCGCGGCTGCGGCTTTCACTTTGGCGCGGTAATTTGCCGCCAGCCAGTTCACGGCTTCCTCCAGCGCATTGGTGCCGCTCGTCAACCGCGTACGGATGGCTGTCAAATCCTCGCCTGGTGCTTTTGCCAGCTCCGCATCCAGCTTGCGCATCTCGGCAATCACCGCTTTGGCGGCCGCACCTTGGTCGCGGGCGATTTTGCGGCCCAGCAGGTCTTTCGCCTGGATGCCGGTGGTGCCTTCATAAATCGTGCTGATGCGCGCATCGCGGTAGTACTGCGCGGCACCGGTCTCCTCGATGTAACCCATGCCACCATGCACCTGCACGCCGAGAGATGCGATATCAATGGCGTTTTCGGTGCACCAGCCCTTGATCACCGGGATCATCAGGTCCACGAAGGCCTGCGCCTGGGCACGCTGCTGTTCATCGGCATGGCGCATGGCCCGGTCCAGTTGCGCGGCGGTCACGTAGGCCAGGGCGCGCATGGCTTCGACGCGCGCCTTCATGCTCATCAACATGCGGCGCACATCCGGATGGTGGATGATGGTCACGGGTTGGCCGCCACGCACGCTGATGTCGGCGCTCTGCACGCGTTCTTTCGCGTAAGCGCGCGCCTGCTGCCAGGCGCGTTCGGCGATACCCAACCCCTGCACGCCGACACCGAAGCGCGCCATGTTCATCATGATGAACATGTATTCGAGACCGTGGTTCTCCTCGCCGATCAGATAGCCAACGGCACCGCCCTTTTCGCCATAACTCATCACTGCCGTGGGGCTAGCGTGAATGCCGAGCTTGTGTTCGATGGAGGCGCATTGCACATCGTTGTGCTGACCGAGCGTGCCGTCGGCCTTCACCATGAACTTGGGCACCAGGAACATGGAAATGCCCTTGACGCCCGCGGGCGCGTCCGGGGTGCGTGCCAGCACCAGATGAATGATGTTGGCAGTCCAATCGTGCTCGCCGTAAGTGATGAAAATCTTCTGACCGCTGAGCTTGTAATGATCGCCCTCGCGCACCGCGCGGCAGCGCACCGCCGCCAGATCGGAACCAGCCTGTGGCTCCGAAAGATTCATGGTGCCGGTCCATTCGCCGGCCACCATTTTCGGCAGAAAGCGTTTTTTGAGTTCGTCGGAACCGCTGAGAATAATCGCTTCCACCGCGCCTTGCGTCAGCAGCGAACACAGCGCATAGGACATGTTCGCGGCCTGCCACATTTCCTGCACTGGTGCAGACACCAGTTGCGGCAAACCCTGGCCGCCATGTTCCGCCGGGATAGCGAGCGCATTCCAGCCGTCCGCGGCGTAGCGTTGATAGGCTTGCTTGAACCCTTTCGGCGTGGTGACCGCGCCATTCTTGTACTTGGCGCCTTCCTGGTCACCGGACTGATTCAGCGGTGCCAGCACTTCGGCGGCGAACTTGGCGGCCGCGTTCAGCACGGTTTCCACCAAATCCGGCGTGGCCTCACCGTAGCCCGGAAGCCGGGCCACGCCCGCCAGATCGGCAAGCTCGTTCAGGACAAATTGCATGTCTTGCAGGGGGGCGGTATAGCTGGCCACGTGAACTCCTGAAGTCGGGGCGAAGGTACGGGGCCGGAGCACCGCAAGCCTATTTTAAGGCGTGGAACGTTCAGCGGGAAATCCTGTTATGGCGGGCTCGGCTGTCAGTTGATGGAACAAGCTGGATTCGCGCTTGTAGAAGCCTTCCGTGTGGAAGGAATCTTCGAGCTTCAGGTATTCGTAATCCAGATGATGGCACAGCTCATGCAGGAATGTGCGCAGGAAACTGCGGAACGCGACCACCTGTTTCTTCTGCGCAGTGCGCATCCAGAGCGTGATCTTCGCCACCTTGAGCCGGCCTTCCACGCCCTCGTAAAAACCGTGCAACTCGCCGTAATCATTCGACGGCCGCGCAGCCAGCACCTTGAGGGTGACGGGCGGCGTCTTGAGCTGTTGCAATACCGCTGCGGCCAATTCCGCACACACCACTTCCACCACGGCACGTTTGTCGGTTTTCAGCGCGTCCACCAGCTTTGCCGCCATCGGCCGCAAAGGTGCGGGATCCGGCAGTACGAGGACTTCAATCCTGTCGCTCGCCTGATAGACGCGCTTGTTGCTGGCACTCAGACGAGCGTAATAGTTAAAAACCATATATCTATTATCATGCAGACATGAGTAACAATCATCTGCGCCAAAGTTACCTCATCTGGTTTGGCCGTCTTGCCTTGCTGGGCGTGCTGTTCTTCTTCCTGATGTCCGCGGCAGTGCAATTCCTGCGGCCGGATTACAGTGTCATGGGCACGCCGCTGAGCTTTTATCTGCTCGGTGCTTACGGCGGCTGGCTGCACGTTGCTTTTTATGTGCTCTCTATCGCTATCGTGATAATCGCCATCGGCTGCTATGTCGGCAGCGTGCGTCAGGCACGCAGCGCCGCAACGCTGGTGCTTTTCGTCTTGGGGGCGCTTGGCGTGGTGCTTACGGCCATTTTCCCCACCGACACCACTGCCAAACTGACGCTGCATGGCGCAATCCACGTGGCCGCGGCGGCACTCGCGTTCCTCGCCACCAGCGTCGCCATGCTGATCCAGTCCTGGTATTTCCGGCGCGATTCACGCTGGCGGCCGCATTTCCGTACCGCCATGCAATTGGCGGTATTCGAGTTCATCGTGCTGTGGTGCTACGCTCTGTTTCACTATCCCGCACGCGGCTTCATGGAAAAACTCACTATTGTATTGATTCTGCTGTGGCTGGCGCTCGCCGCCTGGTGGCTGCAATTGCCGCCGGCAAATGCCAAACACCAACTATAGGACACTTCTAAAAATTGATCTTTTGCTTTCTGGCGGTGTTAAAAATGACCTCGAAATCCTCATGTACTGGCCGTGTACACTCCGGTTTCTCGGTCATTTTTGCCTAGCCGGAAACCAAAATCTCTAATTTTTAGAGGTGTCCTATAATTCAGTCCTCCTCACCATCACCGACCAACCCATGAGCCGCTGGCGCCCGCCACCCGCAAAGTCCTCACCTTACATCACGCTCGCCGGTTATCAGCGGCTGGAAAGCGAGATCAAACAACTGTGGCGGGAGCGCGCGGAAGTGGTGCGGGCACTGTCGGCGGCGGCAGCTGAAGGCGACCGCTCGGAAAATGCCGAGTATATTTACAGGAAGAAACAATTGCGGGAGATGGATCGGCGCATTGGCTACCTGCAAAAACACATGCCGGTACTGCACATTGTGTCCGACCCGCCGCCGGACCGGACACGGGTATTCTTCGGTGCGCACGTGACGCTCGAAGACAAAAGCGGCACACAAACAGCGTACCGGATTGTGGGCGCCGACGAACTGGATCCCGCGCAGGGCTGTATCAGCATGGATTCGCCGCTCGCCCAGGCGCTGCTCAAGAAAACCGTGGATGACGAAGTGAAGGTACTTACGCCCGGAGGGGAAACTCGCTACTACATCGTCGCGGTGCATTACGACATGTAGATAATGCCATTGTCATGGAACGACAGTTTTTCGTTTACATCCTGACCAGCCAACAGAAAGGTACGTTGTACATTGGAATGACATCCAATCTCATTCAGCGCGTTTGGCAGCACAAAATGAAACTGGTGAAGGGATTCACGGAAAAGTATGATGTCTGCCGTCTCGTGTATTACGAGTGTTGCGGCAGCGCCGAGGCAGCAATCCGGCGCGAAAGACAAATGAAAAAATGGAACCGGGCCTGGAAAATCCGTTTGATAGAAGAAAACAATCCGTATTGGCGGGATTTATATACGGAGATCATCGGTTAATTAAGATGGATTCCCGCCTTCGCGGGAATGACGAGCTAAAACATGGCGGCGTGCTGTTCTTGTTGTGCCGAAAAAATGGAATGCATTCGAGAACCGAGCTTACCCAAGATCAAACATCATTCATTTGTCATTCCCGCGAAGGCGGGAATCCATCTTTTCTGTTCCCGGAAAAGCAGGTACGCCGAAAGACAACTATCAGGTCTCCTTGCCGAACAGTTTTTCCAGCCCTTCTTTGGCGCGCTCGACAGCGTTATTGTCTTTAGTTTGAAAAGCCTGGGTGCGCGCTTCGAAATACTCGCAGAAATTGGCGCGTTGCTTGTCTTGCGGCGGGTCGGCGCGCTGTTCGGCACAGCTTTCCGCCTTGCGTGGATCGTAGTAACCACACATGCGGCAGACGTGCAGCTCGGCATGACAAACCAGGCACTCGGATAACCGCGACAACGGCATGGGCACATCTTTCAGAGACGCGCCGCACTTCCAGCAGACGAGGTTATCGGTAATCACAGTTTGACCTCTGCTCTTTCAGGAGAGAGGTACAGTGAGGGTGATCACGCCCTGGCGACGTTGGTATCCGTGGGCGCGTGGTAGTAGTCGCTTTCTTCCGAGAACTGCTGGATCAGCTTTTTGAGTTCAGTCTGCCGCAACTCAGCGGTGGATACCGGCGCGCAATCCTCGCACATGAGATCGTCACAGGGCTGGCGCGAGTACAGCCAGAAATGTACCGCACCGGCCAGCAGGCCGTCGGCAATATCCCACACATCCGCTTCCGGGTGTTGGTCCGCAACCTGGTTGGCGAGCTCCACGGCTTGTTCCGCGGTGGTCTCGAATGAGGAAGTCTCAGTATCCATGGGTGTATCCGGGGGCGCGAAAAGGACTGTTATTCTAGCAGAATAAGCCTCAACTACCGCGGCGGCGGCATCAGGCGGATTGCCGAGTATGCCGGTAAAGTACTTTGCGCTGTTGCAGGTAATCGAGGATGTAATTGAAGCACCCCTCATTGCGCCCGACAGTTTCCGGCGGATGCACGCCCGGCTGGTGAAATTTGCCGTCCAGCACCAAGTTTGCAGCCGCGGCACAGGTGAACCCGGTGGTGCGCGCCATCGAGGAAAATCCCGTGGCCGGATCGTATTCGTCATGCACTTCCCAGACATGGCGTACCCGGGTGCCCCGCTCTTCGCCTTCCACCGTCACGCGCATAACCGTCAATTCCAGCTCGCCCGGCATCAGCTTCCATTGATCAATCAGCAGTTTTGCAGCTACATCCAGCGGCCGCACTTTGGCGCCGCCGATTTCAATCGCGTCTTCTGAAAAAAATCCCGCTTGTACAAGCGCCTCGATCAGCGCCACGTGTCCCGGATAACGCAGGGTCTTTTCCGACATCTCCGGAATATGCGCCATGGTTTTGAGCAGCGAGCGCAGGCCATCGGTGTTGAAGGCTTCGAGTTTTCCCACACCTTCGAATTCCACCATCTCACGTTCCGTCAATGCCGGCAGCGTCACCACTTTACCGCCGCGCTGCAGGCGCGCCGGACGGGTGTATTCCTCGATCACGTCAATCGGCGAGAACGGCGCCTTATACAGGAATGGCAGCCGCGGGTGTTTTGGCAGGCCGCCCACCAGACATTCGAAACGCGATACTTTCATCTGGGCGTCGTGGTAACCGAGAATGATGTTATCCATGCCTGGTGCCACACCAATGTCCACCAGCGCAGTGACGCCTTGTCGTTTCGCGAGTGCGTCCAGTTCCAGCGCATCTTCGGGAAAGAACGAAATGTCCGCCACGTTTTTGCCCGCTCCAATCAATGTTTTGAGGGTCCGGTAACCCATGAACCCCGGCACGGCGCACACCACCAGTGTGAATGGTTGCACGAATGCCTTGAGCGCCGCTGCGTCGCCGATATCCAGCGCGCGAGTCTTGATGCCGTACCTGGCCAGCCGCGCCAAGGCCTGCGCGTTCATGTCCGCCGCGGTCACGTCATGCTGGCGCGCCAAGTCCTGCGCGATCACGCCACCCACCATGCCCGCGCCCAATACACAAATACTCATTGCGTTGCTCTCTTCGACCGGTGCGCATGATTTTCAAATCAGGTCGCCCATCTTGGTGCATGGCGGCGGCGAGAGCAAGGCGGCTGTCGGCCGGGAGTACATTTCTGCTAACCTAGTGCCCATTCATTCCAAGCAAGTGGACACGCACATGGCGATCGAAGCGAAAGACTTGGACATCAAGATGCAGACCGAACAACTTTACCTGGAAGAGGTGTTCACCGACCGCAGCGTCGGCACCATCCAGCGGCTCACGCCGGTCACCCGCGATGGCGGCCCCGACCAGACCCGCGCGGTGATCTATTCTGGCCAGACTCAGATTCTCACGCCCATGGGTACGCTGCCCATCAGCTTCGACATCGAGGCCAAATCCCTGCACGAAGCCGCACAGAAATTCGGCAATGCCGCCAAGGCCGCCATCGAACAGACCATGAAACGCCTGGAAGAACTGCGCCGCGAGGCGGCTTCATCCATCGTGGTACCGGGCGCGGGCAACGGCGGTCTCGGTGGCTTGGGCGGTCTTCCGGGCGGCGGGAAGATCAAATTGCCGTAAGTTGTAGGAGCGGCTTCAGGCAGGATGCCGAGAGCAGCCAGCCGCGATTCCAAAATCATCGCGGCTAAAGCCGCTCCCACAATTTATTATTCCGAAGATAAGGCCGCGACGATGGCGAGATCGGCCGGTTTCACCGACTCGACATTGAAACCGCGCGCGGCGGCGGCCATGCGCGTCAAGGCCGCCGCCATCGGCATGGGTGGCTTGTCATCGCCTTTCTTCTGGCGCACCCAGCGCACCGGATTGATGCGCGCCACCACGTAGTTGCGCAGGTACGGCGACTTGAAACCGCGCGCCTGCAATTTCGCGATGATCTTCTTCACCTCCGCATCAATCTGTCGGAGGCGCGCGGCATGATCCCGCCGTTGCGCGAGACTCGCGGGTAGCGTGCGCTCGCTGAAGCGGTCCAGCTTCTTCAGAAACGGACTGTACGCGCCGCCGGCGAAGCGGCTGTTGTCTTCATACAGGATGCCGAGCGTCAGAAGTTCCGGCGCCTCGAATTCCGCGCGGAATTCATTTTCCTTCGCGCGCGGCTGGCGTTTGGCAAGATCGCGCGCCATGCGTATCACTTCCAGCGCCCGGTCCTTGAGGTTGTGGGCCTTCTCGGTATTGAGCGCCAGGATGCGAAATGCCAGCGACTCGTCCGGCGAGACCAGTGCGGTGATTTGCTTGAGCCCCAGCACTTTCGCTGCGGCCAGACGATGCCGGCCGTTGGGCGTCCACAATTTAGCGTCGGCGCCGCGCACCACGATGATGGGGTCCAAAAACGCACCGCTCTCCTCGATCTTCTGCGCCAAGCGTTTGGTGTGAGTGGGTGAGAGATCGCGTTGGAAGGGCGTGGGCTGCACCGCCGTGATGGGCAATGTCGCCAACAATACCGGACGCCCGGACAGGGGTTCGCGGTAGCCGCCGATGGCAGTACCGCCCGCGTGAATCACTTCCTGCGCGAGCGGTGCGAGTTCTGCTGCTTCCATGCCGAGAACAATCTGCGCGGCATCCAGGCCGCGTTTGTCCTTGCGTGGAACCAGCCGCTTGCGCGTCGCGTCGGAAACCTTGCCCGCCTTTTTGCCCATGCCGATACCTGATGTTCCGGGACATTTGCCGGAGTATGCGATGGTCGCAAGTCTAACATTTGCTCAGGTTCTGTCCGAGGTTGCTGCAGCCTTGACTCCGTAGTTGCTGTAAGCCGTTGCCGACCGAAAACCTCAATCTGTCGAGGAATGACCGCCCTCCGGGCACTGGCGCTGCGGCTCTGTGCGTGACGGCGGGATTCGCGTAGGATTCGGCGTATCAATCGGCGGAAATGTAACCCGCCGCGGAGCCATTGGGTCAACGATGCATCTGTTTATACCGGCAATCTGGATTACGGCAGGCATCGCACTGTATGTAGGTGTTTTTTTCACTTCTGCTGCCGTATACCTCAAAAAGCAACCGGCATTCCTGGAGTTTGGCCTGTTGGCCCTTCTGCTTAGCATCAACCTGGCGCTCACACCGAGCTTTTACGCAATGCATCCTCCTGAAGTGTTAGGCACGATATTGCTATATCGGTTTTCCTTGTCCTGTTTCATTTATCCGGCTGCAGTATGGTTCATTGGAACCTACACTCGTATGGGCATGCAGAAGTTCATGCCCTGGATAATTGCAAGCGTTTTGATATACGGTACGTTTATTATTGCGAATATTTATTCAAACGGGACTCTGTTCTATACACACTTTACTCTGGATAAACCAATCATATTCCCTTGGGGTGAGACCGTCAGCAATCTTTCCGCCACATCCGGCAAGTTGTGGTGGTTGTACTCGGCAGTCTCTTACGCCTTTTTCATTTGGGCTTTATGGCGTTGCCAGGTCATGTGGCGCTCAGGTTTGCGGTACAAAGCGATTCCGCTTGCTGCGTACTTATTGATCCAACTGGCTGCCGTAGTACGCGACAGATACTACGGGCTTTCGGATGTCCCGTATATACCAGTGGGTCAGTTCGTGTTCCTGGCGTTAGTGCTGATCATGGGCTTCGCCCTGCTCCGGGAAATGCGGCAACGCACAGCCGAGATGGAACAGAGCTTGAATGCACTGCAAACAGAAACTGAACGGCGCCGGTATATCGAAAATCGTTTGCACCACATGGCATATCACGATTACCTCACCGGCCTGCCGAACCGCCGGTTGCTGCGCGAGATCCTCAAAGGCACACTCGAACAACACCGGGCCACCGGCCTGCTCGGTGCCATCGTGTTTCTGGACCTGGATCATTTCAAAACCATCAACGATTCCTTGGGCCACCAGGTCGGCGACAAGCTCTTGAAGCAGATCGCCGAGCGCCTGCGCGGCGCGTTGCCCGAAAGCCGCTGCGTGTGCCGCCTGGGCGGCGACGAGTTCGCGGTGGTCATGGGCAATCTGGGTCGTGACCGCGGTCCGGCCGAAGCCAGCGCCATGCACGCGGCGGAAGTCCTGCGCAACAGCCTCATCCAGCCGTTTCTCATCAACCACCACGAGCTGGTGATAGGCACCAGCATCGGCGTTACGCTATTCCCGAATGAAACCGCCGATGCCAGCGGCCTCATGCGCCAGGCGGACATGGCTCTGTACAGCGCCAAGGCCGCTGGGCGCAACACCGCCGCGGTATTCGCCGCCCAGATGCAGGAAGACGCCGCCCGCCGGCTGGTGGTGGAGAAAGGCCTGCGCAAAGCGCTGGATAAACACGAACTCAAGCTCTACTTCCAGCCCCAGTTGAACATGAACGGCGATCTCATCGGAGCCGAAGCCTTGTTACGCTGGCACCATCCCGAATACGGCCTGATGGAACCGCGGCATTTCATCGGGGTGGCGGAGGAAACCGGATTGATTCACGCCGTCGGTGATTACGTGTTGAATGGCGTGTGCGAGTGCATCCGCAGATGGGAGCAGGCACAACTGCCCAGCCCGCCGCGGTTGTCGCTTAACGTCAGTCCCTGGCAGCTCGCCACTGCCGGGTTTGCCGCCAAGGTCAAACGTGCGATTGCACTGGCCGAGGTGGATCCCTGGCGCCTGACGCTCGAGATCACCGAGAACGCGGTGCTGCAGGACATCGAGGATGTGGCGCGCACCATCCAGGAGCTGAGCGCACTCGGCGTGCGCTTCTCGATTGACGACTTCGGCTCCGGCTACTCGGCGCTCGCCTCACTCAAGAAACTGCCGCTGCACGAACTCAAGATAGACCGTATCTTCGTCAGCGAGATGCGGCTGGAACCGGCGGATCAGTTCATCCATACCATCATCGCCATGGCGCATCACATGGGCCTGTACGTCATCGCCGAAGGCGTGGAAACCGAAGCCCAGCGTCACGCTCTGGCGGCCATGGGTTGTCATGCTATTCAGGGTTACCTCATCAGCCGACCGCTGGAGGTGGGGGAATTTGAGCGCTGGCTCAAGACACCGCGGTTGCTGCCGGAGTCCGTCGCCCCGGCGCAACTGCGGCTCGAAAACAACAAATCCTGAACTAGCGGCAGGCCCTCTTTATACGGACAAGCATGAGCCTCCTGCGGCCGGTGGCACAACGCTCCTTACAAAACTAGAGGACGCTCTGACTAAACAATCCTTGCCTGCAAGGCGAGGATTTGCGGGCGGTCGGCTTGAAGCCGACTTGAATTCTTTCCCTCTCCCCTCACGGGGCGAGGGGCCGATCTTATCTCCGCTCGCCCAGACACTGTGCCGCACTTGCCTGGCCTGAAGCCGAGGGATTTCGCCCATCTCCGATAGAGACATTAAAATTTCCACTGGCGGAACAGGAATCCAGCTCGCGGATTACGTCATTGAGGGATAACCGACAACATACTCATGGACACCAACTGCCTGATGACATCCATCTGTTCGGGGGAAGCATCCGTTGCGGAAATCCTTGCCGGCTCGCGATAGGAGTCGAGGATCTGGATTATGGGCGGCGGCAATGAGAGTAATTTGTAGGTGGCTTTATCCAGCAGCACCCGCTCATCATCTTGGACAATAAACCCGAAGCGACGGTGATTAAACATTAGCTTATGGTCAACATGATTGTCTGCCAAAGACACTGAGTGGGCATCCTGTTTATCGCTCGGCTCGTCATTGCTTAATCCATCCGTATCCAGGTACTTCTGCAGTTCCAGCCAGCCCAACCACTGGGAAGGGTTTTTTTCAAGGTATGCACCAAGTATGGCATACAGCTTTTCGGTCGCCATCCGGCAATAAGCTTCCCGATCTTCCCCGTCAGCAAATGGTTCGATCTTGTCGTGAAACGTGATAGTACGTTCCATCGGTCCGGTTATTTCACAGATCACCGGCACGATCGGCATCTTCAGGAAATGGGACAGAAACGCAATCCCCTTCCTTGCATAAATCGGCTTGCCCAGCAGGGGCACCCTCACCATTTTGGCATCACGCCGTCCGGCGCCTTGCACGCCGGTATTGCCGTCTATATAGGCTAATAATGACCACCCGGCCCGTGCTTTGCGTGCCATCGTCAAAGCCGCGGTGGACTCCTCTGCATTCACAACCAAAAACTGGGAAGTGCTGTTGAAATACTTTTGGCACCCCGCATGGTTTTCCATGTAGCGCGCCGTTTGTGTAGCATAAATTTTGTCTTCAACCGGAAGAATGTAATTAAAGCCCCGGCTCATCAGTAAAGGGTTGATGAGCCGGTAGGATCCGTAATGAAAAGTACAGAATATGACGGGTTTCTCTTTAGCCGCTATCAGTATTGAACCTGGATCGGATATTGTGGTGCTTTTCAATAAAAAAAAACTGTCCTCATCCAGATCCGAGCAATCCCGGTTGAAAAGGATCTCGTCAATTATTCCAGCATGCTCTTCGATGGGTATGTCAGGCA
Organism: Gammaproteobacteria bacterium; assembly: GCA_049698775.1. Classification (GTDB taxonomy): domain Bacteria; phylum Pseudomonadota; class Gammaproteobacteria; order Natronospirales; family REEB76; genus REEB76. The sequence continues at coordinate 21,487 of JBAVYM010000033.1, forward strand.
GCAAGTGGCGCAGATTCGCGGACGCGAATTCCATGGAATTGCGTTCCAGTTGATCAATTTCTTTCCGGTACGAATGTCCTGCTGCCGTCCGGCCGGTGAATTTTTCATACAAGTGAGCTATTTTTCCAAGGTATTCGTGTGTTGCAAGCATTAGCTGTCTCGCGATGTCAGGCCATGCCAAAACATTGATATCATTCGGATTAAAGTCATGATTTGCTGGTGTATTGACTGCAAAAATGGGCCTGGTTCGTCCTGGCGGATTAGCGTCAGTCCGAAGCAGGCCCAATTATTTACTGAGCAAGATGCGGCGATTCAAGAACCGTCCTGCATCTTTAAATACCACAGAATCATCAAGCGGCCGATAATGCTTTATCGCACTGTGCGACACTTGCCATGACAAACTTCTTCTTGTTTGAATCCTTGATTTCTGTGATACCCAGGTTCTGCTTCCTTGCTGAATCTTTTCCCCAGAACACCACATCGGTGGTATCTCTGGATGCCATATCCTGGCTTTTATTGAACACAACATTATTACTGTTCATTGGTAACCCTCCTTACCAAAATGAAACTACCCCTGCGAAAAATGTGACTTGGCGATAGTCCCTCCAAAACAGCTTACGTAAGCTTTGCCTAACCACATGCTCTGTTGGTATTTTGCAACCAACATTGTTGTTAGATATAGCATAAGCCGTTGATATTTCACAAGGAAAATTCCGATCGGGTCCGGCCCGTTCTTTTCGTGCAAATGGCAACAGGCGCTTGCAGTTCAACCCGCCGCACGCCAACTTGCATGTTTTGGCAGTACAAGGCGGGATTGGCCGGTAAAACATGAGCTTCTTGCGGCAACGCCCAGCGACAATCTCCAGTCGTGGAGCGCCAGCTCTTGAAGCTGCGCTCAGGTTGGGACAGAGACTGAACCTTGCGCCCATGTGCTGCGCCGACTGGTTTATGTCACAAGGGTTGCTGTCAGGCCCTACTTCCCGCTTGCCTTCCTCAAGTTGTGCCAGCGAATCCGCCGGTCCAGGTAAAGGCTTCACCCTGCATGCCGGGCCGGAGCGCCCGCGGCCCATTGCAGTTTTTCAAGGCGGCGAAGTTTCTTGAGTGCGGCTTCCAGCTTGAGCGCCGCGGAGCGGTTGGCGACCTCTCGGACGGCAAGCAACTTCGCCGGTGGATTCGCCCGCGTGAAGCGTGCCCCGCGCCGACCGCCACGGTGCTCCGCCAGGCGCCTTTCGATATCGGTGGTGATGCCGGCATACAACCGTCCACCGCGGCATTCCAGCAGATACACGTAATAAGGTTTGGCCATGAGATGAACCAGATTTATGGCGGCGAACCACTGTGACACGGACGGTTCTGTGATTGCAGTTACCAATCCAGACGGCAAGCGCATCCGTCGCATGGAAATCAAGTTGTCGCCGCGTATAATATGCGCCGCACAACGCATAGGCGCGCTTCTGGCGCCGAACTTTTTTTCAACATTGCACACTCCGCATGAATGAAATCGCATCCCGCGAGCATCTGCCGGTCATCGCACCGGCAACGATGAGCACTGCCGCGCCCAAGGTCGGCGCACATTACCGGGTGCTGGGCGCCATCAGTTTCTCACACGTGCTCAACGACATGATGCAGTCGCTGATCGTGGCCATCTACCCGCTGCTCAAGGGCGATTTCCATTTGAGCTTTCTGCAAGTCGGGCTGATCACCCTGACCTTCCAGCTGACCGCTTCCTTGTTGCAACCGGTGATCGGCGCGGTCGCCGACCGGCGGCCGATGCCGTACTCACTGCCGGTCGGCATGAGCTTCACGCTCGGCGGTCTGCTGCTGCTGGCCATCGCGCCCAGCTTTGCAATTCTGCTGATCGCGGTGGCATTGATTGGCAGCGGCTCCTCGGTATTCCATCCGGAATCCTCGCGCGTCGCACGCCTCGCATCCGGTGGTCGCTTCGGATTCGCGCAACGATAGCGTCGCGTCGCTCGTGACGGCCGGTACGGTCCCGGCGTCCCGGCCACTCGCGCCAGCGACGACTATTCCTTTCGCTGCGGCTGTCCTGCGTTCGTCGGCCTGCCTGTCAACGCTTCGCGT
>JBAVYM010000034.1:0-33704 GCA_049698775.1 Gammaproteobacteria bacterium
ATTATCATCCGGGCCCGAGGTAACCCGCTCACGCGCGTCACCTCACTCAAGGCCGAATACTAGGCTGCAATCTGATCCTGTCATCCATCACAAGAGAAAGCTTGACATAGGGGGTGTCCATACTAGGAAGCCCTAGCTCACTATGGGACACCGGAGATTTTTAATAGTGACCAGGGCAGCCAGTTCACGGATTCTGATTTCACCGGGGTGCTCAGTGCCCACGGCATCCGCATCAGCATGGACGGCCGGGGCCGGTGGCGGGATAACGTGTTCGTGGAACGGCTCTGGCGCAGCGTGAAGTATGAAGAAGTGTATTTGCACGCCTACGGATCGGCGCGGGAAGCGACCGCCGGGCTGCGGCGTTACTTTGGCTTTTACAACCAGCGCCGCCTGCACCAAACGTTCGACTACGCCACGCCTGATGAGGTTTACTATGCAAGCCGTACGGCAGACCAGAAGCATGCGGCTTGATTAACCGGCAGCTCAGTACCTATGACCTGGGTAAGAACTGTCTAAAAGACCGAGGCCACTGCACGCATAGCCGTCGCCCCAGGATTCAAAAATTCTCGCCATGGTGTCGCGCGGTACCCGCAGCGTGTCCACAGTGAGATAGTTGACGGCGAGTTCGCGAATACCACGTTTGTGCAGTTCATGCCAGGTGCGCCGGCCGATGCGCGGGTCCACCCGCATGTTTTCCGTAAAACTGTTCATGGCCCGTTGCCAGAAAGCGTCCAGATCCAGGCGCGTGGGATAGGCGTGGATCATGCCGTAGTCCTCGGCGAGCAGATGCAAGCGTCCGCCCGGCCGGGTGACGCGAATCAGTTCGGCGATGACACGCTCGGGTTCCGGCACCGATTGCAGCATGTGACGGCAGGCAACGAAATCGAAACTGTTGTCCAGCAGTGTCAATGCGAAGGCATTGCCTTCACGGAATTCCAGCCGCGGCGCGAAGCGGGCGTGACGTTGACGCGCGTAACTGACCTGCTGCGGCAGAATCTCAATGCCCAGCACACGCGCACGCGGAAACATCTCGGCGCAACGCCAGGTGAATTCGCCGGTGCCACAACCCACGTCCAGAACTTTCGCATCCGCCGGCACTCCATAACCGGCAATGAATTCGCGCTCCTGCGGCCAGATGGCCTCGGTCTGGGCCGCGAGCGTGCGCACCATGGATTCGTCGGCCATGTGCTGTTTTTGCGGATTCAGGTCGGTGGCCATGCGAAGTTCAGCCCTCGTTGGGTAAGGCAGCGCGGATTATAAAAGAGACCGCGCTTGCGCTGCCGGGCCAGCTTCGCTAGCCTCTCGCATCCCCCCAATCCCATCCCGGAAGGAGCCTGCTGTGGCCCAGGGCAAATTGCGCAAAGACGCGGGCATGATCGGCCTGCTGTTCGTGGGCGTGAGCACCATGATCGGCTCCGGCTGGCTGTTCGGCCCCATGCACGCCGCCCAGGACGCCGGCCCGCTCAGCATCGGTTCCTGGGCCATCGCGGCGCTGGCGGTGGGCCTGATCGCGTTGGTGTACGCGGAACTTGGCCCGATGTTCACCAAGAGCGGCGGCCTCATGTACATGAGCCTCATCACCCACGGCCGGCTGGTAGGGCGCATCTGGAGTTGGATACTGTTCATGGCCTATGTGTCCATCGCACCGGTCGAGGCCATGGCGGTGGTCACCTACGCCAACAATTACCTGCCGGGCTTGGTGCACCCAAGTAGCGGCCTGCTGACAGGTACCGGCGTGCTGGTGTCAATCGGCATTCTAGCGGTGCTCACGATACTAAACTTCCTGGTGCTGCGCTTGATCCTGCTGCTCAACAGCATCGCCACCTGGATCAAGGTGTGCGCACCCATCGGCACCATCATCGTGTTGCTGATTTATTCACATCATTCGGAGAATCTTTCGGTACCCGCACATGCCACCGGCAATGTGGCCAATATGCTGACCGCGATTTCCACGGCCGGCGTATTTTTCTCGCTGTTCGGATTCAGTCAGGCGATCCAGTTGGCGGGCGAGACTTCGAATCCCGCGCGCAACATCCCCATCTCGGTCATCGGTACCATCGTCATCGGCGGCATCATCTTCGTGCTGGTGCAGTTCGCGTTTGTCACGGCGGTGCCACCGGCGCTGCTGGCCAAGGACGGCTGGGCCGGACTCAATTTCACCGGCGACGCCGGCCCCATGGCGGGGCTGGCCCTGACCATCGGGGCGGCGTTCTGGGCGCTGGCGCTGTATGCCGACGCCATCATTTCACCGATGTTCTGCGGCTACATCTGGACCACGGCCACGGCGCGCATGCTGCTGGCGTCGTCCGATGAGAAATTCGCCGCACGCGGGCTGCAAAAAATCAACCGCCACGGCGTGCCGTGGGTGGCGCTGATCGTGGGTTTCCTCGTCGGTCTGTTGTTCTTTTTTCCGTTCCCGTCCTGGCAGAAGCTGGTGGACTACGCTTCCTCTGCCACGGTGCTGTCTTATGGCCTCGGCTGCGTGGTGCTTTTGCAGATGCGGCGCGTGATGCCGCGAGTACACCGGCCATTCCGTTTGTGGCAGGCCTGGATCATCACACCGCTGGCGTTTATCGCCTCCAATTTCATCCTGTTCTGGACCGGCTATTTCACCGTGAGTTTCCTGTTTGCGATTCTCGCGGCCGGCTTCGTGCTGTATCTGATCTTCAATGGCAGCGAAGGTGCACGCGACTGGCGCCACGCGCTGTGGCTGCTGCCGTATTTTGGCGGCATGTGGATTCTGAGCTTGTTGGGGCCGGCGTCCATGGGCGGTTTGGATTGGCTCAACATTTACTGGGACATGCTGGCGATTGCGGTGCTGAGCCTGGTGATTCTCTGGATTGCGCTGCAAACCAGCGTGCCCGCCGCGCGATCCCAGGAATACTATGACGGTCTGCTGAAATCCGAGACTTGATGTGAGGGCCGTTCAGGCCAGGAGGGCGCGGTGAATGCCGCTTCCGCATCCTTGCACGCCAGCCCCGGCGTGCGGCTCAATCCGCTGTACAGCGTTTCCGGCGCCGTGCTCGGCACCACGCTGGTGTGTGCGGTTTTACTGTGGGCCTTCACATATCTGCTGCCGAATATCCCGGCTCAATTCATGCAACTGAGTTTGGTGGCAGCCCCGGTGTTGCGGCCCAAGCGTGTGGTTCCGCCACTCCCCCGCCAGGTCCGCACTCCGATACCTGAAACTGTCACGCGGCCGGTCACAGCCAAACCGGTGGTAATACCGGAAGCCAGTCCGGTTAAGCCCATGCCGTCGCCGGCGCCTTTGGATATGAGTCTGCCGGGATTGACGTTCGCGCCACCCACGGCGTCCGCGTTTGTCCCGCAAGTATTCAATCCTTATTCGGATCTGTCACGTGCACTCGCGGCTCCGCCGCCGCTGCCCACCAAGCGTAACGGCGACGCCTATCGCTCGGAATACGGTTTCGGCGTGGTCAAGGCGGGCGGCCGCTGTGTGGAACTGCAAACGATTCAAATCGGTCTGTCGCCATCGGCGAAAACCAACGTGGCGTTCGCAATGCCTTGTCCGGATGAATACCGGCCGAGCATGGCCGATGAATTGAAAGCCTGGGCGGATAAACAGGCGCGCAAGAACCACGGCCCGCCATGATTCAACTGCGCAGGCCCACGCCCTTGTTGAGCAGCAACAGGCTGAAGGCAAACAGGCCGAGGATGAACAGCAGAATGATGGCGTAGGCGGTGCCGATGCCGATATCCGAGACGCCGAGGATGCCGTAACGGAACGCATTCACCATGTACAGGATGGGGTCCAGTCTGGACACGTTTTGCCAGAACACCGGCAGCATGTGGATGGAATAGAACACCCCGCCCAGGTAGGTGAGCGGCGTGAGGATGAAGGTCGGCACGATGGTCACATCGTCGAACTTTTTCGCGTAGATCGCGTTGATGAGACCACCCAGGGAAAACAGCACCGCGGTCAGGATAACGACCGACACGGTCACCAGCGGATGCACCAAGTGCAGACGTGTGAAGAACAGGGCGATGATGGTGATGAGGATGGCCACGAGTATGCCGCGTACCACACCGCCCATCATGTAACCCAGGATGATCATGTAATTCGGCAGCGGCGAGACTTGCAATTCCTCGATGTAATGTCCGAACTTGGAACCAAAAAACGACGACACCACGTTCACGTAGGAGTTGTTGATTACCGACATCATGATGAGGCCGGGTGCGAGGAACGCCATGTAGCTGTAGCCGCCCATCTGGCCCACGCGGCTGCCGATGAGGCCGCCAAAAATGATGAAGTACAGGGTCATGCTGATGGCCGGCGGCACCAGCGTCTGGATCCAGATGCGCAGCACGCGCACTACTTCCTTGATGACGATGGTCTGGAAGCCGATGTAGTTTGCGCGCAGACGGGACGCGTTCATGTTGCCTGCTGCCTGAAGTGTTGACATTTCAATTCCTGCCTATGTTTAACCGTTGCCTTCCACCAACCGCACGAACAGTTCTTCCAGGCGGTTGACCTTGTTGCGCATGCTCATGACCTGTATGTTGCTTGAGGACAGCAAACCAAACAGCGCATTCACATCCTGCGACTTGTTCACTTCCACTTCCAGCGTGGTGTCATCCACCTGGATGACGGTGTAGCCGTCCAGCGGCGGCAGTGCCGCGAGCGGTTTGCGCAGGTTGAGAACGAAGGTTTCGGTGCGCAGTTTTTCCAAAAGATCACGGGTGCGGCCCTGCACAATGATCTCGCCGTGGTCAATGATGGCCACGCGCCGGCACAGAGTTTCGGCTTCCTCCAGATAATGTGTGGTGAGGATGATGGTGATGCCTTCCTGGTTGATTTTCTTCAGGAACTCCCACATTGAGCGGCGGATTTCGATGTCTACGCCGGCGGTGGGTTCGTCCAGGATCAGTAATTTTGGCTCATGCACCAGGGCGCGCGCGATCATGAGCCGGCGCTTCATGCCGCCGGACAGGTTGCGCGCGATGTCGTCGCGCCTGTCCCACAGCGACAACTGCTTCAGGTATTTTTCGGCACGCTGTTTGGCGAGTCCGCGCGGAATGCCGTAGAAGCCCGCCTGGTTCACCACGATGTCGAAGGGTTTCTCGAACTGGTTGAAATTGATTTCCTGCGGCACCAGGCCGATGCAGGATTTGGCCCGGTCCATGTCGGTGTCAATGTCGTATTCGAAGACCTTGACGGTGCCGCCGGTCTTGTTCACCAGCGAGGTGATGATGCCGATGGTGGTGGTTTTGCCGGCGCCGTTCGGCCCGAGCAGAGCGGTGAACTCGCCGGCCCCCACCTCGAAGTCAATGCCTTTGAGGGCAACCACACCGTTCTTGTAGGTTTTGGTAAGTGCGTGGATGCTGAGCGCTTGCATGGCCGCCTAACGGAAAAAACCGCGGGAAACCGCGGCCTGATGAGGTGCAATCATAGCACGGAGTACGGCGGTGCATGGGAGCCATGTGCTGCCGGCCGCAGCGATTTGGACGCGGTGCATGAGACAGCCGGCTGAACTGTGGCATAGTGCGATTATGCGGGATAAACATGGATCTGCGTGAGCACAAGCTGAGACGGCTGATCGTTGCGCTCTTGAGCGAAGGCATCACGCCGCACAAGATTGCGCTCACGGTCGCTTTGGGCGTGTGGCTGGGGGCGACACCGGTGCTCGGTACCACCACCGTATTGTGCGCATTGGCCGCGGTGATCTTGCGCCTCAACTTGCCGCTGATCCAGTTGATGAACTTTCTTGCCTATCCTCTGCAACTGCTGCTGCTGATTCCGTTCATACAGGCGGGCCAATGGCTGTTTCATGCTCCGCCCCTGCCATTCACGCTCGCCCAGCTCACCGGCCTGCTGCGCACCGGCTTCTGGCACAGCCTGAATATGTTGTGGCTGTACAGTCTGCATGGTTTGGTGGCTTGGCTGGTGTTCGGCGGGGCGGCGGCGTTGCTGGTTTATCTGGGGTTGCGTCCGGTGCTCGCCATGCTGCTCGCGCGCAAAGCTGCCGCGCACAAATCCAGGACTATTGGACCGTAAACCGTGCCCCGGTTTTGATGCGCATTTTTTTCGCCATGCTCGCGTTCAATTCCAGCACATACATGGCCGGCGCGGCGCTCGGGTAACTGGGGCACTCCGCGGTCTTGCAGGGCGGCGTGTCCGCCGACACGTTGATGAGCCGGCGCTCTCCATCAAAGAACAATATATCCAGCGGGATCAACGTATTCTTCATCCAGAAATAACGCGGCTGCGCGTCCGGGTAAATAAACAGCATGCCGTGATCCGCCGCCATGTGAGTGCGGAACATGAGACCGTGCTCGCGCGCGGCGTCGGTGTCGGCGATTTCCACCGTGAAATTGTGGCCGGCGAGCGTAACTTGCCTGGTCGCGGGCGCCGCCAGAGCGGGCAAGGTCTGAACCAGTGTTGCCAATGACAGTACGATTGCGGCTATGAATGAATGTTTGAGCATGGAAACGACTCCGGTAGTCAGATTATTGGCGCGCCCGGCGGTTGCTTGGTGAAATCCTCGGGCGAGGCCTGGGTGGTGAGGCGGTACACACCTTCGCGCACGATGCGGCGCATGATGATATCCACGATGGTGGTCTGATTGGGCTTGATGAAATTCGCGAGATTTTCCGCGGAAGCCGTGAGCATGGCCGGCTGGTACAACACGAAACCATCCTGCGGATAGGGAATCACACGCAAGCCGATATCGGTGCATGCCGGCAAGGCCGAGCGCAGTTGCTTGCCTTTGAACATCACCGTCGGACTGCCCAGCATGCGAGCGTAATTCAGATAGTAAGTAATGACGCCCGGGTCCAGGTGATTGCGCTGGCGGTCAATGAAGAAACCCGGCGGCAGAGCGTTGGGATTGTTGTCCTTGCCGGCCGTCAGAATGACATCGAAATCCTTGATGGTATTGCCTTGATCGTCACGCACGCGGAACACCAGCATGCAGCAGGGATCCACGATGACCTGGTGATCGAAAGGACCGAGACCGCTGCGGTCTTCCACTTGCTCCTGTTGTTGCACTTCCGCGCTCTGCACGCGAAACGCATCGAAGAGTTTCTTGTAACCTGTCAGCGTCGTGACGCGCAGGCATTGCAGCAAGGCGCTGACTGTGGCATTGGGTGTGGTGTCGGCGGGAATGCTGCGCATGATGCCCATACGCACGTCCGAATGGCACACGCCGGGAATCACCGCCATCGGCACCGCTGGCGACAGCACCGGCGCGCCGGCCTGCAGCAGCGGCGCACTGAAACCGAGTTTGGATTTCTTGTCCGCCACCGGCTGCATTTGCGTCAGGCATACGTGGGTGTAATTCAGGTTCGCGGCCGCCACCCGGATCACGCCGTCGGAACCGATTTCCGCAGTGTAGCTGTTCACGAAATCGTAAAGTTTCGGATCGTGGGACTGGCCGGCAAGCACAAACGGAAAGAAACCGCCGGCACCGATGTATGCGCCGCCTTGCCGCAGCCATTCCAGGTTTAGCGCGAGACTCTGGTGACTGCCGAGTTCCAGCCAGTCCAGCACGCCGGTGCCAACCTCGACACCTTCAAACCAGGCGCGCAGCCGTGAGAGCTTGGATAGCCCGAGCTGCACCAGCGCCGAGCCGAAGTTGGCCGGTGCCAGCATGATCAAATGACTCAGGGGCGGAGTCTTTTTTCCGGCACTTATATAGAAATTATGCAACCAGGCGCGGATCACCGGCGCGCCGGTGGAGTGAGTGATGCAGGCGAAACGTTTGCCCTGTTTCAGGGCAGCGCCGATTTCCCGTTCCAGCGCCGCCTGAAACGCGCGCGCGATGTCGGGCACGGTGACTTCGTTGTGGAAGCTGATGTATTCCGACAGCCAGATATTGCGCACGTCAATATCCAGATCGGACGAACGCGCGGCTTCGAGCCTGAGGCGTTCCGGCAGGCCGCCGTAGGTATCGGTATTGCGCACACTCCAGCCGTGCACCAGGACTACAATGCGTTTCTGCCGGGACATGGCCGCTCCTTGTTTCTGTCTTGCCCACCGCGGGGCTGTTGAAAACCCCGTTACCGGCCATATTAGCTTAGCTGTCTCCGGTTATCAGTCACCGGCCGAGCAAGCCGGGCGATATCGGAGCGGTGTTATCATTGGTGCCATTTCCGGCCTTTTCACGAGGGGGATGTCATGTCAAACCCAGGTTCCATGCAGAAATTCGCGGCCCTGACTGCCGTGTTCAGCGCCGCGCTGCTGTTGAGCGGCTGCGGCATCAACAACATCCCCACCTACAAGCAACAGGTGACGGCTTCCTGGAGCCAGGTGTTGAACGAATACCAGCGGCGCACCGACCTGATTCCGAATCTGGTCGCCACGGTCAAGGGCTACGCCGCGCATGAATCCAGCACCCTGGAAGCGGTGACCAACGCACGCGCCAAGGTCACGCAGACACAGATTCCCGCCAATATTCTCAGCAACCCGCAGGCTTTCCATCAGTTCGAGCAGAACCAGGCCACACTCAGCGGCGCGCTCTCGCGCCTCATGATGGTTACGGAAAATTATCCCAATCTGAAGGCCAACCAGAATTTTCTGGCGCTGCAATCGCAACTGGAAGGCACCGAGAACCGCATCGCGGTGGCGCGCCGTGACTATATCCTGGCGGTGCAACAATACGACACCGAGCTGACCACCATTCCGGGGCGCTGGTATCACTCCATGTTTTATTCCAGCTACCCGATGATCCAGAACTTCACGATTGCCGAACAAGCCCAACAGGCGCCTAAAGTAACGTTCTGAGACTTTGTTGCCTCTCCCTCCGGGAGAGGCAAGGGTGAGGGTTCAACATGTCGCGGTTTTTTGTGAGGTGGGTTGCCGGAGCGCTAGTGCTGCTCAGCGTAGTGCTGACCGCGCCCGCATTTGCCGCGAACAACCCGCCCGATGCCGCTGCGCCGCCGTTCCCGGCGCTCACCGGCCCGGTAGTGGACACCGCGCATCTGCTGCCCGCGGATGCGTTCAATTCCCTGTCGCAGCAACTCGCGGCCTACGCCCAAAACACCGGCACGCAATTGGTGGTGGTGACGGTGCCGACGCTCAACGGCTATCCCATCGAGTACTACGGTTATGAACTCGGCCGGCATTGGGGCATCGGCCAGAAGGGCAAGAACAACGGCGCGCTCCTGGTCGTGGACGCGGGCGAGAAGCAGGTGCGCATCGAGGTGGGCTACGGTCTGGAAGGCACGCTCACCGACGCCCAGAGCTTCAACATCATCCACAACATCATCGTGCCGCGCTTCAAGCAAGGCGACATGGCCGGCGGCATCAGCGCGGGCGTGAACGCGATTCTCACGGTGCTGGGCCATCAGGCCGAGGCGGTGCAGCAGCAGAAAGTGCGCAACCGCTCCGGCACCGGTTTTCTGATGCTGCTCATCATCGCCTTCGCCCTGGTGCCGTTGATTAGCGCGATTTTTCCCCGTGGTGGCCGCGGCGGGCCTCGCGGTCCCGGCGGCGGCATGGGTTGGCTGGGCTGGCTGGCGCTCGGAATGTTGAGCGGCGGCCTCGGCCGCGGAGGATTTGGCGGTGGCGGCTTCGGCGGCGGAGGCTTCGGTGGATTTTCCGGTGGCGGCGGATCGTTTGGCGGCGGCGGCGCGTCCGGTGGGTGGTAAGAATGACTCTCAGTCTTTGTCCCTTCTCCCCCTTCCAGGGAGAGAAACTGGGATGAGGGGGTAGCGATGATCCGATTCTCCGACGCTGACAAAGCCCGCATTACTGCCGCTATCCAATCCGCGGAGCAACACACCAGCGGCGAATTCGTGGCGGTGGTGGCGCGCAGCAGCGATCACTATATATTCCTGCCGCTGCTGTGGGCCGCGATCGCGGCGCTGATTCTGCCGGGGATCCTGTGGCTGTCCTCGGCGCCGCTTGCCTGGGTCCACATCTATCAGCTTCAATTGCTGCTGTTCATAGTGCTGGCGTTGCTGTTTCTGTTCGTGCCGGAACTGCACCTGCATCTGGTGCCGCGGCATGTGAAGCACTCACGCGCCAGCCGTCTGGCGAAAGCCCAGTTCTATCAACAAGGCGTGCACCTGACCCGCGAACGTTCCGGCGTGCTGTTGTTCGTGTCACTGGCGGAGCATTACGTCGAGATCGTGGCCGACAAAGGCATCCACGAGAAACTTGGCGAAGCCCACTGGCAGGGAATCATCCGGACGTTTGTTGCCGACGTAAGCAAAGGGAAAATCGTGGATGGTTTCGTGGCGGCCATCACCGCCTGCGGCGCTGCCATGGCCGAGCACTATCCGCCGGAACCCGGCAACCCCGATGAGTTGTCAAACGGTCTGATCGAGATTTGAGCCCTCTATCGGGCGATTTACCGGCCTCAGGCATTGAGGTCCAGTTGCGCCGCGCTGGTCTTGGCGTAGCCGCGTGGGCGGATGGCCACGGTGTTGATGATGCGCGTGCACTGAACGCCGTCAGCCAGATAGAAACCATACTCGAAACTGGGCGTGGCGCGGCCGTTGGCTTTCAACTCCGCGGCAATGGCGCGTTCCTGTTCCGGTGTCATGCCGAAACGCAGTTCCAGATCGGTGCGGCCCGGTTTATCGAACTCGATGTTCATGGCACGCGTGAATACCGCATAACCCGGAAACACGCGTGCGCAGGCGAGCGCCGCCTGCCAGCCGCCGAACATGTCTCCCGAGAGATTGCGCGAGAAACTGGTGAGCGGGAGCCGCACACGCACCTGACGCCAATCATCCCGCACCTCCAGCACCTTGATGCCCATCTTGAAGAACGGCGGATACAATTCCAGCCGCCGCGCTTCCGGCAGGAATTTCAATTTGGCGATGATTCCCAGCAATCCCATATTCATTCCAAGCGGGGTTGCGGTATTCTAAGTCCGTCCGCGGAGGAATCACATCGTGCGCAACGTGCAGAGCTGGCTGGACGAATACGGCGAAAGTCACCGCAATCCGGCGAACAAAACCTTGCACTGGATGTGCTTGCCACTCATCGTGCTGTCGCTGGTGGGCTTGCTGTGGTCCATCCCGGCGCCACGCGCTTTCGTGCAAGTCTCGCCGCTCGCAAACTGGGGCGTGCTGCTCGTGATCCTCGCGCTGATTTACTACTACGCGCTCACTTGGCGGCTGGCCCTCGGCATGACCGTGGTGATGGTGATTGTGATCGCCATCGTGTACGGCGCAAGCCGCCTGCCCGCGCCGCTATGGCTGGTGTCGGTGATCGTGTTCGTAGTGGCCTGGATCGGCCAGTTCGTCGGCCACAAGATTGAAGGCAAGAAACCATCCTTCTTCAAGGATATCCAGTTTCTGCTTATCGGTCCTCTGTGGCTGCTGGCATTTTTCTACCGGCGGCTCAGCCTGGCATATTGAAATCGTGGCAAATGTATCCGCCGCCATCGTCATCACATGGCAGGCGCCGGCATGAAACCCGCAGCGGTTGTGGGAGCCAGGTTGTTAGCATGCGGTTTCAGATCCAGGCGCCGGCCGGATGCCAGTAATTTGCTGAACTCAGCAAACGGCAGCGGCTTGCTGAACAGGTAACCCTGCATCTGATCGCAGGCGTGCAGGCGCAGGAAATCCAGTTGCGCGTACGTTTCCACGCCCTCGGCCACCACCCGCATGCTGAGATCATGGGCCATCATGATGATGGCGCTCACGATGGCGGCGTCCACGCGACTGGTGGCGATTTCGTCCACGAATTTCTTGTCAATCTTGAGCACGTCCAGGGGCAGGTGTTTGAGGTAGCTGAGGCTCGAATAGCCGGTGCCGAAGTCGTCCACGGCGATACGCAAACCATACTCGTGCAGGGTTTGCAGCAATTCAATGGTTTCCCGGGTGTCGTGCATCACCAGCGTTTCGGTCAGCTCCAGCATCAGCGCACTCGCCGGCAAATGGTGACGCACCAGCATCGCGTCAATCTTCTTGGCGATGGCTGCGTGCCGGAACCTCCGTGCCGACAGGTTGATGGCGACATGCGGCAGCGGGCGGTTGCTGTCGCGCAGTTCCGCGAGCCGCGCGCCGACTTCGTCAATTACCCAATCGCCCACCGGATTTATTAGGCCGGATTCCTCCAGCACCGGGATAAATTCCGTAGGCGATACCAGGCCGCGCTCGGGATGCTGCCAGCGCAACAATGCCTCGGCGCCCACGATGCGGCCATACTGCAGGTCAACCTGTGGCTGGTAGTGCACCTGGAATTCACCGCGTTGCAGCGCGTGCCGCAGTTGCGCGGCAAGCGACAGGTGCGGGCTGGCCGCCGCCGTCAGATTCGCCGAATAGAATTCCAGGGTGTTGTGGCCATTGGACCTGGCGTGCTGCAGCGCAATGTAGGCTTGGCGCAAGAAATCGTCCGCGCCGATGTTGTCCAGGCGCGCCAAGGTGGCGCCCAGGGTTACGCTCACGGCGATTTCCCGGCCGTTGATGTGCATGGGCTCGGCGCAGGTCGCCAGCAGGGTTTCAGTCCGGGCCAGCAGTTGTTTTTCGTCTATCAGGTTCTCAAGCAGCAGGGCGAATTCATCGCCCCCGGAGCGCGCCAGCGTGTCGCCTTCGCACAGCAGCTCCCGCAGGCGGCCGGAGATATTCTTGAGCAGTTGGTCGCCGGCCTCATGGCCCAGGGTTTCGTTGACGTGGTGCATACCGTCCACGTTGATGAACAGCAGCGCCAGACCGCAGCGCTCGCGGCGTGCGCGCGCCAGGCCCAGTTCCACGCGGTCGTGCAGCAAACCCCGATTGGGCAAGCCGGTCAGTTCGTCATGTTGCTGTGCGCGTTCCAGAGCCGACTGCGAGCGCTGATGCTGGAGCGCGATGGCCGCCAGGTGCACCACGTGCTCGGCGAGCATGCGGTCTTGCGCGTGCGGGGCTCCGGGACTGGCGCCGTAAACTGCGAACGTTCCGAGTATCCGGCCCTCTGCCGACAGGATCGGCAGGGCCAACACGCTGGCCTGTTCCGCGGCTTGCGCAACGCCCGGCAAGACCTTGAGACGCAGATCTTTGCGGACGCTCTTTGATATGACCGGACGCCGGTAGTAAGCGGCCCTGCCACTGGCGCTCTGGTTCCGGGCCACCGGCAGATTGGCAAGCGCTGCGCGGCATTCCGCGCTCAGGCTGGTGCCGGCCACCGGATTCAGGACCACGCTGTCCTCGGACAGCAGCATCAGCAATGCACCTTTCTGACGTACCGCGTGGGCGGCATAGAGGGCAACCGCTGCGTCGAGGGATTTTGCCAATGGTGCGTTTCCGACGATGTGTTCCAGAATCCGCTGTTCACCTTCCAGCAGCAGTTCGCGGCTCTTGCGTGCCGTGGTGTCTTGCAGCAGGGTCAGCAAATAACCCGCCTGCCCGCTGCCATCCTGCAGCGCAGAAGCGGCACACTCCACCCACACTGTCCGGCCATCTTTGTGCAGATAGCGGGTTTCGAGATGAACCGATTTGATCTCGCCCAGCGCGAGCCGCCGGCATTGTGCGCGGCTGTGGTCCTGATCCTCCGCATGGACGATGTCGAGGCAGGGGCGATCCAGAAGCTCCGGTTCACTGTAGCCGAGCAGCTCGCAGAACTGCGGGTTCAAGCGCACGAAGCGGCATTCAGTATTCAGCCAGGCGAGGCCGGCCGTTATGGCCTCAAGTGCGGCCGCCGTCTGATTGCTGCCGGACAAATGCGACGCTGAAAAGGTGTCGAGTGAGGCATTCATGCGGCTTCATCACCTTCATCCAGGAGGCGGCGCAGCAGCGGCACCAGTTCAGTGGTGACCTCGGCTTTCGAGACGTAGCCGGAGGCGCCGACACGCCGCCCCCCCTCGCGGTATTCAGGTCCCTCGTGCTGCGACAGGATGATGACGTGTGGATGATCGGACAGCGAGGTGAGATGTTTGGCGACTTCAAAGCCGTTCATATCCGGCATCGCGAGGTCCACCACCACCACGTCGGGCCGATGCTCGGCCACCAGCGCCAGACAATCCGCGCCGTTGGGGGCGGACCCCACCACCTGCAGCCAGGCATGCTCGGACAGCAGCAAGCAGGTGCTCAACAGGAAAAAAGCATTGTCGTCGGCGAGCACCACGCGCATGCGTGCGGCCGGGTCGGGCGTGTTCATCGGGATTCCGGGAGTTTCGATGCCACGAGTGTGCAGCCACGGCGGCGGTGGCGCTATCCGGGAACGGCGGAATCCGGTCTCGGGGGATCCCTGATATTCAGCTATCGGAACAGCGGGCGGGGTTCAACCGTGAGGAGACACCAAGCCCTTGCTGATGGCAAAGCGCGTCAGGCTGGCCACATCGCGGATCTCAAGCCGCTGCATGATCTGGGCGCGATGGGTTTCCACGGTCTTGACGCTCAAATGCAGGCGCGTGGCGATTTCCCGGGTGGAATGGCCCTCGGCGATGAGCTGCAGGACTTCCCGCTGCCGCGAACTCAAGCGCGCAAGCCCGGTCGCGCTGCCGCTCAGATAGGCATCCACCAATTGCCGTGAGATGGCGGGACTCAGATAGGTCTCGCCGCGCGCGACCGCCGCGAGTGCCGTCGCCAGCTCGCCGATGGCGGCGTCCTTGATGAGGTAACCGGCCACGCCGGCGCGCATGGCCTGAGCCACATATTCCTCGCTTGCGTGCATGGACAGCATGATGACTTTCACTGCGGGGAAACCAACGCGGATGCGGGCCGCGGCTTCCAGGCCATTCAATTCCTGCATGGCGATGTCCATGATGACGATGTCGGGAACCAGCGTCCGCACCAGCCGTAGTGCTTCGCGGCCATCGCCCGCTTCGCCCACGACTTGCGTGCCGGGTAATTGGCGGATGAGCGCGACCAGCCCGCCTCGCATCAATTGATGGTCATCGGCCACCACGATGCGGACCGGTTCGATCACGTGCTTGCCGTTGCGGGTACGGCAAAACGCGCATGCACTTCGGTGCCGCGGCCGAGAATGGAATGCATGTCGAATTCGCCGTTGGCAAGCCGTACCCGTTCCTCCATGGCGAGCAAGCCCAGGCTGTTGCCCTGCATCGCGTACGCACGCGCGCTGGCCACATCGAAACCGACACCGTCGTCCTTGACCACCAGATCCAGGGCATCGCCCGCCTGCCGCAGGCTGACATCCACGTGGCTGGCCTGGGCGTGGCGCAGCACATTGGTGAGCGCGCCTTGCAGCACGCGGAAACACGCCGTTTCTACCTGCGCGGGGAAACGCGGCAGGCTGTCCATTATTGAAGCCTCAATCCTGAGACCGCTGTGGCTCGATTGCACGCGTGCATACCAGTGCACCGCCGCCGCCAGACCCAGGTCATCCAGCAGCGACGGCCGCAAGTTGAGCGATAACTCCCGGATATCCGTCAACAATTGGGCCCGCATGTCGCGCAACTGCTGCAAAATCTCGCGGCCCGCCGCGGAGCCGACCTCGTGTTCCAGCCGGCCGAGTATGAACTGCATGGCGGTGAGCGCAGCGCCGATCCCGTCGTGCAATTCGCGCGCGATGTTGCGCCGTTCCAATTCCTGCGCCTGTTCCAGCCGCTGTGCCAGGGTTTTCAGCTCCGCCGAATAAAGCTGCAACTGCTGTTCGGCGGCGCGCCGCTCGCTGATGTCCACACCCATCCCCACGATGCAACGCTGTCCCTGCCATTCGAAACGCCGCCCATACACGAAATAAGGCGTGCACCGGCCATCGCGGCTCACCAAGTCGTATTCGCCCCTGTCTTCGCCGCGCTCGAAGATGTCACGGATGTGTGTCAGCAGCGACAGACGCCGTTCCGGCCGCACCAAATCGGCGACGCGGATACCCGGGATCTCCTCGCTGCTGTAACCGAACAATTGTTCGAAGTTGTGGTTCCAGCGCAGGAACTTCCCATGCTCATCGAAAACGTAGAAGATACCGGGCAGGCTGTTCACGGCATTGAACATGAAGTTGCGTTCCTGCATGTACGCCTCGCGCGCCTCGACGCGCTCATGCACGTCGCGCACGATGCCCTGCACGTTGCCGTTGGCGAGGCGTTGCGAATTCACCTCGACGTGCACGCTGCCACCATGCTTTTGGCGCAGGCGACTCTCGGTCAGCAGCTTTCGGCCCTCGTTGGACCATTGCACCCGTTGCCGCATGTCCGCGTCCACGACCGCCGGCAGATCGAACACGGTCATGTGCAACAGTTCCACGCGGCTGTAGCCGGTGAGTTCGCACAGCGCGTCATTGACGTACAGGAGTTCGCCGCTGGCGCGGCGCAGGAAAATGCCGTCGCGGGCGCTCTCCACCATGTCCTGGTAATGCTGCTGGTTCTCCCACAGCTCGCGTTCCGCCGCTACCCGGGCGCTGATATCCATGGCCATGCCGGCCAATACCTTCTCGCCACGCCACTCGAAGCTCCGGCCCATGACGTGATAGGGAACGCGGCGGCCATCGTGCATCAGCAGCTCTGCTTCCGCTTCAGAGTAGCCGCGCGTGAACGCGTTGCGGATTTCCTCCCGGATCAATGCCCGATGTTCCGGAGCGACACGTGTACCGGGCGTCAGATGCCGGATGTCGTCGGCGCTGTAACCATAGCCGCCCAATTCCTGGAAGGCCTTGTTCCAGAACAGATATTCTCCGCGGCTGTTCATCACATAGAAGGAACCCGGCAGACTGTTGACCGCGTGTTGAAGGAAATCACGCTCCTCGGCAAGCGCATTCTCCAAGGCGCTACGTTCACTGACGGTATGTGTGGTAATCCGGGTGTCCCCGTTCTTGAGCAACTGTGCGCTGGCGTTCACCGGAATAAACCGGCCATCCTTGTGGTGGATTGTTGCTTTGAAACGTGATGGCTTTCTGGCGGCTGGCGGTTGCGACGGCCGGAACCCGCTTGCCGCATGTGGATCCAGCAGTGCGGCGACCGGCATGCGCAGCAATTCGCCGCGCGTATATCCGCTCATACGACAAAACGCCTGGTTGACCAGCGTCAGTTTGCCGTCTGCAGCATGCACCACGATGCCGTACATCGCGGATCCCGTCTGACGGCGGCGCAAGCTCTTGGGTGTGGGCGAATCCACCGCGTGCTCCTCAAGTGCTGTGAGGCAGGCAAATGATCCATTTGCCTTGTGCTTGAGCATAGCGCAAAGGCCGTGGTATGCAGCTAACTGTTTGAATTATTGGGAGAAATACCTGTTGAACCGGCCGTACGGCGTGAGCCGCCGCGCCAAACCATCGCTACGCCGGAAACGGCCCCGGTCGCACGCATTCCCAGCGGCTTGTGGTCTGATTGTCGCGGTGGAGCTTTAGAGGTGTTCTTTACTTGAGAGTCAGGTTGTAAACGATGTGCGTGTCAGAGCCCTGACCCAGCCCGGATTGTTTGTGTTCCTGGATGAGCGTCACCGTCACCAGCCGGCCGTCAATGACCCGCAACGTGCCGTTTTCCAATTCGTCAACGGTAACGCACAGGAAGAATTTGCAGAACTTGGCATGCATGGTTTGCTGATACGCCAGTGGGACTCCCTTTGCATCGAGCCACAGCAGCATGCCGCCCTGATAGTCTTTCATGTCAGCGCTGTCCTTCTTTGAAACCGGCGGCGGCAGTTTCACGCTCAGTTCCTGAACCGGCGAGCCCCAGAGTTTCGCAGGTTTGACGACCGGCGATGCGGCGCTCACCAATGCCCGCAGCAACATGGGCGCCGCCGACACGATGTCCTCAACCTGCAAGGGGTTTACCTGAGCCAGAAGATCGGCGGTGAGGGCGGGCTGGTCGGGATCGGCGCCGTGCGCGGATTTTTCCGTATTGATCTGCTGCAGCAGTGCGGCAGCCAGATGGATACTGAGCCCGTCGCCGGCCTGGATCTCCAGTTGCAAATTCGCCGTCTGACTTTTACCCGGGCCGGATTTGTCCTTGATTGTGGTGGACTGCACGTCCAATGTTCCATGGATCGGAGCACGATTTTCAAGTCCTTGCAAACTTGCGCGCACATCCGCCAGTTCATCGGCGTGTGCTGCCGCTGCCAGCGACGTACCCAGTACCACCATACTGAGGAACATGCCACGCAGCACTAACTGTGCAGTCCGCGTAGAATTGGTATTTCCGGATAAGCGCATAAATACTCCGTGACTTTCGTTATTCAGTTTTTTTTCCGGTTCCTCAGCGCTGCTTCTTTCACCACTTCTGCGACCGCGGTGTGCACGGTTTTTTCCAGCACGTGTGGCAGCAACTCATCGGGTGGCGCCAGTTGCGTGAGTTTTTCCGCTGCGGCCACGTACATCTCGTTGCTGAAGTGTCTGGCGCGTGCGTCCAGTGCGCCGCGGAACAGCGCGGGGAAGCCGAGCGCATTGTTGACGCTGCGGCCATCGGTGGCGAATACAGCGCCGTGTTCCAGCGCCAGGCGTGGCTCGATTTCCGCTTCCGGATTGGACAGCGCAAAAATGATCTGGCCCTTGCGCACCAGCTCCGGTTTGATAAGCCCTTTGACGCCGGTGGTGGCAATCACGATGTCAGCCTGTTGCATCAATTCCGCAAGCGTGGCGCGCCGGCCGCCCAAGCGTTCCAGGCGCGTCAAGGCTTCTTCGCGCAGGTCCGAGCCCAGCACCTGCTTCACGCCGTAGTGCATGAGCAGTTGCGAGATGCCGATGCCAGCCGCGCCCAGGCCGATCTGCCCGACGACGGAAGCCTTGAGGTTGCGATGCACGCGCCGTGTGGCGGTAAGCAACGCCGCCAGGGTCACCACCGCGGTGCCGTGCTGGTCGTCTTGCATCACCGGCTTGTTGATTTTCTTCACCAGCGCGGCCTCGATCTCGAAGCACGCGGGCGCGGCGATATCCTCGAGATGAATCGCGCCGAAGGACGCTTCGATGGCGAGCACGGCGTCAATCACTTTTTGGGGCTCGGTATCGTTGAGCAGAATGGGTATGCCGGAAATGCCGACGAACTTAGCATAGATCATGGCCTTGCCTTCCATCACCGGCAGCCCGGGGATGGCGCCGATGTGGCCGAGACCGAGGATGGCGGTGCCGTTGGTGATGATGCCCACGGTGTTGCCCAGATTGGTGTAGTCCCAGACCTTCTGCGGTTCTTTTTGGATGGCGAGACACACACGCGCTACGCCGGGCGTGTAAAGGTCGCGCAACTGCTGGACGGAGTCCAGCGGCACCTTGGAAACGGTTTCGATCTTGCCGCCGCGGTGGCGATCAAACACCCGATCCGAGCGGCCGAGCAGCTTGCCGTAGGGCATTTTTGCCAGTTGTGCATAAAGTTGTTTGCTCGCGGTTTCGTCCATCTCCACGGTGATTTCCCACACGCTCTTGTCCTGGGCGCGGCGCACCAGCGTGATGTGGTCAATCATGATGCCGCATTCGCCGATAGTGGTGAGGATGCGGCCGAGGTTGCCGGGCCGGTGCTCGGATTCAATGACCAGGATTTCGGGGATTTGCATGGCAGTTTCCAATAGGTATTGTTCGCCGTCACGACGCGGCGGGTTGTTCAAAAATTGGAAATCCAATGGTAACGCGAAGCAGCGATGAGCGTTCAACCGCGCACGCGGCGCAAGCGCAGCTTGCCGGGTTTGTAGGCTTTAATCTTCTGGCCAAGCGACAAGGCCAAGCCGTCGCTGAATGCTTGCATGGCGTGCTCCGGCTCGCCTAGGGTTTTGAGCAGCCGGCCCAATTCCTCGTAGGCTTCGGGCCGGCCGCCCAGCACGATGCTGGATTCCAGGTAACTGCGCGCCTTGCCCCAGAGTTTCGCCACCACGCACAAGCGCCCGGCGGTGAGCAACAGCGCCGCGCTCTCGCCTTTTGCCGCCAGCCAATCCTCCACCCGTGCCAGTTGCCGTACCGAATCGTCGGCGCGCGTCTGGCCGTAGAGCACGATCAACTCCTCGTCCCAGTTGGATTTGAGCGCATCGCGGGCGACGCCTTCTGCGGTTTTGTATTCGCCGAATTTGATCAGCGCCTGCACGTAGGCGCGCACCACGTTGCTGTCGGTGCGCAGGCGCCGCGGCAGCTCGTTCCACATCGGCGCTGCCTGGGCGCCGCCGGTGCCGGGATCCAGACGCTTCAGCAAGGCACACACCGCGCGGATTTCCAGGCGGTCAATCTCGGTGCGCGGCATGGCGCGGACTTCGCGCAGTTTCGGAATCAACGCCCGCAACGGCATCCAGTCGCCGAGTTTCCGGTACAGGCGCGCCAGCAGTTTCAGGCCGTAGGCGTGATTCGGGTCCAGCTCCTGCAGATGCCGCAGGGTGGCGAGCGCGTGTTCGTATTGCTTGTGCGCAATCTGCAATTCCGCCTGCGTGAGCAATACCGCCAGTTGCGCCGCCGGCAGTTGCTCGTAAGCGCGTCGCAGATAGGTATCGCGGCGTTCGTGCGCGCCCTGCATGGCCGCTGCGCGGGCCGCCGCGATGTAGGTGATGAGCGGCACCTTGCTGTCGGCGGCATGTCGCATGAGGTTGCGTTCGCTGTCGCCCCAGCGCCCTTCGGCAAGGTCAATGAGTCCGCGGATGGAGGACCGGCGCGAGCGCAGTTCGCGGCGCCGCTGCATGGCCTCGCGCACGCGCCGCGGAAAGGTCCACAACTTCACCACCAGAGTGGTGAGCAGGTACAAACCGAAGAACACGAACAACACCAGCACCAGCAGCGTGCCCAGCGACATTTCCACGCTGGTGCCGCGCCAGGACAACAGCGTGTAACCGTTGTCCACATGCAGGGCGCCGGCGACAATGACCGCGGCCAGCAGCGCCAGCAAGAGGTAGAACGCGTACTTCATGGCGCGGTATTCCGCGGCGGTTCCAGCCGTCGCAGCAGCGTCAGCGAAGCGGAGATATCCGGCAGCGGCGGGTTGATTTTTTGCTGCTGCATTTGCGCGAGCTGGCCGATGGCCGCCTTCACGCTGTTGTCCCCAGCATTGAAATAAGTTTCAAGCCAGGCGCGCGCTAGTTTGACGCTGCTCTGGAATGATGCGTTGTCGCGTTCAAGCAGAGCCGCGCGCGCTGCGTCCAGGCGCAACTGCAGGTTCTGACGCAGGAAATAATCCTGCTGCGGCGTGAGCAGCGGCGCGATGGGCGCGTCGCGGTGGTGTACGGTGAAGATATCGTTGACCAGCCGGCCCAGGCCGGCCTTGAAACGCTGCCACAGCGTCAGGCTGGCTTCATCGGTGACCGTGGCGCGCGTGTTCGGCACATAGCGGTCCGGCGCCACGCGCTTCAAGGGAAAGTTGCCGGCAGATTCACTCAGGCTGGCGAGCGTGGCCGCCATGCCGGTCACGTCCGCCTGCGGCACGGCGCGCAGCGCGGCTTCATCCTTGGCGATCTGCTGGCGTACCGGAATCAGCCGCGGGTCGGACAGCAGCTTCAGGCGTTGGTCGGCGGCAGCCAACGCTTTCAAGGCCAGTTGCGGATTGAAATCGAGTTGTATCTGGTCGTTGGCCGCCAGCAGCAAGCTGGCGGCTTCCGCCTTGATCCAGGCATCGCGGCCCTGCTCGGAACGCCGCCGCAGATCCGTGAGCGCGGCTTGCATGCTGTCGAGTCGGTCGCTGAAACTCTTGAGGTTCTGCTGGGTGTTCTGGATGTCGTTGTTGAGTTCGCTGCGCGACGCCACCGACTGGCTGAGCGTATCCAGCCGCTGGTTCATGGCCTGCAGGTCGGCGTTGAGCAGGGCGCTTTGGGTTTGCTGCGAACGGCTGAAATTGACCCAGCCCGCGATCACCAGGATCAGCGCCACGATGGCTAGCACCAGCGCCAGCCAGCCTGGCCAATGCAGATGCCGGGCCGGAAAGGGGGTGGCCAGCTTCACCAGGCTTTTCCCGGGGCTGGTGTGGCTGCGTGACTCAGGCGCGTCGCTCATGTTCTCTCCTGTGCTTGCGTTGTTCGCGTCCCTGGCGTCTCCACCAGTTCACCAGCGCATGCACCAGCGCGCGGTCGCTGGCGTCGGCGGCAATCACCGGCCGGCGGCGGATGCCCAGGGCGCCCGCCAGTTTTATCACACGCGCGCTGGATACCAAAAGCTGGGACGCGCGCAGATACGGCGTCAGTGCCGGACTCAACATGCGATCCAGGTTGAGCAATGCTTCGCGGCTGGTAACCGCGATGGCATCCACCCGGCCCTGCCGGAACCAAGCGCTGAGTTCGCCGTGGTCAATGCGCGGCACCGTGCGCCGATAGACTTCGGCATAGTCCACGTCCGCACCGCGCTCCTCGAGAGTTTCAGCCAAAAGTTCGCGGCCGCCCTGTCCGCGCACGATCAGGATACGTTTGTTCTCCACGGCGGTCAGTGCCTTGAGCTTGAGCAGCGCCTCGCTGCTGGCGCCGTCGCGCGGCAGCATGTCGGGTTTGCGCCCGTGGGCGGTGAGCGCACGCGCCGTACCCGGGCCGATGGCGGCGAGTTTGAGTTTGGGGGGCAGCGCGCTGAAATCCATGAAATCCGCGGCGTAGTCCACGGCGTTGGGGCTGATGAAAATAACGTAATGGTAGCGGTCGAGATGTTTGAGGCAGGTGTCGAGTCCCGCCGTCCGCGCCGCCGGCAGGATTTCGATGGTCGGGAAGTGCAGCACGCTTGCGCCCTTGGTTTCCAAGCGCGCGCTCAGGGCTTCACCTTGGTGCACCGGGCGGGTGATGACAACGCCGGTGTCTTTCAGTGGTTTGGGAGCGGCCATGTCTAGGAATCCTGTACTAGGCGCAGCACGGCCGCGGCGCCTTTGGCGAGCATGTCGTCCGCCAACCGCCGGCCCAGCCCCTCGGCTTGCTCGGCGGGCCCGCTGATTTCGCCGTCTATCAAGCGGCTGCCGTCCGGCAGGCCCACGCGGCCGCGTAAGCGCAAGCTGTCGCCCTGCAGTTCCGCATATCCGGCCACTGGCAGGTTGCAACTGCCCGACAGCCCGCGGTTCAAGGCGCGTTCCGCCAGGGTGCGCTGCCAAGTGGGCGCATGATTGAGTGATTCAAGCAAGCTGCGAGTCTCCCTGTCACTGGCGCGGCATTCGATACCGAGTGTGCCCTGGGCAATGGCCGGCAGACTCAGGTCCAAGTCGAGCACGGCGGTGATTTTGTGCGCAAGTGCGAGCCGCTTCAATCCCGCCACCGCCAGGATCACGACATCGTAGTGGCCGGCTTCCAGTTTCCGGATACGGGTGTCCACGTTGCCGCGCAGCGCCAGGATGCGTAAATCCGGGCGCCGGTGCAGCAACTGGCATTGGCGGCGCAGGCTGGAACTGCCGACCCGGGCGCCGGCCGGCAGCGCCTCCAGCGTCGGCCAGCGCGCCGACAGGAACGCGTCGCGCGGGTCTTCCCGCTCCAGCACTGCGGCGATGACGAATTCCGCCGGCAGTTCCACCGGCACGTCCTTCATGGAATGCACCGCCAGATCGGCGCGCCTATCCGCCAGCGCGGTTTCCAGTTCCTTCACGAACAGACCCTTGCCGCCCACCAGCGCCAGCGAATCTTGCAGGTTGCGGTCGCCCTGGGTGGTGAGCGGCAACAGTTCCACCGGCCGCCCGCAGGCCAGCGCGTTGAGACGCGCGGCCACATGCCGCGCCTGCCACAGCGCCAGCGCACTATTGCGCGTGGCAATGCGAAGCGGTTTGGGTGCCATCGCGGGAATCGTTCAAACCAACAGCAGGCCCAGCGGAACGGACAGCGGCCTAACGCGTACCGCGCAGCCGCGCGCGTACGTCCGCCACCAGCCGCCGGCTGACCTCCACCGGTTCGGCGCGCCCGTGCAGCCGCACCAGCAAACTGCCGTCTTCACCTTTGTCCAGACTCTGGATATGCGCCAGCGCAACCAGCGCATTGCGGTGCACCCGGATGAAATTTTCGGAAAATTCCGTTTCCAGGTCCTTGAGGGCTTCATCTATGAGGAGCTCGCCTTCGGTATGGCAAACGGTCACGTACTTCTGATCGGCAATGAAACACTGGACATGCTCCACCGGCACCACATGCAAACGATCGCGCAGGCGCGCGCAGATATGCCGGCGTGCCGTGTGGGTCTTGGTCTGGGTGGCCAATTGACCAAGCTGCACGCGGTTGAGCCGGCCGGCGTTGGCGAGCGCGGCCGCCAGTTTCGCCTGACGCACCGGTTTCAGAAGATAGGCAATGGCGTGCGTATCGAACGCGTCCACCGCGAATTCATCGTAAGCGGTGGTGAAGATTACCGCCGGCGGATTGTCGAGTCCGGCCAGGTGACGCGCGGTTTCCAGGCCGTCCATGACCGGCATGCGGATATCCAGCAACAACACGTCCGGCTGCGTCGCTTCCCAAAGTTGCAAGGCCTCGCGCCCATTGGCAGCCTCGCCGGTGATCTTGCAGTCCGGGATTTCGCTCAACAGCTCCTTGAGCCGGATGCGCGCCGGCAACTCGTCATCCACCACCAGTACTTTCATCAGGCGTGGTCCTCATACGGGAAGCTCAATTTTACGCGATACAAGCCATCATCGGTCTTGATATCCAGGGTCGCGCGATCCGGCCAGGCCAGCACCAGGCGCTGCCGCACGTTATCCAGCGCCATCTGGTTGCCGCGTCGGCGCGATGTGCCTTCCGGCGGCAGGGGATTGCTGATTTCTATGCTCAGAGTGTTGGCATCGCAGGCGCCGTGCACCTCGACGGTGCCGCCGTTGGGCTGGACCTCGATGCCATGGTAGATGGCGTTTTCCAGCAGCGGCTGCAGGATCAGTTGCGGCACGTATGTGTCCATCGGCAGCGCGTCAATCTGCCAGTTGACCTTGAGGCGCTCACCCAGCCGCAACTCCTCGATGCGCTGATATTGGCGCGTGATCGCCACCTCGTTGGACAGGGTAACCATGGGGCTGGTTTGTTTGAGGCTGGCGCGAAACAGATCGGACAGATCCTCGATGGTACGTTCCGCCATGTCCGGCGTGCTGTGGATGAGTGCGGCGATGGTGTTCATGCTGTTAAACAGGAAATGCGGCCGGATACGCGATTGCAGCACTTCAATGCGCGCGCGCGCTTCGCGCTGCACGTTACGCTTCCATTGGTATTGCACGTAAAAGTAACGCAGCACCAGCACGCTCACGATGGCGCAGATAATCAGATTGCGCAACAGGAAACCGCCGTGGTTATCGGGCAGGAATCCCTGGCCGACGCCGGTGTAGCGGGAAAGCTGGTAAGCGATTTCGCTGAGCACGCCGGTGGTGACCAGCAGCAGCACGAAACTGGCCGCGGCGGCGTGGCGCAGCGGCATGCGCGCCAGCGGTTTGCGCGCGGCGCACAACACCCCGGCGCTGGTCAAGCCGATCCATTGCAGGAACAGCGAAATGCGCGCCAGGTCCAGCCACAAGACTTCGCCCTCGCCGGGCAGGTGGCGCGCGATCACCAGTACAAAGGCGGTGAGTTCGGCGATGAGAATCACCACCAGCACCACCGGCGCCGAACAAAAGTCCGGCAGGAAGAATTCCACGGGCGCGGGTTTGGTCTGATCGGTTGCGGCCATGGGTATCAGTGTCGGCGGTTCCGACCCGGCGGGCAAGAGCGGATTATTTGCCGAACAATGCGCGTTTCAGGCGAAACAGGGCTGAGATATCCTCGTCGCCGTGGCCGGTTTCCATGAGCCGCCGGTAATGCACCCGCGTCATCTCCACCACCGGGAGCTGTACCCCATGAGCTGCCGCCATGCGCTGCGCGATGGCCAGGTCCTTGTCATGCAAGCTCACCTTGAAACCCAGCGGGAAACGACCCGCGACCATGCTCGTCCCGCGATGACTCAGGAACCAGCTCCCGGCCGCACCGCTGGTCACAACCTCGATGACTTTGCCGGGATCCAGTCCCTCGGCCTCGGCAAAAGCGATGGCCTCGGTGCAGGCTTCGGCAATACCCGCGCCGGCAATCTGGTTCACCGCTTTCGTCGCCTGGCCCGCGCCCACCGGCCCCATGCGCACGATGCGTTTGCCAAGCACGTTCAATATCGGCTGCGCACGCTGGAAGGCTGCTTCGCTGCCGCCGCACATGATGGCAAGCGTGCCGTGTTTCGCGCCCTCGGTGCCGCCCGACACCGGGCAGTCGAGAAAATCCACGCCGTGCGCAGCCAGCCGTTGCGCTGCTGTGCGTGCGGTGTCGGCGCTGACAGTCGAGCAGTCAATCACCAACGCACCTTTTGTGAGATGGCCGGCCAGTGCGTCCACCATTTGCAGCACGTCTGCATCGGCGGTCACGCAGATCAGCACCGCGTCGCAGTGCTTGGCCAGTTCCGAAATATCCTTCGCGGCAAGACAGCCGGTTTCCCTGGCCAGCGACTCGGTTTTCGCATGCGTGCGGTTGTAAGCCGCCGCCAAAAGTTTCGCGTTGTGCAGATTGAGCGCCATTGGATAACCCATGGCGCCGAGACCGATGCAACCGATTTTCATAATGGGTCTCCTTGGACGGGGAGCCGGTAATTGGCGTTTGCTTCCAGCCCTTACCGGGGATACGATAATATCAAATGGAGCGTTCGCGAGTTTTTTCCGAGTTGAGTAAGGGCGTGATTGTGATTGCCCTCGGAATTCTGTATTACCTTTCAATATTTTATCTGATCGGTTTCGTAGCAAGGCACGTCAGGAATGATCCGGTCTGGATAGACAAGCTGGCGGCCCGCCATCTGCTTTGGATATGGTTTACCGCCCACGAGTTTCTGTACTACATCGTTCCGGCGCTGGTGGTGGCGTTTCTGACCAGCCTATTCAGGCCGGGGCGCTGGCTGATTTATAGCCTGCTGCTGGTTGGACCGATGGCCATTTACAGCGCGGTGATGTATTGGATTCGCGTCGTGCCCGTACATTTTGCCATCGCGTTTGAGGGTTCCGCCTGGAGATCGGTTGTTTTCATTCTGGGAACAGTACTTCTGTACGGATTACCGCCCTTCCTTTTGTGGTTGGCTTACAAGGTCGGCCCGCATTTTTCCAGAAAGCCGCAACCCCGCACTAGACAACCGGCTGCGTGATTGCGCGCATCTATTTCTCCAAGTACGTATAGCCCTTCAATCCCTCTTCCAGTTCCTTGAGATACTGCGCACGCTGGTAAGGATCGAGCGTGGTGGCAGTGTCAATCTTGCTGCGGTAACGGGCCACCAGATCGCTGGGTTCGAAGTGCACGTAGCGCAGTACTTCCTCTACCGTGTCGCCCTGTTCCGGTTTCACCAACTTGTAACCATTGGCTGCGTCAAGTTCCACGTTCACCGAGTCGGTGTCGCCGAACAGGTTGTGCATGTCGCCGAGGATTTCCTGATAAGCGCCGACCATGAAGAAACCCAGGTAATAGGGTTCACCGTTGTGCATGGCGTGCACCGGCATGGTGGCTTCCAGCTCCTCCTCGTCCACGTACTGGTCAATGCGGCCGTCGGAATCGCAGGTGAGATCCTGCAAGACCGCACGCCGCGTGAGCGGCTCATCCAGGCGATGCACGGGCATAATCGGGAACACCTGGTCAATGGCCCACACATCGGGTACCGACTGGAACACGCTCATGTTGCAGAAGAATTTATCGGCGAGCTTCTCGTCAATCTCGAAAATCGCCTCGGAATGCGCCCGCGTGGTGGGCTTTAAGCCGTCGCGCACCTTGCGGCATATCGCGTGATAAATCTGCTCGGCGCGGGCGCGCTGATCGAGCGTGAGAACGCCGTGGATGTACATGGCTTGAGCTTCGCCATTCCAATAGAGCGCATCCTGATACACCTCCAGCAATGAGCGGCCGTCGGTGTTCTCGTAGTCCTCCCACAAGTCCATGAGTATCTGGGGGTCTTCCGGGTCCGGCGCGGTCAGCGGCTTGTCGGGAATGGATTCCCGGTCCACCACTTCCGTCACCAGCACCGCATGATGCGCGGTGATGGCGCGGCCGGATTCGGTGATGATGCCGGGGTGCGGCAGTTCGTATTCCTCGCAGATTTCCCACAGCGAGCGCACGATGGTGTTGGCGTATTGCTCCACGCTGTAGTTCATGGAACAGGAGCTGCGCGAGCGCGTGCCTTCGTAGTCCACGCCCAGACCGCCGCCCACGTCCATGACGCGCACGCCGACGCCCAATTCCGCCAGCTCCGCGAAGCAACGGCCGGCTTCCAGCATGCCGCGCTGCACATCGCGGATATTGGCAATCTGCGAACCCAGATGGAAATGCAGCAGTTGCAGGCAGTTGAGCATGCCCGCGCCACGCAGCCGTTCCACCGCTTCCAGAATCTGCACCGCCGACAGGCCGAACTTGGATTTCTCGCCGCCGGTATGCTCCCATTTGCCGCGGCCGGTGCTGGTCAAGCGCACGCGCACGCCGAGCGTCGGCTTCACGCCCATCTCGGCGGCTTCCTTGAGCAGCAGATCCAGTTCGTTCAGCTTCTCGATAACGATATAGACCTTGTGGCCGAGCTGTTGGCCGATGAGCGCCAAGCGCAGGTATTCCCGGTCCTTGTAGCCGTTGCAGACAATGCTGGCACCGGCCGGCGCCAGCGCCAGCACCGCCATGAGTTCCGGCTTGCTGCCAGCCTCGAGACCGACGCGGCCCTCGCCGTGTTTCAGGATGTCCTCCACCACCGCGCGCTGCTGGTTCACCTTGATGGGATAGACGGCGATGTAATTCGCCTTGTACTCGTGGTACTCCATGGCCTTGGCAAACGCGTTGCACAACCGGTCCACGCGGTCGCGCAGGATGTCGCCGAAACGGAACAGCACCGGCAGGTTGAGGCCGGATCGGCTCACCTCGGTGGCCAGCCGGTGCAGGTCCACGCAGCCGTCCTCGCGGTGACGGGTAGGGAACACCACCAAGTGACCGTCGTCGCTGATGTCGAAGTAGCCATCGCCCCAGCGCAGCACGTTGAAGATTTCGCGGGCGTCCTGGATAGGCTGGTTGCTCATGCTGGTGGAGTTCCGCGGCGGTTGGGGAAAAACCGCGCAAGAGTACGGCAACTGGCTGCAAGATAAAAGAGCTTTTCCCCAGTTGCCGTTTGCGTGGGCCGTGGCGATTTCCGGGGCCGGTATCAATCAAGGCTCAGGTGGATTGGCAAGCCGCCGCCATTTGTTTTTGCAACTGCGTTTGCCGCGCAATCTGCTGGTCGTTCTGGAAGTCGCCGATGGCGTTGGAGTCCGCCTCCGGCAGCACGTTGTGGCTGGCGAGGAACTTTTGCAGACGCTGGCGCGCGGCGACGCAGCGTTTTTGCTGCTGTGCGAGTTGCTTGGCCGCGGCGCGCTCCGCCGCCGCCTGCTTCTTCTGGGCGGCCTGTTGGGTGCGCAGAAATTTATCGAGGCTCTGACGGTCTGCGGCCGAGGTACTGGTGGGTGCGGGCGGCGGCACCACTTTCACCGCGGAGGCGACGGTGCCGGACGGCGGCGACTGGCTGTAATGAACGTGTCCTTGGGTGTCCACCCAGCGGTACACCGTGTCCGCGTGCGCCGCGGCGGCCAGCAGCGCGGCGCTCGCCAATATGGCCCCGAATAGCATCCTGAGGTTCATGCAGGCCTGAACGCCGCCCGCCAGCTTATGTTGACGCTGTCGGCGATCAGTTGCCGGTGCCGGCGCAGAGCTTATCCACCTGCTGTTGTGCCTGCTCGCGGAATTTCACCAGATCGTCGCCGGTGTAATAGGTGGGGTTCGCGCTGTTGCCATTGGCAATGACGCGGTGCGTTTCCATATAACCCTGCAGTTGCTTGCGCGCGGCATCGCAGCGCTGTTGCTGCTGCGCTTTTTTCTCGGCCTCTTGTTGAGCTTTTGCGGCGGCCGTCTGCTGTTCGGCAGCGGCGGCGTTCACGGAGGTCACCAGCTTCTGCTGTTGCTGCACGCCGGTCGGATCCGGTGGCGGCGGTTCCACGTCCACCAGCTTTGCCTTGGTGACCGCGCCGGGCGGCGGCGTCTGCGAATAATGCACGTTGCCCTGGGCATCCACCCAGCGGTACACCTGATCGGCCTGCGCCACGGCGCACAACCCCGCTCCGGCCAGCAGCATGGCGAGGCAAGCCCATTTCATATTCATGGCGGTGACTCCTTGGCTGAACAGGCCTGCGTGACGGCGTTCTTGGCCTCGACCACGGCCATGTCCTGCTGCTGGCGGGAAAGTTTCTGTTTGTCGCCGTTCGCGCCGGTGGTGTAGAGATAGGCGGCGCTCAGGTATTTGACCAGGGTTTCGCGCGCGGATTTGCAGGCGGGTGAATCACCGGGCGTGATGGTGGCCAACACCTGGGTGGCCGCGACCGCCGAAGCCGCAGCCGGCGCGGTGTCAGCGGCCGGCGCTTGATCGTTTGCGGTATTCACGATATTCAGGGGCTGGGCGTTGGGATTCTGAGGCACAGTGCTGTAATGCACGTTGCCGTTCTTGTCCACCCATTTATATATGGTTCCATCCGCCAACGCCGCGCTCATGACCAGCGCCGCCAGTAACAGGATAAGGATACGTTTATACATGGTTCACCTCACAAGGCTTGCGCATCCGTCTCGCCGGTACGGATACGGATGGCCTGTTCCAGCTCATACACAAAAATTTTGCCGTCGCCGATCTTGCCGGTTTTGGCGGCATGGATGATGGCTTCCACCACCCTGTCCAGCAGATCATCCGGCACCGCCAATTCGATTTTCACTTTCGGCAGAAAATCCACCACGTACTCGGCGCCGCGATACAGTTCGGTGTGGCCTTTCTGGCGGCCAAAACCCTTGACCTCGGTGACCGTGATGCCCTGCACGCCAATGTCCGAGAGCGCCTCGCGCACGTCGTCGAGTTTGAAAGGCTTGATGACCGCGGCGACCATTTTCATGCAATACAGTCCTCAAAACCGGGGGTACGGGTTTCGTCCAAACAAAGTCTAGCACTGCTTGGGATGGGGCCGGACAGGCATATACTGGTAGCCTAGGCAACAGCCCCGCGGTAGCGGTTATGGCAATGGACCCCAAGATTTTAGACGACTTGGCGAAGAAGCTCGCGGACAGCGTGCCAGCGGGCTTGAAAGACCTGAAAGCGGACGCGGAACGCAATTTCCGGGCCGTGCTGCAGAGCGTATTCGCCAAACTGGATCTGGTCACCCGCGAGGAATTCGATGTGCAGGCGGCGGTGCTGGGCCACACCCGCGAGCGCCTGGAAGAATTGGCCACCCGCCTCAAGGAACTTGAGGCACATTTTGAAGGCCGGAGCGGCACCGCCAAACAGTAACCAGTGCCGGATCCGACGGACTGTACCGCCACCAGGGAAGGAGAGAGCGGGCCATGCTTGCAAAAATTTTCAGCCGCGCCCAGGCCGGCGTGGATGCGCCAGAAGTCACGGTCGAGGCGCATCTGTCCAATGGCCTGCCGAGTTTCGCCATCGTCGGACTGCCGGAAGCCGCAGTGCGCGAAAGCCGCGACCGGGTGCGCAGCGCGCTCATCAATTCACGTTTTGATTTTCCCGCCCGTCGCATCACCGTCAACCTCGCACCTGCCGATCTACCCAAGGAGGGCGGTCGTTTTGATTTGCCTATCGCACTCGGCATTCTCGCCGCCTCGAGCCAGATTCCCGCGGAGGTGCTGCGCAACCTGGAATTTTTGGGTGAGCTGTCGCTGTCCGGCGAATTGAAACCGGTGCGGGGCGCTCTGCCGGCAGCGCTCAAGACGCGTGCAGCCGGCCGCAGCCTGATGCTGCCCTGCGACAATGCCGACGAGGCGGCGCTGGTCTCTGGCGTCGGCATCTTCGGCGCGCGTCATTTGCTGGACGTGTGCGCGCATCTCACCGGCGCGCAACATCTCGCGCCGCACGTTTCAACGCTCACCAACCACGCGCCGTACTACGATGATCTGGCCGACGTGCGCGGCCAGCACCGGGCGAAACGCGCGCTGGAAATCGCCGCCGCCGGCGGCCACTCGCTCTTGTTCATCGGGCCGCCCGGCACTGGCAAATCCATGCTGGCCGCGCGCCTGCCGGGAATTCTGCCGCCCATGACCGAGGAAGAAGCTATGCAGACCGCTGCCGTGGCGTCCATCAGCGGCACGGGTTTCAGCGCCGCACTGTGGCGCCGACGGCCGTATCGTGCACCGCACCACACCGCCTCGGGTGTGGCGCTGGTGGGTGGCGGTTCCAATCCGCGCCCCGGCGAAATTTCCATCGCGCACCACGGTGTGTTGTTTCTCGACGAGTTGCCGGAGTTTGACCGACATGTGCTGGAAGTGCTGCGCGAGCCGCTGGAAACCGGCCAGATCGTGGTGTCGCGCGCTGCACGTCAAGCGGAATTTCCGGCACGCTTCCAGTTGATTGCCGCCATGAATCCCTGTCCCTGCGGCTATCTCGGTGATGCTTCAGGCCGCTGTCACTGCACACTCGAACAAGTGCAACGCTATCGCGCGCGCATTTCAGGGCCCTTGCTGGATCGGATTGACTTGCATGTGGAGGTACCGCGCCCGCCGCGCGAGGCGCTACGGCCCAATGCGCCGGCGGACGGCGAATCGAGCGGTGTGGTCGCCGAGCGCGTGGCGGTGGCGCGCAACCGGCAACTGTCTCGCAGCGGCAAACCCAATGCGCGGTTGGCGCCGCGGGAAGTGGCGCAGGCTTGCGTATTGCAAGGTAAGGCGCTGGATTTGCTGGAACAGGCGGCGGAGCGGTTGGGTTTTTCCGCGCGCGCTTATCACCGCATCCTCAAGACCGCACGCACCATCGCCGATCTCACCGCCAGCAACACGGTCGAAAGCGTGCATATCGCTGAGGCCATCGGCTACCGGTTGCTGGACCGGCAAACGGCATGATTGAACGGTTGCTGAAAAAAAGCGAAGTTGTTTTGTGCTCAGACTTTTCTGAGTGCGAGTATGTATTTCGCAGGGGTTATTTGTGTACCAGATTCGCGCCGCCGCTCTGGCTGATCATGTATTCCAGCGCCTTGATGACCTGGGCGTCGGTGAGCGAGGGGTTGCCGCCGTGGGCTGGCATCTGCAAGAAGCCATGCAAGGCGTGCTGTTCCAGCACATTAAGCCCCTTTGCGAGATGCGGCGCCCATTCGGCCTTGTCGCCGATCTTGGGTGCACCGAGCGCACCGGTTTGATGACAGGCGGAACACGTGCCTTCCCAAATTTGCTTGCCGGTTTGGACGGCGGCGGGAGCACTGCCGCCGGAGGCCGGCGCAGTGGAGATCACCTGGCTGTTCGAACTGCCGGCGATCTGCACGTCACCTATGGGCGCAAGCCGCTGGTCAATGAGTTTTTCCTGCACCGCCCCACCCCGGTCGTAGGAGCCCGGCGAATGGTCGGCGACGCCTATGGCGATCCAATACACGCAGACCGCAAGGGCAACCAATATGCCGAATACCAGCAGGAAGGAATCGAAGAAGTGCTGATCGCGGTGTTTGCCGTGATCGTGGTTTTGGTGTTCCACGGGTGCCCCCAAGTGGGTCTGGATGACCGGCCGCCGGCCGGTGTCGGAGGGCGCAAATTATATAGCGGGCGGACGCGCCGGGGAAATCGGCCGGAACGTTGGACGCCCCCGAAGCATCGCGCTATCCTTGCCGCCCGTTTTTGCGCCCGTAGCTCAGCTGGGTGCGCTGGGACGGTTTATGGAACAGCCACTGCCACGGTTGCCTAACTGATGGAACTTTGCGACTTTCTGGTCAATGCCAGCATGGGACAAGTGATAGTCGTCATGAAAAACAGGCACAGGGGAAACAGGGTAATAATGCCGCAAAGGTTAAGAAGGGGATTTTGGTGGTTGCTTTTAATCAGAATCATTATACGCTGAGTAAATCATCCAGCCTGGTCTTTTGCCTTTACCGTTTTTCCATTCAAGATAATAGCAAAAATGTGAGTGATGGCGTTTTCCAAACGCATCCTCATATATCACATACCCTATTATATAAAGACGCTCACCCGGATTCATTTTTTCTCTTACGGTATTTATTTGTTTAACACCCTTCATC
>JBAVYM010000035.1:0-18592 GCA_049698775.1 Gammaproteobacteria bacterium
ACGCGAAGCGTTGACAGGCAGGCCGACGAACGCAGGACAGCCGCAGCGAAAGGAATAGTCGTCGCTGGCGCGAGTGGCCGGGACGCCGGGACCGTACCGGCCGTCACGAGCGACGCGACGCTATCGAGGCCGATCTGTATTGGCTGATGGGCGACGGAGTCCATGCACGGCTCCTGTATGCAAAGGCGCTCTCTGGTGCCCGCGTGGAACTTGGGGTGCAGCATGGCATCAATCAGGTTTTTGTGTGGCAGAGCATCGCCGACGCCGAGCTGGGGCTCGGTCACACCACGCAAGGCCTGGACGCAATCGCCAAGGCGCAGGCGATTGTCAACAAAATCCCGGACCAAACCTACGGCCCGCTTGACAGGGGTAATGACGCCGCGTTGTACGCGAAAGCCGGCCGTCCTGACCTCGCGGTGCCGTTGCTCGCGAAAGCGCTGGCCTCGCCCGGCATCGGCGTTTCTTATTCGCCCATGCTGCTGTGGATTGACCCGTCGTGGGATCCGATTCGCAACGACCGGAGCTTCCAGGCGCTGCTGCAAAAGTACGCAAAATACCGCCCGGCCGCTGCTTCCACCACCATTGCACCGGCAGCGGCCACGAGCGGAGTGCAGTAGGTTGGGCTGAGGTCTCCCGAAGCCCAACATCTTGTTCTTGTTGGGGTTCGTTGCGCTCACCCCAACCTACGAGCTTCTCCCTCCGGGAGAAGGTAGCGCGCAGCGCCAGATGCGGGCCCGGCACTTCGCGACAGGCAAGCGTTGAACCAGATGGAACTTCGCGTCGCTCCGAGCCACCACCCCTGCCCTTCTCCCAGTGGGAGAGGGGTCCAAAGTTTTGGGTCTGAGAATCGCGGCCTGAGGCCGCTCCCACAATTCGTTGCTGTCATTGCGAGGCGGGTTTTCCGCCGAAGCAATCTCATCTCGGGATTGCTTCGCTGCGCTCGCAATGACGCTGGTTCGGTTTTGTCACTGCAAGATTGGACTCTTGTTTGGCACCACTGCGTTCAGCTCAACCTACAGGTGCATAAATGCGCCCTACAAATTTGCGAAAGAACGACATGGGAGCGATGGTGACCGCCAAGAGTCACGGCGAATGCCTGTCCCGGCGAAAGCCGGGGCTGGAGCTCCCACAAAATCTTTCATTCACGTAGGTTGGGCTGAGCGCAGCGAAGCCCAACAATCCGCGTTCAATTTATGTAGGGTATATGAATACCCAGGAGCGCCAGGACGCCGAGCACGATCAAGACCATGCCGGCGATATAGCGCAGCGGTTTGAACCGGTCATAGAGTTTTGGCCACAGCAGCACAATCAGGCCGCCGATGATGGTGAATACGACCAGAACGGTGATGTTGAGTGTGATGTGCATGTTGGCATTCCCCGTGGTTGAGATTAAAGCCTAACGGCTGCTGAGCAGAACGTAAACTGCGCCGGTGCCGCCGTCCACCGGCCGCGCCGAACAGAACGCGATTACTTCATCCCGTTGCCGCAGCCAGCCATTGAGCTTCTGCTTGAGCACCGGACCGCGCGGGCCGGAACGGTAGCCTTTGCCGTGGATGATGCGCACACAGCGGATGCGTTTGCTGCGCACGGATTGCAGGAATACCACGAGCGCCAGGCGTGCATCTTCCGCGCGCAGGCCGTGCAGATCCAGTTCCGCGCCCACGCTGAAATGCCCGCGGCGCAGCTTGCGCAATACCGTGTTCTGCACGCCCGGCTTGGCATAGGACAAACCATCGCCCAGCAGCGGCTCGTCTGGATCCGGCAGACCGGCGAGGCTTTCTTCCAGCACTTCTGCGGCCGCCAAACGCGCAAAGCGGGCGCGCGGTTTCGGTTTGGGTGCGCGGCGCACGAGTTGGGACGGCAGGCGTTTGGCATCCACCACGGCCTCGCGGAATGCGCGCACATCCTCGTCGCTGATTTTGTTGTGGCTTGCCATGCGCGTCGTCACTCGGACCCGTAACAGTATATCAAGCGGATTTTTACAGTATCCTATGGCCAGTTTTGCCCGCCCTGGTATGCGTGCGTGAAGATTTTGCTCAGCAATGACGACGGTTGCCATGCCGAAGGTCTGCGTTGCCTGGCCGAGGCGCTGCGCCGTTGCGCCAGTGTCACGGTGGTGGCGCCGGACCGCAACCGCAGCGGCACCAGCCATTCACTGACCCTGGACGCGCCCCTGCGCGTGCGCCACGAGGCGCCGGACCTGGTGTGCGTGGACGGCACGCCCACGGATTGTGTGCACCTCGCCATCACCGGGCTACTGGAAGCAGAGCCCGACATGGTGGTTTCGGGCATCAACGACGGCGCCAATCTGGGCGATGACGTGCTGTATTCCGGCACGGTGGCAGCGGCCATCGAGGGGCGTTTTCTCGGATTTCCCGCCATCGCGGTGTCGCTGGTGACGGAAACGCCGCGCCACTTTGCCACGGCGGCACGCGTGACCTGCGACCTGGTGCAGCGCCTGCTCACCAATCCGCTGCCGGCGAATACTATCCTGAACGTGAACGTGCCGGATGTGCCATGGAATGAATTGAAGGGCGTGGAAGCCACGCGCCTGGGTCACCGTCACCGCTCCGAGCCGGTTACCAAAGCCAGCGATCCGCGCGGCCGGCCCATCTATTGGGTCGGCCCGCCCGGTGGCGAGCAGGACGCGGGTGTGGGCACGGATTTTCACGCGGTACGGCGCGGTTTTGTATCGGTCACGCCGCTGCAGATTGATCTCACCCAGTACACCGCACTCGATCCGCTGTCGCATTGGCTGCAAGGCATACCGCTGCCGTGAATGCCACGGGCGCCCGCGGCATCGGCATGACTTCGGCGCGCACCCGCGAACGCCTGATGGCGCGTCTCAAGGAGCAGGGCATACGCAATGCGGCAGTGCTCAATCTGATTCGCTCGACGCCACGCCACTTGTTTGTGGACGAGGCACTGGCGAGCCGTGCGTATGAGGATACGGCGCTGCCCATCGGTTTTGGCCAGACCATTTCCCAGCCCTACATTGTCGCGCGTATGACCGAGGCGTTGCTGGACGACGGCACGCCCGAAAAAGTGCTGGAAGTCGGCACCGGTTGCGGTTATCAAACGTTGATTCTGTCCGCATTGGTGAAACAGGTGTACAGCGTCGAACGGTTGGCGCTGCTGCAGCAGCGCGCGCGACAAACGTTGAATTCGCTCAAGGTGCGCAACGTGCGCTTCAAACACGCGGATGGCGGTTGGGGCTGGCCGCAGCACACGCCCTATGACGGCATTCTGGTGACGGCCGCGCCGGAGGAAGTCCCGTCCACGTTGCTGGAGCAACTGGCTGTCGGCGGACGCATGCTGATTCCAGTTGGCGGGCAGAATGGCCAGGATCTGCTATTGATTACGCGCCATGACGAAAAAGATTACTCGCGCAAAGTGCTGGACCGGGTAAGTTTTGTGCCGCTGGTGGGAGGATTGGAGTGAACGATGGTCCGGTCCGTTGCCTGGCAGTATTGTGTTGCGCGGCGCTGTTGACGGGTTGCGCCGGCGCACTCACCTGGAATCCTTCCGGCGCACCCACGCCGGCACCGCAGAACGTGACCGTGGAGCCGATTCCACGCCAATACGTGGTGAAACCGGGCGATACCCTGTATTCCATCGCCTGGCGCTACGGCCTGGATTATCACGACGTCGCCGCCTGGAATCACATTGGTTCCGCTTATCTCATCAAGCCGGGCCGGACGTTGGCGCTGGCCGCACCTGCACAAGCGCTTGCCGCGCGCCCAAGCATTCCGAGCCGGACCGCCAGCACCGCGCCGACACCGGCACCCGGCCCCGCACCCTCGTCCGGTCCCCTGCGTTGGGCATGGCCGGCGCGGGGCGCCGTGGTGCGTATGTACCACGCGGATGATCCGCTCTCCAAAGGCATTGATATCAGCGGCACGCCGGGCCAGGACATCTACGCCGCCGCACCCGGCAAGGTGGTGTACACCGGCAGCGCCATCATCGGCTACGGCAAACTCATCATCATCAAAAACAGCGAGCAATTCCTGAGCGCCTACGCGGACAACGACGAGATGCTGGTGCAGGAAGGTGATATGGTGCACGCTGGTGAGCGCATTGCCAGCATGGGACTGGATCGCGACGGCCATCCGCTGTTGCATTTCGAGATACGTTACAACGGCAAGCCCGTGAACCCGTTGAGCTATCTGCCACCGCGATGACGCTTGCATAAAGGGTCATACAGTTGGCAAGATTAGCCACACGCGCTGTTTCAAGAGCGTTCAGGACATCATGACGAGACCCAATCGCGACGGCAGGCCGGAACCGGAAGAGGAATTGCATTCCGATCCCGAAAGCGGCGAAGCGTTGAACGCGGACAGCCTGCTGGACGAGGCGGATGAAGAACCCGCGCTGGAAGGCGGCGTAGCCGCGGTGTTCAGGACCGAACCCGCGGAACCCGAGCTGCAGTTTGGCGAGAAACAACTCGACGCCACGCGCATTTATCTCTCCGAAATCGGCTATACCCCGCTGCTCAGCGCGGAGGAAGAAGTCTATTACGGCCGCCGCGCTTTGCAGGGTGACGAGGTTTCGCGCCGCCGCATGATCGAGAGCAATCTGCGGCTGGTGGTGAAGATCGCGCGCAAATACATCAACCGCGGCCTGCCGTTGCTGGATCTCATCGAGGAGGGCAATCTCGGTTTGATTCATGCGGTGGAGAAATTCGATCCGGAACGCGGCTTCCGCTTTTCCACCTATGCGACATGGTGGATACGCCAGACTGTCGAGCGCGGCATCATGAATCAGACCCGCACCATCCGCCTGCCCATCCATATCATCAAGGAACTCAATCTTTATCTGCGCGCCGCTCGCAAGCTCTCGCAAACCCTGGATCGCACGCCCTCGCCGGAGGAAATCGCCGAGCTGCTCGACAAACCCCTGGAAGATGTGAAGCGCCTGCTGGGTTTGAACGAGCACGTGGCGTCGGTGGACACGCCCATCGGCAAGGACGGCGACCGCATGTTGCTGGATGCCATTCCTGATGAAAACAACACCGACCCTTCACAGATTCTGCAGGATGGGGATATTCAAATCATCGTGGAGAAATGGCTGGGACGCCTGAATGAAAAACAGCGCGAAGTGGTGGAACTGCGTTTCGGTCTCAACGGTCACGACAAGGGCACGCTGGAAGAAGTGGGCACTGCCATCGGCGTGACCCGTGAGCGCGTGCGCCAGATCCAGATGGATGCCCTCAAGCGCTTGCGCCAGCTCCTGGAATCCGAGGGTTTGTCGGAAGAATCACTGTTTGAATAATAGCGTCAGGGGCATTTCAACAAATAATCAGATACATCAAATCATCAACAGCGCCGCCACCACTTTGCGGTTTTCGCTCACCAGCACGTTATAAGTACGGCAGGCGGCGGCGGTATCCAGTACTTCCAGGCCAATGCCAAGTTGCTGTATCGCGGCCATGATGCGCGCCTCGGGAAAGCGCAAGGTCGCGCCGGTGCCAATGACGAGAATTTCGGGCTTCAGATCCAGCGCTACCTGCAAATGTTCGAGTGTGATGTCCTCGAAGCGCTGCGGCGGCCAGTTCTCCAGCAAGCGGTCGGGCGCAAGGATGCAACTGGCCTGCAGCAACACATCATTCACATTGATGCGCCCCGGCGCATAGGCGCGGATGACTTTGGTGCCGGCGGCGGCGCTGTCCAGCGTGAATTTCATGGTCAACAGGGTAGGGTAACGGCATAATGCGCACAAGCCACCATGCCGCATTCCCAAGTCATTCTCCACATCCCCGAGCTGGCCGCCGCGCTGACGCAAGCAGGCGCGGGTCGTCTGCCGTGGCTGGAAAAGTTCTTTTCCCGTGCCGATGCCCGTCAAATTGAAGATGGCACAGCCGTGCTGGCGGATTGTTTCGGATTGCGGCCAGAGGAATTGGCGGCCGCGCCGTTCGAACGGCTGGCGGACACCGGCCAACGCGATGAGGCGTGCTGGTGGCGGGCCGATCCGGTGCATCTGGAAGCCGACCGGGACCAACTGGTGATGTTGCCGCAGGCGGCGCTGGAGGTAACCGCGGACGAAGGCCGTCTGTTTGCTGAGACCTTCAACCAAAGTTATGCGGCTGAAGGCTTTACGCTGGAAACACCGCAGCCCGAGCGTTGGTATCTGCGCACACCTTTCAGTTGGCAGTGCCGTGGCTGGGAGCCGGCACGGCTTGCAGGCCAGCCGGTGACGGAGTTCATGCCCACCGGGCCGGATGAGAATCCGGTGCGCAAGCTGATGACCGAAATCCAGATGCTGCTGCATGAGCACCCCGTGAACCAGGCGCGTGAGTCCGCCGAAAAACTTGCCATCAACAGCCTGTGGTTGTGGGGCGGCGGGCGCTTGCCGCAATCCGTGCCGCAGACGCCAGCCAGAATCATCACCACGCAGCCGCTGGTACGCGGTCTTGCATTGCTGGCGAGTCGCCAAAGTGAATCCTGGCCCGTCACTTCGCTTGAGCAGTTTGCGGAAGGCGAATCGCTGCTGGCGCTTGGCATGAGTGATTTCGGCGATGATGCGGGCCGTCTTGAAAAGCAATTGATCATGCCTTTATGGCGAGCGCTTGCGAGCGGCCGCGTGGGTGAAATCCGCTGCTATGCTGGCGGCAGCCGGTTATTTGTCTTGTCGCGTAATTCTGCATGGCGCTTCTGGTGCCGTTCCCGACCGCTCTCTGGAGTACTGGGTGAGGTAAATGACAGCACGCCGGATTGAGCGCCGCACGCCGGTATCCGGGGCGGCATTGTCTGACAGTCTGCATCCGTTGCTGCAGCGTGTTTATGCAACGCGCGGCGTGCGCAACATCGCCGAATTGGATCACGCGCTTACGGCCCTGAGTGATTACGCTGGATTCCGCGGTTTGAGCGCGGCAGTGGAGCTGCTGACGGATTGTCTGACCGGTGACCGGCGGATTCTGGTCGTGGGAGACTTTGACGCCGACGGCGCCACCAGTTCGGCGCTGGCCGTGCGCGCGCTGCGCAAACTCGGCGCGCGCCATGTGGATTATCTGGTACCCAACCGTTTTGAATACGGCTACGGCCTGACACCTGAGATCGTGGCGCTGGCAAAAGAACGCCGGCCTGATCTCATCGTCACCGTGGACAACGGCATTTCCAGCCACGCCGGTGTGGCAGCGGCGCACACCGCCGGCATCCGCGTACTGGTGACGGACCACCACCTGCCCGGCGCGACACTGCCCGAAGCCGACGCGATTCTCAATCCCAACTTGCCAGGAGATGAATTCTCCAGCAAATGCCTCGCCGGTGTAGGCGTGATGTTCTATCTCCTGCTGGCGCTGCGTGCGCGACTGCGCGCGGACAACTGGTTTGGCTCACGCGGCATCAGCGAACCGAATCTGGCGGAATTTCTCGACATCGTGGCGCTGGGTACGGTGGCGGACCTGGTGCCGCTGGATCACAACAACCGCGTG
This sequence comes from Gammaproteobacteria bacterium, assembly GCA_049698775.1. Taxonomy (GTDB): domain Bacteria; phylum Pseudomonadota; class Gammaproteobacteria; order Natronospirales; family REEB76; genus REEB76. The sequence goes on from JBAVYM010000035.1 coordinate 7,430, forward strand.
CTGGTGGCCCAGGGTCTGGCGCGCATCCGCGCCGGACGCGGCGCACCCGGCATTCGCGCGCTGCTTGAAGTCGGCAAGCGCGAAGTATCCCGCATCACCGCGGCCGATTTGGGTTTTGCCGCAGGCCCGCGACTGAATGCGGCCGGCCGGCTCACGGATATGTCGCTCGGGATTGAGTGTTTGCTGACGGACGATCCGATCCGCGCACACGCGCTGGCTGCGAAATTGGACGCGCTCAATCACGAACGGCGCGACATCGAAGCGCGCATGCAGGATGATGCGCTGCGCGTGTTGGATAACCTTGGTTTCAATTTGGTTGATCCCGAACTGCCTTTCGGCCTGTGCTTGTTCAACGAGGAGTGGCATCAGGGGGTGGTGGGTTTGGTGGCGTCGCGTATCAAGGACCGGGTGCACCGGCCGGTGATCGCGTTCGCCCGCGCTGACGAGAACACGCTGAAAGGTTCCGCACGTTCGGTGCAGGGTGTGCACATCCGCGATGTGCTGGAGGCCGTATCCAGCCGTCATCCGGGGCTCATGGGAAAATTCGGTGGCCATGCCATGGCGGCGGGGCTCAGCCTCGAAGCGGATCGCTTCAAATCGTTTGCCGAGGCGTTTGACGCGGAAGTGCGCCACTGGCTGTCGGCGGATGATTTGGTCGGTGTAATCCATAGCGACGGTGAACTGGAACCGGAATTCATGACGCTGGAGTGTGCCGAGTTGCTGCGTGCAGCCGGTCCGTGGGGTCAGGGATTTCCGGAGCCTTGTTTTGACGGCGTGTTCCGCCTGCTGGAGCGGCGCGTGGTGGGCAACGGCCATCTCAAGCTGGCGTTGGCTGAACCCACTACCGGGCTACGTCTGGAGGCCATCGCATTCAACCAGACCGATGCGCATCTGCCGGCGGCCTGCGGGCAGGTGCGTATCGTATATCGGCCGGATGTGAACGAGTACCGTGGCGGGCGGCGCTTGCAGTTGCTGGTGGACTATATCGAGCCAGTGTAACGGCTGTAGTACCATAGTGGCCTTTGCAACCCTGGAACCGTCACCGTGGAAGATCTGAACCCCATCCGCAACAAAATCAGCGACTTGAAGGGCCGCGTACAGGCTCTCCGGGGGTATCTTTGACTACGACACCAAGCGCGAGCGTCTCCAGGAAGTAAGCCGGGAACTGGAAAACCCCAAGGTCTGGGACAAACCCGAGCGTGCCCAGGAACTGGGTCGCGAACGTGCCCGGCTGGAAGAAGTGGTGGGCATGCTGGACAAACTTTCCGGCGGCCTGGAGGATTCCCATGACTTGTTGCACTTGGCCGCGGAGGAGAACGATGCCGTTTCCGTGGGTGAGGTGGGCAAGGAGGTCGGCACGCTGGAACAGCAGGTGGCGCAGCTTGAATTTCAGCGCATGTTTTCCGGCGAGATGGATTCCCACAATGCCTTCCTGGATGTGCAGGCCGGCTCCGGCGGCACCGAAGCGCAGGATTGGGCGAATATGCTGTTGCGCATGTACCTGCGCTGGGGCGAACGCCGCGGTTTCAAGGCAGAGCTGATGGAAGTGTCGGCAGGCGAGGTGGCCGGTATCAAGAGCGGCACGGTGCGCTTCGAAGGGCCGTATGCGTTTGGCTGGCTGCGCACGGAGACCGGCGTGCACCGGCTGGTGCGCAAATCGCCGTTCGATTCCGGCAACCGACGTCACACCTCCTTTGCGGCAATTTTCGTGTCGCCGGAGGTGGACGACGATATCGAGATCGAGATCAATCCGGCGGATTTGAAAGTGGATACGTATCGCTCCAGCGGCGCCGGCGGCCAGCACGTGAACAAGACCGATTCCGCGATCCGCATCACCCACATTCCCACCGGCATCGTGGTGGCCTGTCAGAACGAGCGCTCGCAGCACAAGAATCGTTCCACCGCCATGAAGCAGTTGAAGGCGAAGCTCTACGAAATGGAAGAGCAGAAGCGTCGTGCCGAACAGCAGAAACTGGAGGACAGCAAGGCCGACATCGGCTGGGGCAGCCAAATTCGTTCCTACGTGCTGGACCAATCACGCATCAAGGATCTGCGCACCAACCACGAGACCGGCAATCCGCAGAAGGTGCTGGACGGCGATCTGGATGATTTCATCGAGGCATCATTGAAGCAAGGTTTGTAATAATTTGTAGGAGCGGCTTCAGCCGCGATTGCTTAACCATCGCGGCGAATATTGCCGCTCCCACAAATCCAAATCGGGGAATTTTTAATGACTGATCAAGCAGACGAAAACAAGCTCATCCAGCAGCGCCGTGAGAAGCTGGCGAAACTGCGCGAGCGGGGCGTGGCATTCCCAAACGGCTTTAAGCGCGACGCCTTGGCAGATGAATTGCACGGCCTGTACGGCAAGCACAGTCCGGAAACGCTGGACCAGGAACAAGTGCGTGTACAAGTAGCCGGCCGCATGATGGCCAAGCGCGTCATGGGCAAGGCCAGCTTTGCGCACATCCAGGACAGCAGCGGTCGGCTGCAACTGTTTGTGCAGCGCGATGCCTTGGGCGAGGAAGCCTACGGATCCTTCAAGACCTGGGATGTAGGCGATATCGTGGCCGCCGAAGGTGCGCTGTTCAAGACCAAGACCGGCGAGTTGTCAGTGCGCGCCGAGAAGCTGCATTTACTGACCAAGTCGCTGCGGCCACTGCCGGAGAAATTCCACGGCCTCGCGGATACCGAAATCCGTTACCGTCAGCGTTATCTCGATCTGGTCATGAGTCCGGAATCGGTGCGTGTGTTTCATATCCGCACCCGGATCGTGCAGCACATCCGCGATTTCATGAACGCCGTGGGGTTCCTCGAAGTCGAAACCCCCATGATGCAGCCGATTGCCGGTGGCGCCATCGCGCGGCCGTTCATCACGCATCACAACACGCTCGACATGGACCTGTATCTGCGCATCGCGCCGGAGTTGTATCTCAAGCGCTTGGTGGTGGGCGGCTTCGAGCGTGTGTATGAGATCAATCGCAATTTCAGGAACGAAGGCGTATCCACGCGTCACAATCCCGAGTTCACCATGCTGGAGTTCTATCAGGCCTATGCTACCTATGAGGACCTGATGGATCTTACCGAGAGCCTTTTGCGCAGTCTGGCGCAGGCGTTGAACGGTAAAGCCGAGGTGACGTGGCGGGGCGAGGCCTACGACTTCGCACCGGCATTCCAGCGGTTGAAACTGGAAGATGCGATTTCGGAAGCCAATCATCTCGATCGCGGCAAACTGCGCGATGCCGGCTATCTGCGCGCTGTATGCGAAAAACTCAAGCTGCCGGTCAAGGCCGGTGACGGCGCCGGCAAGCTGCAATTCGGGATATTCGAAAAGACCGTGGAACCGAACCTGAAGCAACCCACGTTCATCATTGACTACCCAACGGAAGTGTCACCGCTGTCGCGTCGCAAGGACAGCGATCCGTTTCTCACCGACCGCTTTGAGTTCTACGTGGGCGGGCGCGAAATCGCCAACGGCTTTTCGGAACTGAATGATCCGGAGGATCAGGCCGAGCGTTTTCGCGAACAGGCCAGTCAGAAAGCCGCCGGCGACGAGGAAGCCATGTATTACGACGCTGACTATGTGCGTGCACTGGAATACGGCATGCCACCCACCGCCGGCGAAGGCATCGGGATAGACCGGCTGGTGATGCTGTTCACCGATTCCGCTTCCATCCGCGACGTGATCCTGTTCCCGCTGATGCGGCCGGAAGCGGAATGAGGTTCCACGAATTCAAGTACGAAACCCGCCGGCAACCACCGCTGAGCCGAGCGCAATTCCTGCAGCGCATGCTTTGGCATTTCCTGTTCGTACAGGTTTCGGTGATCGTATCGCTGGCCATCGGTATGGCGGGCTACGCGTACTACGAACATCTTCACTGGCGCGACGCATTCCTGAACTCGGCCATGCTGCTCGGCGGCATGGGCCCGGTGGAATCGCCGGCCACGCCGGGCGGGAAAGTGTTCGCCGGCCTGTATGCGCTATACGCCGGCTTGATGTTCCTGGTTGCGGCCGGCGTGCTGCTGGCGCCGGTGTTGCACCGGCTCATGCACAGATTCCATTGGGACGATACGTCCCCCTCCGGAAAATGACCTGAGGTGGCTGCCGTCTCGCATGGCCGGGCAAGGCTGCTGCAGGCCGTTGAACTGCTGCACCGGATCCTGACGCAAACGCAGTATCCCGCCGATTCGGTAATCGCCCATTATTTCAGCAACCATCGCAACATGGGTTCCAAGGACCGCGCGTTTGCCGCGGAAGCGGTGTATGGCTGTCTGCGCCGCAAACGCGAGCTGGAAGCGCTCCACGAACCCGTGCACAAACCGGAAACGGAACAGGACAAGGCGCGTTGGCTCACGGCCGCGTGGCTGCTGAAATACGGCGGCTGGAGTGCGCGTGCGCTGGCGGAAGCCGGCTTCAACGATGGCGCGGTGGCACTGGTGGAACGCATTCGCGCACGGGACTTGTTTGAGTTCCCGCTGGCGGTGCGCGCGAACCTGCCGGATTGGTTGGCGGAGAGATTGCTGCGGCAATTTGGGGAAGAAGAAACCCTGAAACTCGCCGAGGCGCTGAGCCAGCCCGCGAGTGTAGATATCCGCGTCAATTCACTTAAGACCAGCCGTGAGAGTTTGCAGCAACAACTCAAGGAGGATGGCTATGAACTCGTGCGCACGCCGTATTCACCCATCGGCCTGCGGCGCGACAAACGCGGGCCACTGTTCACTACCCAGGCGTTTCGCAATGGTCTGTTTGAACTGCAGGATGAAGGCAGTCAGCTCGTCGCTCTGCTGACAGACGCCAAACCAAAAGAGAAAATCGTGGACTTCTGCGCCGGTGCCGGCGGCAAGACCTTGCAGCTTGCAGGCATGATGGGCAATACCGGCGTGGTGCAGGCGTTCGATGTGTCGCGCCAGCGCTTGGACCGTTTCAAACCACGGCTGGCGCGGGCTGGCGCTGATACCATACAACGCCGCGTGATTCGTGATGAACACGACCCCATACTCAAATCCTACGCGGGCATGGCGGATGCCGTGCTGGTGGATGCACCGTGTTCCGGCATCGGCACGCTGAGGCGCAATCCCGACATCAAGTGGAAAAATCTTGACCTCGATACACTGCGGCGCATGCAGCGCAGCATTCTTGAGGCAGCGTCGCGGCTGGTGAAATCCGGCGGCCGTCTCGTTTATGCGACGTGCAGCCTGCTGGATGAGGAAAACTGCGACATCACCGCCGCCTTCCTGGCGGAGCACTCGGATTTCAAAGCCAGCCCCGCGCAGCCGATTCTGGCGCGCCAGGGCGTCATCATTCCCGATGCCTTTACACCGGATGGTGCCTTGCGGCTTTTACCACATCGGCACGGAACCGATGGGTTTTATGCGCTGGTGATGGAGCGGGACACTGGCCTGTAGGGTGCGCTTGCGCACCACCCGCGGCTTTACTCTGTCATTGCGAGGCCGGTTCACCGGCCGAAGCAATCTCATCGCGGGATTGCTTCGCTGCGCTCGCAATGACACTTAAAAATGATGCGCAAGCGCACCCTACACAATCAGAATCACAGCGGCGTCATGGGTGCGCAGCGGAGTGTCAATGAATTCATCCTGCAACACAATCAGCATTTGCCACATGCCTTCCGCATCGCGAGCAGCGTCAACCACCTCGGCAACCGCCTGATCGCCGCCTGTGACGTGAATTGTGGCACCCGGCCTTATCGGCTCTGACGCTGCGCAGAATGCGTGGCGCAAATGGCGCTTGACGCCGCCGCGGTAATGGGCGCGCGCGATGACTTCCTGACCGAGATAGCAGCCCTTCTTGAAATTGATAGCGCCGAGTTCCTCGAGGCCCAGCATCTGCGCGACGAAGTGCTCCAAAGTTTCGGGATGAACAGCCGGTTCGCCCGCCCGAATACGAAGCAGCGCCCAGACATCCGCTCCCGCCGGTCGTGCGTCTTTTTCAGACAGCGCTTGCCACAGTGGCCGCAGCTTTTCTGGCTCGCCGTGCAGGGCGAAGCGCGGCGTTTTGCCATGCAGGCGGATGATGTACACGCCGTCGCTCACGCTGATGTGATTGGTTTCTGACGGTGCGGAAAGCCCGCAGGAAGCGAGCAGGTCGGGCCCCGCGTGACCCGCCAGGCCGAAGCGCGCCCAAGCATCGCCGGTATCGGCAAGTTTCACCTTGGCACGCAGCGTGTACAGGGAAAGCTTCTTGAGCACCGGCGCCATGAGCGCATGTGGCAGGTTCATGTAAAGAGTATCAGCACACTCAAACAGGCGCAGCAACGTCACGACCCGGCCCTTGGCGTTGCTCCAGGAGCTGAATTGGCCGAGATCCGGGGTGAGCGCTAGCACATCGGTGCTCAACTGGCCATGCAGGAATGTGCGCGCACCGGTACCGCTGACCGCAATCAATCCCTCGTGGGATAGATCCGCGAGCACCGCGTGCCGGTCCGCCGAGCGCAATTCGGCGTCAGAATCACCGTAATGCCCAACGCCGTCGGCGCTGAAGATTGCGCCTTGCTGCTGCAGAAAGTTTCGCCAGTCGGGGTGCATGCGGCGGTCCTGTCGGGATACCCATGATAGTGACAGGCGGCGGCGCTGTCAGCGCTGAGGGCATCCACGCTGGCTTTGGGTGTAAAATAATACTGGTCAATCCATGTAAATACGCAATGTCCGAGCAGAACAACAGGACTTCGCCAGCCACGCCGCCGCAGGTAAAACCGGAGGCGCCACAGCCAGCGCCGACCAAACCGCGGGAAATCGGCGGGCCGAAAGGCCCCGAACCAACCCGTTACGGCGACTGGGAAAAAGGCGGTCGCTGCATAGATTTCTGACCGCCCGGCCGGCGGGCGGCATTCGTTTGCGAGGTAACAACAATGGCGACCGATAACCGGCCCCTGTCACCGCATCTCGGCATCTACCGGTGGCAGATCACCATGACCATGTCCATCGTGCACCGCATCACCGGCCTGTGGCTGGCGCTCGGCACGCTGGCGCTCGTGTATTGGCTGATCGCCATCGCGGTCGGGCCGGACACTTACGCTGTGGCGCAAACGCTGTTTGGAAGCTGGATCGGCCAGATTTTCATGTGGACCTGGACGTTCTGCCTCTTTTATCACTTGTGCAACGGTGTCCGTCACCTGTTCTGGGACGCCGGCCAGGGCTTTGAAATTCGCACGTTCTATATCAGTGGTTACAGCGCCTGGGTGGCTGCCCTGGTCCTGACCACGGCCGCCATCGTGCTCGCGTACACGCTGGGAGGTGCCGCATGAGTTTTCGCACTCCACTCGGCCGTGCCCGCGGCCTCGGTTCCGCCAAAGAGGGCACGCGCCACTGGACCGCGCAGCGGCTATCGGCCATCGCGCTTGTTCCTTTGACACTATGGTTCGCGGTTTCGGTGTTGATTTATCTGCGCGCCGATTACCTGACGGTTTTCAACTGGCTGCACACGCCGTGGGTGGCAGTACTGCTGGTGCTGCTGGTCGGCACACTCTATTACCACGCTTATCTGGGTTTGCAGGTGGTGATCGAGGATTACGTGCACGATGAATGGCTCAAGGTGAGCATCCTGGTGCTGCTCAAGTTCCTGTGTGTCCTGCTCGCAGCCGCCGGCATCTTCGTGGTGCTGCGCGTCGCTTTTGGAGGCTGAATAATGGCGGAAGCCTACAAGCTGATTGATCACGTCTATGACGTGGTGGTGGTGGGCGCGGGCGGTGCCGGATTGCGCGCCACGCTCGGCCTTGCGGAAGCCGGATTGTCCACCGCCAACATCACCAAGGTGTATCCCACCCGCAGCCACACGGTCGCGGCCCAAGGCGGCATCAGCGCTTCGCTCGGCAACATGGGCGAGGACGACTGGCGCTGGCACATGTACGACACCGTGAAAGGCGGCGATTATCTCGGCGATCAGGACGCCATCGAGTACATGACACGCGAAGCCGTGCCCGCGGTCATCGAACTGGAACATTACGGCGTGCCATTTTCGCGTACCGAGGAGGGCAAAATTTATCAGCGACCGTTCGGCGGCATGACCACGCATTTCGGCGAGGGCACCGCGCACCGCACCTGCGCCGCCGCCGACCGTACTGGCCACGCCATGCTGCACAGCCTGTATCAACAGAGCCTCAAACACAAAGCGGAGTTCTATTACGAATGCTTTGCGCTCGATCTGTTGATGGAGAATGGCGCCTGCCGCGGTGTAATCGCCTGGGATCTCGCCACCGGCACCTTGCACCGCTTTCTGGCACAGCAGACGATTCTCGCCACCGGCGGTTACGGTCGCGCGTATTTTTCCTGCACCTCGGCCCACATCTGCACCGGCGATGGCAACGGCATGGTGCTGCGCGCCGGGTTGCCGCTGGAGGATATGGAGTTTGTACAGTTTCATCCCACCGGCATCTACGGCGCCGGCTGCCTGATTACCGAAGGTTCGCGCGGCGAGGGCGGCTATCTCACCAACTCCACCGGCGAGCGCTTCATGGAGCGTTACGCGCCGCACGCGAAAGACCTGGCCTCGCGCGACGTAGTGTCGCGCGCCATGACTATCGAAATCCGTGAAGGCCGCGGCGTGGGTCCGGAGAAAGACCACCTGTTCCTGAACCTGATGCACCTCGGTCCCGACGTGCTGCACGAACGCCTGCCGGGTATTTCCGAAACCGCGCGTATCTTCGCGGGTGTGGATGTGAGCAAGCAACCCATTCCGGTGCTGCCCACGGTGCACTACAACATGGGTGGGATTCCCACCAATTATCATGGCGAAGCCATGACCCTGAAGGACGGCAATCCGGACGCACCGATTCCCGGCCTCATGGCTATTGGCGAAGCTGCCTGCGTATCGGTGCACGGCGGCAACCGCTTGGGCTCCAATTCGCTGCTCGATCTGGTGGTGTTCGGTCGCGCCGCGGCGCTGCGTTGTGCCGAAAAGGTGAAGAAGGGCACAACGCCGCGCCAGTTCTCCAAGGAATCCAGCGACAAGGTTCTCGACCGCTTCGACAAACTACGCCATGCCAGCGGGTCCGAGCCTACCGCCAGCATCCGCCTGCGCATGCAGAAAGTCATGCAGTCCGACGCTGCGGTATTCCGCACCGCCAAGTCGCTGGCGGAAGGCAGCCAGAAACTCGCCGACGTGCGCCAGGCTTTTGAACAGGTACACGTCAGCGATCACTCGCTCATCTGGAATTCCGATTTGGTGGAAACACTGGAACTCGCGAATCTGCTGGCCTGCGCGACCGTCACGATGGAAGGTGCCGTCAACCGCACCGAGAGCCGCGGCGCTCACGCGCGCGAGGATTATCCCGAGCGCGATGATAAGAACTGGATGAAGCACACGCTGGCGTGGCTGGATGACAAGGGCAGCGTCAAGCTCGACTACCGTCCGGTGCACAGTTACACCCTGACGGATGAAATCAAACCGTTCCCGCCGAAAAATCGGGTTTATTGATCGGAGGTTGGAATCCATGGCCGAGTTCATGCTGCCGAAGAATTCCCGCGTAAGGGCAGGCAAGATCTGGAAGGCGCCGGATGGCGCGAAAAACATCAAGCGTTTCCGCGTGTACCGTTACGACCCGGACAGTGGCGAGAATCCACGCCTCGATACCTACGAGGTGGACATGGATACCTGCGGGCCGATGGTGCTGGATGCGCTGCTCAAGATCAAGAACGAGATGGATGCGACCCTGACGCTACGCCGTTCCTGCCGTGAAGGCGTGTGCGGTTCCTGCGCCATGAACATTGACGGCACTAACACGCTCGCTTGCACCCACGACATCAAGGACGTGAAGGGCGATGTGAGAATCTATCCGCTGCCATCCATGCCGGTGATCAAGGATCTGGTGCCGGACCTGACGCACTTCTTTGCCCAGTACGCTTCCATCAAGCCCTGGCTGCAAACCGAGACGCCGGCACCGGACCGTGAGCGCCTGCAATCCAAAGAAGAACGCGCCAAGCTGGACGGTTTGTACGAATGTATTCTGTGTGCTTGCTGCTCCGCCGCCTGCCCCAGTTATTGGTGGAATCCGGATCGTTATCTCGGCCCGGCGATCCTGCTGCAGGCGTACCGTTGGATCGCCGACAGCCGCGACGAGGCCACCGGTGAACGTCTGAACGATTTGCAGGATCCCTTCAAACTGTATCGCTGTCATACCATCATGAACTGCACCCGCACCTGTCCCAAGGGACTCAATCCCGCGAGGGCGATTTCCGAAATCAAAAAGAAGATGGTGGAAAGGGAACACTGAACAAGTGCAGAATACTGCGTGCAGGGTGCTGCGTGAAGGCGGGAATGTTTAACGAGCGTGCTGGGGGGTGGTTCGGTGCCTGTTAACGAGATTGCGCGTTTGCGCTGGCAGTGCAGAAGGGGCATGCAGGAACTGGATCTGTTGCTGAAACGTTATCTGGATAAGGATTTTGGAAGTGCTTCGCTCGCGGATCAACGGGCGTTCGCTACTTTGCTGGACCTGCCCGATCCTGTGCTTTGGTCATATTTCCTGGGCCGGGAACAACCTGAAACCGAGGAGCAGCGCCGTGTCATCGCCCACCTACGGCGAACCCCTCGAACTTGACATCCGCCCGTCGCGTCTCATCGCGACCCTGGTGTTTGCCATCCACGTCACGGCGGCAGTGATTTGCTCGCAGTTGCCTGTATCGCTGCTCAGCAGACTGGTTATTCTGCTGGCGATCCTCGGCAGCCTCATGTGGAATGTAGTGATTTTCTGGCGCCGCACGCCCAGGCGTCTGCAATGGTCACCGGAAGAAGGCTGGCGCATCACCGAACACAATGGTGTGGTCCAGAGCGTGGAAATCCTGCCGCAAGCCCATCTCGGCAACTGGATTGTCATCGCGCATTTCCGCACATCGGACCGCAAGCGCCGCGCGGTGATGCTGGCGCGCGACAGTTGCAGCGCAGATAGTCTGCGGCGGTTACGGGTGATGCTGCGCTACGGAACGCCGAAGCGTTAATTAACAGTGGTAACGTTCATCCCGTTGCTTTATTCTTTAGTGTGCCCTTAGGGGATAGTGGAAATCCCTCGCCTTATTAGGGGAGGGTTATCATTAGTGTCCGACAGATTTCATGGGTATTGGGCTAGAAGCCTTAGCTGGCGCGGTTTTCATGGCGTATCAAGGTGTTAACGACTTGAACGCAAAACGATGGTATGAACGGCCTTCGGGAATTTA
>JBAVYM010000036.1:0-17989 GCA_049698775.1 Gammaproteobacteria bacterium
AGTGTTCCAGCCCCGTATCCGTGGTGACAAAATCCCGGAGCAGATCCTGAAGATTTTCTTTCTCTTCCAGCACCGACAGGCGGGGATGAGAAGACAGTATCTGGTCCAGCAACGTTGTGCCGGAGCGGGGAAATCCTACCAGGAATACCGGAGCCGCCTCTGCCGCCCGGACCACTTCCGGAGTTTCCGCCATAAGCACTGGTAGATGGTGTGCGATGCGTTGCGCGCTCTCCAGGGTGTACACGCCCGGCCCTGTGGCAGGATTCCCCGCATCCAGTAACACCTGTTTCGAATCCGCGAATGCCGCGAAGGCGTGCCCGTAATCCTCCACCTGTTCGTATGCCGCGCCCAATCGGGATAAACCCAGCGAACGGTTGCGCGGTGTAAGCGGCTGCTGCAACAAGGCTTTCAGACGTTGGATGGTTTGTCGGGGCTGCCCGTCGCGAAAATCCAGTTGTGCCTGGGTGAGATTGGCAACCGCGTCGGACGGATCGGCGCGCAGTGCCTGGGCTACAAGCTGCGCCGCCTCTTCCAGACGATTGCCGGCCTCATACACGGCCGCGAGGCTACCAGCGGCGGTGGCCGAAGCGGAATTCAGTTCCAGCGCCTTGCGGTAGGCACGCTCCGCCTCACCGTGTTCGCCAGTACTTTCATAAGCCCCGCCCAGATACAGGTAACTCTCCGCGAAACTGGGACGTAGCTCGATGGCCCTCTGATAGGCATGGATCGCCCGCGGCCACTCGCCCTGCAACGAGTACACGAGTCCGATATCGTGAAATACCTGCGCCTCTTTCGGATTTACGCTCGCCGCCCGGCCGAGCGCGGCGATGGCCGCATCCCACTGGTCTTGACGCCATAAACACAGCCCCAGCAGATGCAATGCCTGGGGAAAATCCGCGAACAAGGTCAAAGCACGTCGGCACAGGCGTTCCGCCGCGGGAATGTCATCGCGGTTGTAACAGGCCGTCGCCTCGGTCATAAGACGGTTGATTTCCGCAACCTGTGCGGCCGAAAGTGCCGGCTTCATCCGCTGGTGGCCGCTGCAATCCGCGTCATCACTTCAGGTGTGAGCTTGGGCAACTGCGCCAGCGCACCGAGGTTTTCCCTGAGTTGTTCCAAACGCGAAGCGCCGAGGATTACCGTGCTCACGTTGGTATTCGTGAGACACCAAGCGATGGCGAGTTGTGACGTGCTCATGCCCAGTTCCCGGGCAATAATCGCGAGTTTCTCCACGGCGGCGATCCGCTGCCGGCCTTCCGTATTCTGGTATTTCTCGCGGAGCCATTCATAACCCGGCAGATTCAGACGCGAATCCTTGGGTATGCCATTGCTGTATTTGCCGGTAAGCACGCCGGAAGCCAAGGGCGACCAGATGGTGGTGCCCATGCCGTATTCTTGGTACAGCGGTGCGTATTCCTGTTCGACACGTTCGTGGTGAAACAGGTTGTACTGCGGCTGCTCCATGCCTGGCGCTGTCAGATGCTGCTCGCGCGCCACCGTATGCGCGGCGGTGATTTGCTCCGCCGGCCATTCCGAAGTGCCCCAGTACAGCACCTTGCCCTGCCGCACCAGGTCATGCATGGCGCACACGGTTTCCTCGATGGGGGTTTCCGGATCGGGCCGGTGGCAAAAATACAAATCCAGATATTCGAGTTGCAAACGCCGCAGCGCCTGATGACAGGCTTCCATCACGTGCTTGCGCGACAAACCCTTCTGGGTGGGTTTGGGATTGTCGCGACAGCCAAAAAACACCTTGCTGGAGACGCAAAACGAATCGCGCGGGAAGCCAAGATTTTTCAGCGCCTGCCCCATGATGATTTCGGACTCGCCGTTGGCGTAGGTTTCGGCGTTGTCGAAGAAGTTCACGCCGGCGTCGTAGGCAGTGCCAATGCACTGCTCCGCCAGTTTCACGTCCACCTGGTTCTTGAACGTCACCCAGGAACCGAAGGACAGGGCGCTCAGTTTGAGGCCCGCTTTACCCAGCCGACGGTATTCCATGCTGCTTCTCCGGAAGTGTGCGGCGTATGTTACCGCCTGGATGTCATCAAATAAAAACGGGGCGGTCGTCCGCCCCGTCAATCAAACAATAACCGCCGCCTGTTTTAATGCAGGGACGCGAGCTGGACGTGTTTGTCGCCAAGTGCGTGTGCCACATCGAACATCGCCTGGTTGAGAATCTTGTGCGTGGTCATATCGGCCTGGGTACTGACATTGGCATTGATGTCTGCCATCACCTGGTTATGCAGGTCATGGGAGAGCGCATGATCGAACAGGTAACCGGACCACCACGTGCCGTCCGGCGTGGTGCCGGCAGTGACCAAGGTGCGAGCTAGTGCCACGCCATGCAGATCCGCGGGTGCAGCCGGCAACTTGACGCCAGCCTCGGTGGCGCGCTTCAAACCGTCCTTGACGGCGTAAGTCATGCCAGTGATGAAAGTGTTGACCTCGTCCTTGCCATATTGTTTTTGGAGCTTAGCGACTTCTGCATTGACAGTCTTTTCGCCCAGCATGGAGACCAAGGCCTTGGAGAAGCTGAAATTCTCGGCGCCGCCGCCAGCCTTGACCAGTGCCGCGGTCACGGGCAGCGCCGGTTCACCGCTGTAAATCGGCCCGCCGAACATGTTGGTGGCCGAACCCGCCGGGGACGGCGTATCTGACCAGCTAGTGTTCTGCGCCCAGGCCGCGCCAGTAAACAGTGCCATCGCGGCGCCCAGCACCGCCAACTTGTAAAAATGCTTGTGCATATCAAAACCTCCTGATTTCAAACAAGAACCCACCGCTTTCGCGGATATCAGACGGTTGCCCCGGCCATCTTTTTGAGATGCACGAGAAAACCGCCTTCCGGATGCAATGCATCTAGAATCTGACGGGCCGGCTGGGAAAGCAGCCCGTGAAAATCTTCGCCCAGATCGCCGGCCAGCGTGGCCAACGCCAAACTCTGGCGGATATAGGCCGTAGTCAATTCCACGATCAGCGGCTGCTCCGTGGCCACGGCCCTCACGTCATGGGCCTGGATTTCCGCCGCCACCATGTGCCCCGCATCCGCCACCAACAACAGCCAGCGCTTGCTCTGACCGGCGGTCAGGCAATAGCGGTGAATGTCGCCTTGGCAACCGCCACATTCCGTAGCGCAGGCTTGCATGCACAAGGTGGTGATATGGACGCCCCGTTCGCGCGCCTCACGCAGAGGCTGGGCAAGGGCCGCGGCTTCGGACGGCTGGATGGCCACCAGCAAGGTTTTATGCGTGGCATCAATAAGCCCACGCGCCTGCTCCAGCAGTTCGTGCATGTCCTGAAGGTTGAAAACCGGGGTACTTATCTCGCTCCCGGACAAGGCGTGCAGCGCCTCCCGAGCCGCGGTCAGAGTGCGCAGATGCTCCTTTTCCAGACGTTGTACCAACCGATCCGGCGGAATGGCGGCGTAGCGTACCCCGGCGCGGGTTTTAAGCCGCCGCGCCGCGCCGCGTTGCACCAGCCGCTCCAACACCGCATACACATTGGCCCGGGGCATGCCGGAATCCTTGGCAACTTCGTAACCGTTGAGGGTGCCGGCACGCACCAAGCTCACATAGGCTCGAGCCTCGTACTCGCTGAACCCCAATTTCTGCAGTAGCGCTGGAATATCCATGCGAGATCACTAGTAGTTGTTACGGAAGCTACTATAAGCAAGATACCTGACAAAGTCAATTCGCCCAGGAATCTGCGGACTCGCACCTAAAGGCAAGGCCAACGGATGGTGTTAAAGTGAAGACACTTTGGGAACTTGCAAAGCAATGCCATCAACGCAACCTTCAGGAGCCCTGATGAACGATGCCCTGGCCCGGCTCTATCCCGCCCATCTGGACACGGTCAAGAAGCGTTTCGGCATGGCGCTGGCGGCGGCCGGTTTCGACGCGGTGGCGGTGTTCGCGGGTGGCTTGCACACCCTGTTTCTGGATGACATGGATTACCCTTTTCGGGTAAACCCGCACTTCAAGAACTGGCTGCCGCTCGCTCATGCCCACGATTCATTCGTGGCCTATATTCCCGGCCAGAAACCGGTGCTGGTGTTCTACCAGCCGGAAGATTACTGGTATCTGCCGCCGCAAGCGCCTGCGGGGTTTTGGACGGAACACTTCGATATCCGCATCATCAAGCGTCCGGAAGATGCGCCCGGCGCCCTGCCGATCGCGCGCCGCTGTGTGTTCCTGGGTGAGTGGCAGGAGCGATTCAAAAACTGGGGCTTCGCCGATGTGAATCCCGAGGCTCTGCTCAATCCGCTGCACTACACCCGCGCCGCCAAGACCGAATACGAACTGGAATGCCTACGCCAAGCGAATGCGCTCAGCGTCAAGGGTCATCACGCGGCCGAACAGGCGTTCCGCGCCGGCGCCAGTGAATTCGAAATCCACACCGCGTTCTGCGCCGCGTGCGGGCAAACCGACAATGAGCTGCCCTACAGCGCCATCATCGCGCTCAATGAACACGCCGCTACGCTGCACTATCAATACTGGAATCGCAACCAGCCCGCGCGGCGTCATTCATTCCTGATTGACGCCGCCGCGCAGGTGAACGGCTACGCCGCCGATGTGACCCGCACCTACTCGGCCGAGCACGACGAATTCCAGGCGCTGATTGACGCGCTGGACAAGGAACAGCAATTGCTGAGCAAGCAGGTGAGGCCGGAACAGGATTTCAAAGTACTGCACTTGGAAGCGCATCACGCCATCGCGCGATTGCTACGCTCTTTTGATTTCGTGAGGCTGTCGCCGCAGGAGATCGTGGCCAAACAGATCAGCAGCACATTCCTCCCACACGGCCTCGGCCATCTTCTGGGACTCCAAGTGCATGACGTGGGTGGCTTCATGGCAAATCCGCGCGGCGACACCATCCCGAAACCCGACGGCCATCCCTATCTGCGCAACACGCGAGTATTGAAAGAAAACTTCGTGACCACCATCGAGCCCGGACTGTATTTCATCCCGGCGCTGCTTGCAAAACTCAAAGCCGGCGAACACAGTCGGCACGTGAACTGGGCCAAAGTGGACGAGTTCCGCAAATACGGCGGCATCCGCATCGAGGACAACGTGGTGGCAAAGGCCGCCGGCCCGGAAAATCTGACCCGAGATGCCTTCAAGCTGCTCTGACATTCCCGCTCCCTAAGCCTTTTAGGGTAGGATGTTTGCGCTCAATTGGAACCCTGTATGTGATCTCCGGTCATAGGGACGTGGCCTCCCCTGCCCACTGGAGAATAAACATGAATAAGACCCTATTTTCCCTGCCGCTGCTGCTGGCTCTGCTGCTGGCCGCTCCGACCTTCGCGGCAGATCAGGCTCCAACCGCCAAATCCGCGTCTGCCGCCACGGCCGCGCCGACCCCCAAAGAAGAAAAAGCTGTTAGCCAAGGCAGCGTCGCCATCAATGGCCAGACCATCAAATACACCGCCACCGCCGGCACGCTGCTGCTGCGGGACGACAAGGGTGATCCCACCGCCAGCATGTTCTATGTCGCTTACACCAAGGACGGCGTGAGCGATTACAAGCACCGGCCGGTGACCTTTCTGTACAACGGCGGTCCCGGCTCTTCCTCCATCTGGCTGCACATGGGCGCGTTCGGCCCGGTGCGCGTGGTCGTCAGCGATGCCGCAGCCACTCCACCGCCGCCTTACGACATTGTGCCCAACCAGTACTCGTTGCTGGACAAGTCCGACTTGGTGTTCATTGACGCGGTCGGCACCGGCTACAGCCGCGTGGTGGGCAAGGGCCAGACCAAGGATTTCTGGGGCGTGGACGAAGACGTGAAATCCTTCGGCCAATTCATCGAGCGCTATATCACTGTGAACGACCGCTGGAATTCGCCGAAATACCTGCTGGGCGAATCCTATGGCACCACCCGTTCGGCGAACCTGGCAGACTGGCTGCAACAAAACGGCGTGGCGCTGAACGGCGTGACGCTGCAATCCACCATCCTCAATTACGGTGATACCTTCCCCGGCACGGATCTGGGATATATCTCTTACCTGCCGTCCTACGCTGCCATCGCCTGGTATCACGACAAACTCACCAACAAGCCGGCCGACTTGCGGGCGTTCCTGCAAGAGGTGCGCGCCTTCGTACGCGGCGAATACGCCGATGCCCTGTACCAGGGTTCGAGTCTGCCGCAGGCTGAATACAACGACGTGCTGGCAAAGTTGCAGCAGTACACGGGTTTGAGCGAGCAGTATCTGAAAAACGCCAACCTGCGTGTGGATCCCACACGCTTCCGCGCTGAACTCTTGCGCGGCGATGACCGTACGCTCGGTCGTTACGATGCGCGTTATGAAGGCATCAATATGGACAATGCCGAGGAGTTCCCCGATTACGACCCTTCCGACACCTCCATCGGCCCGGCCTACACCGCGGCCTGGAACTGGTACGTGACCAACAAGCTCAAGTATCAGACCAGCGAAACCTACCGCACCACTTATTACAAGATCATTCGCGAATGGGACTGGAAGCATCCGCTGCCGGGACGTCCGTCATTCTTCATGCCGCCCGAGCCGGACGTGGCCGCAAATCTGGGCGAAGCGATGCGCGAGAATCCGCACCTCAAGGTGTTCTCGGCCAATGGGTATTTTGATCTGGCCACACCGTTCTTCAAGACCGAGTTTGACCTGAATCAACTGGATCTGCCGCCGGATATCTACAAAAACATCAGTTTTTACTACTATCCGTCCGGCCACATGCTGTATCTGCACGTGCCAACACTCAAAGCCTACAAGGATGACTTGGCGAAATTTTACGACGCAACCGACAACCAATAAGTTATTCACCCACTAGAACACCCGCGTAATGCGGGTGTTTTTAATCTCACGGGAACACACCATGAAAAAGACCCTGATGCTCGCACCGCTGTTGCTGTTATGCCTATTCACCGCGCCGGTATTCGCTGCGGATGCGCCCGCGCAAGCCGCCGCACAAACTTTGTCGGTGCCGAAGGAAACAAGTTCCGTCACGCAGCACAGCGTGACGATCAATGGGCAGACCATCAAATACACCGCCACCGCCGGCAACTTGCTGGTAAACAACGACGCCGGCAAACCAATCGGCAGCTTTTTTTACGTGGCCTATACAAAAGACGGCGCGAACCCAACGCATCGCCCCGTGACATTCCTGTTCAACGGCGGACCCGGTTCCTCCAGCATCTGGCTGCACATGGGCAGTTTCGGTCCGGTGCGCGTGGAAACCAGCGATGCGAAACCCACGCCCCCGCCGCCTTACGATCTGGTCCCGAATCAATACTCGCTGCTCGACAAAAGCGATCTGGTGTTCATTGACGCCATCGGCACTGGTTTTTCACGCATCGTCGGCGCTGGCACGCCGAAAGACTTTTACGGCACCGATGCCGACATCCAGTCTTTCGGCAAATTCATCCAGCGCTATATCTCGCTCAACAATCGCTGGAATTCGCCGAAGTTCCTGTTGGGCGAAAGCTACGGCACCACCCGCGCCGCGGGTCTTTCCGACTGGCTGCAACAGCAAGGCATCGCCCTGAACGGCGTGGTGCTGCAATCCTCCTGGCTCAACGGTTTTGTGGATTTCCCCGGCCCGCCGTTCAGCCTGGACCTGCCGTATGAACTGTATTTACCCAGCATGGCCGCCACGGCCTGGTACCACGACAAATTGCCGCAAAAGCCGGCCGATCTCGCCGCGTTCCTGCAACAGGTGCGCGACTTCGCGCTCGGCGACTACGCGCATGCGCTGGCGCAGGGCGTGAAACTCTCGTCCACAGATACCCAGGCCATCGCGCAGAAACTGCACGATTACACCGGCCTGCCGGTTGAGTACATCCTGAATGCCAAGCTGCGCATCACGCCGGACCGCTTCGAGAAGGAACTGCTGCGCGGCGAGGACCGCACCACCGGCCGTCTGGACGCGCGCTTCCTCGGGATAGACGCGGATGCGGCCGGTGAAACACCCGCCTACGACCCATCCGGCTCCGCCATCGGCCCCGCCTACACGGCCGCGTTCCACTGGTATCTCGAAAACGACCTCAAATACAAAACCGATTTGACTTACCAAGTTGAAAACTACCGTGAAGTGGGCAAGGATTGGGACAACGGCCAAAAGATTGACGGTCAAAGTTATCCACTCATGGACGTGGAAGAAAACCTGCGCGCGGCCATGACCGAGAACCCGCACCTGAAAGTGTTTTCCGCCAACGGCTATTTCGATTTTGCCACGCCGTTCTTCGAGACCGAATACGATCTGGACCACATGGGCTTGGATGCATCGCTGATGAAGAATATCAGCTACGGCTATTACCAGTCCGGCCACATGATCTATCTGCACGTACCGGCGCTCGCGAAATACAAGGCCGATCTCGCCAATTTCTACAATACCGCCCAATAACCGAAATCATCATCCGGAGATCCCAATGAAGCGCTTATTTATCTGTCTGTTCGTCTTCAGCACGCTGTTCGCAGCCACGCCCTCGTTCGCTGCCGATACCACCAAACCGGCGGTGGCCGCGACTGCCACTGCTCCGGCCAAGGTGCTGAATTCCGTCACCCACGGCAGCGTGACGGTGAACGGCGAGACCATCAAATACACCGCCACCGCAGGCACCATCACTCTGAAAAACGACAAGGGTGATCCCACCGCCAGCATGTTTTACATCGCCTACACCAAGGACGGCACGAATGCGGATAAGCGCCCGGTGACTTTCGCCTACAACGGCGGCCCCGGCGGCTCCTCGGTGCTGGTGAACCTGGGAGGTTTCGGCCCCATGCGCGTTGAGACCACGGATGCGGCACCGACTCCGCCGCCGCCCTACGATCTGCAAAGCAATCCTTACAGCCTGCTGGACAAGACTGACCTGGTATTCATTGACGCGGTCGGCACCGGTTTCAGCAAGACGCTCGGCAAGGCCACCGGCAAGGATTTCTGGGGTGCGGACCCGGACGTGAAATCCTTCGGCGAGTTCATCGAAAACTATTTGACGGAAAACAACCGCTGGAATTCGCCCAAGTTTGTGCTCGGTGAATCCTACGGCACGCCGCGCTCGGCCATGCTGGCGAACTGGCTGCAGAACAAGGGCGTGGCGCTGAACGGCGTGATCCTGCTGTCCAGCATTCTCAACTTCAACGACGAATTCTGGTTCCAGCCGCCCGGCTCCAACGATCTCTCCTACGAACTGTATCTGCCAAGCTATGCGGCCATCGCTTGGTACCACAACAAACTGCCCAACAAACCCGCGGACCTGGCGGCGTTCGTGCAACAAGTGCGCGAGTTCGCTCTGGGCGAGTACGCCACCGCGCTGGAGGCCGGCGACAGCATCAGTGCGGCCCAGGAAGCTGATGTGATCCAGAAGCTGCACACCTACACCGGTCTGAGCGAAGCCTATCTGAAAGAAACAAAACTACGGGTGCTGCCCCCACGCTTCATGAAGCAGTTGCTGCGTGACGAAGACCGCACCGTAGGCCGTTACGATGCCCGTTATGAGGGGATTGATTACGACTCGGCCGGTGAATTCCCGGACTCCGACCCGTCCAGCACCGCCATGTTCCCGGCGGTGGTGGCGGCATTTCACTGGTACCTGAATAACGACCTCAAGTACCAGAGCGACGCGAACTACGAATTTCTGAGTTACCAGGTGAACCGGTCCTGGGACTGGCACCACAGCGTGGATGGCCAGAAATTCCCGGTACCGGACACGCTGCCGGACCTGCGCGACGCCATGACCCAGAACCCGCACCTCAAGGTATTCTCGGGCAACGGCTACTTCGATCTGGCGACGCCGTTCTTCAAGACCGAATATGAGTTAAATCACATGGGCCTGGACCCATCGCTGCAGAAGAACATCAGCTTCGGTCACTACGGCGACGGCCACATGCTCTACATTCATACCCCGGCGCTAGCGAAATTGCATACTGACCTGGATGCCTTCTATGACAGCGCCACGCGCGGCTGACCTGCATCGCCAGGTTGGAGTGAGCGCAGCGAACTCTCAACGCCATCCGTGGGGGCATCGCTCTGCGATGCCCCATTTCCAGGCCGGCGAAACTGGCGGAAATGGCTTACACTGCACGCGGAATTTGACTGCGGTTGGGCAGTCATCTGCCACTGGCCACGGCGAAGCGAACTAAACCATTCAAATGATGACTGGCACAACCTCTGAACTGCGTGCGGGCCACTTCACCGGCCGGCTTTCGCCGATGCGCCGGGCGCGCTGGTTCCGGTGGGTATTGCTCGCGGCCGTGCTGTGCACGGTGGGTCTCTATACCGCGGAATTCTCCCATCATCACGAGACTCCCGCCGCGGAACTGCACTGCCCCATCTGCCAGGTCATGGCGCATAGCGCGCTGGATGTGTTTTCTCCGCAATTCAAGCCGCTGCCGCCTGTCACTCGCATCCACTTTCTTGCCCTCGCACCGCGGATAACACCCATCCCGGGTCGCATATTTACCGTCAAACACCAGCCCCGCGCTCCACCCGCTTTGTAACCCTCCTCGCACGACATCTGGCTCCCTTCCGTGAGGAGGGCAGCCTGTGTCACATGTTTCCAAACACGCTTTGTATTTGGCGGTCATCACTAGAGATGCGCGCCGAATACAGTCAACAACAACGTGAGATGAGCGCCATGAAACACGTCAAGAAGAACGTCTGGCTTTGGCTATTTCCTGTAGCCGTGATGATCTGCGGCACTGTACCGGCGCATGCCCACGCCATCGCCGGCATGCGCCTGTTCCCGGCAACCCTGAGTTTCGATGATCCCGGCATTGGCGCCGAGCTGCCCCTGGTGTTCAATCACATCAACGTGGACGGCACCGAGCAGAACGTGTTGTCGGCCTCATTCACCAAACCCATTACGCCGGATTTCTCGCTGGCGGTGAGTACCGACTACCAGAGTCTGGTGCCGGGCGGCATGCCGGCGGTGCACGGTTGGGACAATTTCACGGTGGCAGGTGCCTACCAGCTTTACGAGAATGACAACTCCGAGTCCATCGGCATGTTGTCGCTCGCGGATTCCATCGGCAACAGCGGCAGCCGCGCCATCGGCACGCCGTATTCCACCTGGACGCCGGAATTCGCCTTTGGTCAGGGACTGGGTGAAGTTTCGGCCAACTGGCTCAAGCCGTTTGCGGTGACGGGTGCGGTCTCGGAAAGTTTCCCCACGAACTCCGGCGTGCCGCGCACACTCAACTGGGCGTTTTCACTCCAGTACAGCATTCCGTATCTGCAGAATTTCGTGAAATACATAGGCCTCAAGGCACCATTCAACAATCTGATCCCCATCATCGAGTTCCCCATGCAGACCTGCCTCGACAACGGCTGTCACGGCCAGACCACCGGTTACGTGGATCCCGGCGTCATCTGGCTGGGTCATTATTTCCAGTGGGGCGTGGAGTTGCAGATACCCATCAATCATCAGACCGGCAATTCGGTGGGCATCCTTGTCGGCTTCGACTTCTATCTGGACGACCTCGCGCCCAACGGCGTGGGCGCGCCGATCTTCAACTGATTCAGGGAAACATCGCATGTCAAAAATAATTCAACTCGTACTTGTAACATTCCCGCTGCTGTTCGCGACGCCCGTCGTCTGGGCACATGCGTTTCCGCAAAACTCCTCACCGCATGTGGGTTCTACGCTCAGCGCCTCGCCTACGCTGGTGCAGGTGTGGTTCGACGGCGAGATCGAGCCGGTGTTCTCGACGCTGATCGTCAAAAACGCGGCCGAAACACAGGTAAGCCAAGGCAACGGCGCGGTGTCGTCCTCGGACAATACGTTACTGCAAACCACGCTACCGGCGGCGTTGCCACCTGGTCAGTATTGGGTGTACTGGAGCGTCATCGCCCGCGACGGTCATCACACAGCCGGACGTTTCCCTTTCACCGTGCAATAAAGCGAGACTCATTATGCTAATCAACATCGCCCTGACCGCCTTCGATGTGTGCATGCTGGTGACTGTGATCGGCCTGCTGGCCTGCTGGCTCGCGGTGCTGCCGCGCGACGAGGGCGGCGCGCTCGAAACTGGCGTGCTGCGCCTGCTGGGCGTCGCCGTACTGCTGCTCACGGTGAGCAGCTTCGGCATTCTGGTGTCACGTACGCTGGAATTGAACGGCGGTTCCTGGAGCCAGATGTTTGCAGACATGCCGCTCGCGCTCAAGGTCACCCATTACGGCCACGTGTGGGTGTGGCGTATTCCGGCGCTCATCCTGCTGTGGCTCGCCTGGGGTTGGTGCCTGCGCCACCGCCATCACACCTGGGCGGCCTGGATCATGGTGATTGCCGTGGCGGGTATCGCGCTCACCCGCAGCGAAACCGGCCATCCCGCCGACCATGGGGACTTCACCTTCGGTGTGTGGGTGGACTGGGTACACTTGATGGCGGGCGCGGTATGGGTCGGCAGTCTGTTCGGCATGTCGCTTGCGATCTTTCCCAAACTGCTGCGCGCCGGCGAGGCGGCCGGTGAGCACAGCGCGGTGATTTTCCAGCGCCTGTCCACGCTCGCTGGCGTGGCGCTCGTTGTGATCCTGGCGACCGGCATCTACACCGCGGTGGGCCAGCTCGGCCACTTCAGCGCCCTGTGGACTTCGAGCTACGGCATCACGCTGGATGTAAAGGTGTTTATCGTGATCCTCATGATCGCGTTCGGCGCCCACAACCGCTATGTGAAACTGCCACATTTATTGCGTGCGGCCGGCAAACCGGTGGCGAAATCACTGTTTGGGAAACTGTTCGGCGGATTCGCAACGCCAGCGAACGTGGCAGAAAACAGCGCTGCCATCGTGCGCAGTTGCGCGCGTGCGGTGCTCATTGAAAGCCTGTTGGGCGTGGCCGTCATCATCGCAGCGTCGGTGCTACTGCACGGCATGCCGCCCGCCGACATGCGCACCATGCCCGGCATGTCCTCACCGATGCAGATGTCGCGAATTACAGTTCCGGCCACGACAGCACTGATTGCGGAACTCAACCGCAAATCAGGACGCTTGCCCGGATGACATTCCCGTCATAGCGGCCAGTTCACGACAGCACATGCATGCATGGATGCTGCTATAATCTTCACACAGCCGATGCGACATGAAGCGGAGACAAAATTGAAATGTCCAAAATGCAATACTGATCTGACGCCAACCGTTCGGCACAAGATCAAGATCAATTACTGTCAAACCTGCAAAGGGATGTGGCTGGAACATAAGGAGCTTGGGGAACTGGAAGATGAAGCCTTTGACTTCGGTGACGATGCAAAGGGAACCCTGGCGTTCAGTTCCACGCCCACAACCGCAAAATGCCCGGAGTGCAACGCTCCCCTCAAGCGATTTCAATACCGGTTCTACGATCTGGAAATGGAATTATGCGAGAATCAGCATGGCTACTGGCTGGATGACGACGAAGACACCAGAGTCCTGGAATTGATGAAAAAAGAAGAAAAGGATTATGAAAGAAAAGTGCTCGCAGAAGACCAGTGGGCTAAAACCTTACAGCATATGCGCTCCGGCTCGTTTCTCAGTAAAGTACGAAATCTGTTTCGCTAAGCCGTGTGAGCCAAGACATGAAGCCGCTCAGCCGCGGCGGCTGGGCGATTGGATGCGGATTTTGCCCACCATGCCGGCCGCGAAATGACCCGGATCGTGGCAGGCGTACTCGACGGTACCGTCGCGCGTGAAGGTCCACACCAAATATCTCGTCTCGCCCGGCGGCAAGCTGATGCCGTTCACATCGTCCTGCATGGACATCCCGGCCATGGCCCGCATTTCCTTCTCGTGAGCCGCCTGCACGGCCGCGTCGCCAATCACGAATTCATGCGCCAGCTTGCCCGCGTTGCTGACCACAAATTTCACGGTTTCGCCGCGAGTCACGACGATGCGTGCGGGCTCGAAGCGTAGCGTATCCAACACCTGGATATGAATGACGTGAACCGGCCCGCTCCCCGGTCCGGGATGGCCGAAAGCAAAATGCTCGCCAGCTTTCGCCGGCGTGCCGGCACCCATCTGCATGCTCGTCGCCTCCCCCATGGCGGCAACATTTCCTGCGGTCAGACCCACGACGGCGGCCAGAATCAATACCTTCTTCATCGGATCCCTCGGTTAATTGGAGATACATCGCTGGCTGAAACGCATGTCCGGCCCGGCGGCTGACAGCTCAATAAAACTTTGCCCCTGCCCGCTGATCGGAACGTATAGACTGCCATGATGTCATAAAGTTGCCCTCACAGATTTATTCAAAGGAGCACCTGCCATGCAACGCCTGATTGCCCTGCTGTGTCTGTGTGTACTGCCGGTATTTGCTGCACCGTTGCCGGTGCAGGCTGCGCCGCCGGCCCAACCGGCCCCCATCCCGGTGCCGAAGGAAACTGCCATGCGCACCGGGCATAGCGTCGTGATTGACGGTGCAACATTCAAATACACGGCCACCGCCGGCACGCTGCTGCTCAAGAACAGCAAGAATGAGCCGACCGCCAGCGTGTTCTACATTGCTTATACCAAAGACGGCGCCAGCCCTGACAAGCGTCCGGTGACCTTCGCCTACAACGGCGGGCCGGGTTTCGCCTCGGCGCTGGTGGACATCGGCGGTTTCGGACCGCAGCGCATCGTGTGGCCGGCGCCGGGCGATGTCAAAACCGCGCAGCCTCCCTATCAACTGGTGCCGAACCAGTACAGCATTTTGAAAAGCACCGATCTGGTGTTCATCGATGCC
The DNA here is from genome assembly GCA_049698775.1 of Gammaproteobacteria bacterium. GTDB lineage: Bacteria > Pseudomonadota > Gammaproteobacteria > Natronospirales > REEB76 > REEB76. Next base: position 14,659 of record JBAVYM010000036.1, read on the forward strand.
ATCAGCACCGGCTACAGTCGCATCGTGGGACAGGGCAAACCCAAGGATTTCTACGGTGTCAGCGAAGACGCTTCGGCCTTCGCGCAGTTCATTCAGCGTTACATCACGCTCAACCACCGCTGGAACTCTCCAAAATTCCTGCTCGGCGAATCCTACGGCACCACCCGCAGCGCGGTGTTGGCGGATGACCTGGTCAACGAGGGTATTTACCTGAACGGCGTCATCCTGTGCTCGACTGGGCTGGACTTTCTGACCATCGATAATGCACCCGGCAACGATTTGCCCTACGTTAGCTATCTACCTTCTTACGCGGCGATTGCCTGGTATCACCACCGGCTGAATCCGATGCCGCCGAACCTGGCGGCCTTCGTGCAGCAGGTCGAACAGTTTGCCGGCACCACCTACGCACGCGCGCTCTTCGAGGGTTCGGCGCTATCCGCAGCCGACAAGCAGGCGCTGGCGGTGCGGCTTTCAAGTTACACGGGGCTGCCTGCGAGCCTGTGGCTGAAGGCAGATCTGCGTGTTTCGCTGTCGGTGTTTCGCCGCAACCTCATGGGCAACGGCACCATGACCGGGCGCTACGACGAACGCTATACCATATTTGAATTACAGCCACTCCTATCCGAGCCGGGGCGCGACAATCTGGGCGCCACCACCAGTGCGTTCAACGGCGCGCTCACCGCAAGCATGAATCGCTATATTGCCCAAGCGCTCGACTACCACAGCGACCAGCCCTACGTGCAAAGCAGCGGTGCGGCGTTCCGCGCCTGGAACTGGAGCTACTCGCCGCCGCTTGCCGGGGGCGACATGGGCTTCGGCAGCCGTGCCACCTGTTGCGGTACCAACGTCGCGCCGGCGCTGGCACGCGCCATGAGCAACGATCCCGGCATGCAGCTCATGATGAACAACGGCTATTTCGACACGGCTACGCCGTTCTTCGGCACCGATTACACGCTCGCCCACATGGGCTTGCCGGCGGCGTTGCAAACCAACATCCACGAGTATTACTACCCGGTGGGTCATATGCTGTATCTGAATCCTGAAGTGCTATCGCAGGTGGATCGCAACATTGATGCGTTTATCGAAAACACATCGGCCCAAAAATAGACACAGTACCGTTGCGGGACTCACCAAGCTCGCTCAGAGCTGGATTGAACGCCGATGCGATTCAATTGCACGGGGCGGGTTTCGTGGAGCCGCACAATACCGACTGCCAGAAGGTTTGCATGGCGGTGAACAAATGGGTGCGTGCCGCGGGGCCGGAAATGCCGTGGGTCTTGTTGGGATAGATCAAAAGTTGATATGGCTTGCCGGCGTCAATCAGCGCCTGGATGAACTGCATGGTGTTCTGCCAGTGCACGTTATCGTCGCCGGTGCCGGCCACCAGCAGCAGCGGATCGGCGAGATTCTTGGCCGCGGCGACCGAAGAACTTTCCGCATAGCCTTGTGGATTTTCCTGCGGTGTGCCCATGTAGCGTTCGGTGTAAATCGAATCGTAATCCTGCCACTGAGTAACAGGTGCGACCGCGATGCCGGCGCGCCAGACGCCGGGCGCGTGGGTCAACGCATAGGCGGTCATGTAGCCGCCATAACTCCAGCCCCAGATACCGATGCGGGAAGCGTCCACGTAGGGTTGCGACTTGAGCCAGTTGACTGCCGCCAGTTGATCCGCCAGCGCCAGTTTCCCGAGGTGATCCTTGATGAGCGCCTGATCGCGGTGGCTGAAATACGTCGCCGCGCGGTTATCGGTAGCGAACAGGATGAAGCCCTGCTGCGCCAGCAATTGATCAAACAGAAAATTCGTGCCCCCCCAGGCGTTGCGTACCACGGGCGGTACGTCCGGCCCGCCGTACTGGTACATGATGACCGGATATTTTTTTGTGGCGTCGAAATCCGGCGGCAGCGTCAGGCGCGCGTAAATCGGCGTCTTGCCGTCGGCGGCGAGGATCGTGAAGAAGCGTGGCTTCTCGAAACGATATGGCAGTTTCGCGGCCGCTTGGATTACCGTGCGGCGGTTGTTTGCCACATTCACCAAGGTCGAAGACGGCGGGGTCAGCGCATTGGAATAGGTATCCAGGTAGTGATTCGCCTGTGGGTCCATGTTGATGTCGTGGGTTCCGGGTTCGGTGGTCACGGCATGCGGTTCGCCGCCGCGCAATGACACGCGGTAAAGCTCGGTATTCAATGGACCGTGGGTATAACGCGTGAAGTACAGTTCGCCGCGCTTCTCACCCACGCCGGCAAGTGCGAGCACGTTGTAATCGCCGGCTGTGAGCTTGCGCGCCAGACGGCCGTCGTCGCTGTACAGATACAGATGATGCCAGCCGTCCTGCAGGCTGCTCCAGATAAAACCACCGCTTTTGAGAAAGTGCGGGGCATCGCGCACGTCAATCCAGTCCGGATCCGTCTGCGTGACCAGAATTTGCGCCTGCCCCGAGACGGGATCGGCGGTCAACAGTTGCAGCGTGGTCTGATCGCGGTTCAGTACTTCGCCATAGACATGATCGCCCTTCGGCAGCCAACCGAAGCGTGCGAGATAAGTGTTGGGCGTGCCGCCCATTGCCATCCACGCGGTCTTGCCGGATTGCACGTCGCGCACACCCAGGCGCACGACGGGATTGGGCGCGCCGGCGGTGGGATATTTTTGCTCGTACACACTCGGCTGCTGGTCCACATAATTGACGAGCGGAAACTCATGCACCGGTCGCTCGTCGGATTGCAGAAACGCAATGTAACGGCTGTCCGGCGACCAGGTATAAGCTGAGCGCAGGTCCAGTTCCTCGGTATAAACCCAGTTCAACTCGCCGTTGAGCACGCCATCCTGGTGCGGCGCCACGCTGTGTACGGCGCCGCCATGCACGGAAACGTAATGCACGTCGCCGTTGCTGACGTAGCTCACCGATTGCTCGTCCGGCGACAACTGCGGATTGCGTTTAGCACCCGGCTCATGGGTAATCTGGATGGTCTGGTGGCTGCCCAGATTGTAGAGATACACCTGGTCGTTGCTGAGATAGAAAATCGCATCGCCCTTGGGCGACCAGCTATAACTGTCCACGCCGTAACGTGTGACGCGCTCCTGCTCGAGCTGGTTCTTGATGCTGCTCGGAGGCGCGGCGGCGCCTGACAGTTGTGCGCCAGTGAGCAGCAACGAGGTTTTGCCAGTCTCGGTATCAACTGTATAGAGGTCTGCTTGGGAATTGCCGGAGTGACGCAGCAGGTAAGTCAGATGGCGTCCATCGGGACTCCATACCACCTGTTCCGGGCGATACCCGGTCAGTCCCGGCTCGGCAAAAATCTGCGCGATGGTGTATGCAAGCGTGGGTGTCGCGGG
>JBAVYM010000037.1:0-27840 GCA_049698775.1 Gammaproteobacteria bacterium
CCTCCACACTGACTCTACGCCGCGGCGCGGACTGCGCACGACGCTCCGAAGACTCCACTGTGCTACGTCCGCTGCGGCTACCGCAGGCTCCTCGCCTCGGCGCTTCGCGCCTTCCATGGCTCGTCAAATGTAGGGGATAACACTCGCCAGTTGAGCTAGCTGCGTCGCCGCCACAGCAAGGTGCCGAGCAGCAAGATCAGCATCAAACCATCGAATGCACCTCCACCACTACCTGAAGGTGAGGACGACGAAGATGCCGGGTTGTCCACCGTAGTGGTTGCTGTCGCACTGTTATTGGCAGAATTCGTATCTGGCTGGCTCCCATTGATAGAAGCAGCATCTTTAATACTGCCTGCGGTCGTTGCCGTTACCGTGATAGACGGTTGCCAAGTTGTCTGTGGCGCCAGCGAGGCGAGCGTGCAGGTCACGGTGCTGCTGTTGTTGTTACAGCTACCACCAGCCGCCGTTGTCGAAACAAACGTCGTTCCAACGGGCAAGGTATCGGTAAGTGTCAGATTCGTTGCTGTCACCTGAGTGTCTTTGTTGGTGACCGTTAGCATATAATCTATAGTTTCTCCCACCATGACACTCCCGGGATCGCTGCTGAGCGCCAATGAAAGGTCCACCGGCGAGGTAAACACATAGGTCGCCCCTGCGGCATTTGCGGTCTCATTCGCTCCGATCAGGGAAGTGGCGCCATCTACTGAAAGCGAAACACTAGAACCGAAAGCGCCACCTTGGGGGTTCGGATCAGTGATGCTCACCGGGGTTGTGGACCAGACTCCCGCCGTCCGGATGAACATATAAGCCTTCCCAAAATCTTTCGCAGTTCCACTAGCCCCGATAAGGGCGGTGTTGCCGTCTCCGGAGAGTGCAGCACTGTTACCAAAAAAATCTCCCGGTGAGGCGGCCGGATCGGTAAAACTAGCCACGGGTTTTGTAGACCAATTGCCGTTGGAAGCAGTGAATACGTAGGCTGTCCCAAGGCCTACTGCGGTTTCTGAAGCTCCGATAAGTGCGACGCTGCCATCCGCCGACAGCGCAACGCTGTTGCCGAACTGATCATTGCCAGTGGCCATAGGGTCGGCAAAGCTTGCTACGGAGGTCGTGGACCAAATGCCGCCGGTCGCGGTGAATATATATGCCGCTCCGGCGGATAATGCGGTACCCCAAGCACCGATGAGGGCGGTGCCGCCGTCCTCCGACAGTGCGACACTCGCGCCGAATGCATCGTTAATTGAGGCGGCTGGGTCAGCGATTTTCGCAATGGGAGTCGTGGACCACGTACCACCAGTCGCGGTGAATACATAAGCCTGCCCGGTACCACTCGCGGTGCCATCGGCCCCGATGAGGGCGGTGTTGCCATCTCCCGACAGCGCAACGCTTGTACCGAAGAAATCTTCTGAGCTGGCGGCTGGGTCGGCAAAGTTCGCCACAGGGGTCGTAGACCAGACCCCGTTGATTGCGGTAAACACATAGGCCGCTCCATCGAAATTTTTGGTGCCATTGGCTCCGATGAGGGCGATACTGCCGTCCGCCGAGAGTGCCACGCTAGTGCCGAAATAGTCTTTCGTTGTCGCGGTTGGGTCGGCGAAGCTCGCCAAAGGGGTCGTCGACCAGACTCCGTTGATTGCGGTGAACACATAGGCCGCTCCATCGTAATTTTTGGTGTCATAGGCTCCGATGAGGGCGATACTGCCGTCCGCCGAGAGTGCCACGCTGGTGCCGAAGAGATCTTGGGAGGTGGTGACGGGGTCAGGAAGAGTGGTGACGATGCTAAATAGTGGGTCCACGGTCACGGGATAACGCGCACCGAGAGTATCTACATATATAGCCAGACGATCCGCTGCGAGCCTCAGGTGCGCAGGCAGCGGGTGGTGATCAGCGTCATAGACGAACAGGCTGCCGTAACGTAGGACTGACTTTCCGGTGTGGTTTTGAAACTCAAGTCCGTTCTTCTTCATAACTGCGGTGAGGGAACCATTCAGCTTGAAGGTCAATGTCACCGAGGACACCATATGTGCGGGAGAGGTTAGCGTGAACCCTTGTTCTATCCCGAAGGGACCGTTCAAATACCATTCGGTGAGGTCTTTGCCGCGAGCGAACGACAAGCGCGCACCGTGAAACTCTGGCGTCGCCTCTGGATTAAACGCAATGGGTTGGTTTCCTTGGGTATAACGAATGAGCTGCCACGTGACCGTGTCGTGCGTGTTGGCAGTCAGCAGTAGGCCCTGGTTATCCAGACGCAAGGCCAGATGTTGTACGGGATTGGTGAACTCTGCACCCTGTGCGGTCCGCTTCGCCTGCCAGGTACCAGGTAGATGCCTGGCAAAGGCCTGGGCTACTGCCGGGACCAAGCCTGCGGGAAACGCGACCGGGTGTGGATGATGCGCGGTACGGACCGCTGCCGGTCTCTGCAAATGGAAGTCCCGCCGCAAAGGGATGGCCACCACGCAAACACTCACCAGTAGGCACGATATAAGCGAACTGAATATGCCGTGACGTTGCATTACCCTTCTCCTTAATGTCAAGCTGATATTCACCCCTAAGATAACAGTCTCTTTGCAGAGTATAGCCCCGATAGAGTTGCCAGCTGAAACCTGTGGGAAGAGCAGGGTTGAGACCACCGATCCCATAGAAGGCAAGCCGATACGCAGTCCGCATTTACTCAGTTGTTGGGGGTATGTTTTGCGATTCCACTCCCACACGCAAACAGCGGCCACACCCATTTTTGCAGCAGGCGGTCCAGCGACAGCTTGCCGGGTCCAAACAACACGATGGCGAGCAGCATGAGGCCCCAGACCTTGTGGTCGGTGAAGTCACTGCCCCAGAAGCCGTGCCAAAGTCCATGCGGCCACAAGTCGGGGAAGGAAATCACGGCGATGATGTTATAGCCGAACAGGAACAATGCCGTGAGGCGGCCCAAGAGGCCGAAGCCTAGGAACCAGGGCAGGATGAGTTCGATGACAGTGCCGAGATAAGCGGCCGCGATTGGTGGCAGCAGCGGTACGTGATAAAGATTCTGGAACAGTGAAATGGTGCTGTCCATGTCGCTGATTTTCACCAAGCCGGCGCGGAAAAAGTCCACTGCCACCCACAGACGGAACAGCAACAGGCTCACCGGCGCTAGCCATTCGAGGCCACGGGCGATCTTGCTGTATGTGGTGCAGATACGTCCGAGCAGATTACTCATAAGGATGATTCCCCATCGTGTTGTTAAGTAAGTGAGTAGCCAGTAATAAATCCAGCGGCAAATAACCAGTGCAGATACACGCTGATGTCAAAGCCGAGTTCAAGCTGCCTCGCCTGCTCATGGGCGGCCGCGAGCGTGTGTCCTGCCATCGATAAAGCCAGGAATTTGTGTTGTGCGACGGTCAGCGGCTGCATGGCGATCTGCGCATTCGTGCGCCAGATCAGCACCCGCTGACCTGCATCGCTCAAGGCAAGATGCTCACCGTCATCGCGTTGGCAGAATCCCCAGATGTCCAGTATCGGATAAGCCGATTCGAGTAATTGGACGCTGGGATGCAGCGTCAAACGTAATCCGTTTTGCCTGTCGTCGGGTACAGAGGCCAGCACCGCGGGTTCGAGTGCTTCGGCATCGGCCGCGAGATAAGCAAGCTGACGCGCCCATTCGAGCCGTGCCACGTCGACAAGATACGGCAGGCCGGCGATTTCCGGCATGGCGGCAAGGCAGTCGGCAAGCTGCGCGCCGAAATCCTGCAAATTGCCGCTTGTGGAGGAGTAATCGCGGATATAGCGTGCCGCCGCGCCTTCGAAGAATTCTTCGCCGACCAGTTTCAACACGGCGGGGTAAGCCGTGCGCAATGCGGCCGTAAGATTATTGAAGATGATGTTGCGGTAGATTTGCAGCCGTGCGACGGCATCCAAACCGTTGCCTGCAATGGCGTTTGCCAACGGCAGTTCCTGTTCGCCCAGCATCCAGCGGGCAAATCCGGTTTGCAGCTTATGCAGCGAGGGCGCGGTATTCATGGAGTATGGCTTCGGCCTTGGCGGCTTCGCTGAGCAGCACGTCCAGCGGCGGAATATCCTGATCCCACTCGATTAACGTGGCCACTGGTCCGCAATGTTGGATCGCCAGCCGGTAGAGTTGCCACACGTCGTCACTGACTGGACGGCTGTGGGAATCAATCAGCAGTTCCACCGACAGACCTTCCTTGCGTGTGAAACCGGCCAGATGGATTTCCTTGACGGTGTGTTTGGGGATGGCGCGGATATATTTCTCAGTGTCGTAACTGTGGTTGGTAGCATTGACGTACACGTTGTTCACGTCTAGCAGAATGAAACATCCGCTACGTTCCGCCAGCGCGGCGATGAAGTCCCATTCGGGAATGGTCGAATGTGTGTACGTAAGATAAGTGGAAACATTTTCCAGCAAAATCCTGTGGCCGAGATAGTCCTGCGCAGCGGTGACGTGATTCACCATCAAGTCCAGTGATTCTTCGGTAAACGGCAAGGGCAGGAGATCGTTGAGGTGACGGTTATCCACTGCACCCCAGCACAGGTGTTCCGACACCAGCACGGGCTGCACGCGCTCGATCAGGCGCCGGAGCTTGGCAAGATGCTCGGTGTGCAAGCGGTCGCTGCTGCCGAGCGACAGGCCTACGCCGTGCAGGCTCACGGGATAGTCCCGGCGCACCGCATCGAGGGCGCGCGGCATTTCGCCGCCCTCGCAAAAGAAATTCTCGCTGTGGACTTCAAACCAGGGCACGCGCGGGTGCTCGACGAGCACTTGCCCGAAATGAGGAGGGCGGAGACCGATCCCGGCTTGTGCCGGGACCGGCCCCGCCTGAAACGCCGGTTGGTTGGACACCGGCAAACGCTTTACGACGCTTTGGCTTGGCCGCCGTCAATCTTCGAGCACAGGCCCGCGGGCACCAGCACGAACGCGCCCGGATCGCGCGCCTTGGAATCCTGGCCGGCGCAGGAATGGCCTGGCGACTGGCAATCGTTCTTGTAGGCGACGTTGACGCCGAAACACTGCTGGTAGCCTTCGGACATCATCTTCATAGTGTGCTCTTTGGGATTGCTCATGCCGCCGGCGAAGGCGCTGGCGCTGAGGCCCATGACGCCCGCGGCGATGACACCGGCGAGGGCAGATTTGATCAACAGATTGGACTCTTTCATGACATCCTCCAAATGAATGGTAGTGCTTGGAAATGACGCCCAGATTCGAGCGCCGGACAAACAAGAGAGTAAGCCAGGCGGGGATTTATTTCAGGACTTTCCGGCCCGATTTTTCAGGCAGGTCAGGTAGGCTTGTTCATTTGGCAGGTGGCCCTCGCGCTGGCCGAGCCACAGGCTTTCCGCTAGGCATTCGAGCATGGCGTGCTCGGCGGCGTGGGCGTCGCCGTGGCGTTTGAGCAGCGCTTCGTAGGCGGCACGCACACCCGGAGGACGGTCTATGGACAGCTGCTCCCGGATGGCGATGTGGAGTCCCATGTGGAGGAAAGGATTGGTTTCCCCGCCTTCCGGCCGCCAGTCGCGATCCAGCGCCCGGTCGGGATTGCCGGTGAGCAGCGGCTGGTATTCGGGGTGCAGGCGGATGATGTCCGCGACGATGGTTTCCAAACCGGATAGCGGCTTGCCCTCCTGCTGTTTGCGCCAGACCTCGAAGAACATGCGTCGGGTGTCGGCGCGGTCGGTGGGTTGAATGGCCACGGTGTCAATCCTGTCTGGCGCGGTGTGCGAACTTTATGATTAGCCAGCCAAGCAGCGGCAGCAAAATTCCGCCGCAGACAAAAATCATGCCGGCGGTTTCCAGCATCTTTGTCCCAGGTTGCAGGCCGAGCAGGGCGCAAATTACCACGCTGGTAACGATCCAGGCGATCAGCCAGAAGAATATCGGCAGCAATATCATGATTTCTCCGGGCCGCGCCATGTACGCACCCGGCCGCGGAGTTTACGCCCCACCTCGCGCATGGAGAAATGATTTAGCAGGTAGGTGATGAAAACCGTGTTGTAAGTAAGCCCTGCGCCGGGATGGTATTGAAAATCCCGGCGCAGGGCAAAGACACTCAGCGCGTAGTTTAGTGGAAGGCGGCCAGTTGCACGTTCTTGCTGCCCAACGCCTGGGCCACGTCGTAGAAGGCCTGATTGGTCACGGCATGATAGTTGGCGTCAAACGCCGCACCGTGCTTGGCATCGGTGTCATTCATCACCTGCATGTGAATGCCGTGTGACAAGGCATGATCGAACAGGTAGCCGGCCCAGAAGGTATTGTCCGAAGCCGTGCCGGCACTGACCAGCGTCTTGGCGAGTTCCACGCCCGAAAGTTGTGCGGGTGCGGGCAACTGAATGTGCTTTTCCTGCGCAATCCTGAGCGTGTCATTCACGGCGAAATCAATGCCGCTGACCCAGTCGCCAACGCGCTGCTTGCCATATTGGCTGGTGAGTTTCGCTACTTCCGCATTCACGGTGGCCTCGCCCAGCATGTGGTTCAGGGCCGTGACCAGCGAGAAATGCCCCGGGCCGCCGCCCGCCACAACCAGCGCTACGGTCACGGGTAGTGCCGGGGCGCCGTCATACACCGGCCCACCGTAGCGATTGACCTGCATGCCCATATCATTGTTCATGGACTGACCACCTTCACCTGGTACGGCTGCTCTCGCGGTAGCCGTGAACAACATACCGGCGGTGGCCAGCAGCAGTGCGGTATTGCGTATCAGATGCATCCGGATTTTCATATAACTATCTCCTGTGTGGGTGTTTTGGCTTGTCGTCCCGAATCGGGGACAAGCTCACCCTCAGATACTCGTGCGGACGGGATTTGGATGCACTGTGCAGGAGATATTGCTTTTGGGCCTCAGGTGCTGATGAGGGGCGCGACGTACAGTACCGGTCCGGTCGGCTGGCCGGTGGGGGAGCCGCCTTGCGGTTCGAGAGAAATGGCAACGCCCTTGGCTTGACTGATGGCTGCAATGACCTCGGTGTTGAGGGTTTCGCTCGCCACACCGCTGCTGTTCATGAGGCCCATGGCGATGGGTTTGCCGCTGCCCGGCAGCATCCACAGCTCATAGGATTTGCCCGGTGGCGGAACATTGCTGGCAAGTGCTTTCATATCAATGCGCTGCGTGTTCGGATGTACGGTGATGAGCCACAAGGGTTGGCCCTTGGCACTCGACATGACAGCAAGATAGCTCGGTGCCGCCGTGGGTGTCGTGACCAGACTGCGGCCGATCAAAATACCTACTGCCAGTACGATGGCGGCGGCGATGACGGCCGCACCACTCCAGATCCCCCTGATAGAGAATGTGCTAACGGGTTTTCGGACCATTTTGGCTTCCATATTGAGACGGGCGTCCAATTTCCGCCATATCGAATCGGGTGGCGTTTGTGGTTTGAGGTCACGGCTCCAGACGGCGAACCTTTCTTCCCAGGCCGTTACTTCGCTGCGCAGGCGTGTGTCTTCGATCTGCAGACGCTCAAAGCGGCGACGCGCGGCGCCGTGCAGCAGGCCGAGCACATATTCACCGGCCAGCAGATTGCGTAAATTTTTGTTGCCGTAGTTCATGCTGCTTCCAGGCACTGTTTCAGGCTTTGCAAGCCACGCCGCACCCAGCTTTTCACCGTGCCAAGCGGCGCGCGCAGGGTGCCCGCAATCTCTTCGTGCGAACAGCCGTCAAAATAGGCCAGCTTGAGGCTGTGGCGCTGGCGTTCGCTCAATTCCTCCAGGCAGCGCTTGAGCGCTCGGGCCTCCGCATGGCTGAGGAACTCCTCGGTTTGGGATTCATCCGCCAAACCGCTGAATTCACTGTTCTCATCCGCCTCTTCCGAGGGGTCAAGACGTATTTTTTCCAGTCGCGTGCGGCGCAACATGTCCAGCGCCCGGTATCGGCAGATGGAGATGAGCCATGTCATGGGTGTGCCCTTCTGCGCGGTATAACTCGCGGCATTCCGCCACACGCTGATGAAGGCGTCCTGCAAGGCGTCCTCCGCCAAGTCCCGTCGCTTCAAGATACGCACCAGCACGGCAAAAAGTTGCGGGGAAGTGAGCTGATAGAGTTTCTGGAACGCTGGCTGCTGTTGCTGCGCACAGGCGTGGAGCAGGTTCACGAGCAGGCGATTCCTGTCTTGCCTGGCATCGCCGGAGGTGGACATGTGCTGTTCCTATTGCGCCTTATGTTCGGACTGGACGCGGAGAGATTGTAACAAGTTCATCCGTGGGCCACTGCCGGTAACGACATCAGGCGGGGCGGCGTGTTTTTGATGGATGTACCTGCCGGGACAATGGGTTGCCCTCGGTTAATGATTTGTGCCGGTATTCGCATAGATCGGCGATGATGCAGCGCCAGCATTCCGGTTTACGCGCCTTACACACGTAACGGCCATGCAGGATCAGCCAGTGGTGCGCGTCTTTCTTGTATTCGTCTGGGGTGAATTTCAACAGACGGTCTTCCACTTCGCGCACGTTCTTGCCAGGCGCCAGGCCGGTGCGGTTGGCGACTCGGAAGATGTGCGTATCCACCGCAATAGTGGGTTCACCAAAGGCGGTGTTGAGGACGACGTTGGCGGTCTTGCGACCCACGCCCGGCAGCGCTTCCAGCGCCGCGCGCTCGCGCGGCACTTCGCCGCCATGCTTTTCAATCAGAATTTTCGCCGCTGCGATGATGTTTTTGGCCTTGGTGTTATACAGGCCGATGGTCTTTATATAAGGCTTGAGTTTCACCTCGCCCAGCTTGAGTATGGCCGCGGGTGTGTTGGCCACCTTGAACAAATTTACCGTCGCTAGGTTCACACTTTTGTCGGTAGCTTGTGCCGAGAGCACCACCGATACGAGTAATTCGTAAGGCGTCTGATACCTCAGCTCCGTAGTAGGTTTGGGATTGGCTTTCTTGAGCCGTGCGAAAATGGCAGCGCGTTTCGCGGGATTCATGGTTTCTTGTATTCCTGTTTCCGTTCTGCGCGTTTGGCGCGTACCCGCGCCACGGCGGCGGCAATCTCAGCCTTGCGCCGCGCCAGGTTATTCTCAGCAGCGCTATCGGCCGATCCCTGGGCGTGTGAGTGCTCGTTCTGTTCGGCCTTGTCGCGCGCGAGCCGCGTGTTGTGCGTCTGGTAGCGGAGACGGAAGAAATCCGCGCGTTCGCGTGCGCCGGCGGCGATTGACACGCCTTCCGTCACACCGCGTACCGGCTGCATATAGATGCAATCCACCGGGCAGGGCGGCAGGCAGAGTTCGCAGCCCGTGCATAGTGTCTCGATAACCGTGTGCATCAGTTTCGGTGCGCCCACGATGGCATCCACCGGACAGGCCTGGATGCACTTGGTGCAGCCGATGCACAGCGCCTCGTCAATGAACGCTACATTATTCGGTTTGAATGAGCCCAGCGTCGGATCGAGCGGCGCCGGAGTGCGGCCTGTGAGCGCCGCCAGCGCCTGTATGGTCTCGTCACCACCCGGCGGACAGCGGTTGATGCCGGTTTCGCCAACGGCGATAGCCTCGGCGTAAGCGCGGCAATCGGGATAGCCGCAGCGCTGGCACTGTGTTTGCGGCAAGAGTGCGTCAATGCGGTCGGCAAGGCGACTCATTTGCGACGAATCTCCGTGTTTGGGATATGTAACATGGGTGGCATTTTCGCATTCCCGGCGCTGTTTGGCGCGGGTTGGTTCCAGGCAGTCGCTCGTGCCTTGTCAGACATTCGCCCACCGCCTCTTGCAACCCGGAATACGGCAGGCGGATGATGTATCTCCAATGGACGCTTCGAGGGGAGGGATCATCATGAATAATTTTACCCGTGGATTATTTGCCGCGCTGCTTGCCGTAGCCAGCTTGCCCGCCTGGGCGGGCGTGCTTAGCCAAGTCACGCCAATCAACGACCCTTTTGGACCTGGTTATAACTATGCATTTGGCTCATCCGGGGTGCAGATTTCCAACGACGGCCTGTGGTTCCTGGCGGCGGCACCCGGTGCCGTTCCACCCCCAAGTTTCAACGACGGCACAGGAGTGGGCATTCTCTATAACTACACTGGTGGCGCGTGGGCTCTAGGCTACATGTCACAGAATGTTTCCGACCCTCCCACGGCTGTCGGCTACGGCACCGGGCTTGCGCTGTCGGCGGATGGGAGCACGTTCTTCCTCGGGTTTGCTTCCGGTTGTCTGGACCCGATGGACTGTGGTGATCCGGTTTATGCCACTATCGGCAGCAATCACCTTGGTGGTTTAAGTGATCAGATCTTGGATCCGAACAGCGATCCTGGCTCCGAATTCGGTAGTACCGGGGCGATTTCAGCTGACGGCCAGACCGTGCTCATCGGTGCCCCAGATGCAAACGTCGGCCCCCTGTTCTTAGTCGGCAACGCTTATATATATACATACAGTGGCGGCGTCTGGTCCTCAATCGTGATTCCCGATCCAGCCGGTGCCCAAGGTGACGCATTCGGTTCCGCGGTTGCCCTGTCGGCGGATGGACACAGTGCGCTGATAAGTTCATTTGCTGGTGGCGGTACGACCTATCTTTATACCAACACCGGACCTGGTGCATGGACAGTGACGCAAACATTTACCGGTGGAGAAGTATGTCAGGGCTGCATGGCTTTTGAGGCAGATGGGCTGAAAATAATCATCGCTTCAAATAACTTGGATGGAGTGAATATTTATACCGGAGTCGGTAGCCCCGCAGTCTGGAGCGGGGTAACGATACCGATTGCAGTAGTATCCGGTCAGGTGGCCATGTCGGCAGATGGCACGGCTGTCGTTATCGGCGGTCCCGACCAGGCATTTCTCTACACCTTGGGCGGTGGCACCTGGAGTTTGGCGCAAACTTTTTCTGATCCGGCATCTGATCCCGCGAGTGAATTTGGCAGCACCGGTGTGGCACTTTCCGCCGACAAGGAAAGCATGGTCATAACTGCCGGTTTTGCAACGAACAGCGGACAAGCATATGACGGCAGGGTATATGTATACCAATCCCCGGCGGATCTCAGTCTTGCGATGACGGCAACTCCCTCAGTCGTCAGCTTGGGCGAGAATGCGGTGCTGAATGTCACCGTGACCAACAACGATGCCGCGGTCACCGCTTACAACGTGAGCTTCACCTATACCATTCCCGCCGGGCTGAGTTTCGTCAGCACCGTCCCCGCCGCCGGCACCTGCTCTCTAAGTGGCCCCGGCGGTCAGGTCGTTACCTGCACTCTGCCAAGCCTCGCTCCAGGAGCCACATGGCAGCCGCTGGTGCTCATCAAGGTAACGACGGCGGGCACCTATGCAAATACTGCCAGCGTCACCAGCAATCAGCCAGATCCGGTTCTCGCAAACAACACTGCCAGCGTCAGCATCAGCATGCTGCCGCCCACCGTGAGCAACGGCAGCGTGACCACCACGGTGAACACGCCCGTCAATGGCGTACTCACCGGCAACAATCCGTGTGGCTGCGGTACGTTGACCTTTGCGACTGCGAGCACACCGGCCCATGGCACGGTGACGGTTACCGATACCACCAGCGGCGCATTTACATACACACCGAACGCAGGTTATAGCGGCGCTGACAGTTTTACCTTTCATCTGGCTAACGGAATAAATACATCCGGCACTGCGACTGAGAGCATCAGCGTCAATCCCGGAGGCGGAGGCGGAGGCGGTGGAGGTGGAGGCGGGGGTGGCGTGGATTTCCTTGCGCTCGGTCTGTTAGGCGGATTGCTGGCCCTGATTCAGCGGCGCAAGCGCAGGCGCTGATATCCGCAGCATGAAAGACAACGGGCGCCTGCGGGCGCCCGTTCGTGTCCGGTCAACGCAAATCTTGCAATCATTTCACCCGCATGCCGGGCTGGGCACCGGTATGGGGTTCGAGCAGCCACAAATCCTTGCCGCCGGGGCCGGCGGCGAGCACCATGCCTTCCGAAACGCCGAACTTCATCTTGCGCGGCGCAAGGTTCGCCACCATCACGGTAAGCTTGCCCTGCAATTGCTCGGGCTTATAGGCATGCTTGATTCCCGCAAATACGTTGCGGGTCTCGCCGCCGAGATCCAGTGTCAGTCGCAAGAGCTTGTCGGCACCATCCACGTGCTCGGCCTTAACGATACGCGCGATGCGCAGATCAAGTTTTGCAAAGTCTACGTAGCCGATCTCGGGAAATATGGGTTCCATGTTGCTGGTTGTCTTTTCAGATGTCTTTTCAGATGTCTTTTCCATATCCTGTTTCGATGCTTCGGTCATGGCGTTTACCTGATCTCTGTCCACGCGCGTGAGCATGGACGCAAATGGGTTTATGCGGGTATTAAGCAGTGGTTTGTCCAAATCCTTCCATGCGAGCGGTACCACGTTCAGGAACTGCTCGGCCTTGAGCGCGAGTTCCGGCAGCACCGGCTTGAGATAAATCATCAGCACGCGGAACAGGTTGAGACCGAGGGTGCAAATCCTTTGTACCTCCAGGGATTTCGCTGCGTCCTTTGCCAAGGCCCAGGGTTTCTTTTCGTCAATGTACTGGTTGGCCCGGTCTGCGAGCGCCATGATGTCGCGGATGGCGCGGCTGAATTCGCGGTTTTCATAAGCTTCCGCAATCCCTTGAGCCGCGGCCATCGCCTCGTTATATAAGGAGACATCCGCCAGTTCGCCGGCCAGCCGGCTATCGAAGCCTTTTTCGATGAAACCCGCGCAGCGGCTGGCGATGTTCACCAGTTTGCCCACCAGGTCACTGTTAACCCGCTGCACGAAATCGTCCAGGTTCAGGTCTATATCGTCCACACCGGGACCGAGTTTGGCGGCGAAGTAGTAGCGCAAGTATTCGGGATTGAGATGCTCCAGATAGGTGCGCGCCTTGATGAAGGTGCCGCGCGACTTGGACATCTTCTGACCATTTACTGTCAGAAAGCCGTGAGCATACACCGCCGTGGGCGTGCGGAATCTGGCGCCGTGCAGCATGGCCGGCCAGAACAGCGTGTGGAAATAAGTGATGTCCTTGCCGATGAAGTGGTACAGCTCTTTCTCGCTGCCTTTTTCCCAGTACGCGTCAAAATCCAAATGGTGCTGCCGTGCGCACAGGTTCTTGAAGCTCGCCATGTAGCCGATGGGTGCGTCCAGCCACACGTAGAAATACTTGTCGGGCGCGCCCGGGATCTCGAAGCCGAAATAGGGCGCGTCGCGCGAGATGTCCCAATCCTGCAACCCAGTCTTGAACCACTCGTCCAGTTTGGCACGCACTGCTTGATGCAATTTGCTCTCGGCCATCCAGTGTTTGAGGAAATCATCGAAGTCGCCGAGCTTGAAGAAATAATGCTCGGACTCTTTTTCCACCGGACGGGTACCAGAGATGACGGACACCGGATTCTTGAGGTCGGCGGGCGTGTAGGTGGCGCCGCAGTTCTCGCAGGCATCGCCGTACTGGTCCGGTGTGCCGCAGTTCGGGCAGGTGCCGCGCACGTAGCGGTCCGGCAGGAACATTTTGGCCTGCTCGTCGTAGGCTTGGCGGACCGCGCGGATGGCTATGTGGCCGCCCGCTTTCAGGCGCTCATATATAAGTATGGATAGTTCGCGGTTTTCGGGAGAGTGCGTGGTGTAGTAGTTATCCACGCCGATCAGGAAATCCGCGAAGTCGCGCCGATGCTCCTCGCCGATGCGCGCAATAAGTTCTTCCGGCGTGATGCCGAGCTCGCGCGCCTTGAGCATGATGGGCGTGCCGTGGGCGTCGTCGGCGCAAACATAGATGCAGTCGTGACCGCGCAGCTTCTGGAAGCGCACCCAGATGTCGGTCTGGATGCTTTCCAGCATGTGGCCCAAGTGCAGGGAGCCGCTGGCGTAGGGCAGGGCGCTGGTGACCAGGATCCGGCGTGGTGTAGTACTCATCGGCGTGCGGATTTCTTTGGAATTATGCGGTGGCAACGGCCAGCGTCAGGCGAAAGTATGCCACAGACCGCTTGCCCGCGGCGGATTTGCGGGGCGATGCCGTGCCGGCCGATGCTAGAATAGCGCGCCTTTCGATGCGACAAACCATGAGCGAAATTTCCCGCGAACAGATCGAAGCCGCCCTGCGCGGTTGGCACGAGCCTTACCTCGACACGGACTTGGTGTCCGTCAACGCCGTGCGCGACATCCACGTGCGGGACGGCAGTGTGACGGTAGAGGTGGAGTTGGGATTTCCTTGCGGCAGTTATCCAGCGGAACTCGCCGGCACGCTGCGCGAACTCGTGAAAAAACTGCCGGGTGCGTGCGCGGTGGAAGTGCGGGTGGATACGCGGATTCTGTCCCATGCGGTGCAGCGCAACCTGAAACCACTCGCCGGCGTGAAGAACATCATCGCCGTGGCCTCAGGCAAAGGCGGCGTCGGCAAGTCCACCGTGGCGGTGAATCTGGCGCTCGCGCTCGCTGCCGATGGTGCGCGCGTCGGCATCCTGGATGCGGACATCTACGGTCCCAGCCAGCCGCGCATGCTCGGCCTGAAGGGACGGCCGTCCACCAAAGACGGCAAGCGCATCGTGCCGATGATCGGGCACGGCATCCAGTGCATGTCCGTGGGGTTCCTGGTGGATGAGGAAACCCCCATGGTGTGGCGCGGGCCGATGGTGACCCAGGCGCTGATGCAGCTGATCGGCGACACCGATTGGCAGGATGTGGATTACATGATTGTGGACATGCCTCCGGGCACCGGCGACATTCAATTAACGCTTTCCCAACGCGTGCCGGTTTCGGGCGCGGTCATCGTCACTACGCCGCAGGAGATTGCGCTCTTGGATGCGCGCAAAGGACTCAAGATGTTCCAGAAGGTCGAAGTGGGCATCCTCGGCATCGTCGAGAACATGAGCACGCACGTGTGCTCGAACTGCGGCCACGAGGAGCACATTTTCGGTGCGGGTGGCGGCGAGCGCTTGGCCGCGCAATATGGCGTGCCCTTCCTCGGCAGCCTGCCTCTGGATATCTCCATCCGCGAGCATGCGGACGGCGGCAACCCAAGCGTCGTCGCCGATCCGAAAGGCGCCATCGCGCAGCGCTACCGTGACATCGCGCGCCGCGCCGCGGCGCAACTCGCGCTCGCGGGCAAAGATTACTCCGGTGCATTTCCGAAAATCATCGTGGAAGAATAGGTGCTGAGTGCTACGTACTGCGTGCCGCGTAAAATAACGTAATTATTCCAGACGCAGCACCCAGCACGGAGCACGCAGAGCCATCAGACGACATGACATATAGAGGCTATTTATAGTGAGTATCAAATCCGACAAGTGGATTCGCCGCATGGCGGAACAGCACAAAATGATCGAGCCGTTCGAGCCAGGGCAGGTGCGCCAGAACGGCGGTGGCAAGATTGTGTCCTACGGCACCTCCAGCTACGGCTACGATGTGCGCTGCGCTGACGAGTTCAAGATTTTCACCAACATCAACAGCACCATCGTAGATCCGAAGCAATTCGATTCACGCAGCTTTGTGGACTTCAAGGGTGAGTGCTGCGTGATCCCGCCCAATTCCTTCGCGCTAGCACGCACCGTGGAATACTTTCGCATCCCACGTGACGTGTTGGTAGTGTGCCTGGGGAAATCCACTTACGCGCGTTGCGGCATCATCGTCAACGTCACGCCGCTGGAACCGGAATGGGAAGGCCACGTGACGCTGGAGTTTTCCAACACCACGCCGCTGCCCGCAAAGATTTACGCCAACGAAGGCATCGCACAGATGCTGTTCTTCGAGTCCGATGAGGTGTGTGAAACGAGTTACAAGGATCGTGGCGGGAAATACCAGGGACAGAAAGATGTGACGTTGCCGAAAACTTAAGGAAACCAACTTATTCGCTCATGCCGCGGTGTCGTCATTTCGCCGAAAGCCTGGAATCCAGGACAATCAAACGCTTTTCATTCAGAATAACCTGCTTGAACGGCCGTACTTCACCCCCTTACGCAGACGTGCACGAGCAAGACGTGGCGAGCGTAATCACGTCCTAGCCGACGGGTACCGGCAGCAGTCCAATATGGAGCAGCGGCCCAACGCGTCATGTATAACGCGCGATCAGTCGACTCGCAACTTCGTCCAAGTCGTTCCCCACCATTTGCGGTTGGGGACCAACTCCCAAAGTATCATTCCCAACCCGCTTGATGAGGGCTGCTTCCCAGCCCGCTGCGACAGCACCAAGCGTATCCCAGGTGTGGCATGCGATAAGGCACAATTCCGATGGCTTAGCACCGAGTTCGCGCTCCACAAAAGCGTAAGCCTCTCGTGACGGCTTGTGGTGCTTGACTCCATCAGCGCTGAATCGCCTCTCGAAGAAATCCACGATCCCGCCATGTTGGAGCTGACGCGTCTGCACCTCGAGTAGGTTGTCCGTCAACGTGAACAGCCGGAACCCGGCGTCACGCAGCTTGGCCAAGGCAGTCGGAACTTCGGGATGCGGAGGCATCATCGAGAATTTCTCGGTCAATTCTGTTTTGTCCTTATCATCTATCTTGATGCCCCTCGTATCGGCGAGCATCTTCATGACGGCTGATCCGATATCAGTGAATGGGACATAGCAGCCGGCGACGGTCAGTGCTGCTGAATACATAATTAAGTTCGCGAACCAAAGACGCATGGCACTCTTGTCGCTAAAAATGCGTTGGAACGTGGGCTCCATTGTTTCAAGGTCTAGCAACGTCTCGTTGACATCAAAAACGATGAGAGGAAAGTTATGCATGTGGAGACCCCGCTTCGTCTGTTACTCGTTGGAGAAACCGTTGAGTCCGTCGAATAAATTGTCGGGGTTCGGCAGGAATCTCACCCCAACCTACATGGAGTTTTTGTTGTCGAACTTGATTTCGGTTAGCACCATGGTGAAAGTCGGCTTGTCTGTCTGCGCTTGTTGTATCTGCACTGGCAGATAGTGCAGTTTGGGGGCCAGCCACAGGGTTAGCGTCAGGCCTTTCCCGGTATCGCGCAATTCCAATACCTCGGTATTGAACTGCCCAGCGTCTGTCTTGAGCGTAGTATCGGACAGTTTCTTCAGGCTGTAACTGACTACCTCGCGGTGATCCAGCACGCTGTAGCCGGTGGCCAGCCTGTTCGCCGCGGCGTCCAGTGGTAGCACCAGCCTTATCAGGAACACGTCGTACATATTGGGACGGAGCTTGGTGTTCTGTTTGCGGCCGTCGTCATCGCTATGCGCTAAGCCCTTGGCCCAGTCGAACTGTATCACCTCCGAGTGGTCCGTCTTTCTCTTGTCGCCGCTGCCGCTGGTCTGCAGGTAGCTGTATTCCAGCGGCACGGCCTTGCCGTCCGTCATCTTGAAACGGCTGGTCTCGGTGATGACCGTGTCGCCGGCAATAAGCTTGGCAAGGCCGGCTGGTAGGGTGACGGAGCGGTAGATGTAGCCACCGTCATGATCCTGCATGAGCTCGAAGCGGGGCGTGCCGATGACGAAGTCGTTGCGCGTCAAGGAATAGTCAGCGTGATACAGCGGGATGACAGGTTCCACGGCCGAGGCGGTCGTGAGCGCACCACATAGCAGCGCACCCGACAGCAAACCCTGCACCCATTTGGCTTTCACTTCAAAACCTCGTTGCTTGCGAACACTTTTGGCCCAGTTAAGGGTTTGCCATCAAATACTACCTGATTTGCCGCAAGTTTTACCCGGTCTTTGGCGAACCAACGGATTATCAGCGGATAGAGAGCGTGTTCACGTTGCAGGACGCGTGCAGCCAGAGCTTTTTCCGTATCATCTGGCCGTACCGATACTTTGGCCTGGGCGATGACCGGGCCGCCGTCCAGTTCTTCAGTAACAAAGTGCACACTGCAACCGTGTTCCCGCTCGCCCGCCGCCAATACCTGCCGATGGGTGTACAGGCCGCGATATTTGGGCAGCAGGGACGGGTGGATGTTCAGCAGGCGACCGCGATAGCGGCGCACGAAATCATCGCTCAGGATGCGCATGAATCCCGCCAGCAGCACCAGTTTCGGTTCGTAGCGTTCCAAGATAATGTTCAATGCCGAATCATAATCCTCACGGGAAGTGTTTTCCGCCGCTAGAATGACATGCATGGGAATGCTCGCCGCCGCGGCACGGCGCAAACCGGGGGCTTCCGCGCGGCTGCTGATTACCGCTTTTACGCTGGCCGGCACTGCGCCATTCGCACACGCATCGAGAATCGCCTGGAGATTGGTGCCTTCGCCGGAGATCAGCACCACGATGGGTAATTTTTCTGACGTGGTCCGGACAGTCATCAGCGGATCATGACGCCTTCGCCGCCAGTGTGCACTTCGCCGATGCGCCAGGCCTGTTCGCCGTGTTCATTGAGGAAAGCAAGTGCGCGTTCCGCGTCCGCTTGGTTCGTGCACACGATCATGCCGATACCCATGTTGAAGGTGCGATACATTTCCTGCTCGGCAATGTTGCCCTGTCGTTGCAGCCAGTCAAATATCGCCGGACGCGGCCAGGCTTTGGCATTCAGCACAACGCTCAGTCCATCCGGAATCACCCGCGGTATATTTTCCAGCAGGCCGCCGCCGGTAATGTGCGCCAGTGCATGCGGTGGCATGAGCTTCATCAAGGCCAAGAGTGGTTTGACGTAGATGCGCGTGGGCGTCAGCAACACATCAACAAGCGTGCGACCATCGAGCGGTTGTTCAAATTTCGCACCGCTAATCGCCAGCACCTTGCGAATCAGCGAGTAGCCGTTGGAATGCGGTCCGGAGGAGGCCAAGCCGATGAGCACATCGCCCGTGGTGACCTGGCTGCCATCTATGATTTCATGTTTTTCGACCACGCCTACCGCGAAACCGGCGAGATCGTAATCCCCACCTTGGTACATTCCTGGAAGCTCCGCAGTTTCGCCGCCTACCAGCGCGCAGCCGGCGAGTTCGCAGCCGCGGGCGATGCCGTTGATTACAGATGCCGCCGTGTCCACGTCCAATTTGCCGCTGGCGTAGTAATCGAGAAAAAACAGCGGTTCGGCGCCTGACACCACGATGTCGTTGACGCACATGGCGACGAGATCAATGCCGATGCCGTCGTGGCGCTGCGCCTCGACGGCGAGTTTGAGTTTGGTGCCTACGCCATCGGTGCCGGACACCAGCACCGGTTGTTTGTAGCCGGCGGGGATTTCCACCAGCGCGCCGAAGCCGCCGATGCCGCCCAGGACCTCGGGCCGGCGGGTGCGTTGGGCAGCCGGTTTGATGCGCTCCACCAGGGCATCGCTGGCGTCAATATCCACACCTGAGTCGCGATAAGTGAGGGCTTTTCTGGACATGCTGGGTATTCCCGGATGATGGAATAGCAAGAAGCACTCGCCGGACAGTGGCTTGAGCCTGTATATTCTACACGCCGGAACCGTGAACCACGGAAGCCGGTGCTTGCGGACAGGAGGGAGTCTTGAAAACAGCACGCGTTTGGTGCAGCGGTTTGCTGACCGTCGCATTGCTGTTCAGCAGTGCGGGAAATCACGCCGCGGTGGTCACTGGTCTGTATGAAGCCAGTGTGCCGGTGCCCAATCAATCTACTGCCGCCCGCAGCGTTGCGCTGCAAGAAGCACTCGCCGCGGTGCTGGTGAAAATCACCGGTGAACGTACCGCGGGCGGCGTGCCGGCATTGGCGAACCTGATACAGAACCCCAGCCAGTTTTTGCAGCAATACCGTTATGAGCAGGCGCCCGCGAACGGTGGCACGGCGCCGGTAACCTATTACGATTTGACGCGCACCGGTGCCGCCGCCATTGCGCCCACCGGATTGCTGCTGTCGGCCAAGTTCGATCCGGAGGTAGTGAACCACGCCGTGCGTGCTGCGCATGAACCATTGTGGGGACAGGAACGCCCGGCGACCTTGATATGGCTCGCCTTGGAAGATGGCTCCAGCAAGAGCATCGTGTCTGCGGGCAATAACTCTGTCATCGTGCAGGCCATGAACAGCGCCGCCAGCCAGCGCGGCGTACCGCTGATTTTTCCCAGCATGGATGCACAGGATCAACAGGCCGTCGGTTTTCCCGATATTGCGGCCGATAACAGCAGCCGTATCCAGCCGGCGTCACAACGCTATAAACCGGATGCCACGTTGGTGGGCAGTATCTACATGACTACGCCGGGCCAGTACGCGGCCCGCTGGCAACTCGCGGTTGGACCTCAAGCGCAATCCTGGACGACTTCGCCCGGTGACTTGGCGAGCGTGGCTGCCGACGGTATCCAGATAGCCGCAGATAATTACGCCAAATGGTTCGCGTTGGCGGCGAATGCCACCGGCATGAATGACGTGACCGTGAGCGTGAGCGGCATCGCCAGCGTGGATGCCTACGCGAAAGTTCTGGATTATCTGAGCGAGCTCACACCGGTAAAATCCGTGCAAGTGACGCGGGTGGAAAACCAGATCGTGTTTTTCAGCCTGGATACGCGCGGTGATGCCGGCAATCTTCAACAAGCCGCGTTATTGGGCGGGCTGCTGAAATCGGTGGCACCCAGCGCCGGTAGCGGAATCTCTGCGCCGGTCGCAAACCTGCAATTTCAATATGTGCCGTGAACGCGCGCTGGTTACCGAATGCCATCAGTATCACGCGCATGGCGCTGGTGGTGCCGGTTGCCTGGAGTATTGTGCGGCGCAAAGATGAGGCAGCGTTTACCCTGATTATCATCGCCGGCTTGAGTGATGCGCTGGACGGTTTGCTGGCCAAGCGTTTCGGCTGGGTGAGCCGCTTGGGGACGATACTGGACCCGTTGGCCGACAAGGTGTTCATGGCGGGAAGTTTCGCGGCTGCGGTATGGGCGGGGTTGATACCGTTATGGATTGCTGTGATCGTGATTGCGCGTGACGCCATCATCGTGACGGGAGCGCTGATATATCATTGGCGTGTGGGTGACTTCAAACCGCAGCCGAGCGTGCTCAGCAAAGTCAATACTTTTCTGCAAATGTTACTGGTGCTCGCCGTGGTCGCGGACTATTACGCGCATGATGTGCCCAAGGGCGCGGTGTTGGCGCTGGTGGTGGCGGTGGCCATCACCACGCTGGGCAGCGGTGTGGATTACTTAATTCGTTGGGGGCGGCGCCTCGCGCGTGTACCCGCGAGGAAAACAGCATGAGCGCGGCGCAAAAAATCTGGATTGTCATTGTGGCGGTGGCCGTGGCCGTGCTGATTCATTATCTGCGGCCAATTCTCACGCCGTTTCTGGCGAGTTTCATCCTGGCGTACCTGGGTAATCCGCTTGTCGGCCGTCTGGAGCGTTGGAAGCTGCCGCGCAGTCTGGCGGTGCTCGCGGTATTCGTGCTGACCCTGGTTGTACTGGCGCTGATTCTGATTCTTGTCATCCCCATGGGCATCCGCGAGATTGCAGCGCTGTTCGCACATGCACCCGAAGTCCTGGCTTGGTTCCAGGCGCATTTGTTGCCGTGGCTGACTTCGCATCTCGGCCTGCAACCGGGAGACTTGGCGCCCGCCAAGCTCATGCAGTTGGTCAGTACGAATTTTGTCTCGGCCGGCAAACTCGCCGGTCAGACGTTGCTTACCGTGTCGAGTTCCGGCGCAGCCGTATTCGCGTTCTTCATGAACCTGGTCCTGATTCCGGTGGTGACCTTCTATCTATTGCGCGACTGGAACCGGCTGATGGACCGCATCGAGGCGCTGGTGCCGCGCGCCGCGGCGCCCACCGTGGCGCGGCTGGCGCGGGAGTGCGATGGCGTATTGGGCGCCTTCCTGCGTGGCCAGTTGCTGGTGATGGTGTGTCTGGCGGTTTTCTACAGCATTGCACTATCCATCATCGGCCTGGATAACGCGATTGCTATCGGTGTAGTGGCTGGGGTGCTGTGTTTCGTGCCGTATCTCGGCATCATCACCGGCCTCGTGTTGGCCTTGCTCACCGCCTTGCTGCAGGGTGGCGATTGGCTGCTGCTGGCGGTGATCATCGTATTCGTCATCGGTCAGTTGCTGTCAGATCTGGTGCTGACGCCGCGGTTGGTGGGCGAGCGCATTGGCCTGCACCCGGCGCTGGTGATTTTCGCGATTCTGGTGGGCGGGGCATTGTTCGGCTTCGCCGGCATTCTGCTGGCGCTGCCGGTGGCCGCCGCCTGCACGGTGCTGGCGCGCTATGCCCGCGAACGCTATGTGGAAAGCCGGCTTTATCAGGGACAAGACGATAAGTCATGACGGCCGCAAACACCAGCAGCCAGTTGCCGCTGCCCATCAGTCTGGATGAGGGCGCCACCTTCGAGAATTTTTATCCGGCCAACAATCGCGCCGCGGTGGATGCTTTGGCGATGCTGGCCCGGCAGGGTGGCGAACGCGCTCTGTTTCTGTGGGGCGGCGACGGCCGCGGCAAGTCGCATTTGCTGCAGGCGGCCTGCCGTTTGGCCACGGCCAGCGGACGCCGCGCCATTTACCTGCCCATGAGCCAGACCGTATTGTTGGATCCACTGGTGGTGGAAAACCTGGACAGTTATAAATTGGTGTGCGTGGACGACGTGCACCGGGTTGCGGGCATCGAGCCCTGGCAGCGGGCTTTGTTCATGCTTTTCAATGGGCTCGCGGAAAACGGCGGTAGTTTCGTGGCTACGGCGCGCAGCGCCCCTAATGCCATCAAGCGCCTGTTGCCGGATCTGGCGTCCCGGTTTGCCTGGGGACCGGTGTTCCAGTTGGAGCCGCTCACCGATGAAGAAAAGATCGTGGCCCTGAAACAGCGCGCCTCCCGGCGCGGTTTTGAACTGCCGGACGATACTGCACAATTCCTGCTCAAGCGGCAACAACGTGACATGCGCAGCCTGTGTGCGACCGTGGATGCTTTGGATGCTGCATCTTTGGTAGCGCAGCACCGATTGACGTTACCGTTTGTAAAGTCGTTGCTGAACAAAAAACCGTAGGGCGGCGGCAAGCGTGCGATCCAGCTACATGGACCGGCGGCGTGCACGCAGGGCCGCGCTCGCGGCCGTAAACAGCAGCAAGCTCAGGAAAATCTCGATGCTTCCGAAACCCGCGTCACTTTTGCTGGTGAGTACGACGGTGAGACCCTGGGCAAAGTAACCCAGGGAAATAAAACCGCTCCACGCGAAGCCGCTCTTGAGATTGTGCCACACAAAATAACTCACGATTATCACCGGCAATAAAGCCAGCACCAGCCAGAGCGCCCGTTCCCGCATGCCGGCACGAGTGAGGAAACCAAGCCACAGCAACAGCCACAATCCCAGCAGCATGAGCGCTGTCAGCGAGAGCGTACGGCCGGTGAAATGCAGATTCACCCTGAATGCAGCCTGCGCGCCACATCCGCCACGCGCGCGCCGAGTGCCTGACAGAGTTGTTTTTCCATCTCGCTGAGTTTGCGATCGCTGTTGACGCCGGCGTGGTGGCTTGGCCCGTAAGGCGTGCCACCGCTCGTAGTTTCCATCAATTCCCGCTCGGTATAAGGTACGCCGACAATTAACATTCCGTGATGCAAGAGCGGCAGCAGCATGGATAAGAGCGTGGTTTCCTGCCCGCCGTGCAGGCTGCTGGTGGACGTGAATACGCCAGCCGGTTTGCCGGCCAGTGCACCCGATAACCACAGCGCGCCGGTACTGTCGAAAAAATACTTGAGTGGCGCCGCCATATTGCCGAAGCGCGTGGGACTGCCGAGAACCAGTCCCGCGCATTCCCTGAGATCATCATGGCGTGCGTGTGGCGGACCGGATTCCGGAATACTGTCCTCCACGGCTTCGGTAACCGGAGATACCGCCGGGACCGTGCGCAAGCGCGCGCGCACACCGTTGATGCTTTCCACGCCGCGGCAAATCTGCCGCGCCATCTCCGCGGTGGCGCCGTAACGGCTGTAATAAAGCACGAGTATCTCCATGTCTCAGAGAATCTCCAGGGCGGTTTCGGGCGGCCGGCCGATACGTGCTTTGCCGTTGACAAATACTACCGGACGCTGGATCAGAATCGGGCGCTCGTGCAGTGCTTCGATAAGTTGCGCGCGTGTGAGTTTTGGATCATCCAGATCATGTTCGCGGTATTCATTTTCATTGGTGCGCATGAATTCGCGTGGCTGCATGCGCAAAAGCGCCAGCGCGCGCTCGATTTCCGCTGCACTCGGTGGTGTTTTTAGGTATTCGATGATCCGGATTCCCATGTGGCGCGTTTGCAACAGCGCCAGGGTTTCGCGGGATTTCGAGCAGCGCGGGTTATTCCAGATTGTGACTTTTCCCATACGCCTGTTTCCGGTATGCAGCCATCGGACCCGCGCCACTATACCCCCGCGCCTGGCGCTTGACGGGTCCGCGCCCGGTTGGTAGCGTGACTTGCAATCCGTCCGTTGCAGCCAAATCTCTCTCGAGTGTCCTACAAAATCCTGAAATTCGCGCGTCTGTCCGCATTGGTTTTTGCACTTGTGTTCACGGCCTGCGCCGGTGTGCCGGTGCAAGAAATGAGCAATGCCCGTCAGGCTGTGGCCGCGGCCCGGCAAGTTGGGGCCGAGCATGCCGCAGCCAAGCAGATGGCGAACGCCGAACAGCTCTTGCGGACGGCCCAAGCCGCCCTGGATCAGGGAAATTACGGCACCGCCCGGGCCGACGCCATACGCGCGCGCGACGCGGCGGTACAGGCTTTGCGCATTACCCAGGAACAGACTTCCGGCGGTCCGGTACCCCCTTAGAATTCCTCGACTTTTCCTTATGTTAAGGCTTATTGCTTACTTGACCCGGAGTTTGCGGAGCGTTACCCTTATGACACCTATTTTCCAGGCCCGTCAAACGGTTTCACAGTTCTTTCCGTTGTCAAAACAACACAAAGGTTGGAGACGCACATCATGATCAAGAATTATGCTAAACACCTCGCCGTGGTGTTGCTGACCGCTGGCCTCGCCGTCGGTTGCGCCACCCACAAAGTACAACCGCAAGTGGCGGCCGCGCCGACCGGCCCAAATGCGGCAACCACCCAGGCCATTGCTGATGCGCAGGCGGTGATTAACAGTGCCCAAGCGCCCTGCACCGACACCGGTGATGCTTCGCAATTGCTCGCTCAGGCGCAGGCTGCAGGCCAGGCCGGTGATAACGCCAAGGCCCAGCAACTGGCAGCTCAAGCCAAGCAGGATGCGGAAACCGCACTCAACAACTGCTATATGGGTCATGCCCGGGATCTGCTGGCTCAAGCTCAAGGCTACACGAACCTGAACGCCGATCAGCAGAATCGCCTGAATCAGGGCCAGACTGACATCAACAACAACCAAGGCAAGCCTGCCTACGATGTGCTTTCCGCACTGGTTGCGGAATTGCAGGCTGCCAAGTCCACCTATGCGGTGGTGCGCGGTGACAGCCTATGGCGCATTGCCGGCAAGTCCGAGGTCTATGGCAATGCACTGGAATGGCCGTTGATCTTCAAGGCCAATTCCGATTCCATCAAGCATGCGGATCTGATTTATCCCAAGCAGAATCTCAACGTGGTCACCAACCCGCTCAAGACGGATGTGGATTCCGCTACGTGGTATGCCCAACACCGCGGCGCTTGGAAGAATCACAAAGCTGACCGCCGCGATCAACGCTGGCTCAGCGGTGATTTGACAGCGCCGGCGTCCGCCATGCCGGGCTCAAATCCAGCCCCGGCTGCCAGCACGGCACCTGCCGCGCCGGCTCCGGCAGCCTCTTCCGCTACACCGGCTCCCGCCGCGTCCACAAACTAAGCCACCTGCTTGGCTGACAGTGGGCGATAAATAGACTCAGGTTTTATTCTTGAAGGGCCCTGCGGGGTCCTTTCCTTTTACGCGTCTGCGAATGAGCTTATGACCGTTTGCAAGCATTGCTTGGTGTCAGGCCGGGTGCAGGGCGTGGTATTTCGCGCCAGTGCAGCCCGCCGTGCGCTCGAATTTAATGTTACCGGTTATGCGAAAAATCTGCCGGACGGGCGTGTGGAAGTCCTGGCCTGCGGCGACGTAGTTGCCGTGGACGCGTTCTGCGACTGGTTATGGCAGGGACCGCCGGCCGCACGGGTCAGTGAGGTGGTGATACGCGAAGTGGAGTGCCTGGATCTGCCGAAGCTGTTTGCAATCAAATGAGATGCTTGTGTAATTGTATAGGCGGGAATTTTTCCAGTACCGTGGTGTGAACAGCTTCAGGCCGCGTCAATCCCAGCTCCATTTCCGGTTGAGTGCTTTGAGCACCTGGTCGGAATAGTCAATCCCTACCGTCGCGCCGTTGTAGCGTTGCAGCGCTTCCCGGATATCTTCATGTGAGCGGCCCAGGTAATACTTGAGTATGGTGCAGCCCAATCGCAGGTTGGTGGTCTCGTGGAACAGATTGCCGTTGGGCTGGCCGCTGAGTTTCAGCCAGAACGGCATGATCTGCATGAGCCCCTGCGCGCCGGCATGCGAGACCGCAAAGCGGTCAAAATCGCTTTCCACATTGATGATGGACAGCACCAGTTCCGGCGAGACACCCGCGCGCATGGCCTCCTTGTGAATCAATTCGAGCAGTGCCATGCGTCTCACAGGATCCGGGATGGTCGGGTGCAAGCGGTTTGACATGGTCATGAGCCAGACCTGGGCGTCGTATTTGTCCTTGAAACTGGTCTGATCGGCAGCGGCTTTTTTTACCAGCGCGACCAGTTCGGGGCTGGGTGTGATGAACTTCTGGGCAAAAACTGGCGTATTCGCAAACAATGCAATAATGAATATTGCAATAGCAGTGTATCGCATTAGAGTTTTTTAAATATGTCTAATGCACGGAGAAAGCCGAGCAGTTCGTCACGTTGGACATCATCGCTGGTGGTATCGCGGCGGCCCTTGTATTCCACGGTGCCGGCGTCCAGGCCGCGTTCTGAGAGCACCAACCTTTGGGGAATACCGATGAGTTCCGCATCGGCGAACATCGGGCCGGGACGCAGTTCGCGGTCGTCCATGAGCACGTCATAGCCGGCGGCGTCGAGTTCTGCGTACAGCGCGTCTGCGGCGACTCGCAACTTTTCGGATTTGTGCATGTTGAGCGGCAAAAGCGCGATCTGAAACGGCGCCAGCGGTTCGGGCCACACGATGCCGCGCTCGTCGTGATTCTGCTCGATGGAGGCGGCCACGATCCGCGACACGCCGATGCCGTAACAACCGGTCAGCGGTGTTTGCGTCCGGCCATGATCGTCCAGCACGCTAACGTGCATTGCTTCGGTATATTTGCGGCCGTTCTGGAAGATATGGCCGACTTCGATGCCGCGCGCGATTTTGAGCGTGCCTTTGCCATCCGGTGAGGGGTCGCCCGTCACGACTTTGCGAATATCTTTCACAACGTCCGGATTTGGAATTTCGATGTCCCGGCCCAGATTGAAGCCACGGCAGTGATATCCATTTTTGTTCGCGCCGCAGACGAAATCCGACATCTTGTCCACGGTCCTGTCAACGATCAGACTGAATGGTCTGAAGCCTATTGGATTATCAGACGTTCGATTGTATAGAGCTTTGCCCCCGGCGATACCGGGAAATGGGTTGAGGTTAGAGTCGAGATATCCCGCAAATCGATTGAGATTTACGGGGCCGATATAGCCCGCGCGGCAACCCACATGCTGTTCGATTTCTTCTTCCGTCGCCAGACGATGGTCTTCAAGACCTTTTATTTTCCTGAGCTTGGTTTCATTGACTTCGTGATCGCCGCGCACCAGTACCAGGGCGAAACCTCCGGAACCGACCACCGCGACGGCTTTCACGGTACGGGTCAAAGGCACCTTGAGATACGCGGCGACTTCTTCGCAGCTTGTTTTGCCGGGCGTAGCAACTTCCTCGAGTTCCATTTTGGGCAGCGGACGGTTCCCCGGAGGCTCCACTGCTTTCGCCAGCTCTACGTTGGCGGCATAGTCCGACTGGTCGGAGAACGCGATGGCATCCTCACCGGAATCGGCCAGCACCTGGAATTCGTGGCTCAGGTCGCCGCCGATGTCGCCGCTGTCAGCCTGCACCGCGCGGAACTTCAGGCCGAGGCGCGTGAAGATGCGTGAATACGCCTCGAACATGGTGT
>JBAVYM010000038.1:0-56997 GCA_049698775.1 Gammaproteobacteria bacterium
CGCGTCAGCACGCCCTCGGCGGCGGCCATCGCCGGCGATTCGGCGCGCAACGCGGCCATCAACTCGATCGCCAGCACCGGGCACGCGTCGGCTTCCAGCGGTACGCCCGTGAGCACCAGCGCGGAAACCCTGGTGCCGCTGGCGGCGTTCACCCATTACGTGCCTGGCACCACGCCGTTGTCGGTCAACCACCAAGGCCTGTTCGTGGCGAGTACCCTGTCCTTCAACCTGGCCGTGGGCAAGTCGCTGAGTGACGCGGTGACCGCCATCCGCCAAGCCGAGGTTGCAATCGGCATGCCGAACTCCATCCACGGCAGTTTCCAGGGAACCGCACAGGTATTTGAACAGTCGCTCTCCAGCGAACCGATCCTGATCCTGGCCGCGCTGGCCGCCGTATATATCGTGCTCGGCATCCTGTATGAAAGTTACGTGCATCCGGTCACCATCCTCTCCACGCTACCATCGGCGGGAGTCGGCGCATTGTTGGCGCTTACGATCTGCCACATTCCATTCACCATCATTTCCATGATCGGGCTGATTTTGCTGATCGGGATCGTGAAAAAGAACGCCATCCTCATGATAGATTTCGCACTCGCGGCCGAACGCAGTCGCAACCTTGCCCCCAAGGACGCGATCCGGGAAGCTTGTCTGCTGCGGTTCCGTCCCATCCTGATGACGACCTGCGCTGCCATGCTCGGCGCCCTACCGCTCATCCTCGTTACCGGCTACGGAACCGAGCTGCGACGGCCACTGGGCGTGGCGGTCATCGGCGGTTTGCTGTTCAGCCAGTTGCTAACGCTGTACACGACACCGGTCACCTATTTGTATCTGGACCGCTTGCGTCTGTGGCTGCTGCGGCGCAATCGACCGCGCACTGGTCTGCCGCCGGCCGCCGTGCAAGGAGAACATTGATGATCCATCGTGTGCTATTCGCAGGACTGCCGGCGCTCGCGCTGACCGCGTGCATGGTCGGCCCGAATTATCAGCGTCCCTCGGCGCCAGTACCTGCCACCTATAAGGAGCTGCAAGGCTGGAAGGTCAGCCGGCCGCGGGACAATGCTGATCGCGGAATATGGTGGTCCATTTATCAGGACCCCGAACTGGACGAATTGGAGCGCCAGATAGATATCTCCAACCAGAACATCCAGGCGGCGGCGGCAGCCTATCTGCAAGCGAGCGCTCTGGCGCGGGAAGCGCGCTCCAGCCTGTTCCCCAGCGTTTCCCTTGGCCTCGGCGCCACCCGTCAAGCCAGCAGTCGCGGGGGTGCTTCCGCCGGAACCACCGGCGCCGGCGGCAACACCATCACGAATTCCAGCTCCGGTCCGCAAACCAGCTACAACCTGGAAAGCAGCGCCAGTTGGGATCTGGACCTGTGGGGGAAAATCCGGCGCGGCGAGGAAAGTGCAGTGGCCAACGCCCAGGCGAGCGCTGCGGAACTTGCCTCCGCCCGCCTGTCGGCGCAGGCCAGTCTCGCCACCAATTATTTCAACCTGCGCGCGGCGGATCAATTGCAACACTTATTGGACAAAGCCGTGGATGCCTACAAGGAATCCCTGCGCATCACGCATAATCAGTATGCCGCCGGTGTCGCGACCCGACTGGATGTCATCACGGCCCAGACTCAATTGCAGGCCGCGCAAGCGCAAGCCATCAACGTAGGCGTGCAACGCGCCATTTATGAGCACGCCATCGCTGTGCTCATCGGCAAGCCGCCAGCCGAATTTGCCCTTGCTCCAGGCGAGCTGACAGCCACGGTGCCCAAGGTACCGGTAGCGGTGCCCTCGACGCTGCTCGAACGCCGCCCGGACATCGCCGCGGCCGAACGACAAATGGTGGCCGCGAATGCGCAGATCGGCGTCGCAGACGCCGCTTTTTATCCGGATATCAGCCTGTCCGCCCTGCTGGGATTCGTGGGTAGTCCACTCGCCACGCTGGTGTCCACCTCCAACCGGGTGTGGTCGCTGGGCGCGGCCGCCAGCGAAAACCTGTTCAACGGCGGAGAAAACAGCGCAGCGGTCAGCGCCGCCGAAGCGGCCTACGATGAAAGCGTTGCCAATTACCGGCAAACCGTGCTCACTGCCTTCCAGGGCGTCGAAGATCAGCTTGCCACCGTGCGCATCCTGGAACAGGAGGCGGTGGTCCAGGATTCCGCCGTACAGGCCGCCGGCCAGGCCGTGCAAATCTCGCTGAACCAGTATCGCGCCGGCACGGTCACGTATACGACTGTGGTCACCGCTCAAGCGACGTTGCTGGCTGATCAGCAACAATCACTAACGATCCAACAGAACCGGCTGGTGGCGAGCGTCACGCTGATCGAGGACTTGGGCGGCGGCTGGACAGCCGCACAACTCCCAACTCCGGAGGATGTAAAGAAGGGGAAAGCAGGCGATCAATGAAAAATGGATGGTGCGCGATCACTCATTTGGTGGCAACAATCGGCCACGGCAAAGATAAAGAAATTTAAGGAGTCGGCCTGTAAGCCGGGTTCTGTCGTGGACGACCATTCATCTGGGACGCGCGTCACCGCGCGCCTCTAGCGGCCTACCCGGAAGCCATGCGGACCGCACGCGCGGGTTGCCCCGCTGCTTCCCTATTTGACCTTGCTCCGGATGGGGTTTTCCGTGCCGCGGACGGTTGCCCGCCGCGCGGTGCGCTCTTACCGCACCTTTTCACCCTTGCCTGTGCCTTGCGGCCATCGGCGGTGTGTTTTCTGTGGCACTGTCCGTGGGCTCGCGCCCCCCAGGCGTTACCTGGCATCCTGTCCTGTGGAGCCCGGACTTTCCTCCGCGCTCACGCACGGCGGCCGTCCGGCCGACTCCGCGTACATGATACCGGAGAAGGCGCATGCATGGCCCTACCCTGGCTAAATTGCCATCGCGTGCAATGTGACGTCGAAATGAAGAACTATTTCCGCGACGAGAGTCCCAGGGCTTTTTTGTAGAGCGCATTCCTCTTTACACCGGTGATCCGTGCCGCCAGTGCCGCCGCCTGTTTGACGGGCAGCTCTTGCAACAAGATGCGCAACACAAACTCTGCATCCAGGGTCATCATGGACGTTTCCGAAGCGGGCGCACCGGCCACCGTCAACACCACTTCACCTTTGCACGCATCCGGATCCGATTTCACCCAAGCCGCAAGTTCCGCCAGCGTCGCTTCACGCACGGTCTCATGCAATTTCGTGAGTTCACGCGCGATCACGGCCGGTCGCTGGCCGCTGAACACCTGCGCCATATCGGCCAGTGAATCTTCCAGGCGATGTACAGACTCGTAGAAAATCAGCGTGCGCGCCTCGCCGGCAAGCTCCGCAAGCCGTGCGCGCCGCGCCGCGGCCTTTTGCGGCAGGAATCCCTCAAACACGAAGCGGTCGGTGGGCAAGCCGCTCACGGACAGGGCCGCAATCAACGCACTCGGTCCCGGCACCGGTGTCACGCCAATCCCGGCCTTGCGGGCCGCACGCACCAAGTTGAAACCGGGATCGCTGATGAGCGGCGTGCCGGCATCCGACACCAGCGCCACGGATTGACCGGCCAGCAGTTTCTCGATCAATCCAGGCGTGCGTTGCGCTTCATTGTGGTCATGCAGCGACAGCAAGGGCGTGTGGATGCCGAAGTGATTGAGCAATACCGCCGTGTGGCGCGTGTCCTCGGCCGCGATCAAATCCACCTCGGCCAGAGTCTGTTGCGCCCGCAGCGAAAGATCGTCCAGATTGCCAATGGGCGTCGCCACCACATAAAGCGTGCCTGTGTTTCCTCCCGCCATGCGGCTCCCCGTGATTTTCCGTGGACTGCCGATTAAAGGTATCATTTATGGCACCGCCCGTGCCGCACTGAAAGCCAAAATCCATGCAAGGCAACCTGCCCGGTTCGATTCGACGTGTCTGCCTGCTGGCCCTGCTTCTCGGCCTGCTTGCAGGATGCGCCGTCACACCGACGCGCCAAGCCCCGCAAGGCAAGGCCGCACAGGCTGCGCAGTTGGAACAAGCAGGAAAATTCGCCGACGCGGCGCAGATTTACACCAGCCTTGCCGCCACGGTCCAGGACGTGTCGCGCAACGAATATCTGGTGAGCGCCGCGGAAGACTGGTGGCAAGCCCACGAAAGCCGGCAAGCCTGGACGCTGCTGGGTCAAGTGCAGGAACAAACCCTGTATCCGGCGCTGAACGCGCGGGTCGAATTGCTCAAGGCCGAGATGGATTTCGCCGCCCAACAATCGCAGGCCGCGCTTGCACATTTGAATTTCTCGCTGGCGTCGCTGCCCGACGAGCTGAAAGCCAGGACACTGCTGCTGCGCGCGCAGGTGCACGTGGCGCTCAATGACACCATCACCGCGGTGGAAGACCTGAGCGAACGGGAAAATTATCTCGCGAACAACAGCGCCGCCGTCCACGACAACCATCAGCGCATCTGGGAAATTATCACGCAGAGTCATGCGCCGCTCAATATCCTGGCGTTGCCGAAAACCATCTCGGCGACGGTGCGTGGTTGGCTAGTGCTGGGCAACATCACGCGCAACATCTGGCAGCAGCCAAAGAACCTGTTGCAGCAGTTGCAGGCCTGGCAGGCGGAATTCCCCGATCATCCCGCCGATCAGGACATCGTTCCGGAATTGATCGCAAAACAACAAGCCTTCGCTACCTATCCGGCGCGTATTGCGGTGCTGTTGCCTTTATCGGGTCCGTATCAGTCAGTTGCCGATGCGGTGCGTGACGGGTTATTTACGGCATACTTTCAAGTGTCAAACAACGGCAGCGCGCCGGTGGTGACACTTTACGATGCCGGCGGCACCGCCGCCGGCGCCCAGACCGCGTACCGGCAGGCGGTGGCCGCGGGCGCGGATATCGTGGTAGGTCCGCTCATCAAAAATGCCGTGAGCGGCATCGCCGCGTTGGGTTCACTGCCGGTGCCGGTGCTGGCACTCAATACACTCGACACCACTCAAACTATACCTACGAACCTGTTCCAATTCGGTCTGCCGCCTGAGGATGAAGCCGCGCAAGTGGCGGATCGCCTGATCGCACAAGGCCTGATGTACGGCGTCGCGCTGGTGCCGCAGGGCGATTGGGGTACGCGCGTACTCAACGCGTTTTCCGCGCGCTACACGCAACTCGGCGGCATCCTGCTGGGCAGTCAGACGTATCCGCCCGGCGCCAGTGATTTTTCGGTGTCCATCACGCGCCTGCTGAACCTGAACCAGAGCCAGTACCGTGAGGAGCAACTGGCCGCGTTTCTGGGCACCAACCTGCAGTTTGAAGCGCGCCGCCGCCAGGACATCCAGTTCATTTTTCTCGCGGCGAACTCCACCGATGCCAAACTGATCCGTCCGCAGCTGCGTTTCTACCACGCCATCAATGTGCCGGTGTATTCCACCTCGCAGGTGTACCAGCCCGGCGAACCGGCTGATGACGATTTCGATGGCATCAACTTTGACGACATGCCCTGGACGCTGGAATCCAGCGGCGCGGCGGCCAATACCCGTGCCAGTGTTGCAAGCCTGTGGCCCAATAATTTCTCCGGCAACAGCCGCCTGTATGCGCTGGGCTTCGACGCTTGGCGACTGGTGCCGCTGCTTTATAAAGGCAAGCCGTTCAGCATGACGGTGCAGAGCATGACCGGGCTCCTGAGCATGACATCTGACGGCCGCATTCACCGCCAACTGGATTGGGGCAGTTTCGTGAATGGCGTGCCTGTTCTGCTCGCGCCGGTCTCGCTGCTGCCCGCGAGCGTGGTGGCAGCGCCCAGTCTGCCACCGTGAATCTCGCGCCGCACCTTGCCGCCGGACAACGCGCCGAAGACCAGGCACTCGAGTTATTGCGCCGTGCGGGCCTCAAGCTGCTGACGCGCAACTACCGCTGCCCACAGGGCGAACTGGATCTGGTGATGGAAGACGGCGAAACCCTGGTCATGGTTGAAGTGCGCTACCGTCTTGAGCGTGGTTTTGGCGGGGCGGCGGAAACCGTGGACCGGCGCAAGCAGGAAAAACTGCTGCGGGCGGCCCAGCACTTTCTGCAGCAGGATGCCCGTCACCGCCGCCGGCCGCTGCGCTTCGACGTGGTGGCGGTAAATGAAACCACCACTGGGGGAATTCAAACCGATTGGATCAAGGACGCTTTCCGTACCGATTAACCCTGTTATAACAGCATAACAGTAAAGTTAATGACCGTTCGCGCTGAGCGTAGCCCGAAGGGCGAAGTCGAAGCGAGTATATTCAAGCTTGTTCAGAGTTCTTAATTTCGAGGAAGGTAGATGGAACCCAACATACGCGTCACACAGCTTTTCAACGACAGCATCGCCGCCAAGCAGGCAGCACTCAAAACCCTGGTGCCGTCCATCGTGAGCGCGGCGCAACTCATGGCCAAAGCCCTGCAAGCCAAACACAAGATCATGAGCTGCGGTAACGGCGGCTCGGCGGCGGATTCCCAGCATTTTTCCGCGGAACTGCTCAATCGTTTCGAGCGTGAGCGCGCACCGCTCGCCGGCATCGCGCTCACCACCGACACCTCGACGCTCACGTCCATCGCCAACGATTACGACTACAACGAGATATTCGCCAAACAGGTGCGCGCGCTTGGTCAGGCGGGTGACGTGCTGCTGGCGATTTCCACCAGCGGCAACTCGCCGAACGTGATGCGCGCCATGCAAACGGCACACGAAAAAAGCGTACACATCGTGGCACTCACCGGCCGCGACGGCGGCAAGATGGCGCCGCTGTTGAAACCCCCGGACGTGGAAATCCGTGTGCCCGCAAAAGTCACCGCGCGCATCCAGGAAGTGCATCTGCTGGTGCTGCACTGCCTCTGCGATCTGATTGATGAGCAGCTCTTTGGCGCAAGCGCCTGACCATTCCCGCTCCGGCGTGCCGCTCGCGAAGGATTTCCTGGCGCGGCTCGCGCGCATCGTGGGCGATACCGACCTGCGCACCGATCCCGCCGACCGCTGGCCCTACAGCTACGATAACAGCCGCCGCCAGTCGCAGCCCGATGCCTTGGTTTTCCCTGCAAATCACGACGAAGTGCGCGACTGCGTGCGCCTGTGCAACGAGTTCAACGTGCCGTTCCTGGCGCGCGGCCTCGGCAGCAGCACCACCGGCTCGGCGGTCCCGGTTGCGGGCGGCCTAGTGCTGGCGCTGGAGCGCATGAACCGCGTGCTGCGTTTCAGTCCCGAAGACCGCCTCATGGTGGTGGAAACCGGCATCACCAACACCGCCTCCCAGAGCAAGGCCGCGGAAGCGGGATTTTTCTGGGGACCGGCGCCCACTTCCGCCGCCTACTCCACCGTGGGCGGCAACCTCGCCTGCAACGCCGGCGGCCCGAGCACGGTGAAATACGGCACGCCGCGCGACAACGTGCTGGGCCTGCGCCTCGTCACCGGCGCGGGCGAGGAACTGCGCACCGGCGTGTTCACCAGCAAGGGCGTCATGGGCTACGACCTGACGCGCCTCGTGATCGGCTCGGAGGGCACGCTCGCCGTTATCACCGAGGCCACGCTCAAGCTCACGCCCAAACCGGAAACCGTGCGCACGCTGCGCGCCGTGTATTCCAACATGCGCGCGGCCGCGGCGGCCGTGTCGCGCATCATGGCGCAGCCGGTCACGCCCTGCGCGCTGGAATTCATGGACCACGCCTCCATCGAGATGATCCGTAGCTACGCGCAAACCGACCTGCCGCACGGCGCCGGCGCGCTGCTGCTGATCGAGGTGGATGGCTTGGCCTCCCAGATCGAAACCGGCGTGGCCGCCGTCGAAGCCGCCGCACGCGGTGAGGGGCTGGTGGAAATGCGCGCCGCACGCGACAAACAGGAAACCGAAGCGCTGTGGGTCGCGCGCAAGGCGCTCTCACCCGCGCTGCGCAAGATTGCACCGAAGAAAATCAACGAGGACATCGCCGTGCCAGTGTCGCGCATGGCGGAACTGATTTCAGGTTTGCAGGCGATCTCGAAGCGTTACAGCATCACCAATGTGAACTTTGGCCATGCCGGCAACGGCAACATCCACGTCAACCTGCTGGTGGACCCCGACGACGCCGCGCAGATGCAACGCGCCGAACCCTGCCTGCGCGAAGTCTTCGAACTGGTGCTGTCGCTCGACGGCACGCTCTCGGGCGAACACGGCGTGGGCCTCGAAAAACGCCCGTTCA
This sequence comes from Gammaproteobacteria bacterium, assembly GCA_049698775.1. Lineage (GTDB taxonomy): Bacteria > Pseudomonadota > Gammaproteobacteria > Natronospirales > REEB76 > REEB76. The sequence goes on from JBAVYM010000038.1 coordinate 8,131, forward strand.
TGTCGCTGGAATTCAACCCGGTGCAACTGGACATCATGCGCCGCATCAAACTGCAGTTTGATCCGAAAGGCTTGCTGAATCCAGGGAAATTGCTGCCGGAAAGTTGATTTTGTGGGGGCGGCCCCCGGCCGCGATTCCCAAATGCGTTGATTACATTTGTTGGGGTTCGCTGCGCTCACCCCAACCTACACGCATTGTAAAAGTACAGGACGGACTTTTACAGATGCCACTCAACATCTATCTATTTGGGACACTAAAAATTGCAAGTCTTTTGCCCCCAAAATTCATTGTGTCAATCAAAGTTCCTTTAAATTTACGATGCTTTCCTTTGGTGGCGATAAGCCTCCATCCTGTTCCAGGCGTCATTTTCTTGCCTTTAGCCGGATTCTTACTCGCTTTCTTTGTACTCATGATTTACCTCCTAACGATCATGTGTGCGTCGTACCTGTGTTAAGCCCGTGTAGGTTGGGGTGAGCGCAGCGAACCCCAACGTCCTCACACCTCGCCGAAGTTTACGCCCATGCCCCTATCAGCGCGCGTAGCTTGGGGTGAGCTTTGTGAACCCCAACGTTTTCACACCTCACCGAAACCGCTATCGCTGAAGTTTACACCCGCACCCCAATCGGCCGACAAGTGCCCGTCTGCGGTATACCGATGTATGCTGGAATGCGGCCAATCGGCCGGGCGAAGCACATACCCGTGTTTCACCGGGTTGTAATGAATGTAATCCACATGGCGGGTGTAATCCTGTTCGCCCCGGATCAGGTGTTCCCAATAGCGCCGCTGCCAGATTCCACGCTCGCCTTTGAGCAGGCGGCTCGTCCGGCGCCGTTCACCAATGGGAATTCCTCTGAAGAAGGCCGCTTTTATCAGCATCCACCGCCGCGGGTAATCGTCATCATTCGGCGCCAACGTCCAGATGGCGTGCAAATGATCCGGCAAAACCACCATTGCATCAATATTGAATGGATGGCGGTTCCTGACCATCTCGATCGAAGCATGCAACATTTCGATGTAATCAGTCAGATAAGTCGCACGCCGGTCCGCCAGATTGACCGTGAAGAAATAGGTTCCGCCTTTGATCCGTGCGCGACGATATTGCATTCCCTGGCGCTCCTTTACATCCTTGCATTGTTGGAGTTCGCAAAGCTCACTCCAACCTACACCATACAGGAACGTTGGAGTTCGCTGTACTCACTCCAACCTGTATTGTTACATGCAAACGCGGTTGTTGGGGTTCGGAAGACCTCACCCCAACCTACACATTAATTGTCTTCCTCGCTCGTTGAGCCGAGCAGCTTACGATAAATCGCCGCGTTCTCGGCGTCAAAACAGCAGGCCACGATGCTGCGGAAGTCCTTGTCGTATGCGTGCATGACCTTGAGCGCGATGCGCGCGGCGTCTTGTTTCGGATAGTGATATGCGCCGGTGCTGATGTTGGGGAACGCGATGCTGCGCGCTTTCGCTTCTTTCGCCAAGCTGAAGGAATTGCGGTAGCAATTTTCCAGCAACTGCGGTTCGCCGTGTGTGCCACCGCGCCACACAGGCCCCACGGCGTGAATGACCCATTTGGCCTTGAGCCGGAAGCCGGGTGTGATGCGCGCCTCGCCAGTGGGACAGCCGCCGAGTTTCTTGCAGGCTTCCAGCAGCTCGGGACCGGCGGCGCGGTGGATGGCGCCATCCACGCCGCCGCCGCCCAGCAGTGTCGTATTGGCGGCGTTGACAATGACATCCACGTCAAGATCGGTGATGTCGTACTGGATGACTTTGATCATGCGAGAGCACCAAATCGAGCAAAAAGTGCCCTCTCATCCTAACCTTTTCCCAAAACGCGATGAAGAAAAAAATTAACACCCCTCACCCTTCCCTCTACCCCTTCAGGGGAGAAGGGACGAGGAAGGCTGCCTATTACTTGACTACCTTGAGGCTGGGTTTTTTGACGCTGGCCGGTTTGGGTGATTTGCGGCTGCCCGCGGGCGCGGCATCCGCGGGTGCGGGTTCGTTCTCCGGCCCGAATACCAAGCCTTGGCCGGTCTCCTGGGCATAGATGGCGAGCACTGCATCCATGGGCACCATGATATGCCGCGACACGCCGCCGAAGCGCGCGGAGAATTCCACCCGCTCGTTGGCGAGTTCCAAACCATGAGTTGCGTCATAGCTGACATTGAGCACCAGCTTGCCGTCCTTGGCATAACCGGGGGGCACTTCCACGCCGGCGACGTTCACATCCGCCACCAGATGCGGTGTGTGGCCGCTGTCCACGATCCACTGGTGCATGGCGCGTAACAGGTAAGGCTTGCGGGATAACATCTGGAAACTTCCGCTGTTCGCGAAAATGCCGGGCGGCTTACGCGGCTTCGCGCATCTCGCGCTCGATCTCGGTGAGACTGGACTTGAAGGCCGGACGGTGGAAGATGCGCTCGGCGTATTTGCTCAAGGCCTTGGCCTGGGCCGGAATGTCAATTTCATAGCGCGGCAGGCGCCACAGGATCGGCGCGAGACTGCAATCCACCAGCGAAAATTCGTCGCTGAGGAAAAACGGCTTGGCCGCGAACGCATCCGAAGCCGCCAGCAGACCTTCACGCAGCAACTTGCGGGCACGCACGTGCGGTTTGCTGGGGGACTGCTCGATCTCGTCCACCAATGAATACCAGTCACGCTCGATGCGATACAGCGCGAGGCGGAAGCGCGCGCGCGCCACCGGATCCACCGGCATCAGCGGCGGATGCGGGAAACGCTCGTCCAGGTATTCCATGATGATGCGCGGGTCGTAAAGCGCCAGATCTCGATCTACCAGCGTCGGCACGCTGTTGTAGGGATTGAGTTCCAGCAGATCCTCCGGCAGTTTGCCGCCCTCGATGTTGACGATGTCCATGGCGATGCCTTTTTCCGCGAGCACGAAGCGCACGCGGTGGCAATGGGGGCAACTGGCTCGTGAATATAGCGTCATGGCGGTCGGCCTGTGGGCAGGGAACGGCGCTTCGGAACGGGCGGATGGGCGCGTCACGTGACGCGCTCGGCCACACCGGGTATCAGTGTATTTTTTTCCAAATCTCTCTCTTCAGAAGATAGGCAACGATGAAAAACACGATCAAGAAACCAATGACCCGAAGGCCGAGATCGCGGCTTTTGAGTTCGACCGGATCGCCCATGTAGGCGAGAAAGCTGGTGATGTCGCGATCGGTCCTGTCGAACTGTTCCGGCGTCATCTTGCCGGGTGTCACCTGTTCAAAATGATCGAACACCTGATAGGTGCTGCCGTCGGGATTCTTCACGGTTTTGAAAATGGCATTCTGGGTGCCCTGCAGCTCCCACAATATATCCGGCATGGCCACGTGCGGATACACCGTGTTGTTCACGCCGGTGGCGGATTTTGGGTCCAGGTAAAAGGACTTGAGGTAGGTATAGATCCAATCCGCGCCACGGCTGCGGGATTCCAGCGACAAATCAGGCGGTGCGGTGCCGAACCAGGTGGTGGCGTCAGTCTGGGGCATGGCGCTCACCATGGTATCGGTGACTTTGCCGCCGGTGAACATCAAATAACTTTCCAACTGTGGATCAGTGAGTCCGAGATCGTCGCCCACGCGATTGTAGCGCACGTATTGCGCGGAATGGCAGCCCATGCAGTAGTTCACGAAGAACTTGGCACCGCGCTGCAGCGAGGCGGTGTTGCTGAGATCCACATTAGCCGATTGCAGTTTCACACCCTCGTCCTGTGCTTGGGCGAACACCGGCAGCAGGGCCAGCAGGAACGCGCAGATGATGGTTTTCATTTCGCCGTCACCCTTTCCGGAACCGGTTTCGGCTCCACGAGTCTTGGGGAAAACGCCGGCAGCAGCAGGAAAATGACGCAATACACCAACGGGATCAACCAGGAATACATCTTGAGCTGGGCGGCGCCCGGCACCCAACTGAGCCAATCGAGCAGGCTGATGATGACCATCACGACCACGAAGGTGATGACCAGGAAGGTGCTTGAGCGCGGCTTGGAATATACCCAGGAAGTCACGAAGAACAGGAAATACAGTTCCGAAAGCCGCTGGCCGATCTCGGCCCAGAAGGCGGTGGCCGGCTGCATGCCGATGTAACCCAGCACGATGAAAGTGAGGGCAAACAGGATCAGCAGCACGCGATACAGCAAACCGCGATAGCGGATGGACTTGATCGGATTGCGATCAATCCAAGGCAACACGAACAAAATGACGATGGAGACCAGCAGCGCCAGCGCCCCCAAACCCTTGTCGGGAATGGAACGCAGAATCGCGTAGTACGGCCCGAAATACCACAGCGGATGAATGTCGGGTGGCGTTTTCAGGGCATTTGCAGGCTCGAAGTTGGCCGGTTCCAGGAACAGACCGTGCAAGCCCGGCGAGAAAAAGATGATGGCGGAGAAAATCGCAATGAACACGATGACGCCGCAGATATCCTTCATCGTATAGTACGGATGGAACGGGATGCCATCCAGCGGAATGCCGTCCGGCCCGTTGTGTTTTTTGATTTCCACACCGTCCGGGTTGTTCGATCCCACCTCATGCAATGCAATCAGGTGGAACAACACCAGTCCGATCAGCACCAGCGGCACTGCCGCCACGTGCAGCGCGAAGAAGCGATTCAGGGTGATATCGGAAATATAGAAATCGCCGCGGATCCACTGTTCCAGGCCCGAGCCGATGCCGGGGATGGCGCCGAACAGCGAGATGATCACGTTCGCGCCCCAGTAAGACATCTGGCCCCAGGGCAAAAGATAACCCATGAAGGCCTCGGCCATGAGTCCCACGTAGATCAGCATGCCGAAAATCCACAGCAATTCGCGCGGCTTCTTGTAGGAGCCGTACATCACGCCGCGGAACATGTGCAGATACACAACCACGAAGAACAGCGAGGCACCCACCGAGTGCATGTAGCGTATCAGCCAGCCCCAGTTCACGTCGCGCATGATGTATTCCACCGAGGCGAAGGCGGCCGAGGCGGCGGGCTTGTAGTTCATGGCCAAGAAGATACCGGTGAGAATCTGGTTCACCAGGATCAGCAGCGCGATGGAGCCAAAGAAATACCAGAAGTTGAAGTTCTTAGGAGCGTAGTACTCGGAAACGTGCTTCTTCCAGAACGACGACATGGGAAAACGCGCATCAATCCAGCCGCGCAGGTTGTGCAGCCAGCCACCGGTGACATCCAGATAATCGCGCTTGTGTTGTTCGTCGCTCATCGGAAGAATCTCCGGCGATTCTCAATGGAGTTGTGCCGCATGCTTACCACACCAACGGTTCGGTGTATTTGGAAGTCGAACCCTTGGGGTTCTCTCCAATACGGATCACATTGTCGTTCACGTAGAAATGCAGCGGCACCGGCAAGTTGAGCGGCGCCGGTACGTTCTTGAACACGCGGCCGGCCAGATCGTACAGCGAACCGTGGCAGGGGCAATGGAAACCGCCTGGCCAAGTGGGGCCGACGCTCGGATCGCCGGGCTGGGGCACATACAAGGGAGAGCAGCTCAAATGCGTGCAGACACCGATCACTACGAACAGCTCCGGTTTGATGGAGCGCCAGCCGTTCTTGGCGTAAGCCGGCTGTTGCGGCTCATTGGAATCCGGGTCGCGTAATAAGGGGTCGTTTTGGGGGAGTTCGCTGAGCGCCGCCTGTGGACGTTGCACCACCCAGGTGGGCTTGCCGCGCCATTTGGCCTTGATCATGCCGCCCAGCTCGATCTTGCTAACATCAATGTCCACCGGACCACCCAGGCCCAAGGCGCGCGCGCTGGGTTCCATGGAGGACACAAAGGGCACCGCGGTCATCACCACGCCCACCGCGCCCACCACCACAGTGGCGACGGTGAGAAAGTGACGCTTGCTCTTGTCTATCTCTTCGCTCATTCACCCCTCTCCTGACAGTTCAAGAACCGCTGCTCGCGGGCTGCGCGCCCGTGGGACGGGAGAAACCAGGCGGAAGACAAAAAGAATGGCGCATTATACACAGCGGCTTTGCGGACCTGCCAGTACGGAACGCTCCGGCTGACGGACTTGGCGGCCCCGTGTTAGCGTATGCCGATGCGTGCTCTGGCCCGAACCCTATCCTTCCTGCTGCGGGCCGCGGTGGTCGGCCTGGCCATCGCCTTCGTGGCAGTGTATTTCCGGCCCAGTCTGCTCGACGGCGCCCGCGGCATTACGACGCCCGGCGTTACGGATTCCTTCGCGGCCGCCGTGGCGATGTCCTCACCGTCGGTCGTGAACGTGCACAGCGCCAGGCGCACGAAAAACTCCGGCCCGCTCATGGACGATCCCTTCTGGCAGCGGTATTTTGGCAATCAGGCTCCCGGATTGCCGGCCAACCGCCTGCAAACCAGCCTGGGTTCGGGCGTGATCGTGAGTGCGGATGGTTACATTCTCACCAACTATCATGTCATCAGCGGTGCGGACGCCATCCAGGTGGGCCTCGCGGACGGGCGCAGCACACCGGCGCGGGTGGTGGGCGTGGACCCGGATACGGATCTGGCGCTGATCAAAATCGCGCTGCCGGACCTGAAGCCCATCGAACTGGGGCGCTCCGATGATCTGCACGTAGGCGACGTGGTGTTGGCCATCGGCGACCCCTACGGTGTCGGCCAGACCGTGACCCACGGTATCGTGAGTGCGCTCGGGCGCAGCCAGTTGGGCCTTTCCACCTTCGAGAATTTCATACAGACCGATGCCGCCATCAACCCCGGCAATTCCGGCGGTGCGCTGGTTAACGTGCACGGTCAGCTGGTGGGTGTCAACACCGCGCTGTTCTCGCCGAGCGGCGGCTCCAACGGTATCGGTTTCGCGATTCCCGTGAATCTCGCGCGCGGCGTCATGCAGCAACTCATCGCCTACGGGCGGGTGCGGCGCGGTTACCTGGGCGTGGAACCGCAGGACATCACCCCGCAGCTTGCCCAGGCTTTTCAATTGAACAGTACCGATGGTTTCATTATCACCAGCGTCGCGCCGGGCGGTCCCGGTGGCAAAGCCGGCCTGACACCGGGTGACGCGATTGAGACCATTGACGACAGCCCGGTAAAGAACAGTGCTGACGCGCTCAACCGCATCGCCGGCAAACCGCCCGGCACCTTGGTAACGCTCGGCGGCATCCGGCATGGCAAGCCATTCAGCGTGGAAGTGAAAGTGGCGGAGCGGCCGGTGCAACAGAATAGCTGATACTGCTCGGCCGAATTGCAGGCTCAGGCCGGCATGCGGCGGATTTTGGCTCCCAACTGGCCGAGCTTTTCCTCGATGGTCTCGTAACCGCGGTCAATGTGGTAGATGCGTTCGACCACGGTTTCGCCTTGTGCCACCAAACCGGCGAGCACCAGGCTCGCTGAGGCACGCAGATCGGTGGCCATCACCGGCGCGCCGGTCAGGTGTTCCACGCCCTGACTGATGGCAGTGTTGCCTTCCAGGCGCACGTCTGCGCCCATACGCTGCATTTCCAGCACGTGCATAAAGCGATTCTCGAACACGGTTTCGGTGATGGTGCCGGTGCCGTTGGCCACCACGTTGAGCGCGGTGAATTGTGCCTGCATGTCGGTGGGGAACGCCGGATAGGGTGCGGTGCGCACATCCACCGCCTGCAGCCGGCGGCCACGCATGTCCACTTCGATCCAGTTGCTGCCCTTGCCAACTTGCGCGCCGGCTTCTTCCAGTTTCGACAGCACCGCATCCAGTAATTCGGGTTTGGTGTCCTTGACACGCACATGCCCGCCGGTCAGCGCGCCGGCACATAAATAGGTACCGGTCTCGATTCGGTCCGGCAAAACGTTGTACTGGGTACCGTGCAATTTCTTCACGCCTTCAATGACGATGGTGTCGGTGCCCTGACCTTTTATCTTCGCGCCCATCTGGATCAGGCAATTCGCCAAGTCAACGACTTCCGGTTCGCGCGCCGCGTTCTCGATGACGGTAGTGCCATCGGCGAGCGTGGCGGCCATCATGATGTTCTCGGTGCCGGTGACCGACACGGTATCCATGCAGATACGCGCGCCGTGCAGACGCTCCGCGCTGGCGCGAATGTAGCCGTTCTCAACGTTGATGTTGGCGCCCATGGCTTCCAGACCCGAGATGTGCAAATTCACCGGCCGCGTGCCGATGGCGCAACCGCCCGGCAAGGACACGTCGGCGCGGCCGAAGCGGGTTACCAGCGGCCCCAGCACCAGGATCGAAGCGCGCATGGTTTTCACCAGCTCGTAGGGTGCGTAGAACTCGCGAATCGTGTTGGGATCCACCTCGATGCGCATGCGCTCGTCAATGGTGACACCGACACCCATGCGGCCCAGCAATTCGATGGTGGTGGTGACATCGTGCAGATGCGGCACGTTGCCGATAGTGATGGGTCCGTCCGCCAGCAGGGTGGCAGCGAGAATCGGCAGGGTGGCGTTCTTGGCGCCGGAAATGCGGATTTCGCCTTCCAGCGGGTGGCCGCCGTTAATGAAGAGTTTGTCCAATGCAGCGCCTTGCTTGAGGTGAGTGTGTCACGAAGCCTACCGGCGCCGCCATTCATCCGGCGTCAGGGTTTGCAGGCTGAGCGCATGGATTTCCCGGCCCATGCGTTCGCCCAAGGTGGCGTACACCAACTGGTGGCGCGCCAGTGGGCGCTTGCCGTTGAATGCCGGCGCGATAACCACGGCCTCGAAATGGGTGCCATCACTGCTGCTGACACTGACTTCCGCGCCAGGCAATCCCTGCATGATGAGGTGCTCGATCTCGGCGGAAGTCACCCGTGCGCTCCAGAGGGTTGGTAACCGAATGCTTGACCTTGAACATGATACCCGATTGGATGAATCCGCCGGAACCGGCGCGGCCGGGAGACCTGGGCAAAACGTGTATCATGGCGCTCCAGAGCGTTTTCCCACGGCAGATGATCGCCGATGAACCGGAACGATACCGCCAGCCTGCTGCGTTACGCACGCCAGGTACTGGAAACCGAAGCGGCCGCGGTTTCCGCCCTCGCCCCCCGCCTGGATGAGCATTTTTCCGAGGCCTGCCGCCTGCTGCTCGGCTGCCGCGGGCGCGCGGTGGTCATGGGCATGGGCAAGTCCGGTCATGTGGCCAATAAAATTGCCGCGACGCTGGCCAGCACCGGCACACCAGCGTTTTACGTGCATCCCGGCGAAGCCAGCCACGGCGACATGGGCATGATCACCGGCGAGGACGTGGTGCTGGCGCTGTCTAATTCCGGCGAAACCGTCGAGCTCCTCACCCTGCTGCCGCTCATCAAACGTCTGGGTGTCAAACTCATCACGCTCACCGGCAATCCGCAATCCACGCTGGCCCGAGCCGCGGACGTGAACCTGGACGTGAGCGTCGCGCAGGAAGCCTGTCCGCTGAACCTGGCGCCGACCGCCAGCACCACCGCGGCACTGGCGATGGGCGACGCTCTGGCGGTGACGCTGTTGTCCACGCGCGGTTTCACCCAGGAGGATTTCGCACGTTCTCATCCGGGCGGCAGTCTCGGCCGGCGCCTGCTGCTGCGGGTGGAAGACATCATGCATACGGGTGACAGCATCCCCAGCGTCGCGCAAGGCACGCCGCTCTCCAAGGCGTTGATGGAGATGACTCGCAAGGGGCTCGGCATGACCGTCATCGTGGACAAACATCAGCAGGTGGCTGGTGTATTTACCGATGGCGATTTGCGCCGCGCGCTGGACAAGGAAATCAATGTGCATCGCACCAGCGTGGACGAAGTCATGACGCGCGACTGCGCCACTGTGCGCGCCGACGTGCTTACTGGGGAAGCCATCCACCTCATGAACATGCGCCGCATCACGGCGCTGCCGGTCGTCAACGAAAACAAAATCCTGATCGGCGCCCTGCACATGCATGACCTGGTGCGCGCTGGCGTGGTATGACATGACGGACCTTGACGAGCGCGCAGCGCGGGTGCAACTGGTGGTGTTCGATGTGGACGGTGTATTCACCGATGGGCGGTTGTATTACAGCGCCGCGGGCGAAGCACTGAAAGCCTTTCACGTGCGCGACGGCCACGGCATCAAGCTCCTGCTCAAACACGGCATCCAGGCCGCAGTGATTTCGGGACGCAATTCTCCCGCGGTGACGCGGCGCATGCAGGAACTGGGAATCCAGCATGTATTCCAGGGCGATGACGACAAACTTCCGATATTGGAACAGCTCTTGCAAAAACTCGGCTTGCGCACCGAACAGACGGCCTGCGTGGGTGACGATTTGGTGGACTTGCCGCTGCTGGCTGCCGCGGGCCTGGCCATCGCGGTCGCAGATGCGCAGCCCGAGGTGCGCGCCCGCGCGCACTTGGTGACGAACGCGCGTGGCGGCGAGGGCGCGGTGCGCGAGGTTTGCGATCTGATCCTCGCCATGCGGAACCCGAACGGGTGAATCCGCGCTTGCTGCTGGGGATCCTGGTGCTGCTGCTGGTGGCGGCAGGCACGTGGTGGCTGCTGCGGCAAGTCAGCCCGCCCAGCGCGCCGAAACCCGCGCCCGCCACGCATGTGCCGGATTATTATTTCACCGACGCCACGGTCACGACCCTGAATGCCCAAGGCAAACCCGAAGCCGTGATGACGGCGCCGCGCATGGAGCATCATCCCGACGACGACAGCGTGGAAATATTCGCACCGCGTATCGAGTATTTCATCGCCGGCGGCCCGCCCTGGCATGTACAGGCGGACCATGGCTTGCTGCCGTCAGGCGGCAAACTGGTGGAACTTACCGGACACGTGGAAATGCAGCGCCAGAGCAACAACGGCGGTCCACCACTCATCATCAACACCGATAAAATAAACGTGGATCTCAACACCAACATCGCCACTACCACCGATCCGGTTGAGATTCTACAGGGCGACAGCCGCATGACCGCGGTGGGCATGCAGGCGTATCTGCAAGACGACCGGCTGCTGCTGGAAACAAACGTGCGAGGCTCTTATGTCCGCAAGCAATAAACTCTGTGTGCTGCTGGCGGTGTGTGCGCTGTGCGCCGCCGCATCCGCCTGGGCGCTCAAAACCGACAAGCAGCAGCCCATCAACATCCAGGCGGATCACGGCGACTTCCAGAACAATTCAAAAGCCGACAACGGCACTGGCACCTACACCGGCCGTGTAGTCATTACCCAGGGCAGTATCAAGATCACCGCCGACAAAGCCATCCTGCACATCCAGAACGGCGAGATCCAGAGCGCGGATATCACCGGCAGTCCCGCCGCTTTTCAGCAGCAACCCGACAGCGGCGCGCTGGTGCACGGCACGGCCGGCGAAATCACCTATAACCAGAGCACCAATGAGGTAGATCTGCTTGGCAATGCCTACTTGCAGCAGGGTGAACGCCTGTTCACCGCCGACGTGATTCATTACAACACCGCGACCGAACACGTGGTCGCCATCGGCGGCAAGAACGGTGGTCGCGTGCACATCACGATTCCGCCCAAGCCAAGCCCCCCATCGCAACCAGGTACTCCGCGACACAAACATGGAAAACACCCGCTACCGGAGAGTAACCCACCCCCAAAGAACGGCGCCCAGGGTGGACCTCCATGAGCACGCTGCGCGCGGAGAAGCTGCTCAAGCGTTACCGCCGCCGCGAAGTGGTGAGCAACGTATCCCTGGAGCTGGCGCGCGGCGAGGTGGTGGGACTGCTGGGTCCGAATGGCGCTGGCAAGACCACATCCTTCTACATGATCGTGGGGCTGGTACCTGCCGACGGCGGGCGCATATTTCTGAACGGCGCGGAAATCACTGATCTACCGGTGCATGCGCGGGCACGTCTGGGACTCGGCTACCTGCCGCAGGAAGCTTCCGTGTTCCGCAAGCTGAGCGTGGCGGACAACATCCTGGCAATTCTTGAAACCCGCCCGAGACTCAAACGCGCACAGCGGCAGCAGCGCATGCAGGAGTTGCTGGACGAATTGCACATCGCCCATCTACACGACTCCTTGGGCTTGTCCCTGTCCGGCGGCGAACGGCGGCGGGTGGAAATCGCCCGCGCGCTGGCGGCGGACCCGGCTTTCATGCTGCTGGATGAGCCGTTTGCCGGCGTGGACCCGATTTCCGTGATTGATATCCAGCACATCGTCCAGCACCTCAAGGACCGCAATATCGGCGTGCTCATCACGGATCACAACGTGCGCGAAACCCTGGGCATCTGCGCCCGGGCCTATATCATCAGCAGCGGCCAAGTCATCGCCGCCGGCCCGCCGGAAGCCATCCTCGTCAACCAGCAGGTCCGCGAGGTCTACCTGGGCGAGAATTTTCGGCTATAACTATCCCATGGTCTGCGTCTTGTGCGGCTGCCCCGGCACCGGGTGGTGGAAGTTTTACTCCCCCAGAGACCGACCATAAAAATAAGCATCCTGTATACATATTAAGGATTAATGGGTTTTGAAAGCATCCCTCGGCCTGCGACAAATCCAGCGGCTCACCATGACGCCCGAGCTGCGCCAGGCTTTAGGGCTGCTGCAGATGTCCGCGCCTGAACTGCGCGACATGGTGCAGGAGGCGCTTGAGCACAACCTGTTGCTGGAGAAAATCGAGGATGGCGAGGCACCGCCGTTGAGCGCGAACGAACCTCAGGTCGTTGCTCAGGCGGAACCGGAAAAGCCCGCGGAACCCGAGGATTTGCCGGTCGCGGACTGGGACAGCGCCGAACCTTTGCAGTCATGGAGCGATGCGGAACCCGGGGAATTCCCGGAGCCCTCAGGCCCAGGCGGACTCAGCCTGCAAGACCACCTGCGCGGCCAACTGGATTTGGCGCACCTGAGCGCCCGGGATGCCGCCATCGGCGCCCTGCTCATAGACAGCCTCAACGACGACGGTTATCTGACCCAAAGCCTCGACGAATTACGTCAGGCATTTGGCGGCAACGATGGCGTCCCGGACGCGGAGGAAATGGAGGCGATGCTGCATCATCTGCAGGCCCTGGACCCGCCGGGCGTGGCCTGCCGCGATCTGCGCGAATGCTTGGGCATCCAACTGCGCCAGTCGAATACCGCACCGGTCCGGGAGCTGGCACTGCGGATCGTCAATCAACATCTGGAGGATCTGGCCGCCCACGCTGATTCCCGGCTCTGCCGCCTGTTGAATGTAAGCAATGACGAGCTGGCGGCGGCCATCGCTTTGATCCAGTCGCTCAACCCGCGCCCCGGCACCGCACTGGCGTCAAGCGCAGTGGACTTCGTGATTCCGGACGTGGTGGTCTCACGCCGCGACGGCCGCTGGGTGGTGGAACTCAATCCTGAAACCGCGCCACGACTGCGGGTGAATGCTATGTATGCCGCTGCCTTGGGCCGGCGCCGCAACGGCGAGAACGCCGACTTGGGCCGCCAGTTGCAGGAAGCGCGCTGGCTGGTCCGCAGCCTGAAGATGCGCAGTGAAACCTTGCTACGCGTGGCCGAGTGCATTGTGCGGCACCAGGCGGATTTTCTCAGCAGCGGTGAGGAAGCCATGCAGCCGCTGATGCTCAAGGATGTGGCGGCCGAGCTAGGACTGCACGAGTCTACCATTTCGCGCGTGGTGGCAAACAAATACCTGGCCGCGCCGCGTGGCACCCTCGCCTTCCGGCACTTTTTTTCCAACGAATTGTCAACAAATGATGGCGGCGCGCTGTCGGCTACCGCCATCCGGGCCTTGATCCGCAAACTGCTCGCCCAGGAGAATCCCCACGATCCGCTGAGTGACGATCGCATCACCAGGGAGCTTGTGAACCGCGGCATCCGCGTGGCGCGGCGCACGGTTGCCAAATACCGTGAGTCCATGGCCATTCCCCCGGCTCACCAGCGCAAACGCCTCGCAAGCAGGCGCCAACATCAGGAGAACGAGGAGTAAATCATGCAAATAGACATTACCGGCCATCATGTGGACATCACCACGCCTTTACACGATTACGTGCACAGCAAACTGGAACGACTCGAACGACATTTTGATCATGTGAGCGGTGTGCATGTGGTACTGACGGTATCCAAGCTGGAACACAAGGCCGAAGCCACGCTGCAGGTCAATGGCGGCAAGCTGTTCGCGGACGCCGTGGACGGCGACATGTATGCCGCCATAGATGCGCTTACCGACAAACTCGACCGCCAGGTGAAAAAGCACAAGGAAAAACTCACCAGCCATGGCGACCGCGCCAGCGTGCGCACGGACGCGGCACCCTAGAGTTTGGCTGCTCGACGATTTATCCCGCAAAAACCGGCGTGCCCGAGCAATGCGCGCCGGTTTTTGCATTCACACCGCCGGCGGGTATGCTAGTGCCATGATCGATACCGACAGCTGTTTCTTCGAAGTCCCATGCGCCTCGTCATCCTGAGCGGCCTGTCCGGCTCCGGCAAATCCGTGGCCCTGCACATGCTGGAGGACTTGGGTTACTACTGCGTTGACAATATCCCCGCCGGTCTGCTGCAGCATTTTGTGGGCGAAACCCTGCTGAGCGAACACCCGGCTTTTCACAACATGGCCGTGGGTATTGACGCCCGCAACCGCATCGAAGACATCCAATCGGTGCCGGAAACCGTGCGCCGTTTGCGCACGCAAGGCATCGAGTGCGACATCGTGTTCCTGCACGCCGAGGACAGTGTGCTGGTGAAACGTTATAACGAAACCCACCGCCCGCATCCGCTGGCCAACGAGAATCGCTCGTTGCGCGATGCGATCCGCGCGGAACGCGAGCTGCTGGGTGCCATCGCGGATGAGGCCGATGTGGTGTTGGACACTACCCGCACCTCGGTGCACGACCTGCGCGAGCAGGTGCGCGCGCGTATCCACCGGGGCGAGCGCGAAAAATTATCGCTGCTGTTCCAGTCCTTCGGGTTCCGCCATGGGCTGCCCGGCGACTCGGATTTTGTCTTCGACGCCCGCGGTTTGCCCAATCCCTATTGGGAACCCCAACTCCGGCCGCTCACCGGCAAGGATCCGGCGGTGATTCGCTATCTGGAAAACGACGCGGTGGCACAGCATTTCATCCAGGATCTCGACGCGCTTCTGGAGCGCTGGATTCCGCAATTCGAATCCTCAAATCGCCGCTATCTCACGGTCTCCGTGGGCTGCACCGGCGGTCAGCATCGTTCCGTGTTTGTGGTGGAGAAACTGGCAGAGCATTTCCGTGCACGGGGCCGCGATGTACTGGTGCGTCACAACGAACTCAGGTGATGCCGCAAGCGGCCTCCTGACGCGGTTCGGTAATTCACGCGCCGGTTATACCAGTACAGGACTTGATGTCACCTGCCGGAAACCCGTCTAAGGCGCCATAAAATCACGGCCTGCTTTCTTGGCTTTCTTCTCCGCTCGCTTTTCTTTCAGTGTCTTGGCCGGTTTCTTCTTGTCTTCCTTCTTTCGCTCCATACCTTTGCTCATGTATTTACTCCTCACGGTTGATTGAAGATAACCTACATCAAAAACAATGAGTTCATCACGCTGCCACGTGTAACAGTACTCCACCTCACTCTTGTTTGCTCGCACCGATGAACGCCAGCAGCTTGTCCGCGTGCGCGAGTGCATCTTTCCTGCCCAATTCGATCAATTCGCCGCAAAACCCGCTTTCGAACAACAGATAGCTGATCAACTGACTGCCGCTCTTGTGCAAGCCACCCAGCGCGCGCAGCAGCAAGCGCACACTGCGCGGGAATTCACTCAAGTGACGTTGCGCGATGTCGCGAATATCCTCGCTCGGCACAATCACCATGGTATCAATCACTCTTAACGGTGCCGGTTTGCCGGATTGCGCCGCCATCTGGTTCATGGTCGTGTTGATGCGTTGTAAGCGCTCAAGATCAGCGTAGATGCTGTCCATGAACACCACATCCAGCAACGAACCCGCGATCTGGCCCAGGGAAGGATACGGAACTTCCTCGCCTTCCTCCGGCAATTTGTTGGCCTGTTCGTTGCGCACGCCGATTATCAGGATGCGCTCAGCGCCCAGATGCACCGCCGAACTCAGCGGCGCGGTCTGGCGCAGGGAACCGTCGCCGTAATATTCGCGGCCCAGGCGCACGGCCGGAAAAATCACCGGCAGCGACACCGACGCCATGACATGATCCAGACGCAATTCCACCGGCTGCCCGATCCGCCGCGTGCGATGCCAGGGTTTGAGCCCCGGCTTGCCTTTGTAAAAACACACGGCGCGGGCCGAAGTGTAGCCTGAACAGGTAAGCGACAGCGCGTCCAGAGCGCCGGTATCAATGGCTTCCTGCAAACGCGCGAAAATGATGTGCCGTTCCAGCAGCTCCCTCAACGGCGTGTTATCCAGCAGCGCGATCACATTGCGGCGTGCGAATCCCGCATGCAGCAAGGCCATGAGCCAGTACAGCAGGTTCTTGAAGATCGTGAAGGTGTCGGTGCGGAATACCTGGTCACTGTGAATGTGTTCCCAGACCTTGGCAAGTTCGACTGCGCCGCGGTGGAAATGCTGGGCGTGCGTGGCGATCAGCGTGGCGTTGATGGCGCCCGCCGAGGTGCCGGAGATGATTGGAAACGGGTTGGGCGCATCTGGCGGCAGCAACTCAGCGATGGCCTTGAGCACGCCGGCCTGATAAGCCGCGCGCGCGCCGCCCCCGGGCAGGACCAGCCCCAGTTTCGGTCGTGACAGCGCCTGATCGTTCATATGCTATTCACCCACCGCCGGCGGTCGCATGCGATTATCGGCCCGCAAATTGCAGCGTTCATGGGTCCGTTCCCGTGCGCAGCAGCCCGAGCGTTCAAGATGTAAGCTTGCCAGGTGCTAAAATCATGTAGAAGCAGTAGCTTTGGATATTGAAGGGATAAATGAGTTGGCCGCCCCGCGTTAACTCAGTGGCATCCCGCTTCATGAGGCCATGCTAAACCTGAACCTGTGGCATCCCAAACCCGCCGACACGCCGGGCATTCAGCCGGAGGCCGCAGCACAGCCCGCTTCGCCGCGACCGCTGATGCGCATCGTGGTCCTCAACGCCAAAGGCGGTTGCGGCAAGACCACCCTGTCCACCAACCTTGCCGGTTATTATGCCTCGCGCGGCTACCGCACCGCGCTCCTGGATGCAGATTTCCAGGCCTCGAGCCTGCGGTGGCTCAAGAACCGTGGTGCGAATCATTCCCAGATCATCGGTATTGACGGCGCCGAACGCAGCCTGCGGGTCACCCGCAGCTTTCAGATGCGGGTGCCGCCGGGTACCGAGCGGCTCATCGTGGACACGCCCGCGGCGCTGGATCCCGGCCGTCTGCAGGACCTGACCCGTGGCGCCGATGCCATCCTGATCCCGGTGCTGCCGTCCGACATAGACATCCACGCCGTTTCCCGCTGCATTGCCGATCTTTTGTTGGTGGGGCGCATCGAACGACGTACCGAGCGTGTGGCGGTGATTGCCAACCGGGTAAAGAAGAACACCCTCATCTATGAAAAATTGCAGCGCTTCCTGGGAACGCTCGGGATACCGTTCGTAACGAGTTTCCGCGATACCCAGAACTACGTGCGCGCCTCCGAACAGGGCGTGGGCATTCACGAGCTGGATGTCCACGGCGCACAGCGCGATGTCCAGGATTGGGAAACACTCATCCACTGGCTGGAAAGCCGTCCGCAACCCGAATCTACGCCTACCGCCACGGAAACCACTCCGGACCAAGTACTGAATCAGCCCGCCGGCTGAAACGACAGCGTGTGCTGCGGCGGGCCGGGCAGAAACGGAGTCGCCGCACCCTGCTCCCACGCCGGTTGGCTATTGCGGTAGAACGGCGAGAACGGATAACCGCTCTGGCCCGTCGGCATCTCGAAAATCCCGTTCTGCTCGTCACCCGGTTGCACGTCCATGCGCTCAGAAGCGCCGAAATTCACGCCTTGCACCCGCGGCATATTGCTGTCGCCTGGCAGCTCAATCGGCGCCATGTCCAGCCAGCGACTCAGAAACGGCAGACCCCGGCTCAGTGGTTGCTGGATGCGCACGGTGTTGCGTTCGCCCCAAGTGCGCGTCGCCAAACCGGTGCCAGGCACCCACAGCGTTTGCGTAACCTGATCCACCGCAGCCAACAACAAGTCGTTCCATGACTTATATTTCGGATCAAGCAAGTTGACCGGCTGCTGCGTGACCATCGCCCACAACGGACCTTCACGCTGTGTGAGTATTCCGTAATCGAACTGCGGATCGAGCTTTTTGCAAGGCGCGGTGAGCGCCTCGAACACTGTCTGGTCCACCTGCGCGCGGAAATCGCGCACCAGCCGGTAGCCCACGGAATCAATCGCGGCCTTGCCACCCCAGTCTTCCACGTAGTGCAGGAATTGCGCGCGTCGTGGATCGCTTTGCAGTGCCTTTGGCGTCAAAAGTTGCAGGAGCAAGCTACGCCAGCGTGTCAGAAACAGTGCACGGTCATCGAGTTCGATCGCGAGCATACCGGCAGGCGTGAATTTATCCTGCGCCGCGAGATCATCGCGGATCTGGCCGGCGCGCGCGCCCAGATCGTAACCGCCGTTGCCGATCTGTTCGAGCATCTTGCCGTCCACCACGCGCGCGTTTGCGGTCCACAGCCGCCCGTCGGGCGGATCCACGCTGCGCGGATATTGATCGGGCACCAACCAGCCGCTCCAACCCACGCCCGGCTTGTCCCAATAGGCCGGAAATTCAGGATCGTAACCGCTGCGCACCGGAATCCGGCCGGCGATGGTCCAGGCGATGTGGCCGGCGGAATCCGCCACCAGGAAATTCTGTTCCGGCATGCCGGCAAGATTCGCGACCGTCATGGCCTGCTGGATGTTCCGCGCACTGGCCATGTCGCCCAGCTCGGCGTTGGTAGCGGAAGGATCGTCGGCAACCCAGTGCACCGCGCGCAACACACCGTTGTGGTCTTGGCCGACCACCGGACCCCAGACGGTGTCGCTCATATCCATAATTACATGCTTGTGGCCGGCGACGCGGATGATTTCCTGATGATGCGTGAAGGCGCGCCAGCCATCCGGCGTGAGGTAGTAGCCGGGATCGTCCGGCTTGAGGTGCAGATTGACGAGCGCCACCCAATTGCCGTAGCTGTTGGTGAAGCCCCAGCTCACATGACCGTTGCTGCCCACCACCACGATCGGCAGGCCCGGCAGCGTCACACCGGTCACCGATATTTGCGCGCCATCGGTGTCGCGGTAGTTGAGTTGCGCGCGGTACCAGATGTTCGGCACCGCAAGACCAAGGTGCATGTCGTTGGCTAGGGTGGCATGGCCGTCGGCGCTGTGCGCGGCGTCCACCGCGAAACTGTTGCTGCCGATCACCTGCCGTTCGGATAAAGGTACCCGGCCGATATTCACAAAATCAGCCGCGGGCCAGCGGCGTAAATCCACCGCACTGGCGGAGGGAATCCGCGGAGTTGCCATGGGGTGGCCGACGATGGGCGCATCCCACTGCGTGCCCTCGGCATTCAGAAAATCAAACAACGATTTGGGCATAACGTCGCGCATCAGGGCGAGATCCGAAGCGCGCCGGTCGTAGGCGTCCTGCAAGTTAAAATACATGGCGAAAATCACCAGCACCGAGTCTTCCGGCCGCCACGGTTGCGGACGCTGTCGGAGAATGCCGTATTCGAATGGCCGGGTTTTGAGCGCGGCCAGGCCCGCGTTCACGCCCGCGGTGTAGGCATTGATGAGCGCACGCTGTCCGGGCGTGGCCTGTGCCATTACTTCCTGCGCCACCACGCGCAGACGAAACAGGCGATGCTGCTCATCCACCTTCACCGCCGCCGGACCCACCAGCGCCGAGAGTTCGCCTGCCGCCAGCCGGCGCATCAGGTCCATCTGGAAAAAGCGGTCCTGTGCGTGCAGAAAACCGAGCACGCGCGCCATGTCGCCCTGGTTCTGCGCGGTAATCGTCGGCACGCCCAACGCGTCGCGGGTGACAGTAACCGGCGCGGCGAGTCCCGCGAGCTTCACCGTGCCGTCCAGTTGCGGCGCACTGCCGCGCACGAATACGGTACCGGCAATCACCGCCGCGATTACGAACACGGCAACGCCAACTGGGATTCCGATGAGAATACGCTTCACAGCCGCCGGATTTCTTATTGTTGCAACTGGACAGATGTTACGCGCAAAACCGGTGATGCCGCCAGTGTTTGCGGATCAGGTCTGTCGCAAGCTCGCGGCAATCGGCAGGCGTACGGCACGTATGGCAGGCAACAGGCCACCCAGAAACCCCATCGCCAGCGCATACACCAGCCCCCAGCCGAGCAGCTGCGGTGTCACCGCGAAACGGAACGCGACGATAGTGAGTGTATTGAACGTGGTCGCCTCGAATCCGTTGAACAACAGATATGCGAGCACGCCTCCGCATATGCCGCCCACCAAGCCCAGGAATAACGCTTCCAGCAACACCGAGCAAAGCACCGGCGCGCGCCGGAATCCCAACGCGCGCAACATGGCGATTTCCCGGGTACGCGCGGACACCGCGGTGTACATGGTATTGACTGCGCCGAACACCGCGCCGCCGCCCATGAGCACTGCGATAATCACGCCCACGATGCCGATGAACAGGCTCAGACCCTGGGCCTGGCCGGCAAAGTAATCCGATTCGCGCTGCACGCTTACGTTCAACTGCGGATTATGCGTAAGCGATTGCTGGAACGCGGGAAACGCACCCGCGCTGGCGAGCTTCGCATACATGGAACTCACCGAATTGCCGCGCTCGTACGCGCCCTGTAACACCGGCAGGCTGGTCCAGATTTCGGAATTGTGCAGCCCGCCACCGTCATCGAAAATGCCGACGACTTTCCAGTGATAGCGGCCAGTGTGCAGCGTGTCACCAAGCTGCACACCCTCGAACAAATGCGCCGCATCCGCACCCACGATCACCTCGTTCAGCCCCGGCGTGAACATGCGCCCCGCAACGATACGCACCCGGGAATGCACTTTGAACGCCTCGGCGGTCACGCCCCGGAATGACACGTTTGATTGCAGATCGCTGCCGCGTTTTTTCAGGCTGATCTGCACCAGCAATTCCGGGGAAACGACGGGACCATTCCGGTCCTGCGCCACGCCCGGCGCCTGGCCCACGGTGAAACTGCTGTTGCCGCCGAGTACGCTGTTGACCTCGCTGCCCGAGCCGCCGCGCAGCACGATGGCCACGTCCGGCGAGCCGGTGGTGGCGAGCGTGGCGCGAAAGCCGGCGCGGATGGACAAGATCGCAACCACCACCAGCACCACGCCGGCAAATCCGACCACCGCGACCAGCGTGGAATCCAGTCGCCGGCCGAGATTGCGGAAATTCATGCCGCTCACCGCGAGCAGTTGCTTCACGCCGTTCATATCAGGCGCTCCTCAGTGCCGCGACCACTTGCAGGCGCACGGCGCGGCCCACCGGCAGCAGCGCCGCCAGCACCCCGAGTAACAGCATCAACAACACGCCGAGTCCCGCGGCAGGCGCCGGCAGATACAGCCCCGGCAGAAATTGCAGCAGCGCACCGGGAATGGCCTTGATCACGGCATACGCGAGCGCGAGCCCGATGATTCCGCCCACCAGCGTCAGCACCAGCGATTCAAGCAGCACGAATGCCGCGAGTCGCCCATTGCCGAAGCCGAGTGCCTTCATGAGCGCCAGTTCCGCGGTACGCTCGCGCACCGACTGCGCCATGGTATTGACCGTCACCAACAGCATGGTGAACAGCACCACGGCCACCACCGCGGTGACGATGGCGCCGATGTCGCCGAACTGAGCGGCGAAATTCGCAACAAAGGCCTGCTCGGTCGAGGTGCGGGTTTCGTTGGGCGAATTGGCGAACAGCGCGTCCACGGCTTTGGCCACCTCGCCGGCCTGCGCCGGATTGGCAATCTGCAGCACAAACCAGCTGACGGTGTTGTTGGCGAAGGCGCGCGCATCATCCAGATATTGATAGTGCATGAACAGCTGGTTGTCACCGCCTTTCTGGTTGCTGGTGTAGATGCCGTCCACGGTCACCTCCCAGGTGTTGTGGCCGTTGGCATCGCGCCAGATATTGGAGCGCAGCGGAATCTGCTGGCCGAGTTTCCAGCCGTAGCCCTTGGCCAGCGCCGCGCCCACGATCACGCCGCGCTTGTCCTCAAGCCACGTCTGCTTTTCGGCGGACGGTATCGAATATTCGGGATACACCTCGAAAAAATTGTTGCTGCGCACCGCCATGGCAAAGATGGGATTGCGCGGATCCTGATAGTACCCACCTACCCAAGCCTGCGGATTGACTCGCTGGATACCCTTCACGTGCGCGATGCGCTCACCATAACTGATGGGCAGCGCCACGGTCAGCGACACCGCGCTCATAGTCAGCAGGCGGTTGGCGCCCGCGTAATTCGCACCCAGCGTGAACGCCTGGCGGATGGCCATGAGCATCCCGAACAACAGAAACGCGAATACCACCGACAGCAGCGTGAACACCAGGCGTGTCTTGTGACGCGTGAGATTGGCCCAGAGCAAAGGCAGGTATTTCACGACAGCAATCTCCGGTGCGATGCGCTGCTTGTCCCGTTAAGAAGCATGCCTGACAACGGCGGAATTATTACTTTTGCAGCCCATGATTGCCAGTCCGCGGAATCATGACGGTACGTGACAAAAGTCATTTTTCGTTCAAATTCGCAAACCATTGCATTCAACCCTCTCACCCCCGCCCTCTCCCACCAGGGGAGAGGGAGCTTTGAAAGACATGACATTCGTCACACTCAAGTCCTGACGGACGAAACTGGTGCAAACGCGGCCGCAGCCTCATCCTGTCTCCGCCAAAACGGGAGCAATCTATGGGCAGCCACGCAAATTCACAAACCACCATCGCCGCGCTCAGGAATGTGAGCAAGCGCTACGGCGCGGTCACCGCCGTGGACCGCGTGACGCTCGAAGTCCGCCGCGGCGAAGTGCTGGCGCTGCTCGGTCCGAACGGCGCCGGCAAAACCACCAGCATCAACCTGCTGCTGGGTCTCGCCTGGCCTACCAGCGGCGGCGTGGAGCTCTTCGGCCTGTCGCCGCGCGAGGTCGCGGCGCGCCGGCGCATCGGCGCCATGCTGCAAGGGGCGCAACTCGGCAGCCATGCGCGCGTCCAGGAAATGCTGGCGCTGTATTCCGGCTATTACCTCAATCCCTTGCCGGCGGCGCAGGTCATTCGCACCGCCGGGCTGGAAGGCCTGGAAAACCGGCCGGTGGTGAAACTCTCCGGCGGCCAGAAGCAGCGGCTGCTGTTCGCGCTGGCGATTTGCGGCAATTCCGAGTTGCTGTTCATGGACGAGCCGACGGTCGGGCTGGATGTGGAATCGCGCCGCGGTTTCTGGAACAGCATCCGCGAACTCAAGCAGGCGGGCCGCAGCCTCGTGCTCACCACGCATTACCTGGAAGAAGCCGACGCGCTTGCCGACCGCATCGTGGTCATCAATCGCGGTCGCGTCATCGCCGAGGGCACACCCGCTGAAATCAAACAGAGTGTGGCTCAGCGCCACATTCGTTGCGTAACCGGGCTCACGGCTGCGCAAATCAACCGGCTGCCCGGCGTGAGCAGCGTGCAGCAGGACGGCGAGCGGCTCGACATCGTGGCCGCGCAGCCTGAAAGCGTGCTGTTCGAAATGCTCAAGCTCGATCCCGAGCTGCATGACCTGGAAGTGAGCGGCGCGAAACTGGAAGAAGCCTTCCTGGCGCTGACCGATAACAACCGTCAGGAGCAAGCCGCATGACTACCGCAGACATCGGAAAATTTGTCGTCACCCCGGCAGAAGTCGGGGTCCAGAATTCCCAACCACTGGATTCCTCGCGGCGGAAGCCGGGATCACGCCGGAATGACGAAGATGATGCGGAAGAGGCGAGATTTGCACGGCACTGGACCGTGCGTGACACGCTCGGCGTGTATCTGCGCGAAGCCGGGTTCCAGTTCTGGGGGCTGGTGCGCATGCCGGGCTTCGCCCTGCCGACGCTGCTGTTCCCCACCATGTTCTACGTGTTCTTCGGCCTGATCTTCGCCAAGAGCGGCGACAATCAGGTGGCCATCTACATGCTCGCCACCTACGGCACTTTCGGCATCATGGCGCCGGCGTTGTTCGGCTTCGGCGTGGGCGTGGCCATGGAGCGCGAGCACGGGATTCTCGCCATGAAGCGCGTCGCGCCCATGCCGCCGATGGCCTATCTGTTCGCCAAGGCTGCCATGGCCATGCTGTTCGCGCTGGTGATCGCGCTGCTGCTGTTCGTGCTGGGCGCAGTGTTTGCCGGCGTGACGCTGCCGCGCGCGCAGTGGTTCCTGCTCATGGTCACATTGATCATCGGCACGCTGCCGTTCTGCGCGCTGGGTCTCGCCGTGGGCCTGCGTATCGGCGGCCAGGCCTCGGCCGCCATCATCAACGTCATCTATTTGCCGATGTCGTTCCTCTCTGGCCTGTGGGTGCCACTGCAATTCTTTCCGCACTGGCTGCAGGAAATCGCACGCATTTTCCCGGCGTACCACCTCGGCCAGATTGCGCTCGGCATCATTCACCAAGGCAATGCCAGCGGTCATTTTCTTACCCATATGATTTATCTGATTGTATTCACCGCCGTATGCCTGTGGTTTGCACAGCGCGGCTGGCGCCGTATTCAGGATCGCTAAGGAAGAAGCCTCATGCTGAATAATCAATACAACACTATTGAAAATTTCGTGTTCTGGTTGCCTGGTATCTGTGCCGTACTACACATTTTCGAGGAGTTCGTTTGGCCTGGTAGATTCCTGGCCTGGTACCGCGGATACCAGCCGGAAATTGCAGCGAGTATCACACCGCGTTTCGCTGTGGTCGGCAACGCAATACTGTTGGTGGCGACACTTGTGTTGGGCGCCATGGGGCCAACGTGGCGCCGTGGCCTCTCGCTCTGGCTTATCCTCGCTGCGTTGTTAGCAGCTAATGCAGTATTTCACATCAGGGGCACGCTGCGTACGCGGCAGTACTCTCCCGGCATCCTCACAGGCGCACTCCTGTATTTACCAATTTGTATCTGGGGGTTTTGGTATTTTTTGGCAACCAACGAAGTAACATTTCAGTTTGCACTGGTTTCTTTCATCTTGGGTTCTTCATACCAGCTTTGGTCCATGCTCATCCATCGCGGACTAGGTACGCGTAAACATTCGTAAAGGCAACTATCATGACTGACAAGCAGAAAGGTATCGCCCGCTCCGGTGTCATCATTACACTGCTGATCGCAGTGGTAATCGTCGTACTGTCCCTGCTGCCGACGCCGAAATCCGGCCCGGCGGCAGTGGCAGCGACAGAGGATAAAGCCGCAGCAAGCGCAAACTGTCTGACAGTGCCGGCGGATTTCTCGACGCCGGCCGTCATCGCTGCCACGCCACCCGAAAGTTTGTGGCAACACTGGCAGTACGGCGCCTCCGTCAACATGAGCACCACGCCGGTTTCGGCGCTGGTGGATCAGCCGCTCGCGATTCGCGTGAGCGGTCTCAAACCCAGCGAGCCAGTGACATTGCGCGCCAGTATGCCGGACGATAGAAACCGCACCTGGAGCGCACAGGCCACCTTCCTGGCGGATGACCGCGGCGTGGTGGATGTGGCGCACATGGCTCCGCGTTACGGCAGCTATTCCGGCGTACACGCCACGGGCCTCATCTGGTCCATGCTGCCGCAGAATGTCAAAAATCCGCAGGAAATTCTGTACGCGCCGGCGGCCGGCAGTTACACGATCCGATTGGAAGCGCTGGCCGATTCACGAATACTCGCTCAAGCCACGCTTAACCGTACCATCCAGTCGTCGGGCGTAATCAAAACATCGGTCAACACCAACGGCTTGGCGGGCGAACTGTATACGCCCGTGACACCCGGTCCGCATCCCGCCATCATCGTATTGGGTGGATCGGAAGGCGGCTTGTACCCGCAGGTAAATGAAGCGGCACTGCTCGCCTCGCACGGCTATGTGGCGCTCGGCCTCGCTTATTTTCAGGGATTCGAGAACAACGAAGTTGGCTTGGCCGCACTGCCGCAGAAATTGATGGACATTCCGCTGGAATACTTCGTCAAGGCCGCCGACTGGCTCAAGCAACAGCCCTCTGTGGACCCGAAGCACGTGGCCATCATGGGTTGGTCCAAAGGCGCGGAAGCGGCGCTGATCACAGCCGCAACTTTCCCGAAAGAATTCCAGGCGGTGATCGGATTCATGCCGAGCTCGGTAGTGTGGTCGGGCATCAACTACGGGCCGGGACCCATCAGTTCGTCCTGGACGTTGCACGGCAAACCACTGCCGTGGGTCAATCCGGTTATGAATCTGGCGATGTTTTCTTCCGGCAAACCACTCGCCTTTGTTAGCAGTCACCGAGCCGGATTAAAAGACACGTCTGCCGTCGAGAAAGCCGCCATTCCGGTGGAACACATCGCCGGGCCGGTGCTGCTAATTTCCGGCGGCGATGACCAGATCTGGCCGTCACCGCTGATGTCGGAACAGATTATGCAACGGCTCGCCGCTCACCATCACGCCTATAACGACGAGTCGCTGTGTTACGCCGGTGCCGGTCACGCCATCCTGCCGCCTTACCGGCCGACCAATGCAAGCGTGGTGACAGTGCCCGGCGGCAGCTTCGCGTTCGGCGGAAACCCCACCGCCTATGCTTTCGCCGACCGGGACGCCTGGAACAAAGTTCTTGCTTTCCTGCACACCGCCCTTTAGAGCGTTCAGCAATATGCACAGTATTTCAATTCTTGCCCCCTCTCCCCTGGCGGGAGAGGGTTGGGGTGAGGGGGTCAAGAGGTTATTTTTCACACACCACCAACGAGGAGAGAACCATGTCACATTTCACAAACAAGTTCATGCTCGGTGGCCTCGCGGCCAGCGCCGCAATTCTATTTGCCGGCTCGTTGTCGGCTGCGCCCCCTGCGCAATCGGCCGCGCCGGTTGCCACCGTTATGCCTTTCGGCAGCGTCATGATCGGCGATTTCGAGGGACCCGTTATCCAGAACAAGCAATACGGAACGCTCATCCTCAACCACGGCCACGAGTTCGGCTGGGGCTGGTCCGTAAGCACCGACCAGCGCGCGGGCGGCCATTCGGTGGCGAGCATCAGCCTCATCCATCCCGGCGCCGATGGCACACATGGCGCGCTGCAAGTAACTGGCGAGATCAAGCCGGGTTTTCCTTATCCCTGGGCCGGGACCATCTGGTTCCCGGGGCACGAGCCGATGCAGTCAGGTGACCTGGCTTCCAAGCAGGAACTCACATTCTGGGCGCGCGGCAAGCCCAGCAGCTATAGCATCATGTTGAAAGCCGGCTCGCTGGAAGGCATTCCCCTGTACGCCTCCTTCGTTACCACGCCCAAGTGGAAGGAATATCATATTCCCTTGGCGACCAGTTTCCCGAACGCAGACCTGAAGCACGTGTACTACATCGCTTTCAGCGCCGGCAATCCGGGAAAATTCCAGTTCGATCTCGATCAGGTAAGTTTGCACTAAACGCATGAATGTAGTGGTCAAGAAAATCTGGCCGCCGGTGGTGAGGCCCATACTCTGGGTTCATCACCGGCTGACACCGCATGATTCGCAGTTTGGATGGACACCCTATTTGTGGCTGCCCTACCTCACTTTTTTCTTTCTCAACTACACCAATAAACCCTTCGGCGCGCTGCGCTGGACGATATACGCCCTGGCGGGACTGGCTTTCGTCATTCTGTATTTCCGTGCGTACCATGCCGCGCATCATGGTTCTACACGTGAGCTTGGCTGGATCATTGCTGCCATCACTCTGCTGGGCTGCGGCTTCATGTGGCCGAACGGCAACGGGCTGGTGTTTTTCATTTACGCCGCTGCACTTTGCGGCTCTCTCGGTTCCATCAAGAAGGGAATGCGCGCGCTGCTGCTGGTCATCGCGGCGTGCGCGATCAGCGCGCTGGCCGTGAAACTGAATGTCGAGACCTTGATCTACATTCTGTTCTTCGTGGTGGTTCTCGGCCTCGCCAATCTGTACTTCGGCGAGATGAACCGCAAGAACCGCGCGCTCAAACTCTCGCAGGAGGAAATCCGCAAGCTCGCCGCGGGCGCCGAACGCGAGCGCATCGGACGCGACCTGCACGACCTGCTCGGCCACACGCTCACGCTCATAACCGTAAAAGCGGAACTGGCGGCGAAACTTGCGGAACGCGATCTCGTCGGTGCCGCGCGCGAAATCCGCGACGTGGAGCGCATCTCCCGCGATGCATTGCAGCAAGTGCGTGAGGCGGTCGGCGGCTACCGCAGCGGTGGCCTCACCGGCGAACTCGCCAACGCGCGTGTGGCGCTCACCGCGGTCAACGTGCAGCTCGCGGAAAAAGTGGATGCGCCGAAGCTCTCGCCGACTCAGGATTCGGTGCTCGCCATGGTGCTGCGCGAGGCCGTGACCAACGTCATCCGCCATTCCGGCGCGCAGCATTGCCGCATCGAACTCGAAAACCGTGACCAACAACTATGCTTGCTGGTGGAAGACGACGGCCGTGGCGGCGCACTGCACGAGGGTAACGGCCTCAAGGGCATGCGCGAACGCTTGCAGGCGGCGGCTGGCCAGCTGGAAATTGACTCGGGCCGCAGCGGCACGCGTCTCACCGTATTGTTGCCGGTGGGCACAAGCGGCCAGGCGCACAGCCCTGTGATGGCATAACCATGATCAAGGTGTTGATCGCCGAAGACCAGGGCATGATCCTGGGCGCACTCGCCGCCATGCTGGATCTCGAAGAGGACATTTCCGTGGTAGCGCGCGCGCCCAACGGCAAGGAAGCACTCAAGCTCGCCGCGGAATTCAATCCCGACGTGGTCGTGACCGACATTGAGATGCCGGGCATGACCGGACTCGAATTCGCCGCAGCCCTCAAAGAAAAACAGAACCCGGCGCGCGTCATCATCGTGACCACCTTCGCGCGTCCCGGCTATCTGCGGCGCGCGCTCGACGCGGGTGTAAAGGGTTATCTCCTGAAAGACTCGCCCGCGGAGCAACTGGCGAACGCTATCCGCAAAGTGCACGCCGGCGGCAAGGTGATCGCACCGGAACTGGCGACCGAAGCTTGGGACAACGAGGATCCGCTCAACGACCGCGAGCGTCAGGTGCTGCGGCTCGCCGGCGACGGTCTGGCCAGCGCCGACATCGCCAAACAACTGTTTCTTTCCGAAGGCACGGTGCGCAATTATTTGTCGGAAGCCATCGGCAAACTCGGCGCTGCGAACCGCATCGAGGCGGCACGCATCGCGCGCCAGAAAGGTTGGCTATAGTCCAATTCACGGTGCATACTTCGGCACCCGTGTTCCCCTTCCAGCCGAGGTGTGTAATGCACCAGCTTCACCGGATCCTGCCGTGCTTTCTGCTCATCTCCTCCGCCGTAGTCTGCGCGTCGCCCCCGCAATCCTCCAACAGCATATATAGCGGCATCGTGATCCCCGCGGAGAGAGCGCCGGTTGTCGTCAGTGGCTTTCCGCCGCGGGTTGAACCCGCGGACCTGGTGCTGCACGGCGGCGTCATCGAGACGCTCAACCCGACGCAGCCCGAAGTCCAGGCACTCGCGGTGCGTGACGGCAAAATACTTGCCGTTGGCAGCGATACCGCCATCGCGCATTACATCGGCAAACACACGCGGGTGCTGGACCTGCACGGCGCGTTCGTCACGCCCGGCTTCGTTGAAGGTCACGGGCATCTGCTGCAGACCGGCGAATCGCTGCTGCAGCTCAATGTCGGCACGGCGCCGAACTGGGACGCCATCGTCGCCATGGTCAAGGCCGCCGTCGCCAAGGCCAAGCCGGGCGAGTGGATCGTGGGCCAGGGCTGGCAGCAGACCAAATGGAACAAGGTGCCGCAACCGAATATCGGTGGCTTGCCGCTGCCCGCAAGCCTGGATGCGGTTTCCCCCGACAATCCGGTGATTCTGCTGCACGCCAGCCGGCACGCGATTTACGCCAATGCGGCGGCATTGAAGGCCGCCGGGATCACCCACCAGACACCCAACCCGCCGGGCGGCAGCATCGTGCGTGACGCACAAAGCCACGCGATTGGCATGCTGCGTGACACCGCGGCTGCGCTCGTATCCGCGGCGTACGAGAGGCACCTGGCCTCGCTTTCGCCCGCCGCACGTGCGGCGCGCCGTGAGCAAGTGCTCAAACTCGCCATCCACAACGAAATCAGCAAGGGCATCACCACCTTCGTGGATATGGGCGAGGACTTCAAAACGATAGACTGGCTGAAACGGCAAACCGCCCAAGGGTTGCCGTTGCGTTTGTACGTGAACGTGGCTGGCGAATCGGTCGCGGCGCTGAATGCACATCTCGCGCAATACCGCACCATCGGCTATGCAAATAACCATTTCACCGTGCGCGGCGTCGGAGAAATCCTTTCCGACGGCGCACTTGGCACGCGCAGCGCCTGGTTCCTGAAACCCTACAGCGACGCACCCGATATCACCGGCAAGAACGTCACGCCGATGAACGAAATCCGGCAGATCGCCGAGATCGCCTCACGTGACCACTTCCAGCTTGCAGTGCACGCCATTGGCGACCGCGCCAACCACGAAGTGCTGGACGTGTACCAGAAGATATTTAGCGAGGATCCGGCCACGCATGCACTGCGCTGGCGTGTCGAACATGCCCAGCACCTGGACCCGGCGGACATTCCGCGATTTGCCGCGCTCGGCGTGATCGCCTCCATGCAATCCATCCATGCCTGCTCGGATGCGCCCATGGTGATTCCCCGCATCGGCGAACAGCGCGCCCAGCAGGGCGCCTACGTATGGCATTCCTTGATCGCATCCGGCGCCATGGTGCTGGACGGCACCGACACGCCGGTTGAGGACACACGGGTAATTCCGAATTTCTATTGCGGCGTCACGCGCAGTTACGCGCCGGGCAAATATTTCTTCCCTGATCAGGTCAAGGCCCGCAAGCAGGAGCTGCGCTCCTACACCTGGAACAATGCCTATGCGTTGTTCGAAGAAAATGAACTGGGTTCACTCACGCCCGGCAAGCTCGCCGACATGGACGTGTTCTCCGGCGATCTCCTCACGATGCCCGCAAACGATATCCTGCGCACGCGGGTGCTGTACACCATTGTGGGCGGCAAGATCGTGTACACGCGGCCGGGCGCCGCCGACTGGCGCAGCGGTCAGCTATTCAAGCCGATGCCGGAGTTCGATCACGTGGACTGAGTTTGGCGTCAATCGCCGACGCGCAGAATCTTGAGGCTGTTGGTACCGCCGGTGACGCCGCTCAGTTCACCTTTGGTGCAGATGACCAAATCACCGTCCTTGACGATACCGCGCTGCTTGAGTTCTTCCGCGGCGCCGCGCAGCACGTGGTCCGGATTGCTGTGCATCACGTCGAAGGCAATCGGATACACGCCACGATACAACGTCACGCGCCGGCGCGTGGCTTCGTGACGGGTCAAGGCGTAGATGGGAATGCCGGAGCGGATGCGCGACATCCACAGCGTGGTGGAACCGGATTCCGTGAGCGCGATGATGGCCTTCACGTCCATGTGGTTGGCGGTGTACATCACCGCCATGGCGATGGCTTCGTCCACGCCTCCAAAGCGCCGGTCCAGGCGCCGCTCCATGCCGAGCGAGGCACGCTGCCGCTCCGCGCCTTCGCATACCCGCGCCATGGCTTCCACGGTTTTAACCGGATACTTGCCGGCGGCGGTCTCCGCCGACAGCATCACCGCGTCAGTGCCGTCTAGCACCGCATTGGCCACATCCAGCACTTCGGCACGCGTCGGCACCGGGCTGTGGATCATGGATTCCATCATCTGGGTGGCGGTAATCACTACGCGGTGCAGTTCGCGCGCGCGCTGGATGATGAGTTTCTGGATACCGGGTAATTCCGCGTCGCCAACCTCTACCGCCAGATCGCCGCGCGCGATCATCACCGCATCGCTGGCCTTGACGATGGCGTCAAGATTATGAATCGCTTCGGCGCGCTCGACCTTGGCAATGACGCCTGCCTTGCTGCCCGCCGCGCGCAACAGCGTGCGCGCGCGTTCAATGTCACCCGCATCGCGCGGAAACGATACCGCGAGATAATCCACGCCCAGTTCCGCCGCGAATTTGATGTCGCGCAGATCCTTGTCGGTGAGCGCCTCGGCGGATAACCCGCCGCCCTGGCGGTTGATACCCTTGTGATCCGACAATTCGCCACCGTTCTCGACGATGCAAACAATGCGCTTGCCCTTGACAGCCTCGACGCGCAACACGATTTCACCGTCGCCCAGCACCAGCGCATCGCCCGGTTTCACGTCCCGAGGCAGCGCTTTGTAGGTGATGCCGACGGTTTCAACCGTACCGGCCTCATCGGCAAGCGACGCATCCAGTGTGAAATGCTGGCCATCGGCGAGCGTCACCTTGCCGCCTTGGAATTTTTCGATGCGTATCTTCGGCCCTTGCAGATCGCCCAGAACGCCCACGTCCTTGCCGGCCTTGGACGCAGCTTCGCGCACCCATTGCAACCGGCGCCGATGGTCGGCGGACTCGCCATGAGAGAAATTCATGCGCACCACATCCACGCCGGCGCGCACGATGGCTTGCATGACTTCGGGTTTGTCAGTGGCCGGACCGAGGGTGGCGACGATTTTGGTTCTGCGTGGCATGGGTTAATTATGCGCCTGGCACCTCAAGAAAGTGAGGCGTGAGGAGTGAGGTGTAAAAACAAGGAGAGGAAGACTTTGCATGTCTTAACTCCTCACTCCCTCACCCCTTTCCTCCAGCACCGCCACCGCTGGCAACTTCCTGCCTTCGAGGAATTCCAGGAATGCGCCGCCGCCGGTGGACACGCAGGAAATGCGATCCGCCACACCGTATTTGTCCAGCGCCGCCAAAGTATCGCCGCCGCCGGCGATGGAAAACGCCGGGCTTTCGGCAACCGCCTTGGCCACAGCGCGCGTACCTTCGCCGAACTGGTCGAACTCGAACACGCCCACCGGGCCGTTCCAGACGATGGTGCCGGCCTTTTCCAACACCTCGGCGTACATCTCCGCCGTATCGGGGCCGATATCCAGAATCATTTCATCGGCAGCCACCTCATTCACTTTGCGTACATCCGCCTCGGCGCTGGCAGAAAACTCATGCGCCACCACCACGTCCGTTGGCAGCGGAATATCGGCGCCGCGCTTGCGGGCCGCTTCGATGAGGCGCTTGGCCTCGGAAACGAGCGCGGGTTCGTGCAGGGATTTGCCGATCTTGAAGCCGGCTGCGGCGATAAAAGTATTGGCGATGCCGCCGCCGACGATCAGTTGATCCACGATTTTGGCGAGCGCATCCATCATCGTGAGTTTGGTGGACACCTTGGAGCCGCCGACAATGGCCACCAGTGGCCGCGCAGGGTTGTCCAGCGCACGGCCCAAGGCTGCAAGCTCATTCGACAACAATGGACCGGCGCAGGCGGTGGGCGCGTATTTCGCCACACCATGCGTGGACGCTTCGGCGCGGTGCGCGGTGCCGAAGGCATCCATCACATAGATGTCGCAGAGCGCCGCCAGCTTCCGCGCCAGCGCGTCATCATCCCGTTTCTCGCCCTTGAGAAAACGCACGTTCTCGCACAGCACGGCGGCGCCCGGCTCCGCGGTCACGCCGTCAATCCAGTCATTCATTAACGGCACTTTCACACCCAGCAGTTCTGTGAGCCGTTCGGCGACCGGCACGAGCGACAGCGCGGGATCGAACTCGCCTTCTTTTGGACGGCCGAGGTGCGACATGAGCATGACGCGCGCGCCGGCCTTGAGTGCAAATTGAATCGTCGGCAGCGCCGCACGGATGCGCACATCGCTGGTGATGCGACCATTCCCGTCCAGCGGCACGTTGAAATCCTCGCGGATCAGAACGCGCTTGCCACGCAGATCGAGATCGGCCATCTTCAATACGGGCACGCGCAGGTTCCTTGTACATGCGGTAAAAATAGCGGATTTTGTTCGAGAACAAGACGCGGTGCTTTCCGAGGCGCGGAGTTACCAAGATAGGTAATGAGCACCGAGGAAAGCGCCGCAACACCGTTATCGGACAAAAGACGCATTTTTATTTCGCGTTCCAGAACGCCACGGCCGCATCCAGCATGCGGTTGCTGAAGCCCCATTCATTGTCGTACCAGCCACAGACTTTCACCAGCCGGCCGATGACCTTGGTCATCCAGGCATCATAGGTGCAGGACGCCGGGTCATGGTTGAAATCCACCGATACCAGCGGCTGGTCGTTGTATTTGAGAATGCCCTTCAGCTCGCCCTGGCTCGCCTCCTTCATGATCTTGTGGATTTCCGACGGGCTGGTGTCGCGCGCCGCCGTGATGGTCAGGTCCACGATAGACACGTTGATGGTGGGCACGCGGATGGCGAAGCCGTCGAGTTTGCCGGCGAGTTCCGGCAGCACCAGGCCGATGGCCGTTGCCGCGCCGGTCTTGGTGGGAATCATGGAATGGGTGGCGGAACGCGCGCGCCGCAGATCCTTGTGGTACACGTCGGTCAGCACTTGGTCGTTGGTGTAACTATGCACCGTGTTCATGATGCCAGCGACAATGCCGATCTTCTCGTGCAGCACCTTGGCGAGTGGCGCCAGACAGTTGGTGGTGCATGAGGCATTGGAAATCACCGTGTGCGATGACTTCAATATCTTGTGGTTCACGCCATAGACGATGGTCGCGTCCACGTCCTCACCGCCCGGCGCGGAGATGATGACTTTCTTCGCTCCACCTTGCAGGTGCGCTGAGGCTTTGGCCTTGCTGGCAAACAGGCCGGTGGATTCCACCACCAGTTCTACGCCGGCGCTAGCCCAGGGAATCCGGGCCGGATCGCGTTCCGCGAACACGCGGATTTTGTCGCCGTTGACCACCATGTAATCGCCATCCACGGACACGGTGCCGGGGAACTTGCCGTGTGCGGTGTCATGTTTCGTCAAATGCGCATTGGTGGCCGCGTCGCCCAGATCATTGATGGCCACGATCTTGATTTCGTTGGTGCGCTTGCTCTCGTAAAGAGCCCGCAGTGTGTTGCGCCCGATGCGGCCGTAACCGTTGATTCCAACCTTGATTGCCATGATTCATTTACTCCTGTCTCGAATAAATTTCCGTGAGGGCAAGACCGCGCACTTCGCGCGCTGATGAGAGGGTGAGCTGTAGGTTGGGGTGAGTCTTCGAACCCCAACATCGCTGTACCGTTGGGGTTCGCTACGCTCACCCTAACCTACATTTGCTGCGTAACGATAAAAGAATTTTACGCAGCACTCAGCATCCGGCACTCAGCACCTTGCCTTTCCCAACCACCGCTTCCACCGTCTTCACGACATGTTCTACGGTGAAGCCGAAATACTCAAACACGTCCTTGGCCGGCGCGGATTCACCGTAACGGTCCATACCGATGACGCCGCCGTGGTCGCCCACGAAATGGCGCCAGCCCGCGGTCACGCCGGCTTCCACCGCGACGCGCGCCGTGACGCGCTTCGGCAGCACGTATTCATGCCAGACCGGATCCTGGGCCTCGAACACGCTGGTACAGGGCATGGACACCACCCGCACCGCCATGCCGCGTTCGGCCAATTGCCTGGCAGCGTTCACCACCAGCGCCACTTCCGAACCGGTCGCAATGAGGATGGCATCTGGCTGGCCTTCGCATTCCACCAATATATAGCCGCCACGGCGAATGTCGCGCACCTGCGCGGTCACGCGCGGCTGATGCGGCAGATTCTGGCGCGAGAGTGCCAGCGCGGTTGGGCCGCGCCGCCGTTCGATGGCGGCCTGCCAGGCGACCGCGGTTTCCACGTCGTCGCAGGGCCGCCACAGCTCCATGCCCGGCATGAGACGCAGGCTCGCCAAGTGCTCGACGGCCTGGTGGGTCGGGCCGTCCTCGCCCAGGCCGATGGAATCGTGTGTATATATATAGATGCTGCCCGCGCTCATGGGCGCAGCGAGGCGCAGCGCGTTGCGCGCGTAATCGGAAAACGTCAGGAAGGTGCCGCCATAGGGTATGAAACCGCCGTGCAGCGCCAGGCCGTTGATGATGGCCGACATACCGAACTCGCGCACACCGAAGTAAAGGTAATTGCCGCCGAAATCCTGGCGGGTGATGGCGCGCGAACCTTTCCAATTGGTGTTGTTGGAACCGGTCAGGTCCGCCGAGCCGCCAACCAGTTCCGGCAGCAGCGGCCCGAAGCCGTTGAGCACATTCTGCGACGCTTTACGCGTTGCGATTTCCGCGCCGTGCGCGGCCACCGACTTCACGAATTTCTCCACCTGTGCCGCCCAACCGGTTGGCAGTTCCGCTCGCATGCGGCGTGTGAATTCCGCCGCCAACTCCGGATAGGACTTCGCGTATTCCGCACACAGCGTGTCCCAGTTGTCCGCAAAGGCCCGGCCGCGCGCGCGCGCATCCCAGCCGGCGTAGTACTCGGGCGGAATCACAAACGGCGCATGTTCCCAACCCAGTTGCTGGCGCGCCGCCGCCACTTCCGCATCGCCCAAAGGTGAGCCGTGTGCGTGGCCGGTGTTCTGCTTGTGGGGCGCGCCGAATGCGATGATGGTCTTGCAGCAGATAAGCGTGGGGCGGTCGCTCACGCCGCGCGCTTCCTCGATGGCACGCTTCACCGCCGCCGCGTCGTGGCCGTCCACCTCGCGCACCACATGCCAGCCGTAGGCTTCGAAGCGTTTGGGTGTGTCGTCGGTGAACCACAGGCCGATGCTGTCTTCGGTGGAATCAATCGAGATGCGGTTGTCGTCGTAGAAACCGATTAGTTTTCCCAAACCGAGCGTGCCCGCCAGCGAACAGGCTTCGTGCGAAATGCCTTCCATGAGGCAGCCGTCGCCCAGGAACACGTAGGTGTAATGGTCCACGATCTTGAAACCAGGCCGGTTAAAGCGCGCCGCCAGCGACTTTTCCGCGATCGCCATGCCCACGGCGTTGGCCAATCCCTGGCCGAGCGGCCCGGTGGTGGTTTCAACGCCCGGTGTCACACCGTATTCCGGATGGCCCGGCGTTTTGGAAT
The DNA here is from genome assembly GCA_049698775.1 of Gammaproteobacteria bacterium. Lineage (GTDB taxonomy): Bacteria > Pseudomonadota > Gammaproteobacteria > Natronospirales > REEB76 > REEB76. The sequence continues at coordinate 44,961 of JBAVYM010000038.1, forward strand.
GCAGTTGCCGGAAGCGTTTCAACTCCTCCAGCGGCAGGTCGTAACCGGCAAGATGCAGCAACGCGTACTGCAGCATGGAGCCGTGGCCGTTGGAGAGAATAAAGCGGTCGCGGTCCGGCCAGTTTGGATTGGCCGGGTTGTGTTTCAGATAGTCGTTCCACAGCACTTCGGCGATGTCCGCCATGCCCATGGGCATGCCGGGATGGCCGGAATTGGCCCGCTGCACCCCATCCATGGCGAGGGCCCGGATGGCGTTGGCAAGTTCGCGTCGGGAGGGCATGAAAACTCCCCGGAAAAGGGCGCGTATTTTCGCCGATGCCGGCACCGGGGACAACCCTGCGCGCGTAAAATGCCGGGTTTCCCTGTTTTGGAAAAGAGTCCTAATTGTGAGCGCCGCTTACCACCGTGAATTTGAAGTCCGCTGGGCCGATCTCGACCCCAACGGCCACCTGCGCCATACCGCCTACATGGATTGCGCCGCCCAGGCGCGCGTAGGCTTCTTGCACGACTTTGGCTTCACCCTGGAGCGTTTCCGGGTGCTCGGTATCGGCCCGGTGCTGTTCCGGGAAGACACCCGTTATCTGCACGAAGTGCGCGCCAGTGAGCACATCACCGTCACCACGGAAATCTCCGGCCTCTCGCCCAACCGCAAACACTGGCGCATCCGCCACCGTATCTACAAGGCCGATGGTGAACTCGCCTGCACGGTGGACGTGCAGGGCGCGTGGCTGGATTTGAAGGCGCGCAAAATCATGATGCCGCCGCCAGAATTGATGCAGGCGATGGAGAAAGCGCCGCGCACAGAGGACTATGCCGAATTTGAGCCGCGCAAGCCGACGTAGGTTAGGGTGAGGTCTTCCGAATCTCAACGTCAAATAATCATTGCAATCGTTGGAGTTCGCTCCGCTCACTCCAACCTACATGAAACATGAAATACGATTCCGCCTGTTATACGGAAGTCACTTTATGAACCCGCAAAACGCCGCCATCGAAACCCGCGGCTTGGTCAAAAAATACGACAAGGTCGAGGCGCTCGGCGGCATTGATCTCACCGTGAACAAAGGCGAGATGTTCGCGCTGCTAGGTCCGAACGGGGCCGGCAAAACCACGCTGTTCTCGATCCTCGCCACGCTGCGCAAGCCCACGGCCGGCGAGGCGCGCGTCATGGGCTACGACGTGGTACACGAACGCGCGGCCGTGCGCCGGCGCATGGGCATCGTGTTCCAGGAACCGGCGCTGGAACAAAAACTGTCGGTGCGCGACAACCTGCTGCTCATGGGTCTGTTTTACGGTCTCAGCCTCAAGGCCACGCGCGCGCGCAGCGATGCCATCATGGCGAACCTGGAGCTCACGGAAATTGCCGGTCGCGAAGCGCGGAAACTCTCCGGCGGCCAGAAGCGGCGGCTGGAACTGGCGCGCTCCATGGTGCCGAATCCCGATATCCTGTTTCTGGACGAAGCGACGCTGGGTCTCGATGTGGACGCACGCCGCAGTTTCTGGGCGCAGGTGCGTGAGTTCGTGCGCGCGGGGCGCACGGTGTTCTTCACCACGCATTACATGGAAGAAGCGGAAGTGGCGGATCGTATCGCGCTCATCAACAAGGGCGGAATCATCGCACTGGGCACGCCGCAGGAATTGAAAAGTCGCATCGGCGGCGGCGTGATCCTGCTGCGCACCGAGGACGACGCACGCGCCCGCACCTGGCTTACGGAACATGGCCACAAATCCGAAATCAGCGAACGTGGCATCGTGCTGGTGAGCGCGGAACCCGCCGCGCTGGTGCCCACGCTGCTTACGGCGTTGCCGGTGAAAACCCTGCGCGCGGAAGTGCACGAGCCAAGTCTGGAGGATGTATTTTTGAAACTCACCGGCAAGATGCTCGACAACGGCGAAGCCGCACCGCCCAAACCGGCGTTTGCCATCGGAGGTGCGCGATGAAAGGCTTGTTCGCCGTCATCGTGCTGGATCTCAAGCGGCTGTGGACCGACCGCGTGCGCCTGATCGTCAGCCTCATTCAGCCGCTGTTGTATCTGTTCGTGCTGGGTTCCGGCCTGGGTGCGAGTTCCATCATGGGCGGCGGCAAATACCTGGCCTATATTTATCCCGGCGTGCTGGGCCTGTCGCTGCTGTTTTCCGCGGTGTTTGCCGCCATGCTGATTGTGATAGACCGGGAAATGGGTTTCCTCAAGGCCGTACTGGTGGCGCCGGTACCGCGGCCGGCCATCGCCGCCGGCAAGGTATTGTCCGGCGCAATTCAGGCGCTGGTGCCGGCCGTCATCCTGCTCATTTTGCTCCCGTTGCTCGGCATCCACACCGGCTACTGGCGCTTCCTGGGATTGCTGGGCGCCATGCTTATCGCCGCCGTCACCTTTTCGGCGCTCGGCGTAGCCACCGCCGCGCGTTTCAAATCCACCGCGGTATTTCCCATCATCGGCAATGCGGTGCTGTTGCCACTTTTCTTTCTCTCGGGCGCGCTTTATCCACTCAACAACACGCCACACTGGCTCAGGATACTCGCGCACTTCGATCCGGTGGCCTACGCCGTGGACCTGATGCGCGGGGCCACCACCGGTACGCTGTATTTCCCATTGTGGTTGTCGTGTGTGGTGCTGGCGGGATTCATCATCGTGCTCACGGCTCTCGCTACCCAGGTGTTCGCGTCCGGCGAAGATGCCTGAATGCGTGTATAATCCCGCTTCGAGTCATCTTAACCTTCAGTGTTCAGCTTATGAATCCGCCTGTTTCCAGCTTCCGCGGTGCGTCCGGCACCAACTACTCGTATTACGTTTTTGACCTGGGTTTCCGGCCCAAGGACAGCCAGTTCGGCAACTACATGTTCGCGCGCCGCGCGGATGATGGCCACTGGATTCCGGTGTATATCGGCCAGGGGAACCTCAAGGAACAGGTCAACGACAAAGTCCAGGTGGCGCGTGCGCGCAAGAAGGGCGCCAGTCACATCCTCGCCCGCATGAACCCCAACGAGCAATTACGGCGGGTGGAAGCGCATGACATGCTGGCCGGCCACCCCGAAGCCTGTGTACCCACCGGTTGCAACGAGAATAAGTCTGTCACGCCCGCGCCTTTGCGCATTGCCCAGAAGCGTAACTGACCAAACTTCAGCTCGGCAGGCTCCGGCGGGAATTCAGCAGTATCAAAAACCTGGATACCCGCTTTCGCGGGTATGACGAATAAATCAGGGCTTCGCCAGGAGACTGGAAGTAGTCTCAAAAATGCCGTTCGCCCTGAGCGTAGCGCCGTAGGCGCGAAGTCGAAGGGTGGAATTTCTTTCTGCCGCGGCAGGAATGACGATTGGAAAACTTCACTGATACTGATCAGCCCCGCAGCATCTTCGGGCCGCTCACAAAAGGATTGCCGCGCTCGTAAAAACGCAGCAGCCGATCGGCATCCATGTTGATACCTATGCGAACGGTGCGGCCGATCCTGCCGACGGGCCTGATTGCCGTTCCCAGCCACAGCGGACCTTGCGCACAAAGATCCAGGCCATCCAGTTTCATACTCACACGCAAGGCCGCGGCCAGTCGTCCCGGTCCGCGCGCCAGATCCTTTTCCACGACGTGCCTGCGGCCCCGTTTCATCCGCTCAATACCTTCCAATGGCTCCAGCGCGCGCAGCAATACACCCGCACTGATGCCCGCTTTCCCGGCGCTCACATTCAACATGAAATAGTTTCCGTAGATGAAATACACATACACGTGGCCGCGCTCCAGAAACAGTGAGCGATTGCGCTTGGTCATTCCGTTGTAGCCATGGCAGGCGCGGTCGTAGGGCAAATAGGCTTCGGTCTCCACGATGCGCCCGACGATCCGGCCTTTGGGCAATTCCCTTACCAGCGTCTTGCCGATGAGATAGCGCGCCAGTGCCACGCCATTCACAGGCAATTCACTCCGGCGCAGGCGGCGGAAACGCGGTAGAGCGCTCATAAAAAAGCCCCGCCGTAAGCGGCAGGGCTTTCCATGCTCCGATTCAGTTCAGACGAACTGCCGGCTTACCACCGTGAGCGGTTGCCGCCACCATTACCGCCGCCGCCACCGCCACTGCGGAAGCCGCCAGTACGCGGCTTGTCCGTGGCGACGTTCACCTTCAGCGGGCGACCACCGACATCCTTGCCGTTCTGTTCCAGCGCCTTCTCCGCTGCCGCCTGGGTGGCAAAGGTGATGAAGCCGAAACCCTTGGGACGACCGGTATCCCGGTCCATGATCAGGGCCAGTTCTGAAATCTCGCCGTACTGAGAAAAGATTCCGCGCAACTGCGCTTCATCCACCGAGTAAGGAAAGTTACCGACATACAATTTGTTCTGTTCCATTGCAATCTCTCTAAAGTAATTGATAATTTAAACGTTTGTGCTTAACAACAGCCGGCGATATTGAGTTCATCAGAAGCCATCTCAAAAACAACATGTGCGTGGTCAAAACGCGGCTAGCGTGGCGGGAAAGCGGAGGTACAGGGGGAGTACAAGAGCGTTTCGAGCCGGCGCGTAACAAGGTCTTGCCAAGCGCAGCTGTTTTTAAGATGGCTTCTGGATATCGCAAGCTGTGTAAGAACGCGCGCTTTATACCATGCTCCGGGGGAAATAGATAGCAACAACAGTGGGATGGGTTAAATATGGACCGTATTTAGCCGAAATACCGCCAAATCCGAGAAATGCTACCCGCCTTCACATATCTCCATCAACAACGGATGCGAGATAAATGCACCCGGATCACATTTCCTGGTGCCTTTGGCAACTCGGCAAGCGGACCACAGGATTGTCACCAAGGATTGCCCGAAGGCTGATCCCGGACACGGCCAAATCGTGCTGCGGGTTTGGCTTGAATGAGTAAAAAGAGACTTCCTGCTCCCTACGGCCTTGAGGGCCATGATGGTGTTTGTATACAACCGTCAACAGAAGAGGAAGTCTCAGTGAACACTATAACCATTGGCGTTGATTTAGCGAAGAGTATGTTTTCGGTGTGTGAAGTTGATGCGGCAGGTCACGTGCTGGGTCGGCGGGATCTGGGGCGTGAGGCTTTTGCGCTGTGGTTGGTACAGGTGCCGGCCGGTACGGTGGTGGCGATGGAGGCGTGCAGTGGCGCCCATCATTGGGGGCGGCGCTGCCTTGAGTCTGGCCTGCAGCCGCGGCTGATGGCGGCGCAGTTCGTGAAGCCGTTTCGCAAGAATCTTACGGCCAAGAACGACCACACCGATGCTGAGGCGATTGCCACGGCCGCCCGGCAGGGCAATATGCGCTTCGTGCCGGTGAAGAGCGTCGAGCAACAAGCGCGGCTGTCGTGGCACCGGGTGCGCGAGGGCTACAAAGTAGAGAGCCTCGCGATCGGCAACCGCCTGCGCGGACTGCTGGCCGAGTTCGGGATCGTGGTGGCGAAGAGCGAGGTGGCGTTGCGTCGTGGGCTGGCGAACCCGGATAAGCTCGCGGCGTTGCCTCGCGAAACGAACGAGCTGCTGAGTGAGCTCGGTGCACACTGGGCCGAGGTGAAGGAGCGCCTCGCTGCGTGCGGGTACGCGCAATCATAGGGATCGGACCCCTCACGGCCGATGCCGCGGTCGCGACACTCGGCTCGGCCAAGGACTTTCGCAACGGCCGACAACTGGCGGCCTGGCTCGGTTTGGTGCCGACTCAGTACTCGAGTGGCGGACATACGCGGCTGGGCACTATCAGCGGCCGGGGGGATGCGTACCTGCGCACGCTGCTGATCCAGGGCGCACGCAGCAGCCTGCAGCGCGCCCAAGCGGTCAGCGCGGAGAAGTCCACGCCCGAGCAGATCTGGATCCGGCAGTTGGCCTGCCGCATGCCGTTCGGCAAAGTGCTGGTGGCCATCGCCAACAAGCATGCGCGGCAACTGTGGGCGATGCTCGCGCACGACGAGGTCTACGATGCCGAGGCGTGGCTGAAGCACCCCATGGTGCAGCGCCCCGCCGGCAAGCGCGCCTGCACGGTGGTGGCCGCCATGACATGAATGGGTTCCACGTCAGCGCGAAGCAGTAGCAACGGGTCAGACCCACCCGGAGAGAACCTGACTAACTAGCCGGCCGTCACCAGGTGCTCCGGTTGATCTCCGGACACCGACGACACCGCGGATTGAATGAGGTCTCCGGGCGCGGTTTATACTCTGGTCCGCACCCGCACCATCGGTGCAACAAGACCGTTTACGGAAATGCAGTCTGACAACGTTGCAACACCGCATCGAGCTGACCAAGCCGCATTCGGCCACGAGAACACCACGCTGAACAGCGAAAGCCTGAAAGCTCAAGGCCAGAACATCAGGCGCGCGGTATTGACGGGAAGTCTCTTACGGACTAGTTAGGCTGAGCTAGGTACTGGACTGTGTTGCGCGTTTCGGTTTTGGTGCCTTTCCCTCCCTAGACTGACAACTCTCCTCTGTGGCTGCTATAGATCGTTATGCCATTGCCATCAGGATCGGCCAACTGGAAATAGTCGTGACCAAAGAATTGGTCTTGAGCAATTTCATCTGCCGACAATCCCTTTTCCATTAGAGTCGTCCTATACAGTTCCAGATCGCTCCTGGACTTGCCGTCAATCATCAAGTCGAGTCGCTCATTAAAAAAAGCACTGCGCTGGCCAAGATGGCTGGAACTTAATGAAAATGGCAGCTCATCATTTTTATTAAAAAGCAAAATGTGTGTTCCGCCTCGCAATTCTATGATTGCCATATCAGGAAATATCCCAAACGGACGCAAGCCCAATGTTGTATAAAATTTATAACTAATATCAATATCGTTAACCTTCATGACAAAATGTCCGAGGGATGCAGTAGGTAAATTGTTGTTCATATTTTATTAATCCTCCTAAAAAATCGGCAGAAACTGTTATCCACCGATTTTATGCAGGGTGCATTTTCTATCTGGGACCTAACTTGAATTAGGCGGACGAATTTTAGGAAGCATTGTCGTCTAATGTCAACTAAAACCACTTTGTTCCATACAATCACCTTGCCATTGTTTTAGGGCGGCCTAAAGTACTCCGCATGGATTCTCCTGCTAGCGCCGCCAAGCCGCCCAGGCTGCTTGATCAAATTCGAAAAGCAACTGAGCTCAAGAAGACTCTGATTAATTCGTCGCACCGGCAAAAGCCGGTGCCCAGGCACTTGAAATGACTGGATTCCGGCCTTTCTCAGTTGTGCTCCTGCATTTCTGGGACTTCTGCCATCCATGGCGGTCGCGCCGGAATGACGAAAGATGAATTATTCAGGCCCTCAGGCATTGATGGTCTGCCGGCGGCTGTCCACGCCGAGAAGCTTGAAGTCCGGTGCGTGCTTGCCAAATTGCATAACGGTGTGTCGCAGGTAATCATGTCTTTTCACACATCCTCAAGATGCGTTCTATTTCAAAGACAGCCTAGCAGGGTGTAAATGCCCGCCCACGGTCGGTATGGCTGAAACCTATGAGCGGATATTGCTGCCGCGGCCGCTGGAAACAAACTGTTACAAAATAGAGCAAATGCGAAACACATTATCTCAGCCATTGGACTATGGTTTGCGCCAGGGAACCGACACTGGGTTGGTTCACACAACCATAGCTTTTGGGAGATTGCATCCATGAGGTCCAAACGAATTTTGATTGTCACAGCCGTCATCGCCTTATTGGCAAGCGGCACGGCATTCGCCGCCTACCGGGGGCACCATCGTCCCACCTTCGGCCTGTTCGGGCCCAGGGTTGTTGAGCAATTGCATCTCAACAGTACCCAAACGCAGTCGCTCGATGCCATCAAGTCGGAACGCAAGGCGCTCTTCACCCAGTTCCGCGACCAGCGCCGGGCAATGATGACGGCGTCCGAGACCGCGCTTAAGAGCAATACTCCCGATCTGCGCGCTCTGGCGCAGCAGAGAAATGCCGCCATGGATCAGATGCGCGACAAAATGCGCAAGATCCAGGGCGACGAACTGAATCTCTACGACAGCCTTACGCCACAGCAGAAAACGGTGGTGCGCGACTCTCTCCTGAAGCGCATGTCATTCATGCAAAAACACTGGCATCACGGAAATTGGCAGCAATCCCACGGTCCTTCGGATTCAGGCTCATTCTGACGTTACAGGCGGACGGGCTTCCTCCGTTCCGTCCGCCTGCTTTTTCAGCGATACAAGTTCTCGGGTTTGAGAACGTGAGATGAAGGGTCACCTTCTGGCAACTGTGCTGGCAGCGGCGACCATCTCCGCCTGCGGCAACGCGCCCAGCAAACCGCAACCTGCGATTACCTTCGTCACGCATATCGCAGACGATGGCTCCAAACTCTTCGTGTTCAGCCTGCAATCACCCCAAACCGGCGGCTCCGGTAGACATGGACGTGGCGGCATGGCTCGAGGCGGGCGTGGGGGCATGAATGACGGAAATCAGGGCGCCAGCCAGATGCAACAGAATTTCGATGGTTTGCTACAGGCGAAACTGATGGACACCGGGTTCTGCCGGGACGGATTCGTGCAACAGGACCGGACAACGGAAAGCGGCTTTATCAGTGTCCGCGGACAATGCCGGGATAAAGCGACACCCGAAGACCGGGCGCGTTTCAAGAACAGCGACGATTGATGCCACCGCGCCTGGCTTTGCGCGGTTTGCAGAATCTCCGCGTGCGGCCAAAATCCGCGGTCATAATGTCTATCGGCGCCCTTACGGTCGAAAATGCCGCGCCAAGCAAGTAAACTAGACACCCTTTTTCTATACCCAGTCGCAGAGGCTCCGCCCATGTCCCGCAATTACCTGTTCACCTCGGAATCGGTCTCGGAAGGCCACCCGGACAAGGTGGCGGACCAGATTTCAGACGCCGTGCTCGATGCGCTGCTGGCCCAGGACAAGCGCTCGCGCGTGGCCTGCGAAACATTAGTAAAAACCGGCATGGTGATCGTGGCGGGCGAAGTCACCACCGACGCCTGGGTGGATTTGGAACAATTGGTGCGCAAGGTCGTCAAGGACATCGGTTACACCGCCGAGATGGGCTTCGACTGGGAAACCTGCGCGGTGCTGAACGCCATCGGCAAACAATCGGGCGACATCGCGCAGGGCGTGGACCGCAAGAATCCCGAGGAACAGGGCGCCGGCGATCAGGGTCTGATGTTCGGCTATGCGACGAATGAAACCGACGTGCTTATGCCCGCGCCGATCACTTACGCGCACCGGCTTGTGAAGCGTCAGGCAGACGTGCGCAGGAGCGGCAAGTTTCCCTGGTTACGGCCTGACGCCAAGAGCCAGGTCACGTTCAAATACGAGAACAGCAAAGCGGTGGGACTTTCGGCCGTAGTGCTTTCCACGCAGCATTCGCCGGACGTAGCATACAAGACGTTGCAGGAAGCGGTGATGGAGGAAATCATCCGGCCGGTGCTGCCGAAGGAATGGATTGGCCGCGACACCCAGATTCACATCAATCCCACCGGCCGCTTCGTTATCGGCGGGCCGGTCGGCGATTGCGGCCTGACCGGTCGCAAGATCATCGTGGACACCTATGGCGGCATGGCGCGTCACGGCGGCGGCGCGTTCTCCGGCAAGGATCCTTCCAAGGTAGACCGCTCGGCTGCGTATGCGGCGCGCTACGTGGCCAAGAATCTGGTGGCGGCAGGGTTAGCGGAACGCTGCGAAATCCAGGTGAGCTACGCCATCGGCGTGGCGGAACCCACTTCCATCAGCGTAGAAACCTTCGGCACCGGCCGCCTGAGCGACGAACAACTCACCAAATTGGTGCGTGAGCATTTCGACCTGCGTCCCTACGGCCTCATCAAGATGCTCGACCTGATACGGCCGATTTACCGGAAAACCGCTGCCTATGGCCACTTCGGCCGCGAGGAACCGGAATTCACTTGGGAACGGATTGATAAGGCAGCCATATTAAAGGATGCCGCAAAAATAAAGGCGGTAGTTTGATTTAACGCCCACAACAGGCAGCTTCACAACTCAAGGAGCGCTGCAGCCGGAAAGTCCGGCCAGGCTTGAGAAGCGAAGTGATTTTCACAACGGCGCTCGTTTATTTTGTGGAGACACACAATGAACGCAGTCGTGAACAAGAAATCCCCGGATCATTTCGTCAAGGACATCGGCCTCGCGGACTGGGGTAGAAAGGAAATCAAGATCGCCGAGACCGAGATGCCCGGCCTGATGGCGGTGCGCGAGGAATACAAGAAGCAGCAGCCATTGAAGGGCGCACGCATCGCCGGTTCGCTGCACATGACCATCCAGACGGCCATGCTGATCGAGACTCTTAAAGTGCTCGGCGCCGACATTCGCTGGGCCTCCTGCAATATTTACTCCACCCAGGACCATGCGGCTGCGGCCATCGCGGCCGACGGTACGCCGGTATTTGCCTACAAGGGCGAGAGCCTGGACGAGTACTGGGAATTCACCCACCGCATTATGGAATGGGGCGACGGCGGCACGCCCAACATGATCCTGGACGATGGTGGCGACGCGACGCTGCTTGTGATCCTGGGCGCGAAGGCGGAGAAAGACACCTCCGTCATCGCCAGACCCGCAAATGAAGAAGAGACCGCGCTGTACAAAGCCATCAAAAAACGGCTGGAAACCAAGTCGGGCTTTTATTCGAGGATTCTCGCCAATATAAAAGGTGTGACCGAAGAAACCACCACCGGTGTACACCGACTCTACGAGATGCAAAAGGCCGGCACCTTGCCCTTCCCGGCCATCAACGTGAACGATTCGGTCACCAAGTCCAAGTTCGACAACCTCTATGGTTGCCGCGAGTCGTTGGTGGACGGCATCAAGCGTGCCACCGACGTAATGATCGCTGGAAAAATTGCGTTGATCGCCGGTTACGGCGATGTAGGCAAGGGCTGCGCGCAGTCATTGCGCGGACTCGGGGCGACGGTATGGATTACCGAAATTGACCCCATCTGCGCGTTGCAGGCGGCCATGGAAGGTTACCGCGTCGTGACCATGGACGAGGCCGCCGGCCAGGCGGACATCTTCGTAACCGCCACCGGCAACCTGGACGTGATTACCCACGCGCATATGGCAAAGATGAAGCACAACGCCATCGTCTGCAACATCGGCCATTTCGATTCCGAAATAGATATCGCCAGTCTGCGCAAATACAAGTGGGAAAACATCAAGCCGCAGGTGGATCACGTAATCTTTCCGGACGGTCACCGGATCATCGTGCTGGCGGAAGGCCGTCTCGTGAATCTGGGTTGCGCCACCGGCCATCCAAGCTTCGTCATGTCCAACTCCTTCACCAATCAGGTACTGGCGCAGATTGAGCTGTACGCCCACGGAAGCAAGTACCAGAACAAGGTGTACGTGCTGCCAAAACACCTGGACGAGAAAGTCGCGCGGCTGCATCTGGATCGCATCGGCGTGCACCTGACCAAACTCACATCAAAGCAGGCCAAGTACTTGAGCATTGACGTGAATGGACCGTACAAGCCGGATATTTACCGCTATTGAGAGTTGCGGCAAAAGTTTGCCCGGACGCAGCAAAAACAAGAAAAGCCCCTACAAGGGGCTTTTCTTTTTACGACACCTGATAAACCGATTTGATGTAGAGGGCTGAGGAAGGCCTTAATTGAATATCCGCCGCCAGTATGGAAAATCACTGCCTGCGATGTCGAGTATCTGGATACCCAACAGATAAGCATCTTCCTCATTCGCCGGGCGGCACCACCGGGTTTCGCCACGCAGATGGAAAGAATCCTCGTAGCCTTCCATATTGATGACCAGTTCCACCAGCTCCCCGGGATGCAGTTCCCGTTTGGCGCGCGCCTGGAATCCGGCGGCTGAAATATCCACGGTCTTGCAATACAGCACGTTGTTGGCCGGATCTTCGTCGGTGTTGTCCAGCTTGCGTATTACGACGCGTTCTTCCCGGCGCAAGCGCGGATATTTTCTGCGCTCCTCCGGTCTGTTCATGGTTTTTCTTCCAACATTGGGCGCTTCCATTGTTTCTCCCACCGACGCCGCACCGCGGGATGCGGCCGGCACGCGATTAAAGTAGCGAATGCCCGTGATTACCGCAACTGGCCCCCGCCGGGGCGTGAGGACAGGCCGGTGAACGGGGTAAAAT
>JBAVYM010000039.1:0-9798 GCA_049698775.1 Gammaproteobacteria bacterium
TCAGCAGCGTAGGGGTGGACGAAGCGACCGTCAAACGGTACGTAGAACATCAAGGCCGCCAGGATTCAGGTCAGTTCCGTATGGAACTGTAACGGTAAGGACCCCGGCTTTAGCCGGGGGAATCTATTTTTCTGAAAGTAAGCTGTTTGCGAGTATGGAATGGTATAGGCACAGTATCTTTATAAATTCGGTGTCACTTCGGTTGGACGTTAACGCAAAAGAGATCAATAAATATGCTTCGTGGACTGGTAAGTATGTTGCGGTACAAGGTGTTTTCGATGCAAAGGACCGTGGTCCTCTCGGTGGCTCCAGCGGCGCTATCAAAGATGTGTCTTACTTGCACTTGATGAATGAGCCCATCATAGACACCGGCAAAAGCGGTCACTGAAGGCGGCAGGTGACGTGGACGGGTTTCAACAAGCCCACCCAGATCACGGGCGACGGGGCGAACGAGAGCTTCACCTACGGCCCCTCCCACGAGTGGCTGGTGACGGCGATTACCAAGGGCTCGGACACCCAGACCACGACCTACATAGACGGCCTCTTCGAGCAGGTGTACGACAGTGCCACGGATGATTTCACCTACCGGCATTACATCCTGGCCGCGGGCACGCGCGTGGGGGTGGAGACGATTGCGGCGAACAGCGGCGGGGCGATCACTTCGGATACACTGAGTTTCTACGTGCGGGATGAGGTGGGGAGCGTGATTGCCACTGTGACGGAGAGTCTGGGCGGGATCCTGTTCGAGCAGTTTCACGGCGGTACAAGAAACGCTTGATCAGCGTATAGTACCGCTATACACTGCCTCGGTGATCAAAACATTTCGCCACAAGGGATTGGAGGCGTTCTTCCGCACCGGGAGCAAAGCCGGGATTCAGCCTGCTCATGCCAAGCGTCTGCGGCTGCAACTGACGGCTTTGGATAACGCGGTTGGCCCGCAGGGCATGAATCTCAGCGGGTGGCGGTTACACCGACTGACGGGGCCCCTTGCCGGACATTGGGCCGTGGCGGTGAGCGGAAACTGGCGACTCACGTTCCGGTTCGAAGGAAGAGATGCCTTGCTGGTTGATTACCGGGATTATCATTAGGAGGCAAGACATGACGCGTATGCACAATCCTGCACACCCTGGCGAAGTGCTGAGAGATGGGGTGTTCGCGGGAGGCGAGGTAACAGTGACGGACGCGGCCAAGGCGCTAGGTGTTACTCGCGTCGCCCTGTCGCGGGTGTTGAATGGCAGGGCCGCGGTCAGTGCGGAGATGGCCGTGCGGCTGGGAAAGTGGCTCAATACCGGTCCGGAAGTGTGGCTCAACATGCAGACGCAGCACGACCTGTGGCGCGCGGAGCACGCTTTGCGGCGGCAGGTCAAACGCATTCCGACCTTGGCGCATGCCGATTGATAATCGAATTCCTGGGGGCTGCCGCTCGCCTGCGATGCGTGATATGTAACCGTTGAAGAGATCCGGCGCATGTAACCCGCGTCGCGCAAGCCGGGCCACAAATTTTGGCCGATCAGGCACGCCTTTCGTTTCTGCCAGCAAGGCTGGGGCTGATATGACTGCAAACGAAATGGCAAAGATGGCCTGCAACCCATGAAAACCCTCGGCCTCATCGGCGGCATGAGTTGGGAATCCACCGCCCACTACTACGCACGCATCAATCAATTGGTGGCGGCGCGCCTGGGTGGGCTGCATTCCGCCAAGCTGCTGCTCTACAGCGTGGATTTCGATGAATTGCAGAAGCTCCAGCATGCGGATGACTGGGCCGGCGCGGCGCGCCTGCTGGTGGATGCGGCGCAGCGCCTCGAACGCGCCGGTGCTGAGGCGCTGGTGGTCTGTGCCAATACCATGCACCTCGTGGCGCCTGAAATCGAGGCTGCCGTGAAGTTGCCACTCATTCACGTGGCGGATGCCACGGCCGGGGCGGTCAAAGAGCGTGGTATCCACACTGTTGCTTTGCTGGGCACGCGTTTTACCATGGAAAAGGACTTTTACCGCCTGCGCCTGGAACAGCGTCACGGCTTGCGGGTGATGATTCCGGATGAATCGGAGCGTCAAACGATACACCGCATCATATTTGAGGAGTTGTGCAAGGGAGAGGTGCGGCCGGAGTCACGCAAGGTGTTCTTTGGCATCATTGACCGGCTTGCGGCCGTGGGAGCCGAAGGCGCGATCCTCGGCTGTACCGAATTCACGCTGTTCGAAGAATTGCCGGGCGTAAGCATCCGGTTGTTCGATACCACCGAGATTCACGCACGCGCGGCCGTGGATTGGGCTTTGGCCGCCTAAAGTGAGGCGAGCCCGGAACGCGGCACCGACTTGGCCGACTTGCGTGGTTTGTCCACGTCGGTGATGGTGGAATAGCGTTAGTCGGTGAGCTCGGCGATCACCGGCGTGTGGTCGGAAGGCCGTTCCCAGCCGCGTGGTTCCCGGTCTATGACAGTTGAGGCGGAGTGCTCCGCCAGCGCCGATGACAGCAACACGTGGTCTATGCGCAGGCCCTGGTTGCGGCGGAAGCCGGCGGTGCGGTAATCCCACCAACTGTAATGACCGCCGCCTTCGGTGTGCAGCCGGAAGCTGTCTTGCAATCCCAAATCCAGTAGCTGCCGAAAAGCGGCGCGCTCCGCGTCGCTCACCAGCACTTGGCCGGACCAGGCCGCGGGATCATGTACATCCCGATCTTCCGGCGCGATGTTGAAATCCCCCAGCACCACCAATCGCGGATGCTGGCGCAACAGTTGCGCCAGCCACAGGCCGAGCTGCGCCAGCCAGTCGAGTTTGTAACGGTATTTATCGGAATCCAGGCTCTGGCCATTGGGGACGTACAGATTGAGCACCAGCAAGTCGCCTACGGTTGCCGCCAACACGCGCTTTTGGGCGTCACTGAAATCCGGCAGCGTCGTCGCGGTGATGGCAAGCAGTGTGCGCGAGAGCAGCGCCACGCCGTTGTAGGCCGGCTGGCCGGAGAACGCGGCGTGGTAACCGGCGCGTTGGAACTCGCTGACCGGAAAATCCCGGTCCTCGGTTTTGGTTTCCTGGAGCGCCAGCACATCCGGGCGCGTCGTTTCCAACCAACGCAATACATGCGGCAAACGCACGCGCAGCGAATTAACGTTCCAGGTAGCTATCTTCACGCGGCGATGCCGTTAAGGCGCAAGAAGGGATCAAGAATAGGTTTACGGCCGCGGAATTCCACGAACAGTTCCATGGCCTCGCGGCTACCACCCTGGCCGAGGATAGTGTTCATGAAACGCCGGCCGGTGGTGCGGTTGAAGATGCCGGTTTCCTCGAATGCGGCATAGGCATCCGCTGCCAGCACTTCGGCCCACAGATAGCTGTAATAACCCGCCGCATAGCCGCCGGCGAAGATGTGCGAGAAACTGTGCGCAAAGCGGTTCCACGCCGGCACCGGCACCACGCTCACCGCACGCCGCACTTCCGCCAGGGTCTCGCCGACAAAATCCGCATCCATATCGTTGCCGGCATGCATGTGCAGGTTGAAATCAAACAAGCCGAATTCCAGTTGTCTGAGCATGAACAACGCGGTGTGAAAGTGCCGCGCCGCCAGCAGCTTCTCGTACAGCTCATCCGGCAGCGGCGCGCCGGTTTGATAATGACCGCTCACCAGCGCCAAGCCCTCGCGGGTCCAGGCGAAGTTCTCGTGGAACTGGCTCGGCAATTCCACTGCATCCCAGGCCACGCCGTTGACGCCGGCTACGGAGGGATAGTCCACCTGCGTCAGCAAATGATGCAGGCAGTGGCCGCATTCGTGGAACAAGGTCAGCACCTCGTCATGGCTGAGCAGTGAGGGTGTGGTTTCCACCGGCGGCGGGAAATTGCAGGTGAGGTAGGCCGCCGGTATCTGCACGCCGCGTGGGGTGCGCCGGCGACTCAGGCAATCATCCATCCAGGCGCCGCTGCGCTTGCCTTTGCGGGCGAACAAGTCCAGGTACAGCCGGCCACGCAGCGTGCCGGATTCATCGCGGATTTCGAAGAGCTTCACATCCGGATGCCAGACCTCCGCGCCGGGCACTTCCGCGAGCGTGATGCCGTACAGCTTCTGCATGACCGCAAACAGACCGGTGCGCACCCGCTCCACGGGAAAATACGGCCGCAGCATTTCATCGGAAATTGCAAAGTGTTCCTCACGCATTTTTTCCGCGTAATAACTCATGTCCCAGGCCGCGAGCTGTACCAAGCCGTCTCGTTGGCGGACATACTCTTGCAGCTCTGCAAATTCGCGTCGCGCCGCGGGCCGGCAGCGGCGCACCAGATCTTCAAGGAAAGCAGTCACTTCCTCGGGTTTGCGCACCATTTTGCTGGCGAGCGAATACTCGGCAAAGTTCCCGAAATCCGTAAGCACGGCGGCTTCATGACGGAGCCGCAGGATGTCGCGCATGTTGGCGCTATTGTCCCAGCGGCCGGCATCCGGACCCTGATCGGACGCGCGTGTGACATAGGCGTGGTACATCTCCTCGCGTAATCCCCGCTCATCAGCGTGAGTGATGACCGCGGAATAGCCGGGATAATCCAGCGTGAATACCCAGCCGGCCAATTTACGCGATTGTGCTTCGTGCCGGGCGCGTACCAGTGCGGTTTCCGGAATGCCGCGCACAGTGTTGATGTCTGTAATGTGCCGGGACCAGCCCTGGGTGGCGTCCAGCAGGTTTTCTTCGAACTTTGCCTGCAGCGTGGAAAGCTCCTGCATGACGGCGCGGAAGCGAGTCTTCTTTTCCGCCGACAGGTCCACGCCGGCGAGGCGGAAATCCCGCAGAGTGTCTTCGATAAGTTTGCGCTGGGCGGGAATATAGGCCGGCCATTCGGAGCTGGTTTTCAAAGCCGCATAGCCGCGTTGCAGGGCTTCATTCTGGCCCAATTCAGTTTCGTACTCGCTCAGCTTCGGCAGGCAGGCGTTGTAGGCGGCGCGCATTTCCGGCGAATTCATCACCGCGTTCAGGTGTGCGGCCGGTGACCAGGCGCGATGCAGGCGTTCGTCCAGGGTTTCCAGCGGCTCTATAAATCCATCCCAGGTGGGGGGAGTGTCACCCGCAGTGATCTGCGCGATAGTCGCGCGGTTTTCTGCCAGCATTGCGTCCACGGCGGGTTCAATGTGCTCGGCGCGGATGTGTGGAAACGGCGGCAGGCCGTCGTAAGACAGCAGCGGATTGGTATTCATGGAGATAATCAGGCCCGGAAAATGTCCGGGTAAATATTATCACGGGCTCGTATTGGGAGCAGGCTGAATGGCGGCGGGAGAACTCAGACGCGCAGCGATGATGAAACCCGCGATACCGCCGCCCACCACGAATACCAGAAGGCATGCCGCCGCCCACAGTTGGAAACGCTTAACCACCTGATTTTCCTGGCACGTGGAGATGAGAAAGCGGCGGCCGTCCTTGGGCTGCGCCAAGATATTCACCGGCGGCCGCTGCGTGGCCTGTTGTTCCTGCGCCAGCACTTGCGCGCGCGCCGCCTGCCGCGCGGCTTCCCATTCCTGCTGATCGATCTGACCGTCGTGGTTGGTGTCGAAGCGGCGCAGGAGTTCCGCCTGGTTCTGTTTCCATTCGTGCAGCAATTGGGCCACTTCATCATTGATGATAGTAGCGCCCGCATTGCCGCCCTGGGTATGGAAAAATCCAAGCGCGAAGATGAACTCCTGGGGAGCGACGAGTTTTTCCACGTAGCGGTACGGGGAAGTCAGGGCGAAACCACCGATACCAGGCCCCCGAACCGGCCGCGGTTCGTCTCCATACCAGATCGTTTCGGTCGCCGGGATCACCTCGGCGTGCGTCGGGTCCACCACGCATTGGCCGCTGGCATCCCGGATCAGGAACAGGTCGTCGCTGGTACCGTGTTCAATGTCCCGCCAACTGCGGTTGCGTCCGGTGTTGGTGCGTTCCTCGACTTTGTAGCTCCACCAGGTGCAACGGCTGCTGGTAAGCGGCGAAATGATTGGTGGGCCGGGCATGAGATCGGCATGACCTTCAAGCTTCACGTAACCCTGGGCGGCTGAACGGATCGGCGAAACCGGTATTTCTTTGACATTCCAGGCGCGCAGCAGGAATATGAACCCCGCCAGCAGTGCCACAAGCGTCAGCAAGCATAGGATTAGGGTCCAGAACCAGAAATTCCCGGGATCAGCCGCGTGCACGGCCGGCGTCCAGGTATCCGGGCGGAATAAATCGAACACCGGACCGGCTCAGGTAAACAGCGCCTTCATGTCCACATCTTTCTTTTCATCACTGGCAATCTCCAGCCGGCTGGCTTCCTTGAAACCGAAGTTGCGCGCGATGAGGGCTTCCGGGAACTGCTCGATGCGGGTGTTGAACACGTTCACGGAGTCGTTGTAGAACTCGCGGCGATCCGCGATGCTGTTTTCGAGCCCGGTGATGCGGGTTTGCAATTGCTGGAAGGATTCGTTGGCCTTCAGATTGGGGTAGGCTTCGGCCACCGCGAACAGGTTACCGATAGTCGCGCGCAACTGACCTTCGGCCGGACCCAGGGCCGCGACATTTCCGCTCGCGCGTGCCTGTTGCACATCCTCACGCGCCTGCATGACCTTCACCAGCGTTTCCTGTTCGTAACCCATGTACTGCTTGCAGGTTTCCACCAGCTTGGGCAGCTCGTCGTGCCGCTGTTTGAGCAGGACATCAATGTTTGACCAGGCGGTGGCGACGTTGTTCTTCAACGACACCAGGTTGTTGTACAGCGCGAAGCCGTAGATGATGAGAATAATGATGATTGCGAGGATGATGAAGCCGACCACGCCCATGACTTTGTCCCCATGCCGGTTATCGAGCGGCTGAGTGTATCATCCGGCCGGCTATCCGGTGTAATCGGGTGATGCCATATTGGCCTGCCTGCTTTTGATACCTTTCCACCAGACCTGGAACCCGAAAAGATGCCAGTCAGACCGTTCCAATCTTTTACGCCCGTGCTGGGCCGGGGTGTGTACCTGGATGACACCGCCCTCGTCATAGGCCAAGTGACGCTGGGAGATGATGTTTCCCTGTGGCCTTACACCGTGGTAAGGGGCGATGTAAACAGCATCCGCGTCGGCGCGCGCAGCAATATTCAGGATCTGAGCATGCTGCACGTGACACACGATGGGCCATATTCACCCGGTGGTTTCCCGCTGGTGATCGGCGAAGACGTGACCGTCGGCCACAAATGCCTGCTGCATGCCTGCACCATCGGCGACCGCTGTCTCATCGGCATGGGCAGCATCGTCATGGACGGCGCCGTGATTGAATCGGACGTATTGCTGGGCGCCGGCAGTCTGGTGAGTCCCGGCAAACGCTTGGAATCCGGTTATCTGTATCGCGGCAATCCCGCCCGACTGATCCGCGGGTTGATAGATAGGGAAAGGGAGATGCTGCGTTATTCCGCCGGACACTATCTACGGCTCAAGGATATCTATCTGGGCGTGTGAACCGGCCTGATTGGCAGATGTGCCCGGATGTCAAATTAAGTGGATGCCAAATTTCAGGCACGCTATTTGCTTGCCACCTATTTTTGATAGTATCCCAATATCCTAGTTCCATGAATCCAACATAATCGCTGCAAATAGCGTCAAGATCCTGGATTATATCTATCGTCGCTGTGTGGACACTGGACAATTTCCCGGCATCGTCTATACCTAAATCCGACGGCTGGGCACCTTTCAGGGTGTCCCGGGTGCTCTCAGCATCCTACCTCTGGCCATCCTCTGGCGCCGTTCAGTAAATCCCGTTTAAACAAGACGAAAATTAGGAGGTAGTTTATGAATAACAGACTGGTAATTTCATCCACCATCGGATTCATGTGTATAGGCTTGACGTTATGGATGCTCAATCTCGGTGATGCCGGCTGGGTCAGTGGTGGCGATCCCCACGGCATGGCCATGGGCTTTGGACTCTGCAGTGTGGTATTGGGCGTGATTGCCATCTTGACGTTTTTCCATGGCCGGACCATTGATGCTGTCATATTCTTCGGCTTTGCAGGCGGGTTCTGGACCATGAATCACTTGAGAGGAGCCGGGGGCTCCGGCGGCAGCGAGGGCTGGTTCTGGCTGGTGTGGGCCATATTTTTCTTCTACGTATGGCTCAGTTCCTTCAAAGCCGGTTGGGCGCGTTCCCTGTTCCTGCTGGCCACATGGATTGCACTGCTCGCCATGTGCCTGTTGGGTTGGACAGGTATGGGGTTCTTCCACTACATAGACGGTTATGTGGGATTGTTCGCGGGCTTGGTTGCCACTTACATTTCCGCAGCGGAAATCCTCAATCACGGCTGCGGCAAAGTAGTGCTGCAAACTGGCAGCAAGGATTCATGATTAGGTAAACCCGCAAGGGATTGTGTAAACAGGGCGGGGCAACCCGCCCTGTTTTTTTGGCTGACCAATTGCGCATCGTCGGGCCATGATTATTTTCACCATCGGTCATTCCACCCGCTCGCTGGACGAACTGGCGGCGCTGCTCCGGGAAAACGGTGTGCAGCGGCTGGTGGACGTGCGCACAGTGCCGCGCTCGCGCCACAATCCGCAATTCAATACCGACTCGCTGCCAGCTTCACTGCAACAAGCGGGTATCGGTTATACACACCTGGATGCGCTAGGCGGTTTGCGCAAGACGCATAAAGACTCGGTCAATATGGGATGGCGAAATGCCAGCTTTCGCGGCTATGCGGATTACATGCAAACACAGGAATTCGAGCACGGGTTAAATGCGTTGATCGAAACCGGGGACAAGGAAACCGCCGCCATCATGTGCGCAGAAGCGGTGCCATGGCGCTGTCACCGCTCGCTGATTGCCGATGCGCTCACGGTGCGCGGTATCGAGGTGCGCCACATCATGGGACCCGGCAAGTGGCAGCCCCACAAACTCACGCCCTTCGTCCGAGTGGCCGGGCGGCACATTACTTATCCTTTTGCATTGGAGGGGTGACCGCCATGCAATATCTGTATGGCATGACCGGTGTTTCTGGATATTTTATGGAAAATTGCCAAATAAAGTGCCGAAAAAGAGTCGCCTCGGACTCGGACTTCGGCTAGAATGCGCGCGCTTTTTTACCCGCCTCAAAAGAGGTTCGATCATCAGGAGCGAGGATACAAAGGAACATGAAACAGCACATCAAATACCTATTGGTAATAGTCGGCTTGGGAATGGCGGCTGCATCGCTGACCGCGCAAGCGCAGGATCAGAGTTTCGATAGCCGCTGGTACATCACGCCGCAATACAGTTATGTATGGCCGGATAGCAATGAGAATACCAACAGCGGCAGTGGCTGGCAGTTGAACTTCGGCAAGCCGCTCAGTGAGGACTGGAATCTGGAATTCGGCGTCATTGATTACAAGCTGAACTTCAAGAATGGCATCCCCGGCTCGTTCCATCAGACGGCGTATGGTGTGAACGGCCTGTGGTTCTTCAACGACCGGCCGAAAAGCTTCTCGCCATTCCTGTTACTGGGCCTGGGCGCCAACGACCAACGCGCGACCGGTATCAGCAGCAGCACTAAAGCGTACGGGACACTGGGTATCGGTTTCCTGACTTCCCCATGGGATTGGGGTGGAGCGATCCGCTTCAGCGTGCAGGAGCTACATACCTTCGGCAACGGCAACTTCAACGACCTGATTGCGAGCATCGGCTTGCAGATACCGCTGGGTTCCGCTGCTGCACCCGCACCGGCGCCTGAGCCGCAACCGGCCCCGCCGCCTCCGCCCCCGGCGCCTGCTCCCGTGCAACCGGCTCCGCCGCCTGCACCAGCACCTGCTCCGGCCCCCGCACCGCAGAAGGTGATCCAGTTGCCGGGCGTGGAATTCGCCAC